>NC_014718.1:0-600000 GCF_000198775.1 Mycetohabitans rhizoxinica HKI 454 | reverse complement strand
CGACAGCTCGAGCGTCACGACCGCTGAGACTAGTAGGGGCACCAGCGTGCGCAGCACGTCGCCAAGGCTTCGCAGCGCGATCCACAGGAGCACCGTGATTGACACCAGCGCCAGCACGCCAGCCTGCACGAACGCGTGCACGATCGTGTCGGCCGAGTGCAGGATCGAAATCGGTCCGCCGATGGCCTGCGGCTCGGCGGCCAGCACGGCGGCACTGAATGCGCGTAGCTTCGTATCATCGTCGGGGTTCATGCTGGTGGCCAGCTTGGGCGAGATCTGCACGAGGGCACGCCCGTCAGAAGTGACCCACTGCGAACGCAACTCGGCCGGCAACGTCTGCAGCGTGATCGAAGTGGGTTTGAGCAGGTTCGCCAGCGACGCGAGCGACCATTGCAGTGGCTTGGCGATCGCGCGTTCGGCACGATCGCGCGTGGCTGCATCCGCTGCCGCCAGCTTACGCAGCGACGCCGCCAGATGTTCGGCCTCTTTTGCACCGGGCCCCGGATGATCGAGTGCCGCACTCTCCAGCATCGCAGCCGCGTTGCGCAGCGCTGACACGCGTGCCCCGTCGGGTGCGGGGTCCGATGGCGTTTGCTCCAGCACGGGCAACAATTGTCGTGCCGCCTGCGCGATCGTGGTCAGCTTCTGCGGCTGGTCGTCGGGCACAAAACTGGCGGCCGTCACCACACGGCCCACTTCCGGCAGCGCGCGCAGCTTGTTGGCGGCCTGCTGCGCATCGCCTAGCGATGCGGCCAGCAATTGGACATCGTTGACGCCGGTGTCGGACGCGCTGGCCAGCGAGGCGAGCGTGCGCATCGATTCGCTGTTCGGATCTTTCAAATGTAACGGATTGAAGTCAAAGCGCAGTTGCGTAAGCAGTGGCAAACCTGCCGCGATCAGCGCAAGCGTGACAAGCAGTAGTGGTTTGCGATGGCGCTCGGTGAATTCGTCCAGTGGGGCGAACGACTTGAATCCGGGCGCCGCGCCGCGTCCGGTTGGCCGCAGCACCGAGATCAGCGCCGGCAGCAGGGTCACGCAGGACGGCAACGCGACGAACAGAATACCCACCCCGGCAATTTGCCCAAGCTCTGATATGCCGCGGTATGCGGTCGGCAGGAACGAGAAAAAACTCGCGGCGGTGGCCGCGGCCGCGAGCGACAGCGGCATCGCGATCGAGCGCGCGGTGCCCTCCAGCGCGCGCTCCAGGTGGCCGCCCAGGTGGAACTGCTCGCGATAGCGTACGGCGAACTGAATGCCGAAGTCCACGCCGATCCCGACGAACAGCACGGCGAACGCGACCGAGATCATGTTCAATGCGCCGACCATCATTAATCCGAGCGCGGCGGTGATCGTGAGCCCGACCAGTAGCGTCACGAATACGGCGAACACCATCCGGCGCGAGCGGACCGCGAACCACAGAATGACCAGTACTGTGAGCAATGTCCCGATGGCATTGGGCACCGCGCCTTCGCGGACCGATCCGAACTCTTCGTCGGCTAGCGGCCGTGGGCCGGTCAATTGCACGCTCGCGCCATAACGCTGCGCCAGCTGTAACTCGGCCGCCACCTGCTTGATCCGTGCCGCTGCTGCGGCCCCTGCCTCCAGCGACCGGTAGTCGAGCAGCGGCTGCACTTGCACAAACGCGCGCGAGGGCAGCTCTGGCGCGACCAGTCCGCTCCACGACAGGCCGGCCGGCTGTCCGGCGAGCACCGCGTCGATCGTGTCGGCGCTGCGGCCCAGCAGCTTGGCCATGCCGGGCAGCGTGACCTGGCCGGTCTGCAGCGGCGTGAGCAGCGTGACCGACAGTAGGCTGGATAGGCCACGTAGCGACGGGTCGTGTGCGAGCCGATTCAGCAGAGGTCGCGCATCGACCAGTTTGCCAGTCAACTCGGTCAATTCGTTCTGCGACATGAACAGCAGTCCATGACGCTCGAAGAACGCGCCGCCGTCCGGGCGTGTCACGCACGAGAAGTAAGCGGTTTCCGATTTGAGCCGCACGGCCAGCTCGGCCGCCGCGCGTTGCGCGAACTCGGCCGCCGGTGCCTGGACGAGCGCCAGCGTGACGTCGGCCCGCTGCGGGAACGCGTCGTCGATTGCCTTGCCGCGCTGCGCCCACGGCGTGTTTTGGTCGATCAACCCGGCGACGTCGGTATCGATTGCAAAATGTTTCGCGATGTACACGATACTGGCGGCGCACAGCAAGATCGACACCGCGATGACGAAGTACGCATGTCGCGCCGAAAAACGCACGGTGCGCACGAGGAGCGAAGTCAGCATGGGGATGGCCTGAAATTCGGGGTTCGGCGCCGAGTATACAGGGTGCGGCAAGCCGAGTTGCGTTAAGCTACGGCCGCGGAACGCCGGTTATTGCGGCAAAAGGTGGAGTCGAGGTAGTCGAGATGAATTTCGTGGGAAAATTGCGATGAACAAATGGTTGACTTTCCTGGTGGCGCTGTGTGTATTCGGTACGGCGGGTACGGCGCTCGCCCAGACGTCGAAAGGCGGTGCCGCGAGCCCGAGCGATGCGGTACGCAGCGCGGTGGAAAACGTGGTCAAGGCCACGCGTGCCGATGTCGCCGCGCGCAGTGGCGATGTCAACGCGACATCCAAGATTGTCGAACGTGAGTTCCTACCGTACACCGACTTTGCTAGGACGACGCGTATTGCCGTTGGCGCGGCGGCCTGGAAGCAGGCGACGCCGGCGCAGCGCAAGCAACTGGTCGAGCAGTTCCAGAAGCTGCTCGTGCATACGTACGCGCTGCAGTTGACGCAGATCCGCGATCAGAATGTGCGGTTTCGCTTCGAGCCAGCGGCGCTCAGTGCCAAGGGGACGGATGCGGTGGTCAAGACCCGCGTGCAAGGCAGCGGCGATGACATGGATGTGGGCTACCGGCTCGGTAAGGGGCGGGACGGCTGGAGGATTTACGACATCGACATGATGGGTGCGTGGTTGATCCAGATTTATCAGCAGCAGTTCGCGAGCCAGATTGCGCAAGGCGGCATCGACGGGCTGATCCAGTACCTTAGTGCGCACAATGCGCGCTTCGGTCAGTAGCTTCTTTTGATTCAAGCTGTTTGCGGCGAATGGTTGCGTTTCCTGCAACAGGCGGCGCCGCTGCACCTGCATGAATCGGCCATGAGCGTTAAAATCGCCCACCGCCTATGGAGAACTCTATGCAAGTTATTCTTGCTCAACCCCGCGGGTTTTGCGCCGGCGTGGTTCGCGCGATCGAAATCGTCGAACGCGCGTTGCAGAAATATGGCGCCCCTGTTTATGTGCGCCATGAAATTGTCCACAATCGGCATGTGGTGGAATCGCTGAAGGCCAAGGGCGCGCGTTTCATCGATGAGCTGTCCGAGGCGCCACCGGGGGCGGTGACGATTTTCAGTGCACATGGCGTTGCGAAAGCGGTCGAGGACGAGGCTCACGAGCGGGGCCTGCGCGTGCTCAATGCGACCTGTCCGCTGGTGACCAAGGTCCATCTGCAGGGCAAGAACTATTTGAAGAGCGGCCGTCAGGTGATCCTGATTGGCCACGCCGGCCACCCGGAGATTCTTGGCACGATGGGGCAGATCGACGGGCCGGTGTCGCTGGTGCAGACCGAGGCAGACGTCGAGCGGCTCGACATTCCGGTGGATACGCCAGTCTCCTACGTGACTCAGACGACGCTGTCGGTCGACGAGACGCGCGGCATCATTGCGGCGTTGAAGCGGCGTTTCACCGATATTGTCGGTCCGGATACGAAGGACATCTGCTACGCGACGCAAAACCGGCAGACCGCGGTGCGCGAACTGTGCAAGCGCGCGGATGTGCTGCTGGTGGTGGGCGCAACCAACAGCTCGAACTCGAATCGGCTCCGTGAGATCGGCGCCGAATCGGGCGTGCCAAGCTATTTGCTCGCCGACGGCAGTGAACTCAATCCACAGTGGGTCCGTGGGGCGAACACCATCGGGCTGACCGCGGGCGCGTCGGCGCCGGAATCGATGGTCAACGATGTGATCGACGCGCTGCGTCGGCTCGGCCCGGTGGACGTATCGGTCATGGACGGCATTGAAGAAAACATCCAGTTCAGGCTGCCGGCTGAACTGACCGCGTGAAGCAAAGGAGTCAAAGTTGGCCATCCCATTTCTGCAATCGGCGTACGTCGGCGCTTACCTGGTCAAGCAGCGACTGAAGCGCAACAAGCGTTATCCGCTCGTGCTGATGCTCGAGCCGCTGTTCCGCTGCAACCTGGCGTGTTCGGGATGCGGCAAGATTGACTACCCGGATCCCATCTTGAACCAGCGTGTATCGGTAGCCGAGGCGCTCGAGGCGGTCGATGAATGCGGGGCGCCGGTGGTCTCAATCGCCGGCGGAGAGCCATTGCTGCACAAGGACATGCCTGAGATCGTCAAGGGCATCATTGCGCGCCGTAAGTTCGTCTACTTGTGCACGAACGCGTTGCTGCTCGAAAAGAAGATCAAGGATTACCAGCCGAGCCCATTCTTCGTCTGGTCGATCCACCTGGACGGCGACCGCGAGATGCATGACAAGTCGGTTTGCCAAGAGGGCGTGTACGACCGTTGCGTGTCGGCGATCAAGCTGGCCAAGTCGCGCGGCTTCCGTGTCAACATCAATTGCACGTTGTTCAACGACGCGCAGCCGGAGCAGGTCGCGACGTTCTTCGATGAGGTCAAGCGGCTCGGCATCGACGGAATCACCGTGTCGCCCGGCTATGCCTATGAGCGCGCGCCTAACCAGCAGCATTTCTTGAATCGCGAAAAGACCAAGAACTTGTTCCGCGACATCCTGCGGCGTGGCAAGGGCGGCAAGGCGTGGTCGTTCAGCCAGTCCAGCCTGTTCCTCGATTTCCTCGCTGGCAACCGCACGTACCATTGCACGCCGTGGGGCAATCCGACCCGCACCGTGTTCGGCTGGCAGCGACCGTGCTACCTGCTCGGCGAAGGCTACACGAAAACCTATCGCGAGTTGATGGAGACGACCGACTGGGACCGGTACGGCACGGGCAACTATGAGAAGTGCGCGGATTGCATGGTTCACAGTGGCTACGAGGCGACCGCGGTGAACGATACGATCTCCCATCCGTGGCGTGCGCTGGGCGTGTCGCTGCGCGGCGTGAAAACTGAGGGTCCATTCGCCCCGGACGTCTCGTTCGATCGCCAGCGTCCGGCCGAGTACGTGTTCTCGCGGCACGTCGAGATCAAGCTGGCCGAATTGCGTCAGTCCAAGACGTAATGTCAGTCCGCGTGCTGGTGACCGGCGCGTCCGGTTTCGTTGGCTCGGCGCTGGCCCGGGCCGCGCTCGCGCGCGGCTATCGTGTTCGCGCGCTGGTGCGGGCGAGCAGCCCGCGTGGCAACTTGCGCGACCTGGATATCGAGCTGGCCGAAGGCGACATGCGCGATGTCGCATCGGTCGAGCGCGCGCTCGATCAGGTCGATGTGTTATTCCACGTGGCGGCCGACTACCGGTTGTGGGCGCGCGACAGTCATGAAATCATGCGTGCTAACGCCGACGGAACCCGTTGCGTGATGCAGGCAGCGCTGCGTCGGCGTGTTGAACGTGTCGTCTACACGAGCAGCGTCGCGACACTGCGCGTGAGCGGCGCCACCGGTCCGCTCGACGAGACCGCGCCGGCCGACGAGGCGAGCACGATCGGCGTCTACAAGCGCAGCAAGGTGGCCGCCGAGCGTATCGTCGAGCAGATGGTCGCGCAGCAAGGGCTGCCGGCGGTAATCGTGAACCCGTCGACGCCGATCGGACCGCGTGACATCAAGCCTACGCCGACCGGACGCATCATTGTCGAGGCGGCGACCGGCAAAATTCCGGCCTTCGTCGATACCGGCTTGAATCTCGTGCATGTGGACGATGTCGCACAGGGCCATCTGCTTGCAATGGACCATGGACGGATCGGCGAGCGCTATATCCTCGGCGGCGACGATGTGCTGCTGCGCGAGATGCTGGCGGCGATCGCGCGGATGGTCGGGCGCAAGCCGCCGTCGATCGAGTTGCCGCGCTGGCCGTTGTATCCGATTGCGTTAGCGGCGCAAGGCCTCGCGCAGTGGACGGGCCGCGAGCCGTTCGTGACCGTCGATGCATTGCGGATGTCGCGTTATCACATGTTTTTTAGTTCCGCGAAGGCGCGGCGCGAGCTGGGCTATCGCGCCCGCCCTCATAGCGATGGTTTGCGCGATGCGCTCGACTGGTTTCGCACCAACGGCTACTTGAGGTGAAGCTTGCTGACCGCCATTGCAGTGCTATCGCTGGTGATCTGGATCGTGCTGCTCGTGGCGCGCGGCGGATTCTGGCAGGCGCAAGAACGGGATGATCGGGATTCGCCCGCCACCGGTGCCCCTGATGCGTGGCCGGCGGTCGTTGCGGTGATTCCGGCGCGCAATGAGGCCGCTTCGATCGCGCAGACAGTGAGCAGCCTGTTGCGCCAGGACTACCGGGGGTCGGTGCGGATCGTGGTCGTTGACGACCACAGCGAGGACGGCACCGCTGCCCTCGCGCGTGACGCAGCGCGTGCCATGGGGGCCGCCGAGCGGCTTACGGTGCTGCGCGGTGAGCCCCTGCCGGCCGGCTGGACTGGCAAGCTCTGGGCAGTTCGACAAGGCATTGAGGCCGCGCATGCCACCGATCCGCCGCCCGCGTGGTGGCTGTTGACGGACGCCGCTATCGAGCATGCGCCAGATAATCTGCGGCAGCTGGTCACGCGCGCGATCGTAGACCGGCGCGTCATGGTTTCGCTGATGGCAAAGCTACGCTGCGACGCGTGGTTCGAGCGCGCGCTGATCCCGGCCTTCGTGCTGTTCTTTCAGATGCTGTATCCGTTTTCATGGGTCAACCGGCGTGACCATCCGATGGCGGCCGCAGCGGGCGGATGCATGCTGGTACAGGAGGAGGCATTGCGGGCGGCCGGCGGCATCGAGGCGATCCGCGATGAGATCATCGATGACTGTGCGCTGGGTGCTCGGATGAAGACGCAAGGCGCGATCTGGCTTGGTCTGACCAATCGGGCGCGCAGCGTGCGGCCGTATGACAACTTAGGCGAGATTCACCGCATGGTCGCGCGTACCGCGTATGCGCAACTGCACTATTCGCCGTGGTTGCTGTGCGGCACGATCGTGTCACTGCTGGTCACCTTCGTCGCGCCGCCGCTCCTGGCCCTGTTCGGCAGCGGGCTTGCCCGCGTGGCGGGCGCGCTGGGCTGGGCAGCGATGACCTTCGCGTACCTGCCCATGTTGCGCTTTTACGGTCGTTCACGCTGGTGGGGGCCATGCCTGCCGGTCATCGCCGCGTTATATACCGCGTTTACATTGGACTCCGCGCTGCAGCACTGGCGTGGCCGTGGTGGCATGTGGAAGGGCCGCGCGCAGGCGAGGCGTTGAACTGGACGGTGATGTCGTTGGGGCGCGGGCTGCTGGCCTCACCGGCAGGAGCGCCGGCTCCGGTGGCATAAGTAGCAGCGATGGCATCGGTGGCACGGACCGATGACAAAACTTCGTGCGTCGAGAAATAACCTCTTGACGCTTCGCCGCTAGCCGCCTGCTGATGTAACCGCAGCGCGACCGGACGCGCGGGACGGAAAACCGAATGCGTTGCCGATCCTGCGCCGTGCCGTAATCAACGCGCGACGCGCATCCCGCGCATCGCGCGCGAGCGCCAGCAGGGCAGGCAATTGACCGGGATGGGCGAGCAGTGAGCGCAGGACGGCGCCCAGGTCCGTTGATCCGTCGTCGTTGAGCGCCGCGACCGCAGCCGGCGGCACAGAGCGCTCGGCTGGATCGACGATCGCGCGCACGCACACGAAAGGCAGACCATGCGCATACGCGACGCGCGCGACGATGTGCGACTCCATGTCAGCGGCCCACGCGCCACACATGTGCTGCAACCGCTGCTTGTCCGCCGCCTGGCTGACGGGCGTCGTGATGCCTGCAAGATCGGCGTGGACCGCGCCGTTGAGCCGCTCGAGCAACGCGTGGGACCATGGTTCGTCGCTTGCGTAGCGCTGCGCGCTGACTGGCGTCGCATCGTCCCGCGCTGCCGCACTCGCTTGGCGCAGGCGGCACGGGTCGGCGGCCAGCACCGAGCGGGCCACCAGCAACGCGCCGGGGCGCAACGATTCCAGCAGTGCGCCTGCGGTGCCGAAGCTCACCAGCCCTGAGCAGGACCGGCTCTGCGCGACGATCGCGTCAAGCGTGGTCGCCAGCCCGGCATTTTGCTGACAGATCACGCGTACGCCTGGACCCGCGGCGATCCGGGCCTCGAAGGCGAGGCCGGTGACCACCACCACGGGTGCGTCATGCATCACATCCCGCAGGCTACGGTGCATGCGTTGCGTACGGCGAGATTGCGGTAACGTGCGAGCGCCCACAGCGGGAAGAACTTGCGGTAGCCGTGATAGCGCAGGTAGAACACGCGTGGGAATCCGGTCGCGGTGAACAGTGTCTCATCCCATAGCCCTTCGTCGTTCTGCGTGTCCAACAAATACGCGATGCCGCGCGCGACGGCTTCGTCGTGTTCGCAGCCAGCCGCCATCAACCCCAGCAAAGCCCATGCGGTCTGTGACGCGGTGCTCGGCGCCCGTTCGTAGCCTCGGTAGTCGAGCTTGTAGCTGTCGCCGTCCTCGCCCCAGCCACCGTCCGGATTCTGGATCGAGCGCAACCAGTGCGCCGCGCGCCGCAGCGGCAACGTGTCCGGCGCGACGCCGGCAGCGCGCAGGCCGCACAACGCGGACCAGGTGCCGTAGATGTAATTCATGCCCCATCGGCCATACCAACTGCCGTCATCCTCCTGGTCGGCGAGGATGTAGTGCTTCGCGCGCGAAGCCGACGTTTGCCGCTGCGGCGTGCTAGGCAGTTGCGCAAGCATTGATAGACACCGCGACGACACGTCCACGGTCGGCGGGTCCAGCAGCGCGCCATGATCAGAGAATGGGATATTGTTCAGGTATAGATGCGTGTTTTCCGGCTCGAACGCGCCCCAGCCACCGTTGTGGCTTTGCATGCCGACCACCCACTCACAGGCCCGGTCGATTGCGTTGCGGTAACGATCGCGCACCTGCAGCTTCTCGACGCGGTCCATCGCCATCGCGACCACCGCCGTGTCGTCCACGTCCGGGTAATGCGGGTTCGCGAACTGAAATGCCCAGCCGCCAGGCCGCACAGTTGCGCGACGTGAGATCCAATCGCCCCGGGTGTCCAGGACCTGCAGCGGCAGCAGCCAGTCGAGCCCCTTCGCCGCGTGCTCGATCGCGCGCGGCTCGCCGGTCTCCAGCAGCGCGTGCGCAGTCAGCGCGGTGTCCCAAACGGGCGATAGGCAAGGCTGGCAATAGGCTTCGTGTTCGTGGATCACCAGCAGCTTATCGATCGACTTGCGCGCGATCGCGCGATGCGGATGGTCCGGCGGGTAGCCGAGCACGTCGTACATGAGCACCGAGTTGACCATGGCCGGGAAGATCGCGCCGAGGCCGTCCTCGCCGTTCAGGCGTGCGTCGACGAAGTGCACCGCGGCGTCAATGGCCTTCTGGCGCGACTGTTTCGGGAAATACGGATCGAGCTTGCGCAGCAGCGCGTCGATGGTCGAAAAGAACGAAAACCATCCCTGACTCTGATGCGCAGCCTTCGATATCGGCCCGATGTCGCGTGGCGAACCGACAAAAATCTCGTCGATGCCGATGCCGCGAGGATTGCGCGCGCGCGGCCGCTTGGCCTGCAGCACGAGCAGCGGCACGATCACGGTGCGCGCCCAGTACGACACTTTCGATAAGTGAAACGGAAACCATGTCGGCAGCAGCATGATCTCCACGGGCATCATCGGCACCGCCCGCCAGTCGAGTATGCCGTACAGCGCGAGCAGGATCCGTGTGAACACGTTACTCTTGGCTGCGCCGCCACGTGCCAGGATCGCATCACGCGCGCGCTTCATATGCGGTGCGTCAAGCGGCTCGCCGATCATCTTCAGCGCGAAATACGCCTTGACGCTGGCGCTCATGTCGAAGGCGCCGTCGTGGAACAGCGGCCAGCCGCCATGCTCGCCCTGGATGCGCTTCAGGTAGGCGCCGATTTTCGCTTCGAGCACGGGGTCTGGCGTCTCGCCCAGATAATGGACCATCAACACGTACTCGGCCGGAATCGTCGCGTCAGCTTCCAGTTCGAAGAGCCAATGGCCGTCGTCATGCTGAGCGTCCAGCAGCGCGTTGGTTGCCGAGCGGATTGCCTGCTCCAGACGCTCGTTCGGCGGCGCGCTGGCGTGCGCGGTGCGCGCGTCATCGACGTCGGGATTCAACGGTTCATGCAACATGTTCATTCGTATTCCTCGCAACAATTCCGCCGTGCGGCGTACGGCCGGCGGCGGGCCGGCCGCATGATCAGAACAGCCAGTGTCTGGCAACGGCCAGCATGAGGCGCGCACGCGACACGCGCACGCGCTCACGCGGCGCAGCAAAGCCACGCCGGACCAACTGCGCGAATAACGCGTGATAGGCTTGCGCCATGATGCGCGGCGCAATGACCACGCGGCGCGGATACCGTGCCATGATCGTGGTGGCTTGTGCAAAGTGCTCGCGCGCGTCGGCAACCAGGGGCGCGCAGGCGCGGTCGAGCGACGCGGCGCGGACCGCGTCAGGCGTGAGGTGCACGATGCCGGCTGCCGCGAGCGTGTCGCGCGGCAGGTAGACGCGGCCGATATCGGCATCCTCGTCGATATCCCGCAGGATGTTGGTCAACTGCAGCGCCCGTCCGAGATGGTGCGCGAGCTGCCGGCCGTCGTCGTCCGGCATCCCGAAAACCCTCACCGATAAGCGGCCCACCGCACTGGCGACGCGGTCGCAATACAGGTCCAGCGTATCGCGATCCGGCGCGACAATGGTGTCGAGCACGTCCATCTCCATGCCGTCGATCACCGCGATGAAATCGTCCTGCCGCAGCGAGAATTGCTGCGCGACGCGCGCAAGCTTGGCCAGTTGCGGGCTTGCATTGCCGGTGTACAAGGCGGCGATCGCGGTGCGCCATTGCTCGAGCGCGGCCAGCCGGCTTTCGCGTGACGCACCGCTGTCTGCGATATCGTCGACCTGTCGGCAGAACGAATAAATTTCGTACATACCTTCGCGCTGCGCGCGCGGCAGGATGCGCATCGCGGCATAAAATGAACTGCCCGACGCGGCTTGCTGGCTGGTCATAGCGTGATGTGCTTCGATGGGTTCGGCGATGCCCACGGGCTCCTCGGTGTGCAATAAAACGTGAGGATTGACTGCGCGCAGTCACGATGGCGCGCCCAGGCGTCACTATGGCGACTGCGCGCGCCAAAATATCCGCAAAGGTAGCATAGTTTGCTGCTGCCTGCCCCGTTCGCGCCGGATTTTACCCGGTTCGGCACGGATCGTGCGCCGTTCTGCTCGGTTTATTGGGGAACTGGCGCAAGCCACTGCCATCGTCACGCCCTTATCGCAGGAAGCGTCGCGCGAAGCGCGTGAGCGCTGGTGCTAGCTTTGGGCGCGGCAGACGCTTGTCATAGCCGGCCATGCACCGCGCGTTCTTCGCCAGACTTTCGCAGACCCTCTGCTCGTGCGTATCGGAGCCCAGTTTCACCGGCGTGCTGAGGTCGCGCAACATTCATTCGCGCATCGCGCGCATGCGTATAATCGTGGTCGTTGCCGTAGCGATGTCCACCTATGCTTGCCTACTTGTATCTCGCGATTGCAATCGTCGCCGAAGTGATCGGCACGTCGGCGCTCAAGGCGTCCGATGGTTTTACGCGGCTGCTGCCGTCGGTGATCACTGCGCTCGGCTACGCGGTCGCGTTCTACTGCCTGTCCCTGACGTTGCGTTCGGTGTCGGTCGGCATTGCCTATGCGATCTGGTCGGGAGTCGGCATTGTATTGATTTCGCTGGTTGCGTTCTTCGTCTACGATCAGCGGCTCGATTGGCCGGCGGTGACCGGCATGGGGTTCATCGTCGCCGGCGTCGTGTTGATGAACGGCTTTTCGAAGACCGCTGCTCACTAGGAATGCTGATCTGTCGTTCGCGTTCGCGATGGTCCCTGGCTACCGGAGCACGATCGACGCGTTGTGCTAGGCGAGCGCCTTGGTCAACTCGGCGGCCATGATTGCTTGTGTTGCCGGTTTCTCGTGCCACAGCAGGCTGAAGTGCACCATTGCGCGGCTGAGTTCGGATTGATTCGTCGGTCCCGTGGCGCTGCGTCAACTCACGCACGCGCAACGCCACCGATAACGAATCCAATTCGGAATTCGGTATGGGAGTTGAATTGCTCAGCGCGAGCTAAAAGCCGATGCAGTCAACGATTTTGCGAAAAAATAAGCACTGGCGGGCGGAATTTGTCACGTGCCAGTGCTTATATGCGATAATTGCGGCCCTGTGCGAGGCACGCCTCGCATTAGTCTCAGGTTCTGGTTAAGCCCTCGGAATAAGACCAGAGCCCTTCAGCCGGCTTCGTGCCGGCTTTTTTTTCGGTTCGACGCTTTTGGTTTGCTCAAATCGCCTATAACGTCTCGGAACCGCAGTGTCGATTGCGAAGAAGTTTCCTTTTTAAAGAAGTTCAGGCTTTCGACGACTCGGATTATGCCGTAAAAAGAAAGTTTTCGGAACAGCCTTATGCGAAAACCCTCCCACTCCGCATTTATCCGCCGGTGTTGTTTCACATTTGCGACAGTGCTCAGCATGGCCGGATGCTCGAGTGCGACAAACGGCGGACATGACGCGTCGCCGCTCGCGCAGGACAAGCCGCTGATCTATGTGTCTTCGCTGCGCTCTATGCGCGATGTGAGCGCCTGCTTGCGCGAACGCCTGCCGAACGTGCGCGCGTCACGCAGTGGCGAGACGACGGAGTTGGACATCGGGCGGGGTAGCTGGGTAATCCTGCTGACGCCGTCGGCGACGGGCGGCACGATTGTCAGCGTTGCGCAACCGGCCAGAGGCGCGGAGCCGGAGGAGTCCACAATGCGTTTCCACGTGGCCCGCTGCCTGACGTAGCCTGCCGTGCATGTCGTTCCGCCTAGCACGGTCACAGTGTCACGGCATGGTAAAGGCACGGTGAATTCACCGTGCTGTCTCCGGGAGGCAGAGCCGCTTTCGACAAACCCGTTTTACCACGCACTGCCGGGCGCGATGGAGGCCGGGCCGATTGCTGCATCTTGCAGCCAGCTGCATGACCTTGCAGCGGTAAATTCGGCGCCATTGTCAGACCGAATGAACGCTGGCTTGCCGTACAGCCGCATCAGTCGCTGTTGAGCTGCAACGCTCGCCACATTCGCCGCACGTGTGATTCGCCCAGCGCCAGCCAGACCGACATCCGCCGGTAGCCCAAACGCGGCACTTCCTGAGCGGCCGCAATCAGTCGCTCGCTCACGCTCCGATTCTTCTGTGGTTGCTTAAGCGTATAGGTTGCCACCCGACGACCCAGCCCCAGATAGCAACATGCCTTGCGTTGCGATAGCCCCCGCCGAGGCAGCACTTCCAGCGCTTCGCGCCGGTCCGTCGGGGCCTCCATTTTTCTTTAAAAGTGTGCGTTGCCAACAGACGACGTAACAACTTCCGCATATTGGCATTGCACTATCCGCCAAGAACATGGCGGTCACAGTTCATCGCTGTACTCAGCTTCCCGCTTTTAGCTAACCTACTGTGCGGCTTCGCTTCGTATTGCGCCGTTTTCTTATAAACTGCCGAGCTTACCGATGGACTTTGATCTGAATGCCGCTTTGAACGACTACCAAGCCTACATATGTGCGTTGGAGTTGTACCCACAAACTGCTGCGTCGGCCCCCCCGCCGACATTGAAACCAGCAAGCGGTGGGCTGGCGAACCCGTTGGCTAGCCGGCCCACGACATATCATGGCCTGCCGCTTGAACTGATTCAGCAGATCGGTGACTACGTGCCCGTTCAAGACGTGGGAAATTTTTCAGCAGTCGATCGTCGTACGTATCATGCGATGCACAGTCGGCGCGTAGTCTACCGCTACTGGCAACGAGCCAACCAAGTCGCCAGTCTTGCGTCGGTCAACCAACTGCTCAATGAGATGGATGGCACGCTCGCCGATCCGGCGCAGCATGTCGAGCCGCTTGAGGCGTTGCGCCAACATTTGGAAGCGTTGCCGTATCGCGAGCAAGGCCGAAGCCTTCAAGCGCATATACGCGGCGGCGCAGCGCATTCCGAAGGATGGCGTGCAGATACAAAAAGCGCTGTTGTTGCACTCATTGCGCGATTTTCATTGGAGCCATCGCGATGAATTATTCGACTTCGCTTATGCGAGGGCGCAGCGGCGTGCGCCCGAGGAGGAGAATGTCTGGACGGAGCTAGCTGAGAGTTTGGGATCCTTATTGTTTGGCTCACCTGAGTTTGTCGAGCGTTATCAGGCGCTCGTGGCTCGGCTTGCATCCTTGAGGGTGTCCGAGCAAGCGGAGCTGATCCCAGTATTGTGTCTGCGAATGATTCACTTTGGGGGAAGCGACGACCCCCGCCCTGAACTGTATGCGGTGTTATTCGGACAAGCGCTGCAGTTACCGCCTTCTGTGCAAGGCGCATCGGTTGGCATGTTAGCAAGTTTCATATGGGTTTTGCCGCAAGCGGAGCGGCTCGCACCGTACACGCAGCTGCGTGATGTGGCGCTGTCACTGCCTGACGAGCAGTTGGGCGTTGCGCTACGCGGTCTTCCAGAGGGGTTGACGAGGTTACCGAGCGAGCATCACGCACACGAACTCCAGTTACTAGAGCCGGCATTGCTGCGCGTACTGCCAGCGCAGCGCGCGCAGGTCGCACTCGGCCTACTAATGTATGCCTACAGTTTAGACGATGCACTGGTAAAGTGGGTCTGGCAGCAGGGCTTGAGTCTATTGAATGGCGCGGGTGAAGCTGCCTTATGCAATGTGCTTAGCAGACTTCGGGGCGCGGGTTGGCTAAATAATTTAAACGATCATCAATGGAATATAGCGAAGGGTGAAATCACCCGCTTTATGGAAGCCAACCAGTTCTCTGAACCGGCCCGGGCGCGAATTCAGGACAGTGTGCCTTGGCTCAGAAGTCGGGCACATTAACCAGCAGCTGAACCCGCATGCTTCGTTTATCCGGGGGATCTTTCGCGAGTCGGACAGGATGATGCCAGTCCACCGTCTACATTCAAGTGGTGAAGAACGTATCCGGAATTCATTTGGCAACGACGTTGCGCAGCGCTAGCCAGACCAGGCATTCCTCACGCAAGCGCCCGTTGAACGACTCCTTCTTCGCGTTATCGGTGGGCGCCAGGACGAGAGAAGTCGATTCTTGACACCCCTTTCATACGCCCACTTGTCGAGCACCTCGTCGAGCGTGGTGGGCAAAGGCGTCAAGCCGTCGCGGGGCAATCCGAGGCGTTTTCATCGTGGCCATTGGGTCTGGGGCGTCTGCGGCACTGTAGCGGCTATCGGCACGGTTTCTCAGCGTTTGGGTAAAAGGTACAAGCACCTCAGGCTACGTGTCCATCCAAGGATTCAGAAGATTGACGCCGGTCGCGGCAAAATCCGCCACGTTACGGGTGACCACCGTCATCCCGTGTACCAGCGCTGTGGCAGCAATCAATGCGTCTCGCTCTGATTGCCGGTTGGGTACATGCAATCGGGCGCAGCGCTGCGCCACACGAATATCAATCGGTAAAACGCGGTCTGCAAACTCGGGCAGGACGTGATGCTCTATCCAGGCTCGTAGTATCCTGCCCTGATCGGCATCGCGCCGCTCGATTTGCAAGACACCCGTTTCCAATTCCATGATGGTAATAGCGGACACAAAAAGCCAACCTGCATCCACGCTGGTAGTCCATGCCGTGACATTGGCATCAGCCTTGCCCGCCCGAACCTTGCGTAACTCGGACACAACATTGGTATCGAGTACGTACATCAAGTCAGATCAGCCGGCCGCGTTTGAACATTAGCACGTGGCGGATTGAACTCGATGTCTTCCACGCCGGGCATGGCAAGCGTGTCCGCAATATTGCGGCGCTGTTGCGTGAGTTTTTGATAGGCCTCAAAGCTTAAGAGTACGTGGGCAGGCTTGCCGCGATCGGTAATGAACACCGGCCCGTTGTTGGCTGCCTTCTTGGCCCGGGTCACGTCGTGATTCAGTTCCCGGCTCGATAGCGTGGTGATCGTCATGGCATGTCTCCAAGCCGCTCGTTTAATGTAGGTATGTTACTACTTATGGAATGGGCATGCAAGCTTGTTCCGGCGCGCGATCGCGAATGCGTCCCCGACCGGGCGAGGCACGGCAGACGATCGAATAGGTCGTGTTTTCGTCACAGTTCAGCTTAATTTCTGCTAGCGGCAGCAGTTCAGTCGCCAGTGGCTGCGGAACTTCACGGAGAGCATCGCATTTGGGGGGCGGATGTGGGAACGCCAATTCCCCATTGGCTCTCGCCGCGACGGCAAGGTTCAAGCCACTGGCGCGATGGCACTGCAGTTCGTACGGGGGATCATGTAGCTTGTCGAGTCGGTTGAAGCACACGGCGCGGGCCAACGTATTGCGAGCCTCGCCCTTGCTGAGTGCGGCGGCGACGCGTTGCCGCAAGGCTGGATCGAGCAGCCAGTCAATCAGCAAAAGCGTGCGTTCGATGCGGCCGAGTTTGCGCAGAGCGCGCGAGAGACCATTTGGTAATTCTCCCGAGAATCCAGCGGGAACAGAAGTAGAATTTTATCGTTGAGGGGTCTACAAAATGAAAAAGTCGAGATTCACGGACAGCCAGATCCGCCCAAACATGGCTCTGGGCGGATTGACGCTAAAACAGCAGCCGGCCATGGCCGCATAGCTTCTATTTTCCGACTCCGTTAAAAACGGAGGAATTACCTATGGGCTCGATTACTGATCGCGGTTTCCAAGACTACTTCATCGTTTGCGTCGCGAAGCTGCGGGCGCCACTGGAACTGAATCTCGACAGGCTCACAAGCAACACATTACTTCTAAGACGGCAAGGCCCACGCCCGGCGCGGTGACGGCGCGCGCGGGCGTCGGTGTGCAGCGGGGGGCTTACGCCGACGCGGCCGGCGTGCCGAGGATCTTCTCCGACAACGTGGGATCGTAGCTGGAGTGGACGTGCACGCGCTTGCGTTCAGGATGCGCGTAGCCGTATATCTTGCGCAGCGCCAGCGCGGCCTCGTGGAAGCCAGACAGGATCAGCTTCTGTTTGTTCGGGTAGATCGCGATGTCACCGACCGCGAACAGGCCCGGGCGCGAGCTTTCGTAGTTGGACGTGTCCACCGCGATGCGTCCCGCGCGAATCTCCATGCCCCACTGCGCGATGGGTCCTAAATCGGCGACTAGTCCATATAGCGCGATGACATGTTCCGCCGGCACGCTTGTTTGCGCGCCGATCTGTGTGATATCCACCGCCTGCAACACGCCGTGCTCGGTGCGCAATGCCGTGATCGTGCCCGTTACGATATCGAGCTCGCCGGCGTCAGCGGCGCGGCGCAACTGTTCGACGGTCGAGTCCGCTGCACGGAATGCGTTGCGCCGGTGTACCAGCGTCACATGCTGGGCGATGTGGCGCAGCGCGAGCGCCCAATCGAGCGCTGAGTCTCCGCCGCCCGCCACGACTACGCGCCGACCCGCAAAGTCATCGAGGTTGCGCACCGCGTAGTGCAGATGGCGGCCCTCCAGCGAGGCCGCGTCGGGCAACGCCAGTCGTTGCGGCACGAACGCGCCATTGCCTGCGCTGATCAAGATCGCCGCGGCATCGAACTCCAGTTGCTGCTCCGTGCGAGCGCGCCAGCGGCCGTCTTCGCGTTGCTCGACATGGACCACGCGCTGACCCAGACGGATCGGCACGTTGAACGGGCGACATTGCTCGGCGAGCCGCTCGACCAGTTCGCGCGCGGTGCAGACTGGAATCGCCGGAATATCGAAAATGGGCTTGTCCGGATACAGCTCGGTGCATTGGCCGCCGATCTGCGCAAGCGTGTCGACGACCTCACACGTTAGTCCAATCACGCCGGCCTCGAAGGCGGCGAACAACCCGACCGGCCCGGCACCAATGATCAGTACGTCGGTGCGGATCGGCTCATGGACGGATTCAGTGGTATCAGGCATTTCACGGTACGCTGCGGGCACGCGCAACGTTCATCAGTGCAGTGAGCATGGGGACACCATACCGGAGCGCAGCGCGGGCGGCAACGATAACACCACACCGCGAGGGGATGACACGCGCAGGCTGGCACGGCCGCTATCTATGCCGTGCCACCAGCCGGTCCTTTTGAAGATCGGCGCTGGATTTTCCTGGTCCGCGTCTTGCCGGCTAGCTGCCGGACTTGCGCGCGGTGGCGGCCAATGCGTCGACCAAGTCTATCGGGACGGGAAACACAATCGTCGAGGTTTTGTCACCGGCGATGCTGGTTAGCGTCTGCAGGTAGCGCAATTGCATCGCCTGCGGCTGCCGGGCGAGCATCTGTGCCGCTTGCAGTAGCTTTTCCGATGCTTGCAACTCGCCTTCCGCGTGAATGACCTTAGCGCGGCGTTCGCGCTCGGCCTCGGCTTGCCGCGCGATGGCGCGCACCATCGACTCGTTCAGGTCAACGTGCTTGATCTCGACGTTGGAGACCTTGATGCCCCATGCGTCCGTCTGCGCATCGAGCACCTTCTGGATATCATCGTTGAGCTTCTCGCGCTCGGCCAGCAACTCGTCGAGTTCGTGCTTGCCGAGCACCGAGCGCAGCGTAGTCTGTGCCAACTGGCTAGTGGCCTCCAGGTAGCGTGCGACCTGGATTACCGCTTTTTCCGGATCGACGACGCGGAAGTACACGACCGCGTTGACCTTGACCGATACGTTATCGTGCGTAATCAGGTCTTGCGACGGAACGTCCAGCACAACGGTGCGCAGATCGATCCTGACAAGCTGCTGAACGCCGGGAATGATCAACACGAGGCCCGGCCCCTTGACTTGCCAGAAGCGGCCCAGCATGAAGACCACGCCGCGTTCATATTCGCGGAATACTCGGATCGCTGCGACAAGGATCGCCACGAGCAGCACAACGAAGCCGGCGAAGCCGAAGGTCAAATCCATTACGAATGTTCTCCTGGTTTGGGCGGCGCTGCCGCCGGTACGACGCTCAGTGTCAGGCCATGCCGCCCCGTCACACGTACGGGCGCGCCGCCGGGCAGTGCATGATCGCTGCGCACGCGCCATTGCTCGCCTTGGATTCGAGCCCAGCCGTTCGACGCCTCGCCCGTGTCCGAGGCGCCGTCGCCGGCGTGGGACGGCGCCAACTCACCAAGCATGACGCCGGTGCTGCCGACCAACGTCTCGGCGCCCGCGACGACCGGACGCCGGCGTGCGCGCAGTGCAATGCTGGAAATCGCGATGAAGCATGTTGCGCTGAGCAACGCGAGTGCAATGATCAACGGCAGTGGGATGCCGAAGCCGGGGACCTCGGTGTCGATCAGCATCAATGCGCCGATGCCGAACGCGATGATTCCGCCAAAGCCGAGCGAGCCGAATGCCGGCAGAAACGCTTCGGCGATCAAGAAGGCAACGCCCAGCAGTATCAGGATCAATCCGACATAGTTGACCGGCAGCATGTGCAGCGCGAACAACCCCACCAGCAAGCTGATTGCGCCCGCCACCCCGGGTAGCACGAAACCCGGATTGGCGAACTCAAAGAACAACCCGTACATGCCGATCGCCATCAGGATCAGCGCGACATTCGGGTTGGTGATCACGGCGAGTAGACGGGTGCGCCAGTCGGGGGCGATTCGCACGACAGGAGCATGGGCGGTCTGCAGCGTACGCACCCCGTGCGCGGTACTGACCCATCTGCCGTCGAGTTGCGCGAGCAACGCATCCAGGTCGCCGGCCACCACGTCAATCACGTGGCGCGATAGCGCCTCGCTCGCCGGCAGGCTGACCGCATCGCGTACCGCGCGCTCGGCCCACTCGCCGTTTCGGCCATGCAACTGGGCCAGACTGCGAATGTAGGCGGCCGCGTCCTGCATCTGCTTGTGTGCCCCGGTGCGGCGCGGGTCGTCCGGCACGCCGATGGATCGCGTAGGCGACGATGTCGGCTCGGCCGCGGCTGTCGCGGCGCCGCTGGCCGCCTCGGCGGACCGGCTCCCGGGCGTATCCGTTGCGGTGTCGCTATCCGGTCCCGGTGGCGATGGCTCGCCGCCAATGCCGAGTTGGATTGGTGTGGCGGCACCGAGGTTGGTGCCGGGCGCCATCGCGGCGATGTGGCTGGCGTATAGGATATAGGTTCCCGCGCTAGCGGCCCGTGCGCCAGCCGGGGCGACGAATGTCACCACCGGGACCGGCGAGGCGAGCATTGCCTTGATGATTTGGCGCATCGACGGATCTAATCCGCCGGGCGTATCCAACTCGATTACGGCCAACTGCGCGTGCAGGCTGGCCGCTCGAGCCAGCCCGCGCTCGATAAAATCGGCGCTCGCGGGACCGATCGCACCGCTGACGGGGATCAGCACGACTGGCGCGGGCGCTGGCACGGCACCGGCAGCCAGTGTGGCGAGAATCCACCCGAAACACAACTTGCGGAGTGCGCGCAGCAGCATGACGGAATTCCGAAAACCCCTTTTATCAAACGTAGGTCGGTTTGCACTATTTTTCAGCGCCACGATGACCGATTGCGTCAATCTTGGCGGTTGGGCAAAGCCAGGGCGCCGTATCGGCGGCTGGCCGCCAGCTGGCAACGTCGCGCTGCTCGTTGAGCTGGCGTGCTAATATTTTGAGCAGTGCTCAATACGCGACATATCGGCATGAGAAGAGCGGCAAACCCAATGCCCATCTCGTAGCGCGGCATGCAGTGCCCGTCGTACTGCCCGCGCCAGACGAACGGCGGTATGGCGCGATAGACCCTGTGCGATAGCATAATCGAGCCCATCGGCCTCGACCACGATGCCCCATTTGGCCAGATGCCTGCGATTGGGACGCCGCCATGGCAAGGCCTGCGGCTCACTGGAGGTGGCGCGTAGCGACAGCAGGACAACGCGGCGCCTGTGCGGCGCAACCAGGCAAATGCGACTTATCTGGTGCATTGCAATAAGGGCGGGCCCCGATTTCGAGCCGAACCACACGATCCCCGCGGCACTGATGCTGAATTGGCTTTCGGTCATGGCCGGCTCAAACCGACGCAGCCACCGCCAGGCAGTCCACGCCTCGCTCAGTAAGACCACGATGCCGAAGTCAAGGCGCATGAGAAACGCGGTGACGGTCAGACTCGTGACGGCCAGCCATAGTCCTATGCCTTCTCGTTTAGAAAGTACGACCGGCGGCACCACGAAGCGCACGTGCGCCGGATCCATGGCAATGACGTAAAATCCTTGATCCACCACGGTATCTGTTGGCCTGCGTCGCTGGAGCGACGCGGGCCATGCACCTTCTCCTTGCTTTGGGCAAAACACATCCCCTCGCGCCAATAGGCACGATGTGAGCAGAAGCAGAAAAGGCGTTTACGCTGTTAGATTGATAGTTCTAGCGGTTGCGCAGCGCGTCCGCTGAGTTTGTCGCAGTGGTGGAGGATTTCACTCTTTTACGGTGGCTGCGCGGCTCGGTGCGCTATGGCCAAATAGCTCGACACCCGTTTAAAGGCAACAAGTGACGCACAAAACGCGCAAAGACGGGGGAAAGGAAGCAGCAGCGTTCGACGAACATGCAGACAGCGATATTCGGACGGACAAACGCCAAGAGTTGGAATATCCATGCCTGGCTCCTGTATCACGGTTTTTACCCGCGCCCTCTTGTCACGGAGGGTGGCGGACCGAACGAGGGTGACAAACCGGGATACAGGAACCGGCCCAGCCGAAGCTGGCCCCGCCCGGCCCGCCATAGACGAGACCAGACGTTACGCACAAAAAAGCCGCGAATCGTAAGATGGCGCGGCTTCTGTGCGCCTGTATCATCGGATTGTCACACCCGGCCGCTGCTGTTTTCAGCGGCATTTCCAGTATAGGCAGTTCATTAAAAAACGGCAACTGGTAATTCCAATTCCGTTGTGAGTTGCCTCCTGCTGGAGCCATTGCATGGACTGGCAAAATCGAACTCGGTATGACTCGGTCAGTGTCAGGTTGCGCTCGTTTCCAGGTGCTCTGCGGGAGCGGTGAACGAGTTGGTCGTGCCGATCGCAATTTACCGGCTGGCAATGTTGTGCTGTGCGTTGAACTGACGTGTTAACCGATCCCAAAGGCGTTGGTCTTCGAAATCTCGAATCGCATCTTATGCTCCGGCTTCCCGAAGCCTGTCTTCGGTCAATGTGTTCCACATTCCGAGCGTAAAGATGCCGAACGAACTCGCGGAATGCACACCTGCCGCCGAATCTTCGAACGCGCATTGATCATTGAGCAATGGGCGACGCTTGCGGCCACGTTGCTCGGGTTTCCCCGGCACTTGTCGCAGCACAGCGGTGGCTTTGTGATCAGCCGAGGCAAACCCAGCCGGCTCGTGCCGATTGAGTCCGCGGCGATGCCCGATCGCTCGGTGATTCAATGGGATAAGAACGACATTGACGCGCTGGAGCTGCTGAAGATCGACATTCTGGCGCTGGGCATGCTGCCGGTGATCCGGCGTGCATTGGCGCTCGTTGCTCCCAGCGCGGCGAGCCGTTCGAGCTGCACGATATCCCCGCCGAGGATGCGGCTACCTACGAGATGATCAGCCGTGCCGACACCGTCGGCGTGTTCCAAATCGAATCGCGCGCGCAGATGAGCATGTTGCCCCGTCTGCGCCCGCGCTGCTTTTACGACTTGGTCATCGAAGTGGCGATCGTGCGTTCGCTGAATCGATCTTCGCGCAGATTGAACAGCCAACCGATGGGCTTTTATACGCCGTCACAACTGGTGCAGGATGCGCGCCGGCATGGCGTTAAGGTGCTGCCAGTGGATGTGACCGTGAGCGACTGGGACAGCACGCTACAAAGACACAGCCTGGAGGTGCCGATGCGGCTGGGCCTGTCGCTGATTCGCGGCTTGGCAGAGGACGCGGCCGCGCGCATCGAATTGGCCCGTGCGGTGTAGCCCTTTGCGTACATCGCGGATTTGGCGCGGCGCGCGTAGCTCACGCGGCGCGATCTGCAGGCGTTAGCCAGCGCCAATGCACTGGCGAGTCTCGCGGGCAATCGCCGCGCGGCGCTGTGGCACGTGCTCGCCGCGGTGCCTGACAGGGATCCGCTTCGTGCGGCTGGCGCTGACGACGCGACACCGGCGTTTGCGCCGCTCACGCAGGGGCAAGCTATTGCGCATGACTATCGCGCGCTGGGCCTGACGCTCGGGCGCTGCTGCGCGCACAATTACTTCAGCGTCGCTTGCTGCCGGCGGCGGCCTTACAACGCTATCGCGACGGGCAACTGGCACGCGCGTGCGGCCTGGTGACGGTGCGCCAGCGCCCCGGCACGGCAAAAGGCGTGCTGTTTGTGACGCTCGAAGTTGAGAGCGGCCACACGAACGTGATTATTTGGCCGTCTTTGCTGGAGCGCCAGCGCAAGGAAGCGCTGGGTGCGTCGCTGCTTGCCGTCTATGGCGTCTGGCAACGGCAAGGCGAGGTGACCCATTTAGTCGCCCAGCGCCTGGTGGATCTGTCGCATTTACTGGGTTCACTGGTGACAACGAGTCGCAATTTTTGTTGATACAGCACACATGAGCGCTAGACATCGGCCCACTGAAGGAAAAGACGCGCAGCGTTACTCGCGGGCGTGTACGCCTACGCAGCGCAGCAAACTGCGCATCGTTGTGTATGGCTTCGCCTATGAACGTGTCAGAGCGCAAAACCAATCTTATATTGGGTTGTAGTCACGTGTCGATGAGCAATTGCAAAACTCGAAGGCGGTTCATGTGTATCGAGTGCGGATTTGAGCTGGTGAAAAATTGTCTATGGCGCCCCGAATCCAAACATGGAATGGAAAATAAACTTGGAGCGATCGTGAAACTACCCGGCATCGGTAACATTCGTACCATTATTTCAAATAAAACAAAAGATGGCTGGAAGGAACTCCAAAAAAACAGTAGTGTTGCAGCCAAAAAGGGGCAGAACTTTATTCTTGACAATATACGACCTTTGGGTGTCAATAAGGATGTCAAGGCGCGTTGGAGCATTTCTGCCAGTCAGAAGCCAGTGAATCGGCCTGCTTTGCCAAGAAAAATCAATGTTGATTTTGCTAAAGTAGTAAATAATGTTTGGCTACATAAAACTAGTGGCTCGATGCCCCCGAAGGGCATCAACGTTAAACTAAAAAGCTCATTGAGTGGAGCAAAAATAGCCAATGGTTTTTTTCAAAAAACCAGCACTGTATCAGATAAAGATCGTGACGTTTTGCAAGAAAGAGCAAACAATTTGCTTAAACGGCTCGATAATGCTGAGGAGGCCATTAATAGATCGCGGCGCAATGTATTTATAAATAGAAATAGAAATAATAAAGAAAATAGGGAGGTGCTAGATTCTAGATTAAGAGGTATCTTTGGTGAAGCTACCTCGGAAATTGATTTATCAAGAAGAAGAATTCATAAAATTACGCAAATTAATTCTTACCAAAGAAGTGGCTCTCTGCCTAAGGCGGGGCTATCTAAAAAACAATACGATGATTTAATGAAAAAACTTGATAATATCGAACTGGGTATTCAGTCTAGGCTGAGAATTACCAAAAATATATTCGATGATTTGTATAAATTATAATACGCTTGCGCAATGCTGTGGATATTTAATAGGTGAGGTGAATGGGTAAGGCTGCATCAACCTTATCCGTTCGCCTCACCAAGATTGAAGTTATCTCATTGTCGGCGCAGCCGTGCCTTGACCCAATCGACAATGGGCCGGCGACGACGCTCACTATTGGTGTGGTCAGGTGCTTTCCGTTGACTCGGATCGTCCCACCATGTTAGTGGTGACGGGTCAGGGTCGAGGTTAAGCAGCGGAAAAGAAATTAATTCGGCCCGCTCCTCGCGGATGCGAGCCTGTATGGGTAAAAACAGCTGTTCTCGCTTGCCCAACATCTTATTAACAAACCTTAGCTCTAGCCACCGCTCAAGGTCTAAGAGAAGCCTTTCTCGTGTCTCCAGCGGAATATCGCGACCCAAATCAAGAACACGCTCCAGTATCTCGGGAGAATAAGTATGCGCTAAATTGTCCTTATCTGTAATACCTCGAATGATATAATCGAACTGGCGTTTATTTAAGCCCTTGCCACCGGATGTCTTGTTTAAGGTATCGAGCGCCAGTGTCAGTGCAAACTCGGGATTGTTACCCTCGGCCAGTTTGCTAAACGCATCAATTAATCCTGCAACGATCGGCTCCTGGTCTGAGAGATCCAACGTGGGTAGGATTTCGTACTTCCATTGTTGTAACCTGCGGTTCTGTTCACCGGCGCTCAAGCCGATCATCGCTTCAGGCAATCCTGATAAAGCTTCGCCTTTGCCGACCGTCAATCGAGTGGCCGCATCCAGCATGGAGTCGTAGGTCGCGCGGCGTGTGTGTTCAGGCAGCCATCGGATCGCCGTAGCTAGTGTCTTTCGGGGGCTAGATTGTAGGCCCACCGGAAGCGCTTCGACATAATCAAGCAAGCGTTGATGCCGCTCCAGTACCAAGTTTCGATCCAGGCAATGAAGCATAAATAACTGGTCGGCAAGTCGTGTGCTTAATGCTGCCCGGCCGATGTCATCCAGCCGCGCCATTTCGTTCAGGAGCCAATCAAATCGCGTCGCCAACTCGGGCCTTGGATTATAGGGCCTGCCATGCAGGGCGCCCCAAGTCTGATCACCAATCCAATGAGAGGAGTCCAGTTGCAACGCCAGGAATGGCAGTATCTCTCGCCGCTTAATTAAAGGACTCTCAATCGTGCGGTTGAAAATTTCATCGAACACCGCGATCATCGACTCGGCCGGCACAACATGATAGGAGCCTAGCCCATCGTGGCTCAATACATAATAGTCAGAGCTAAAATGATCAATCATCTTGTCCTGTAGCGCCTTACTGTTTGGGATTTTTAGCACCTCAGCAAAGATGTGAGCAAATGCTTCTGTCTGACCAAGGCGAGGAAATCGATTGATTCCGGACATGGCCAGCTTGTCTAGGGCTTGGGATAACGCGTACGGGTCCGCAACGTCCCTGCGCAACCCGTCCAAAAGGTCACGCAATGCTTCTATGCAGACCTCCCTTTCGATGTCCTTCTTACGCAGCGTCTTTAAAAACGCATGAACGCGCTCCATAGGCGCGATACCAGCATAACTGGCTGGCGCCTGCCGCTGAGCCATATTAGGGTCCCCAACGCTGAGGAAACCGCTTGGGGGCGAGTTGCCAGGACTGTGCGAGTCGATGGACGCATAGATGGCGGCATTGTGAGCGTTCGGTGGTGGTGTGGTATTGAAATCCATGCTAGACGTATCGAGAATAAAAGAAAAGCCTAAGGTCGCAATGCCGCCCGGGCAGAGGCGAATAGGAGTGCGCCGACTATATAACGCATGGGTGAACGGTTTTCCGAATCATTGCTGATCCGGCATGCATAAAGTCGTTTTCAATGGTTTTGTTGCATCAACACAATAGGATAGAATCACGGGCCGCCAAGATCCGGTAGGCGCGACTGTGTTGGGGCCAAAAACGCCTTGCCCGCTGGCTATTGCCACGGCATCGAAGCCTTGTGCTACTCGCTAGACGTAATTTTGTTATCTGGAAAGGACGGCGCTAATCTGGCCGTGCTGCAAGCGCTAAACGCTAAGCGGTCCGCGCGAATCTATGTGTGGCAAGACAAACGAAATTGTCGAATACGACCCACACGCCATCCAACGCCTCAACACTCACAAGGGCATTGCCTAGACGACTGAGGCACAATTCTGTTTACAAGCGATGTCAGTCATCGGCCCTGAACACTACTGGATAGCAGTTTCAGCGCAAGGTCTGTCGCTCGTGGATGATAGTACTGCTTTAGCATTTGGACGGTCTTATGGCCCGTCACGGCCGACAGCTCGAGGATGTTGTCGAGGCGCTTGGCAATCCGGCTCGTTGCCTCATGCCGAAGGTCGTGAAAGTGGAAGTTGTCAAGCCTCGCGCGCTCGCACGCGCGGACGAGAACCTTTTTAAAGACGTCAGGCGTGATCGGAAAAAAATAACCGCTAACGTGGCACGGCAGGGCGGATAGTGTTGTTACGGCTCGGCTAGAAAGCGGTACATCACGCGCCTTGAGGCTAATCAAAAAAACTGGGTCATTCAAAAGTAGAAAAATCCGGCATGATGCAAACTTGACGAGCCTTGCGGGCAATCGCCGCGCGGCGCTGTGGCACGCACTCGCCTCGGTGCCTGACAGGGATCTGCTCCGTGCGGCTGGCGCGGACGACGCGACACCGGCGTTTGCGCCGCTCACGTAGGGGCAAGCCATTGCGCACGACTATCGCGCGCTGGGTCTGACGCTCGGGCGGCATCCGCGCGCACTGCTGCGCACGCAATTACTTCGGCGTCGCTTGCTGCCGGCAACGACGCTGCAGGGCTACCGCGACGGGCAACTGGCGCGCCGTGCGCCTGGTGACGGTGCGCCAGCGCCCCGGCACGGCAAAAGGCGTGCTGTTTGTGATGCTCGAAGATGAGCGCGGCCACACAAATGTGATTATTTGGCCGTCACTACTGGAGCGCCAGCGCAAGGAGGCGCTGGGTGCGTCACTGTTCGCCGTCTATGGCGTTTGGCAACGGCAAGGCGAAGTAACCCATTTAGTTGCTCAGCGCCTGGTGGATCTGTCGCATTTACTCGGTTCGCTGATGACAACGAGTCGCGATTTTTGTTGATGGTCAAGCCCACTGCATTAAAGAAATGGCTCGAACCCACGTGCAGCGTCGCTATGTGGCGCATATGTTGAATCATTTAGCGGTGTCACTCATCCGTAACTGATGGCCAATCACGCGTCACGAGCTGTCAGCATGAATCATTGCGGTTGTGCTGATGTGGAAGCTTGGTTGCTCGATTTTCTTGAACGGAACTGTTTTAGCGCGCGCCACAATCTCTTCCGGAAACTTACTCAGCGCGTCTTGATGAGCAGGATCCACCGTAACGTCCCCGCCCTTCGGCGCGACGACTGCGCCTTGATACCATTTCAACTGACTTAGATCGCGCTCTTCCCAGCCGAACATATCGCCCAAACCAACGCAGTCGTTTTTATTCCCAGCGGCCTTATTGCCACCGGTGTTAAGCATGACGTGAAAGGGATCCATTCTCACGTTAGAAGCATTGCTGGCTGCAAAGTGTTCAATTCTGAAAAAGCCGAGCGCGTGTCCCGGTGGCACGTTTTTAAGATCATCGCTATTGCGTATGCGCGAGTCATGCGGCGTGACCAAATCCCACCGGGCGTTGAGCGCATCGTGTTCATCCTCGGTAATGATGTTCGCGCTAAACGCACAGTACTTAACCGCATCCCAGCACATTTTGCCAGACAATTTATTGTATTCGGCTTCATGCCGTAGTGTATGTTTTGCTACGGCATTTTTCGCATACTCTACTGCCTTCTTGCAGTGCGCGCGATGCTGTCGTGGCGCCCAGTTAGCTCGGTTCGTTTTTAGGAACGGCGGGCAACCCGCCATGCAGTCCGTGTTGGCTTCACCCAACGCTAAGCCGACCTCGCTCAGCTTGATCCAACCTTACCCAACGCTGGACCAATTTGCCTGAGTTTCGAACCAACTTTGTTTAGCCCTGAGAGCCGTCCATGTTGACCTTGACGGGTGGCTTGTCCTAAAAGAGCGTTCGAGCTTGGCACAACACTTGGCGCGTCGGTTACAGTCGAATTAACAGAGGCAGTGCGAGATATTGCAGGGGAGCTCATTGGAAAATATCCTTGAACAGGCACAGTTGCAATGTGGCGCGTGGCGTGCATAACTGGCTTGGCGCTGCGAAAAACCATCCCAATGCGCGAACATTTTGTACCGCTGGCGCGGGTCGTTGTCGGATGCGCCGTGCGTAGAGCAGCGGCACGGCTGGCCTTGCGCAAGCCGTCGGCGCCGATCATCGCGATGGCGGCGCACAGCACGCAAATGATGTGCGTGCTGTGATAGTCCCTTGATGAGATAAACTGGCTCAAGATTGGGCGTTTTCGGTGCGTTTACCGATTAATTTAGTGAATCTTCGTCTTCCGGAATGTCGATACCCGCCACCTCGATGCAGCGAAATTCCCCCACGATTATGTACTTGAGTTGCTGTGGCGGTTAATCTGGCTCACTTCTGAGCCAGGCCGCACTGTCTTGGATGCGCGCCTGGGCGGGTTTGGAAAACTGGTTGGCTTTCATAAAGCGCGTGATCTCGCCCATCGCCACTTTCCATTGACGATTGCTCCGACGACATAGCATCCCATTGGCCCGAAGCTCGGTCAGTACTTCCCATAAAGCGTCTTCGCCCGCCCCGTTCAGTAGACTCAATCCCTGCTGCCATCCCCGCTTGGCTAGCGTGTCGTTTATGAAATAGATACTTCTGATTAACCCGACTGCTGCTTGCGTGCGCTGCGCCGTAGGCACACGCCCCAAATAGCGTTCAAGCAACGCCAGCTCCTGCGCTTGTCGCTTAGGTGAGAAACTACCCAGTCCTTCAGGCAAACGCTGCAGCGCGATCCCCCACTGGTCGTCGGGCAGCGACAGCGCCCAATCGCGCATTTGCGTATACCGCGCGGGTTGCTCCGCTTCCGGAAAGCGCCACACGTAACTTGCCAACGCGCCGACCGATGCGCCTTGATGAGAGGGGGGCAGGCGTAACGCGTAGTCGTGTAAGAGCGTATAAAGCTCAGAGATGCGCGAGTCGGGTTGTCTAAATTTACTTAGTAAACGGGCCAATGTGGGAATGATCTGCGCTTGCTCGGCTACGCTCAATGACGGCAGCCGTGCCAGAATCGCGTAATACCACTGAGCAAAGTGAGGGGTTTCGGGGGTATCGGGTGAGAAATTCGACAGCCCAAGCGCCAGTTCCGGCCACACATTGTCTTGCCCAGGCTCGCGCTGTTCGGCCAGCGTGTAGGCAAAGTCAAACAGTTCAATCCGTTCACGCTCATAGGTGAAATCCCGGTGCATGAGCAACAGCGCTTTTTGTATCTGCACGCCGTCTTGCGGGATACGCTGCGCGGCTGCGAATAAGCGCTTGAACACATCGCCGCGATCTGCGCTATGTAATGCTCGCAGCCGCTGGCACAGCGCGTCCAGGGGTTCAGCATGCTGCGCTGGATCGGCGAGCGTGCCGTCCATTTCATCGAGCAGGCGGTTGATCGACTCAAAGGTCACCGCTTGTTTTGCTCGTTGCCAATAGCTGTGAACGAGGCGCCGGGTCTGCATCGCATAATAGGTGCGCCGATCGACGGTGGCAAACGACATCACGTCTTGGACGGGCACGTAGTCACCAATGCGCGCGATGACTTCGCTCGGCAGGTCCTGGTAGGTGGTGGGCCGCTTGGCTGGTGGATTGGCCCACGCGGCGCTGGGCAGCTGCGGCGGTGGGGGCGCCGACGCGGCGGGTGTCGGGCGAGCCTCTAACGCGCAGGTATAGGCCTGATAGTCGTTTAAAGCGGCATTCAGATCGAAGTCCATTGGCAAGCTCAGCAAGAAGGAAAGAAGACGCCACGCGTCGCGAGGTTGTGCAGCAGGCTAGCGAAAAAATGGGCACAGGCGCGCAGCGAGACGTCACAAGCGTGATGTTTTTGGCGGGTAACACAAGTCGGCGGATAAGCCGCGGCAGTGCCGACATGCTCACAGCATCATCGGCATCATGCGGTTCTCCGTTCTCTTCGTCATCGTCACGGCCGCTGTGTTTCCGACATAGGCTCGCCGCAGGTCTTGTATCTATAGTGTTCCTCCCCTCGCTAGTCCTTGCCGTCGCCCACCTTTTGTTCTTCCAAGCAGATACATTGCCCCTGTTACCGCGAGCATGATTGCAGTGCGTCGATAAATCGCGCGTTGTCGCGGGGAAACTGCCAGTCGCTTCGCTCAAGCCCACTCATGATGAGCCGCAGCGCGATCGTCCAGTGGATAGCGGGGCGTGGCATGCTCAGCCTTGCCCCACTGGAGGGACCGCCCAAAACCGGTCTACTTTAACTTTGGCCGAGACAGACGATGGGGGGATAGTTGCCACCAGACGTTCTGGCCAACCTTATTACGGGCGCGGCGCAGACGGCAGCGAAGTAGACTTGTTGGGCAGCATGCGCTCGCGCACCGTATTCACCAATTTACCCGCCTGTTCAACAGCCCAGCGAGCGTCCTCCTCGGTGACGGTCTCGCCAGTGTAGTCGGCGAGTCGTCGCAGCCGTTCGACTTTGTTGAGCGCGCTGCCTAGTTCCGACTCGACCATGCCAGCTTTCACTCAATTTAGGCCGAAAGAAGCGATAAGGCTACGGTGCTTCTTCGGTGATGCGTCTGGCACTGTCACGCCCGTCACGAGCAACGCCGCGTGTGCAGCATCAAACATCGCATAGTAGGCTCGATTGCATGCCCCTTCAAACCCGCCCGCATTCAACAGTACATGCGCCTCTTCGAGTGCGTGCCCCGCTTGGCGATGTAGTCTTTGGCCGTCATGCTCATAGCGCAATGCCCTCGCGATGGATGTTTCTGATCAATGCCGGGTTACTAAACAGTTCGGGATGCTCCATCTCATCCTCCCAAAGCGGCAACGCTTCGACCAGCACGCCCGTCTCCAAAAGCACATCGAACGCAATACCGGCCATGTCCAACGCGATCGAAGTGAGTTTTAAGCAAACCATTGGTCATGATCCTCCGTTTTGCCATCCAGTCGGCTCGGCGCATGGTCATGGCGCGCTTCTCGTTTACCTTGGGAAGTGTCTCGCTGAAGGTCTTAACGCAAGCTCGGCACTGCATGCGCCGTGTGTTGATGTACATACCGACGCGCTTGCCATGCATCGGCAGGTCCTTGACAAGCGGCTCGCGGCGTCCGAAGCCAACAAGCCGGTCCGAGTTGCAGTTTGGGCAGTGTGTAGGCGGCTGCCTCACCTCGACGCAAAGGTGGTCGTCGTGCTCGACCGCCAGAACGGCGTAGTCGGGCAGGTTCAGAATGTTCGCGGGCATTCTCTTCTTCGAGATGGGACGGTGTCGGGTCATCAAGACTTCGAGCCAGCCATTGGGTGATTGTGGCGCAGATAACGCAAACCTCTTCGCTATGTTGAGCGCTACTACGCTCATTGTCAGATAGTACGCTTTGCTTCGTTCAGCACGCAATGCGTTCGCTGTCGAGCGCAACGCGTTTCACATGCCATTCAAAGTATATGTCTGTCAATGGCACGGATTACTTGAAATGGATAGGTGGGCAAGTGATTGGGCTCGGCTTACCAGCCGCACTCAATCTTTTGTCGCGGACAATGTCACGCAAACCAGTGTGCGCTCGCTCGTGCGAGATAATCGGTGTGCGGATGGCTCAGCGCCGTGGTGACCCATGTCGACGGCGTTCGTGGACCAAGATAAACAAATGGCTAACCGGCTTAATCTCAGCCCGCTCGAACGCTCAAAGATTGAGAAACAATATGGTGGTGCTACCACCTTGGCGTTTATCTCAAATAAGCAGAATGAACTCGCTCAAATACTGAGCCGGGCTGACATCCTAAAAATCGCAAGCTATGACTGCGCAGCCCACGCGTTGCAAGCGGTGCTCGACTGTGGGCCGATGCTTGGCAAGCGCGGCTTCAGCCAGTCCGATATCGTGAAAATCGCGGGCAATATCGGTGGAGCACAGGCACTACAGGCGGTGCTTGACCTTGAGTCGATGCTTGGCAAACGAGGCTTCAGCCGGGACGATATCGCTAAGATGGCGGGCAATATCGGTGGGGCACAAACACTACAAGCGGTGCTTGACCTTGAGTCGGCGTTTCGCGAGCGCGGTTTCAGCCAAGCCGACATCGTGAAAATCGCGGGCAATAACGGTGGAGCGCAGGCGCTGTATTCGGTGCTTGACGTTGAGCCGACGCTTGGTAAGCGCGGCTTCAGTCGAGCGGATATTGTCAAGATTGCAGGCAATACCGGTGGGGCGCAGGCACTGCATACGGTGCTTGACCTCGAGCCGGCGCTTGGCAAACGCGGTTTTAGCCGGATCGATATCGTTAAAATTGCGGCCAATAATGGTGGGGCGCAAGCGCTGCATGCAGTGCTTGACCTTGGGCCGACGCTTCGTGAGTGCGGCTTTAGCCAAGCCACCATCGCAAAAATCGCGGGCAATATCGGCGGGGCACAGGCGCTGCAGATGGTGCTTGACCTTGGGCCGGCGCTTGGCAAGCGCGGTTTCAGCCAAGCCACCATCGCGAAAATCGCGGGCAATATCGGCGGAGCGCAGGCGCTACAGACGGTGCTTGATCTTGAGCCGGCGCTTTGCGAGCGCGGCTTCAGCCAAGCCACCATCGCGAAAATGGCGGGCAATAATGGCGGGGCGCAGGCGCTGCAGACGGTGCTTGACCTTGAGCCGGCGCTTCGCAAGCGCGACTTCCGTCAGGCTGACATCATCAAGATTGCGGGCAACGATGGCGGGGCACAGGCGCTGCAGGCAGTGATTGAGCATGGGCCGACGCTGCGGCAACACGGCTTCAATCTGGCCGATATCGTGAAAATGGCGGGCAATATCGGCGGGGCTCAGGCACTGCAGGCGGTACTTGACCTTAAGCCGGTGCTTGACGAGCACGGTTTCAGCCAGCCCGATATTGTGAAAATGGCAGGTAATATCGGCGGGGCTCAGGCACTGCAGGCGGTGCTTAGTCTTGGGCCGGCGCTTCGCGAGCGCGGCTTCAGCCAGCCTGATATCGTGAAAATTGCAGGCAATACCGGTGGGGCGCAGGCACTGCAGGCGGTGCTTGACCTTGAGCTGACGCTTGTCGAACACGGCTTCAGTCAGCCTGATATCGTGAGAATAACGGGCAATAGAGGTGGGGCGCAGGCACTGCAGGCGGTGCTTGCCCTTGAACTGACGCTTCGCGAGCGCGGCTTCAGTCAGCCTGACATTGTCAAGATTGCAGGCAATAGTGGTGGAGCGCAGGCACTGCAGGCGGTGCTTGACCTTGAACTGACGTTTCGTGAGCGCGGCTTCAGTCAGGCTGACATCGTCAAGATCGCAGGCAACGATGGTGGAACCCAGGCGCTGCATGCAGTGCTTGACCTTGAGCGGATGCTTGGCGAGCGCGGTTTCAGTCGAGCGGATATCGTGAACGTCGCGGGCAATAACGGTGGCGCGCAAGCGCTGAAGGCAGTACTCGAACATGAGGCGACACTGAACGAGCGCGGTTTCAGTCGAGCGGATATCGTTAAAATTGCGGGCAATGGCGGTGGGGCGCAAGCACTGAAGGCAGTACTCGAGCATGAGGCGACACTGGACGAGCGCGGCTTCAGTCGAGCGGATATCGTCAGAATCGCGGGCAATGGCGGCGGCGCCCAGGCGCTGAAAGCGGTGCTCGAGCATGGGCCGACACTGAACGAGCGCGGCTTCAATCTGACCGATATCGTCGAAATGGCGGCCAATAGTGGTGGGGCTCAGGCGCTGAAGGCGGTGCTTGAGCATGGGCCGACACTGCGGCAGCGCGGCTTGAGTCTAATCGATATCGTGGAGATTGCGAGCAATGGCGGCGCCCAGGCGTTGAAAGCGGTGCTCAAATATGGGCCGGTGCTCATGCAGGCAGGACGCTCCAACGAGGAGATCGTACATGTGGCCGCGCGCCGAGGAGGAGCCGGTCGAATACGAAAGATGGTGGCACCCTTGCTGGAGCGGCAATAGAGTGGGCGGTTACCAGCATTAAAGGGCCGCGACAAAACGCAGGGCGTGTTGGTGGTGCCACGGTGGGCTGTACGGTTGCCCGTTGCCGTGCGCATGAGCAAAGCCTGCCAGAATTTTCGTGTGCCGAGGTCATGAGACGATAATAGAAATCACGTACTATGACCAACACAACAGTGAACAAAAAGAGCAAGAATCCCAAGGCGCCAAAGCTGTTTCCCGATGAGCTGATAGACCAACTGCTGGCGCAGGTACAAAGCAAGGATGCCGAGTCGATTCTGGACGAATCGGGCTTGGCCGGGCAGCTGAAGAAGCAACTGGCCCAGCGCATGCTTGCAGCCGAACTGACGCACCACCTGGAGACGGAAGCAGCGCAAGGCAAGAGCGGCAGTCACCGCAACGGCACCAGCCCCAAGACGGTGATCACGCCCAATGGCGAGCTAAAGCTTGATATTTCGCGCAAAGTGAATGGGGCCGTAAATTTTCTACCCTTGCAACCATGTGGCAACGCCAATGGGAACAGGTGATTCCCTTCTTTGCCTATCCGCCCCAGGTGCGTCGAATCATTTACGCTACCAACGCCATCGAGAGCATGCACATGCAGCTGCGCAAGATCGTGAAGAACCGCGGCCACTTCCCGAGCGACAGAAGCGAACTGTTACTGCGTAACAAAACGGGCAGTCGATTAACACGTGCAAATCGACGCGTGAGGCGACGGCGCGCACGATCTTCTGCGTGCCGTGGCCGGGTTTGCCGCCGTTTCGACCGACACGAGTCCCGCCGCGAACAACGTATCGATGTCGCGTTTCACAGCGCTGCGATCGCGATGCAGGCGTGCTGTTACGCGCAAAGTAAAAATGGTTCTTCCACACTTTGTGTGAAATTTGTGCCTCGGTCCAGTATCGATTCAACACGCGAGTACGAAGCAGCTGAAAGCCGGCGCGGCTATCCATCTGTCGCTTGAGAAACTTGAGCCGATTGACATGGCCCTCGACGATGCCGTTACTGTAGGGGATCAGCAGTGCTGCGTGTACTGCATTATAGTCGTGGCCGAGACTTACCTTAATCGCCGCATTTCAGGTATGCCGCTGGCCCACAGGTTCACACGAAGCATGGAAGAGCCACTTCTAAGTTGCGGTTGACATCCGGCGGTCCATGACGAATCCTAGGGTGGTGGTTCACCACTTGAAGGTAGACGGTGAACTGGCATCAACCTGCCTAGCTCGAAGGATCCCCCGAGTAAACGAAGCATGCTAGTTCAGCCGCAGGTTAACGTGGCACACTTCTGAACCAAGGCACACTGTCCTGGATTCGCGCCCGGGCCGGCTCGGAGAACTGGTTGGCTTCCATAAAGCGGGTGATTTCACCCTTCGCTATATTCCATTGGCGATCGTCTAAGTTACCTATCGCACCCTGCGCTCGAAGCCTGCTAAGCACATCGCATAAAGCGACTTCGCCCGCGCCATTCAGTAGACTCAAGCCCTGCTGCCAGACCCACTGTACCAGTGCATCGTCTAGTCTGTAAGTATACATGAGTAGGCCGAGTGCGACCTGCGCACGCTGCGCTGGCAGTACGCGCAGTAATGCCGGCACCAGTAACTGGAATTCGTGTGCATGATGCTCGCTCGGTAACCTCGTCAACCCCTCTGGAAGATCGCGTAGCGCAATGCCCAACTGCTCGTCAGGCAGCGACAGCGCCACATCACGCAACTGCGTGTACTGTGCGAGCCGCTCCGCGTGCGGCAAAACCCATATGGCACTGGCTAACCTGCCAACCGGTGCGCCTTGATGAGAAGGCGGCAGCTCCAACGCGTGTTCGCGTAACACCGCATACAGCCCAGGGAGGCGGTCGTCGCTTCCACCAAAGTGAATCATTCGCCTACACAATACCGGGATCAGCTCCGCTTGCTCGGACACCCTTAAGGACGCAAGCCGAGCCACGAGCGCTTGATAACGCTCGACAAACTCAGCTGAGCCAAACAACAACGACTCCAAACTGTCAGCGAGTTCCGTCCAGACATTCTCCTCCTCGGGCGCACGCCGCTGCGCCATCGCGTAAGCGAAGTCGAATAATTCATCACTATGGCTCCAATGAAAATCGCGCAATGAGTGCAACAACAGCGCTTTTTGTATCTGCACGCCATCCTTCGGAATGCGCTGCGCCGCCGCGTACATGCGCTTGAAGGCTTCGCCTTGCTCGCGATACGGCAACGCTTCCAAACGCTGGCGCAACGCCTCAAGCGGCTCGACATGCTGCGCCGGATCGGCGAGCGTGCCGTCCATCTCCTTAAGCAGCTGGTTGACTGATGCGAGACTCACGACTTGGTTGGCTCGTTGCCAGTAGCGGTAGACTACGCGCCGACTGTGCATCGCATGATACGTACGACGATCGACTGCTGAAAAATTTCCCACGTCTTGGACGGGTACGTAGTCACCGATCTGCTGAATCAGTTCGGGTGGCAGGTCATGATATGTCGTGGGCCGGCTGGCCGATGGGCTCATCAGCTCACCGCTTGCTGGTTTCAATGTCGGCGGAGGGGCCGACGCAGCAGCTTGCGGGCACGACTCCAACGCACGCATGTAGGCTTGGTAGTCGTTCAAAGCGGCATGCAGATCAAAGTCCATCGGTAAGCTCGGCAGTCGATAAAAAAACGGCGCAATACGAAGTGAGGCCGCACAGCAGGCTAGCTGAAAACGTGAAGCTAAGCACAGCGATGGACTGTGACCGCCACGTTCTTGGCGGATAGTGCTATGCTCATATGCGGCAGCTGTTACATCGTCTGTTGGCAACGCACACTGCTGAAGAAGCTCGTGTGAAGCTGGCAATGGTAAGCAGTACGCAGTCGAAACAACGTGCGGATCGAATAAGTGGTGGTGCAGGTTTAGTTACATTCCACCATCCCGAGGCTCACCGTACACACGTTGTCAGCAGCACGTTGAAAATGGCTCTTCCACACTTTGTGTGAACCTGCAGGTAGCAATGACGATCAAGCCGGTATCGCATTACTCAGATAATCGGCATGAGTTTTTTCTTCAACGCCTGTTGCCCGCTGCCGACATGCGCATTCTCGGATGAGAGATGATCGGCAATCGGCTCATCGTTGCACTGAAACATCAAGGGCTCGTTGCGCACTGCACGGCGTGTGGAGCGACAAGCTCCCGGATACACGGATGGTACCGACGACGCGTTGAGGACCTACCGTGTAGCGGCCACCGCGTCACACTGGAAATCCATGTGCAGCACTTTCGCTGCGATAACATAATGTGTCGCCGGCGAACATTTGCCCCATGCCTTGCGCCATTCGGCGCGCGTCAGCAGCGTCGTACAGCCCGAGCACAGACGGTGCTGTGGCATGTGGGTTTGGCGCTCAGTGACGCCGCGGGTGCGCGCCTGGCGCAGCGGCTGGGCATTTCGATCAGCGGCGAAACAATGCTTCGTTTGCTTAAACGCAACGGCCAGAAGTACGTCGCGACGACATTCCTTATATGGTCGCCTTCCATTTGCAAGGCGATTGTGCGCGGCAGGAGGGTGGTTGCGGACTTATATCCGGACTCGATCGCGGGCGTGCCCGCCGGCCCCAATGGATTGCGCCGCAAAGGTCCTAATCTAATTGGCGGACTGGAGGTCCGAGAAATGTCTCAGGCTCGCCTTCGCGCGGTCCAACCTGTCTTGCCATCGTTCAATACACCTGTGCAACCATGGATGGGTTAGGCCTTAAAGCGTGATCATTGTGCTGGTGCTGCCTGATACGTTCGCCCGTACGCCAGCAGCGCCCAGATCGTTCGCGCCATCTTGTTGGCCAGCGCGACAGCGACGACGTTCGTCGGCCGTCGAGTTAATAGAGCACGTAATCGCTCTGGTAAGTGTTTCGAACTCGAGATGACTGATCGTGCACCGTGAATCAGTAAGGTACGTAAATAGACGTCACCGCGTTTGCTGATGCCGCTCAGCCGGACTTTGCCACCCGAGCTGTTCTGTCGCGGCACGAGGCCAAGGTAGGCCGCAAATTCCCGACCGGAGCGGAAAGTTTTCGCTTGACCGATAACCGACACCGCTGCAGTTGCCGTCAACAGGCCAACACCCGGAATTTCCGAGATACAACGGCATGCTGGGTCACCGCGTCGCCATTCGAGGATGCGCTGCTCGATGCGTTGAATTTGCTCGTCGAGTAGAGGAAGTCGAGACAATTGATCCCGAAGACTATCGATCAGCATTGCCGGAAACTGATCGGCCAGCGTCGCGATCGCCGCTTGAGCGGCCTGGATCGATGGGCGTCGCCCTTGTGGCAAAACGACGCCGAATTCATAGAGTAATCCACGCAATTGATTGACTTGCATGACGCGGATCCGGACCAGTTGCTGGCGCATTCGATGTAGCGCCAACATCGCCTGTTGGTGCGCCGATTTGACGGCAACAAAGCGCATGCCTGGGCGCTGAGAAGCCTCCCAGATGGCGGCCGCGTCTGCCGCGTCGTTCTTATTCGACTTGACGAACGGGCACACGAACTGGGCAGCAATGAGCCTGACTTCGTGCCCAAGCCTGGTCAGTTGCCGAGCCCAGTGGTGGGCGCTACCGCACGCCTCCATGACGATCCGGGCCGCTGGCCGGTTGGCGAAGAACGGTAACATCTGGACACGCTTGAGCGCCTTGCTGTGAATCGTGCCGTCCGTATCGACAAAGTGGATCTGAAAAACGCGCTTAGCCAGGTCGATGGCGATCGTCGTGGGCTCCATTGAATCTCTCCTTCACGAAAGAACGGAAAAGACACTGTCGCATATTTGCACCGAAACCAAGCACCCAGGTCAGTCGCTGGAACAGCTGCTGAGGCGGGAGGCGACCATTCCATCTGAGTTGCTGTTGACAACGGCACGCGATGACGATTCTCAACGTGATATTCGCCTGGTTTGTGGACGCCGGCTACCTGGCCGGTAACCCGCTGTCGCTCACGCGTCGCCGCGGCGTCGCGACGAGACCGGCCGTGGCGCGCTATTTGACCTACGAGTGGTGGAGCGTGGTCAAAACAACAATTGAAACGTTGCTCGTCGGCACCGAGCGCGAGCGGCTGCACACTGCGCGCTGCCGATGGCTGTTCACCGTGTTGTACCTGGCTGGCCTGTACGCGGCGGAGATCGCCAGCACGCCGATAGGGGGTGTCTTCTGCCGGCGCGATGCCGCCGGCGTCGAACGCTGGTGAACGAGGTGCATGGCAAGGGGCAACCGGATGCGCCTGGTGCCAGCCACCGACGAGCCGATCGCCGAACTTGCCCGTTACCGGCGCGCGCACGGCCTGGCGCCATCTCCATATCAAGGTGAGAACCGCACGCTGCTGCTGCCGCTCATCGGCCATGAGAAACCGCTCGCGCGCAGCTCGATCCACCTGATCGTCAAGGAAATCTTCGCATTGGCCGCGGCACGACTGCGCTCGCGTGGCCTCGAGTGGCATGTTTAGGCCGATCAGCTTGCCCGCGCATCGGCGCACTGGGTCCGGCATACAGCCGGCCCACACATGACCGATCAGCAGCTCGAACTGCGTTTCGTATGTGACAACCTTGGGCATGCCTCGCTCGCGACCACAAGCGTCTATCTGCATGCCGAAGACGATGTGCGGCACGAAGCCATGCAGACACGTCACCGGCTCAGTTGGGACTGACGTTTCGCCTCTCTTCAAGGAGCCTTATGTCACGTCGCCCGATCGCCCGATTTTCTGTCGGCATCGGAACGGGAGCGCCTCCTAGCTATCCCCGAGGAGCTCGGCAAGCTGATTTGCCACTATACGTTCAGTGAGGCCGACCTGCTCGTGATTCGTCAGCGGCATGGCGATGCGAATCGTCTTGGCTTCGCCGTGCAGCGTTGCTTACTTTGGTGTTTGGGCCAGGGAGGGTTGACGACGACCGACGTGCCGCCCGCATTGCTGCAATGGACGCCCCGCAACGGCGCATCAATCCGGCGTGCTGGTCCCAGTGTCTGAAGCGCGAGGAAACCCGTCGCGAACACCAACTCGAGTTGCGCGCTCATCTCGGCCTGTAATTGTTCGGCCTATCGCACTATCGGGCGACGGTGCATTCGCTCGTCGGCCTCGCGATGCAGACGAATAAGGGCATCGTCCTCGCGCAAGCGTTGGTCGAATACCCGCGCCGGCAGGTCATCCTGCTGCCTAGCGTGAACGTCATCGAGAGGATCTGCGCCAAAGTGATGACGGCGTACAACCCGCCAGATCTACAAAATATTGACGGAGGAGCCTCTTTGGGACGAGCATCGTCAAAGACTCGACCAGTCGCTGGGGCGCCTTCAGGATTCGAAATTTTCCGTACGATAGCTGCAATGCACAATCAATAAAATCAATCAATTAGACGATGCAGGCTCGATCCAAATCGCGCTCGAAAAACAATTTGTGCACTCAAGGCAAGTCCAACAAGGGTTTCCGGGCCACTGGCGTACGATATTTTGTGAATTCTGACGGTACCCCTCATACACCTATTGCTACGGTCTTGTGGGTGCTTGCACCCAGGCCGCTATCTGTTAAAATATGTACACATTGATTCACATTTTGCGCTCGGCGAGCGCGTAGGAGCATGGATATGGAAGCGATCACAGTCGGAATCCGTGAGTTTCGTGCTGACTTGGCGGAATACATCGCGGCGAATATGCCCGTTGCGGTGACGCGGCACGGCCAGACGGTAGGGTACTTCATTCCGGCACATGGCCAAGCCGAAGCGCATCTTGCCGCTATGAAAAAGGCAAGTGAAATCTTGGATGATCTGCTGACTGGCCGTGGCGTGGATGTCGAAGAGGTGGTGTCCGAGTTTAAGGCAGTTCGCCGGGCATCGACCGGCAAGGGCAAGACCGGTGCCAAATCCGCATGAGCAATAAGGCAATCGTACTCGATGCAAATATCTTGATTCGGGCAGTTCTTGGCACGCGCGTGCGCGAGTTGGTCATGGCGCATGTTCACGCAGTTCAGTTTTTTGCTCCCGACGTGGCGTACACAGACGCCAGAAAGTACCTGCCAGCATTACTGGAGAAAAGAGGCGTTGCGTCGGAGTCAGCGATAGCTGTGCTGGATAGCTTGGTTCCCTTGATCCAAATTGTTGACGCTGAAATCTATGGAGATGCCCAGGCCGCTGCGCTCCAGCGCATCGGGGCAAGGGATGCCGACGATTGGCCCGTCCTGGCATGTGCTATGGCAATCGGATGTCCGGTTTGGACGGAGGATGCGGATTTCTTCGGGACGGGGGTGGCGACTTGGACGACAGATCGAATCCAATTCTATTTAAATTAGATCCTATGTAGCGTGAGAACAGCCAAAGGGAGGCGCGCCCGACTTACGATATCGGATCACCAGCCGCTCAATCTGACGCGCGCTCAGGCCCAGCCGTTCGGCCGCATGACCCGGTTTCAGACCCATGTCCGCCATGGCCTGAATCAGCTTCAGATACTATTGTTGGAGTCTCAAGCATGACCAAGCAACTATTCAGTCGTGCCGGCGTTCGCTACGAGGTGGCGCTGGACGTGTTGGGCGCCATTATTGCCCACCATTCTGAGACCATTGCGGCCGAGCGCGACAGGCCGGTGCCCGACGAGCCGGCTATTGAGCGCGCCTTGCAGGAGGTGGATGCGTTAGACGCACTGCGCGACGAACTTGACCCAAAGGAGCCTGAGGCTATCGAGCGCGTTATCCAGCAGTACGCTCCGCAGGCCCGCGGACTGTACGGCTACTGAGTTGGCCGCTGAAGCGATCCACGAGCTACGCAGCAGCGGCGGCGCCGTGCTCATCGATGCGGACCGGATGCGGGAGCGAAATCTCTGCCATAAGCGGCTTTCTCGCGAAGATCCGCAGCACGCAGCCGATCGCACGCACAAGGAAGCAGGAGAGTGGGTAACCCGGCTGACCATCGTGGCCGCTGAGAATCGGCGCAACCTAGTGATTGACGACACCATGCGTAGCCCGGAGAGCATCTGTGACCTAACGCGCCGACTTAAGGATGCAGGCTACAAGATCGAGGCTCGTGTCATGGCCGTCAATGCCAAAACCTCGTTTGCGCGAGCCCGGTTGCGCTTTGAGGAACAAGTGGCTGAGCGCGGCACCGGGCGCTTTGTGAACGAGGAGCAGCACGATAACGCCTACACTGGTATCGTTGAATCGGTGCGTGCGCTGGAGCACGAGAAGCTAGTGGATGCCGTGCGCGTCTATGACGCCAACCAGCAGCCCATCTACGAAAATTTGCAAGAACGCGGCAACTGGCAGAAAGCGCCCGAGGCTGTTCAGGTGCTGGAGCAGGAGCGTGCGAGAGACTGGACCTACGATGAGCGCTGCGATTACGTATCGGTGCTGGAGCAAATCAACGCCTTGGCCAGTCAACGCGGGAGCTACCGCGACAACGTGGCCGATACCCTACGCATGGTCGCGGACGGGAAGGCCATGGACGGCAATGAAAATCCACCAAGTCACACTTATGCGCAAGTAAGCCGGTCCGAGCAGGATCGCACGTTGCGCCCCGTGTCGGCCGACCACGACGAGTTGGCCGCCAAGCTCGAGGCCTTAGCCAAGCATCCTGAACTAGACGGCGCCTACAAGCAGCTCCACGATATCAAGCAGGGCCGAGTCACGCAGATATCGCAAAACGACCGCGAAACGCCCTACCTCAGCGTCAGCGCACAATTGTCCGAGCAGCTTCATCGCGAACAGGTGCCCAAAGGCAATGTGGCCCTGGACGAGTCGCGCCGCGTGATTGAAATGGCTGCAGGACAACGGGGCCTTATGGTTCGAGATGCTGGCCAAAGGAAGTGCTGGCCAAAGGAAGCAAGACTTTAAAGACAAGGTGGTCGCCACATCCTCGCATCACGCCCTAGTGCAGGTATCCGACATGGTGGCCATTTGCTACGAGAAGGCCCATCTCGACCGTGAAGTGCGCGTCGGCGAAAAGGTGGTCATTCAGCACGGAGATAAAAAAGCCAAGTCTATGAATAGGGTCAAGAGCCGGCGCGTGAACACGCGCGTGACATGGTCCGATAAGCAGACGTCAATATAAAAGAGCCGGCCCGCTCGGTTCTTGAGGATCCCGAGAATTTTATAGATATCGACCACTTACGAAAAAACCTGTTCCGCAATCGAGTTTGGGTCGTAGCCCGCAAACCCGTATTTCGCCTCAAGCTTTTTCAGCTTTGCGAAACAAAATCTGGGTCGTCAGCCGGGCTTCCCAATCAGCACTTTCACGGAGATATGCACCCGTGTTGCAAGGTACGCCATGCAGCTTGCCTTGAGTGGCGCGCCAGCGCCTGGCCTGCAGGGTACTGAAGTTGTCGGGTCGTTAATCATCTAAGAGGGAGGGAAAATATTAGTATTACTAAACAAAAATTGTATCTCCCCGCATAGAAAAAATTGTTACCTACTTTTGTCCTGTTTACACAACTTCCGTTCGGCGGGATTAAAAGCACTACGCTAGCGGCCCTACAGACGCGGTAGCAGGCGTAGCAGATGCAGCACCCGCGTACTATCGCGGTAGTAGAATGCGACGAGCGCGCGCATGGTGAGGGCAGCCACCACCACGGCGAGGACTGCCGGATTGAGAAAATCAGCCATGTTCAACGCTCCTATCGTTGCTGTCGGTTGCCATCTGCACGTCAGATCTCTGAGCAACTCGCCGAGCCCGCCGTACACCGGGGCGCTGCTGCGAAGTAGCCGGCTGGCATCATGATGACCCATCGACACGAGAACGGGTCGCCAGCCGAGCGCGCGCGACGTTGTAATCGTGTGTCGTGTCGCCGACGTATGGCGTTCGGTTCGGGCGCAGATCCAGCGTTCACATCAGTTGCATCGCCTCGTCCAGCTTGCTGGTCGCCGTCCATTGGCGCCGGCGCCGACTTTGCGAATACCCGTCGCACGCTGACCAGGCAGAGCACGATGCAGATCGTCAACCATCGATCGTCTCGTGCACCGCTGCGGTACCGCGCCGCCAATAGCTGGCCGCACGGATTCGGGACTTCGGTACGCCGCGCTCCTCCACCAAGTGCTGGCGTACTGCGCGCGCCACGCTGGCCTCGGCCGCCACCCAAACGTAGCCATCGCCGTCCGGCAGGTACGTATCCCGTACCGCGCGTAACAATGCGCCGCCGTCGGGCCCCGCGCAGTCGCGATAGCACCACACCGCATGCAGTTGCGCGCGGGTCTTGAGGTCGATGCGCGACGCCGCGTCCGCTACCTCGATCACGGTGGCCACTCGAGTATCGGCGGGTAACTCGTCAAGCCGCCGCGCAATGGCCGGCAGTGCGGTATCGTCGCCGATCAGCAAATGCCAGTCGAAGTCGGTTGGGATGACCAGCGAGCTTCGTGGTCCGCCGACGCCGAGCCATTGTCCCGGTTGCGCTTGCCTTGCCCATGCGGATGCGGGGCCGGCATCGTGCAGTGCGAATTCCAGATCCAATTCACCTGCGTGCCGATCGTAGCGCCGCGGCGTGTAGTCGCGTGCCGGGGGGCGCGGATGATGCTCCGGGAACGCGACGCCATCCGGTCCCACAGTCGGCAACGGGGGGTTGTCCATGCCGGGTAATGGAAAAAACACCTTGACGTGGTCGTCGAACGAGGCGGAGATGAAATCATGCAGATCGTCGCCGGCCAGCGTCACACGCACCAGCGTTGGCGTGATTTGCCGCACACGCTTCACGCACAGCAGACGAAACTTCAACGGATGGCGAACGCGTGTCACGATGCGCTCCGAGCGGTCTCGCCCCGTTACGTTATCCTGATTAGATGTCATTGGCTTGCCTCCGGCTTCTGCTCGATTTCGGCGACCGCGCGCATCAGGATGGCTGCGATGCGCCGCTGCTCGTCCGGTGGCAGATTATCGCGGCGGTACAGCGCTTGCTTCAGAGCGAGCCGGGCCTCGTTGAATTCCGGCAGCCACGCCGAGCCCCCCGACATGTCGTCGCCTTCGCCACTGGCGAAGAAGCGGCGGATCATCTCCATCTTGCGACCGATGTGCTGCAGCTTGGCGAGCAGCAGGTCTGCGCGCTCCCTGTTGGCGTCGAGATAGTCGCGCCCGGGATCCGCCAATACGTACCGCTTGCGGTTGCCTTCTAGTTGGACCGTGACGTAGCCGAGTTCCTCGAGGTAGGTCAGGGCCGGATAAACCATGCCCGGGCTCGGGCTGTAGTAGCCGTTAGAGCGGGCATCTAATGTCTTGATCAACTCGTACCCATGGCTGGGCTGTTGCGCGATTAGCGCGAGCAGCAGCAATTGCAGGTCGTCGGACGAGAATTTGCGGCCACGTGACATGTTTTCGTCGTCGCCGAAGCCGCCGCTGCCACCGCCGCCCCAGAACGGGCTACTGCCGCCGTGTCGTTGGTGGCTGTGCCGGCCCATCGCGTGGCGTAGCGCGGCAAACGGCATGCAATCGTCCCACGAGCGCGGGCTGCGTGGCCCATCGCGGAAAAGAGAAAAATGACGCATCGCTTTCTCCAATAAAGTCGTAAGACATATCTAAAGATATAAATACTTAGATGCATTGTCAAGGTCGTAGATGTAAAAGACCTAGCGGTCCAATTTCCGCCATTGATGAAGATTGGTGCCGTCCGCCAAGGCGGCATGTGGGTGGCAGCGGTCTTCGGCGGTCGGCGAGCACCGGCGTTGCCTTTCATAGCAGTGTAGTGGCCATGACGACGGAGCATCGCGGCGTTTGCTCGTTCCGGCACCGGGCTGCCACATAGCGGCATGCGGTTTGCTCTACCCAGGGACGCGCGCTGTTGCTGCGCGCCTGTTGAAGGAGACCCATGATGAAACATCGCGATGCCGCTGATTGCGCCGACCCCGCTATGCGTAAACACGCGGAGGGTGAAAGCGAAGTAACCATCGACAAGGACGGCAAGGTGCACCAAAAAGGCCATGGCAGCATGGATGAAACGATGATTCCGCAGAAACCGGAACCGGACCGGGGCCCATACCAGCCGCCGCCGGGACATCTTGATAATCCAAAGGACGTTGAGCCGCGCAGTGGTGGCGATTTATCGGCATGATGCCTGTGCGGCACATCGGTCTGTATCTTGAGGGCCACCGCGGCCCTATTCACGAATAACGGGGTGATCAATGAAACAACCTGCAATCTGCGCGTGCCGCCGAGCGTTCACGTCGTCAGCGCTCAAGATCGCGCTGGCCTCCGCGGCTGGCGTGTCGGCGTCGTTGGCCCGCGCCGACGAAGATCACGGCACACCCGTGCCCGGAGCAAAGCTGTCGCCGCGAAGCCGCGTGCTCGATACGGGCGCACGACTGTTGCAGAAAAAGCGGCCTGTTGACGCGATGAGCGCGTTCCTGAACGGTTTCCATTTCTATGCGGACGACATGGGCCGGCAGGTCGAGGCCTTTCATTACTGCACGCACCTGACAGAAGACTTCCATCAATGCGTGATCTACGATTCAGATGCGCCGGATGCCAAGCTGATTGGCATCGAATACATCGTCAGCGAGCGTGTATTCCGCACGCTGCCCGACGAGGAGCGACGGCTATGGCATAGTCACCGCTACGAAGTGCGCTCCGGAGAACTTCTGGCGCCGGGCATCCCGGAGCAGGCCGAGCACGCGCTGATGGGGCAACTCGTCAACACGTATGGCAAGACGTGGCATACGTGGCAGATCGATCGCGATCACGCGTTGCCGTTTGGCATTCCGCAACTGATGATGAGTTTCACAGATGACGGGCAACTTGACCGTGCGCGCGTGCGGGCGCGTGACGCGCGGTTCGGCGTGTCTACCGACGCGCTGCGTCGGCGTCGTGCTGATCTGGCGCAGCCGCAGCCGATTGCCGGTGCGGACGCGTGGCAGGACGGCAGCACGCTGCAGCTTGCGGCGGCTGAAGTCAAGGTAAAAGTGCCGCGTTGAGTGGCGCGTATATCGGGCTGGCCAGAGGACGAAGATAACAGCGCGTGCTGGAGAAAGGGCGCAGAAGACGGGGGACTTTCGTTGCGCAAAGTGCCATCGCTCGACGCACGTGCCGGCCGGCACGCCGATTCCGAAATGCTCGCATTGCGGCAATGAAACGTATAGCGAGCGCACGCACGAGCCCGGCAACAAGCGATCAAGTTGACAGCTGTGACCGACGGACCGGGTGACGCTGCCTGCGATGTGCATGCCGTACGCTCTTTGCGCCCATGCTGCTGGTAGCGAGATAAGAGCGGGACAGTGTGTGTCATTGGTTCAAGACCTGATCTCCGCGCTCATCGATTCAATAAGCCAATGCATACGCGACGGTTGTGCCGGCCCTTGTTGTCGATTTTCAGAATGCGGATTGGGCGCAAGGCTCCGGTTTCGGACAGGTGGATGTTGCCGCATGCTTGACGACCCAGACCCACGATCTCCGCGATGCGAATCTGGCCGTCTTCGGTTGCGGGAAGTGTCACCGACCTCAAACGGATCCGTCCGTGTTGCTCGCGTGCGACCGCCAGCGGTAAATAAATGTCCCAAATAGGCAGGCACGTCGATTACGAGCGCACCATTGAATGCCTGAAAGACAAGGGCATTGAGCACGTGCGTGCCCGTGTGAGGTTCGCGCATCGCACGTGCTGTCGTGCTTGCCTGCCATATTCGTTCGAGATCGCGCGAGTATCGGGCATCGCGCCATCGGCGTATTGGTTAAATTGCGGCCAGCGAAAACACAGAATTTAGAGTCGCTAACACAAGTCGTCCACAAAGCGCGAACAGATAACAGCAGCGGCCAAGCGGAGCAAGGCGATATGAATGTCCAGACGCCGCTCGAAGCGAATGCGCAGCTTACCAAAACCGGCAAACCAGGCGTGCGTGCGCTCGACTACCCAGCGATGCCGTCCGAGCCGCTCGCGCTTTTCTACGCCGCGACGGGCGATGCGTGCAGTGATTACGCGTTGCTTCAGATAGCGTCGGCAGCGGGCAAAGTCGTAGCCCTTGTCCGCATGCAGTTTGCCCGGGCGTTTGCGCGGCGAACCGTTCAAGCCCGGCACGGCTGGGAGGGTATCGAGGGTGCGCTCAAACGCCATCGAATCATGCCGATTGGCACCCGTGACTGTGATAGCCAAAGGAACGCCTCGGGCGTCTACGACCAGATGCCGTTTGCTCCCCAGTTTGCCCCGGTCTGTCGGGTTGGGGCCGGTTTCCTGGCCCCCCCGGGGGCTGGCAACGCTGGCCGCATCCAAGCTCGCTCGCTGCCAATCAATCTGGTCATGTTTCACGCAACCGGCAAAGCATCGCCAGGTGCAGCTTGCTCCACACGCCTGCGGCCTGCCAGTGGCGCAATCGTCGCCAGCATGTCATGCCGCTGCCGAAGCCGAGCTCCTGCGGCAAGTCTTCCCATGCAATGCCTGTATGCAGGACATACACGATGCCGTTCAATGCCGCCCGGTCGTCAACAGTGCGCCGACGCCCGCCTTTGGGTGAGGGCGTGAACGCTGGAATCAACGGCTCCAGCACCGCCCACAATTCATTGCTGATTTTGCGTCTTGCCATAACCCCAGGATACGGGCTTTACAGCCTGACGTCCAGGTTGCGTTAGCGACTCTTAGTGGACCATCGTGCCTGCCTTACGGGCCCGGAACGATCAGCATGCCTTGAGAATTTTTATCGATCTGTGCTTGCTGAGCTAGGCCGACTGCCGACCCAGCCTACGCCAATGTTGTGCCGTCATTGAGCTTGCGCCGCAACGCCGATACAAATCGCTCCGTTACGGGTGGCAGAGTACGGCTTCGCATTTTAACCAGCGCAATCGGACAGACAAACGCCTCGTCTGCGATGGGCCGCACCACGAGTCCCGGCTCGGCCCGGACCTCGCGTGCATTGCTGGGCAAGATCGTAATTCCGAGCCCGCTGCGCACCATGGCGACGGCCGTCATCATGTACGTCGGCTCGCACGAAATATCCGGCGTTGAACTGGCGTTGGCCAGGGCGGCATCTACGATCGCTCGCACGCTCGTGCCCTGCACCATGAGCACCAGTGGTTCGCTTAACAGATGGTCCAATCCGATGTGCTGTCGCCGGGCATGCGGATGGTCCATCGGAAACACCGCGACAAGGCGATCGACACCAGAATACAAGACCTCGAAAGCGGTGTCGAGCGAGTCTGCGCCGGTCAGCCAATGTCGGCCTCCTCGCTGCGCACCAATGTGTTGACGGTGCTAGCCACCACGTCGCGGAGATAGAAACTGATGCGTGGCATATCCGCCCTTAGCTCCTGAATTAACCCAGGCAGAAGGCTGGCGGCAAACGTCGGCAGGCAAGCGATCCGCACAACACCGCTCAAACCGCCGCCCAACGTGCGTGCGTCAACCAGCACTTTTCCATATCATGCAGCGATTGCTTCAGCGCAGGAAGCAATGCACGTCCCACGGGTGCATCGCCACTTTACGACTGTTGCGTCAAGTAGGCGCGTGCCCACCGCCTCTTCCAACCTGCGAACCTGGAAGGTTAGCGCAGTCTTATATCCGTTGTGTTTTCGAATGCTGCGATTAAATTATTTCAATTGATTTATCCGATGGATGAAAATATTCTTGGTCGAGTTGAACGACAAACCATGGACCGATCATGTTGCCGTTGCTAGGATTCGCTACTATCGTGGTCTTGCTCGCAGTTATCCTTTCGAAGCGAATGTCGCCGCTGGTAGCGCTGATTGTGGTGCCCATTGCTGCGTCGTTGATCGGAGGCTTTGGGTGGCAGACTTGCAAGTTCGTGATCGACGGCTTAAGAAACATGGCGCCGGTCGTTGGCATGTTCATATTTGCGATTCTTTATTTCGGAACGGTCACGGACGCCGGTATGCTTGATCCGATTATCGATCGCATCCTAAGAGCGGTTGGTACGAGGCCGACACGCATCGTCATAGGAACGACACTGCTGGCGTTACTGATCCATCTCGACGGTTCAGGTGCAGTGTGTTTCCTCGTAACCATTCCAGCGATGCTGCCACTTTACGATCGCTTGAAGATGGATCGTCGTGTGTTGGCGGCAGCTGTATCAATGGCGGCGGGGATTAACTTTTTACCGTGGACAGGGCCCACGATCCGGGCATCCGCATCGTTGAATTTGCCCGTTTCGTCGATCTTCAACCCGCTCATACCAGTCCAGGCGATTGGGTTGGTGTTCGTATTTGGTACCGCATATCTGCTTGGTCGTCGCGAGGAAAAGCGACTTGGATTCACGCGCCTCACCAAGCCAATACCGATACCCGAGCGCAAGCTCACACCCGAAGAAATGAAGGTACGTCGTCCTCAGTATTTTTGGTTTAACGTCGGCCTTACAATAAGCGTGCTTGGCACGTTGGTGGCGATGGGAGACAAAGTGCCGCCTGCAATAGTGTTTATGGTCGGGCTATGCATTGCCTTAGTGGTCAACTATCCGAATGTCGAGATGCAGCGTAATCGTATCGATGCGCATGCGCGAGCCGCATTGATGATGGCCGGCATTCTACTGGCGGCGGGCGTTTTTACCGGAGTGCTGCAAGGTAGTGGCATGCTCAAAGCGATGGCTCACTCTGCAGTGGGCCTGGTGCCCCAAGAGATGGCTAGCCATATCCCTTTTACGCTCGGGCTCATAGCGATGCCGCTCAGCATGCTGTTTGATCCTGACTCGTTCTATTTTGGTGTATTACCGGTTGTTGCCGAAGTGGCGGGGCACCTTGGTGTGCCTGCGTTGCAGGTCGCGCAAGCAGCGTTGCTCGGACAAATGACCACGGGATTTCCCGTTAGTCCACTCACGCCTGCCACATTCCTCGTGGTCGGATTGTGTGGTATCGATCTCGCCGATCACCAGAAATTTAGCTTCCCTCTGTTGTTTGGTGCTTCGATTGTCATGACTGTCGCAGCAGTCGTACTGGGCGTTTTCCCCTTGTGAGTGTTGATGGAGAATGAGGCCATGGCTGTAACTCACGATCCGCGCCGAGTGCGCGTCGGTGCGGGCGCCGGATATTCGGGCGACCGGATAGAGCCCGCTGTCGAACTGGCCGAATACGGCGAACTAGACTATCTCGTATTCGAATGTCTCGCGGAGAGAACGATCGCCATCGCCCAGCAAATGCGGCGCAGTAACCCAGAACTGGGCTATGACCCGCTGCTTGAGGCACGCATGATGGCCGTTCTGCCTGTCGCAGCGCGTAACGGCGTGCAAATCATCTCCAACATGGGCGCGGCCAATCCGCTTGCGGCTGCGCGCAAGACAGCCCAGATCGCTCGATCATTAGACCTGGACGGCTTGAAGATTGCCGCGGTGACAGGAGATGACGTGCTAGACGTCGTACGACAGGGCAACTTCTATTTTGAGGAGTCGGGTGACAGCGTAGCGTCGTACGCTGAGCGGCTTGTGTCGGCGAACGCTTATCTGGGCGCGGCGCCGATCATCGCCGCGCTGGCGGCCGGTGCGGATGTTGTGCTGACGGGACGCGTCGCCGATCCGGCGCTTTTCATCGCACCGCTGATTCATGAGTTCGGCTGGAACAGGGATGACTGGGATAGGCTCGGGCAAGCCACTGTCATCGGGCACTTGCTGGAGTGTGCGGGCCAGGTCACAGGCGGTTATTTTGCCGATCCGGGTTTCAAAGACGTACCCCATCTTGCCCGCCTGGGGTTTCCGATCGCCGAGGTTTGCGCGGATGGAGCCGCCGTCATAACAAAATTGCCCGCCGCCGGCGGTCGAGTGACCGAGGCAACGTGCAAGGAGCAATTGCTCTATGAGATCCATGACCCGAGTCGCTACGTGCAACCTGACGTCGTGGCGGATTTCACCGAGGTCCGGGTATTGGAAGAAGCGCCCGATCGTGTCCGTCTGACCGGCGGCCGTGGTACGGCGCACACCGATACGCTGAAGGTCTCGGTCGGTTATCTGGATGGCTTCATCGGCGAAGGACAGATCTCGTACTGTGGCCCGGGCGCGTTGGCGCGGGCGCGCGCCGCACTCGATATCGTGCGTGAACGGCTGCAACTGACCGGCGTTGAAACCCGGGAGCTGCGGCTTGACCTGATTGGCGTGAACGCCCTGTCTGGACGCGCGGGAACGCGCGACGGTGAGCCATACGAAGTTCGGGCGCGCGTCGCGGGACGGACTGCGTCGATTGGGGATGCGATGCGCATCGGCAATGAGGTGGAGACGCTCTATACCAATGGTCCTGCGGGCGGCGGTGGCGTCAGCAAGACAACACGCGAGGTACTCGCCGTGCAATCGATCTTGTTGCCAAGGGCACATGTGCACCCGACATTCGAATTCGTGGAGGCATAAGATGAAGTTGCGGGATCTAGCTCACTCGCGTACCGGTGACAAGGGGGATACGTTGAACATATCGGTCATATGTTACGACAGTCGCCACTATGAGTATCTGCGTCGCACGCTGTCGGCCGAGCGGGTGAAAGCTCACCTTCGGGACGTGGTACGGGGCGACGTCATCCGCTACGAATTGCCGAGGCTCGCGGCGTTCAACTTCGTTGCCCAACATGCGCTCGGTGGCGGCGTGACTCGATCGCTTGCGTTGGACGCGCATGGCAAGTCGCTGAGCAGTGTGCTGCTTGACCTGGATCTCGAAGACGCCGAGGATGTCTAACGCTTTCGCGGACCACCGGCCTGCTGGCAGTCCAGGCCGGGCACGGCGGTAGTGCATATCGCCTCGTTATGTCGTCCTGCTCATGTCGGAATAGCAGTTTGTAGCCCACCAACGCGCCGCAACGGTCCACGATCGATTGCCGGCCGGAATAGACGTCTGCAACCGGTCGTTCTGCCAAACTGACGATATAGGCCGGATCCCCGTTCGGTGTCGCGTCGGTGTCTGCCATGAATTGCCTCGGTCAGTCGGCCAGCCCGATGCCGGCTGCGACGGTCTGCCGCCCGATGCCATGCAGTATCCGCCCGCCGTCGTCGTTGCGGTTTGCTGCCGCGCCCCGGCAGGCGACCGCACGTTAATCGCGGCCTGTACGGCGAACGCGAGGGCCGTGGCCAACAGGCAGGCCGCCGATTCCCATAACCGTTAGCATGTAACCGTTAGGCCTGGCGCCGCGTGCCGCACTCGCCGCAGAACAGGTCTTCCTCGCCCATCGGCTTGTGGCATTGCGTGCACGTCGTGGCGCCGTTGTTGTCGCTTGGCGTAGGGTGCGTCGCCGTGTCACGCGACGTGGGCGTCGGGGCGTGCGGCGACGCACCGTGCGGCGCAGCGGGCGGGTTCGTCATCGCGCCGCTCGCATAAGCCGCGCGCGCCTGCCTAGCCCGTCTCCTTGCGTCGGCGACGCGCTGCCTTAGCTTCCTTTCGGTAACCGAAACGTCGATGCCACTGGCGGTTTGCAGATAGATAAGGCACGTCCCGTTCACGAACGTCAAAAAGGGAATGACCAGGCCGATCGCGATCAACAGGCCGTTGCCGAAGCCGAACGACCCAAGGTACGCTATGCTATGGCGGTCTAAGCCGTTGCCGGACGCGCTGCCCATCGCATTGCCGTTCATGCCATAGCCGCCGTATTGGCCGTCGAAAGTGCTGAGCCCGCCAAATCCGTCAACCCTGCCGAGGCCACTGAGCAGGTCGAACAGACCACTTAACGGCCTGATGCCCACCCCCATCGATGCCGACGACGCGATCACCATGCCGGTGCCAAGAATGCCGAACACGATAATGGATAGAACGCCGACGAGCAACAGCAGCATGAACATTTGAATGATCATGCCAAGCAGTTGATGACGGCCTATGTGCAGCAGGCGCGCGGTAGTCTGCAGTGTCGAGTTGCCCTGCCAAATCGCAGGGGCCGCGAGCGGGTAGCCGACGTACCACATACCGGCAAAGGCGGCACCCGCCACGATTGCTGCAATCGGATAGGCGATCGCGTACAGTAGTGGGCCGACACCAGGGATCTTGCAGACGAAGAATACGAACAGCAGCGCCAGCAGTAGCGCCAGCCAGCCGGTGCCGAGCAGGGCGCCGACACCGACGAACCGGTGCGCGGTGAGCGCAGCCTGACGCAGCGCATCGATAAAGCCAACGCGTTCGCCCTGTGCACCACGCATCAGGATGATGCCGACTGCCGAATAGCCAACGATCATCGCGGCGATCGTTGCAAGGATGAACGGCAAGCCAAGCATGATACTGTGGCGCAGCATCTGCATCGTAAGCATGCCAATGAGCATCGTCGCGACGACGGAGAGCGCGCACATGGCTAGCGCGCGCCAGTTCGTCACCGCTTCGGCTGCACGCAGCAGTCCGAACTGGCCTGTTGCTAGCGTGTGGTCGGTCATGGACATCGTCAATCTCCTTTCGATTTTGAGCCGGCTTAGCGTTCGGCGGGTGCGTCGAGCAGCGCAACGACGGTGACACCCTCGACCTGGGCAAGCTGGACGCTCGATTGACGGGTCGAGCCTGGCTTGCCGTTCAGCACGACCTGGCTCTTGAGTGTGTACGTGCCTTGCGGCGCACCGGCCGGTAGCTTCAACGTGAAACTGTTGTCGAATTCGCCGCTGCCGGGTGCTGCGTTGACAATCTTTTCGCCGCGCTTGAATGCTTGGCCAGAAGGGGCGTAGACGGTCACCACTTCCTTCACTTCCTGCACAGCCTCGTTCGTGCCCGATACCGCGCGGATCTGCGATTGCAGCTTAATCGGCTCACCGGTCTTGATGGCCGTGCGCGGCGTTACCGTGGTAGTGTAGGCATCGATCTTCGCGTACGTCGGCAGGCTATTGCGATTGCTTGCACGATATTCGCGATCGACTTCGGCGGACGTCTTAGTCTGCCGCGTCTCCACTTCGATTACGGCGCACGCGGCGAGCCCGGCCGTCGCGCCGCTGAGCGCGCCTTTCGTGCCGCCGAGCAGTGCACCAACGATTGCGCCGCCGGCGCCCAGTGCCGCGCAACGCAACACGGTTTCTGTCGAGCCCGTGTTCATACCGTTCTGAGTGGCGCAGGCGCTTGCCAGCAACGTGACCGCGCAGGTCACCGCCAGGGTTTTCTGGAATTTCATCTCAGTCTTCTCCAATATGTCACTCAAGTGAGCTGCTATTTCGCAGTGCTTCCATTTGCCGCGCCTTGGCTCGGGCAACGAGCGCCTTCGCCTGTCCGTTACCGGGGTCAAGCATCAGCACGCTCTCTGCTGTCGCGATGGCTTTGTCGTACTGGCCGCGCGACAGATCGCCGTTGGCGCGCCTGAGTAGCCCGCTGATTGCGGATGCGGGGGGCGCCGTTGCGTTCGACTTGCGCTCGGGCGCACGGCGCGGCTTGGGGGGCACTGCCACAACGACAGGGGGCTCGGCCGGTGCCGTTGCCGCTGATTGAGACTGCGCAACCCGTGCTGCGGGTGCGGGGTCCGCTGTGGTTGGCGTGGACGCCGCGGCGGTTTCAGCCAACGCCGACGCCGGCGCATTCGCCAGTGTGTTTGAAAGCATCGTGGCCGGGGCGGCGGTGGTGGCGACGGCCGTGTCCGAAGCTGCTGTGCCTAAGGAAGCCGCGTTCGACGTGGGCGTGTTGGCAGCCGCCAATTCGGAAGCTACCGCACCGGAAGCGTTCATGCTCGAATTGGAAATGGTCGATGCCGCGACCGGGGCCTGTGTGGAAGCAGCGTGATACTTATGCCACCAGAGTGCGCCGCAAACGCATGCCGCGACGATCGTGACGCTCGCGATGGCCACTGTCCGCCGCCACGGCGTGTTCGGGGCCAACGCAGTACCGGTGCATGAACTCGGTTGTGACGACGGACCCGACTCAGTCGGTGCGGGCTGGGTCAGTGCTTTAAGCGTGATTCGGCCGTCCGTGTCGGAAGCCGCGTCACCGTGCTGGTTGACTGCGGCCGCTGGGCGTGAGGCGTTCAGCTGGGCCGGGGCCGAATGCTTGCCATCGACATCATCCGGCGCGGCAGACGCTCCAGTGACGTTGCCGTTGCCGTCATGCTGCGTATTTGCTATTGCATTCGCCGATACGGCCTGAACGTCAGGCAAGTCTGTCGGGTGAGTTTTGACCGGGGGCGACTCGGGTCCATGGTGGGCGGCCGGGGAAGCCACGGGCGTTCTGGCCCTCGGCAGGCTTGATTCGACGTCGACCTTATCGATATTCGTTGAAGCTGCGACGGGCGTACCACACTTGTTGCAGAAGTGCTGACGCGCGGGCAGCGTATGCCCGCAATGTCGGCAAGCTGTCCTGGCTTCTTTGCTCGGGGCGGCCATGGCCGGCGTGCCACATGTGTTGCAGAACTTCTGGCTATTGGTTAGTTTGGCCTTGCAGTGGGCGCATGAAATCATGCGTATTCCTGTTGTTTTTTCGATTGACGCAGCGCATGCGCGCGCGTCGATCGAGATGTGTAACGGTCTGTCAGCATTGGGTTCGTGGTGCGGATTCGGCTGAGCGGATCGGCGAAGACCAGTGACAGTAGATTAGCGGCGCAGAATGTCACCTCGCGTGCGATCGGCGTGTCATGCGAAATGCCGCGACATGGGCACGTGCACGCTTCCTCGTTGAGGAACGTGCTTGCACAATGGTGCCACGCGCTTCGAATTTTAATAATGTATTCATGTGTTCCGTGATGCGGCGGTCAAATTTAAACTGATAAATTTATTCCTTTCCATTCCAGTATTTTGGCGTTAGCAATTAATGAACTTGAGAAGTAAATTGCTGCACCAAACCCAATATCGCGGTACGGTCGGCATGCACGGCGTGAGTCACTAGCGACGCGTTAGGCGCTCGCACGTTAGTTGAAACCGTGCTGGCCGCGGCAATAGGCGAGCGGATTATCACCGCGTTTATACGACGGCCACAAGAATGCACAATGTGCATATTATTTTCGGACGAAATGGTTTCGATAGGCGCGCGCCATCGACGTATATCGGTTGGGCGAAAATAAGACACGGCAATCCGGTGTGCATCGCGTTGCAACTGCCGGTCGAGTACAGGCTGGATAAATTCACGCGAGCAATCCAATGGCGGGAGATTTTTGCGGTAGGCACTGATTTTCACGAGACCATCGCGAGTGTTGCGAATAACCGCTACATGTGCCGTTGTGTACCGAGCATGGCAGATCATCGCGGCGCTGGAGTAGGACGATCGCGAATGGGCCGCTGCATTGATGCGGCGACGAGCGCGGCGTACTGGAATGGTTGACGGTCCGAGCCACGAGCAACAGGGCCGATACATCGGCCAGCATGGCGTTGCCCGACGCTATCGTCGAGCACTTTGTGCTGTATTGCATTTGCGCCGGCCCTGTTTTGATGGCCGATGCCCAGCACGTCGAAAGGTGTTCGTGCACAACAACATCACTTTATCGGTAGCTTTGCTGCGCCGCTCGCAAAGCGGGTCGTAGGTACCTTCAGCGTCGAGAAGAATCTACAAGGCTAGCCGGCGGGCACGACAATCGTCATGGTGACGGACAACGCACGCCTGGGGCAGCCGGCGGCCTCAATGCGCCGTAGCCGGCCGCGAAGGCGGCGATCCCGATCGCGAAATGATGGTGCTACAGGGTTGTGCAAGCGCAATGATGGCGCACAAGGTTGTACAAGCGCGTGGCAGCCCGCTGCGCGCCGTCATGTCATCACGGCATCTCGGGCCGCGTTGCCCGCCCGCCGGTGATCGACCGGCGCGCTGCATAGGCAAGCAGTGCAGCCGTCGCGGTATTGAACACGAACAGGCCCCCCGGTCCAAGCACGGTCATCGCCATGGATGCAATCGTCGGCCCCGATAGTCCGCCGATCGAAAACAAGATCAACAGCGTCGCACTGATCGCAATGCGCCGGTTTGCGTCGATATGATCGTTCACATAGGAGACGATGACCCCGTAAAGCGTGAACGCCGCGGCGACGTACACGAGCGTTGCGATGCCGACAAACCAATGCACGCGTACGACGATCAACGAGGCACTCAGGATGGCGGCCAGCACCGCGAGGTGGAACACCAGCACGCGGCGCTCGATGCGGTCTGACAACTTGCCGATTGGCCATTGCGACAGCAATGCGCCGATCAACACGAGGCCCATGAAGTGCGACAGTTCACTAACCGAAAAGCCGATGCCGGTCAGGAACACTGGGGTCATCGAATAAAACGCACTGGACAGCAACCCAGCGCAGATGCAACCGGGAATCGCCAAGGGCGTATCGCGCCACAGATCGGTGGCATTGCCAATCCATGACCGAGGGCGGCGCACGCCGGCTCGGTCCTCGAACACGTGTACTGGCCAACCCTCCAGCAGCGTGACGGGCAGGATGGCGCCAACAAACAGCGCACCGACGATCAGCAGGTTGCGCCCGCCGGATGCGCCGGCTATGTCCAGCAGGAACTGCCCCGCGCCGACGCCCAGGTACGTGATCGCCAGGTACGTCGAGAATACCCGGCCGCGCATCGCGTTCGGGACCGCGCCGTTGAGCCAGCTCTCGACGCACGCGTAGACACCCATGAATGCAACACCGCTGCAAAAGCGCAGCGCGCCGCCGATCCATGGCGAGTCGAACGTGCCGAATGCGAGCGCGGTCAGCGCAGCGCCAGCCGAAAACGCGACGAATGCGCGATGCTGGCCGATGCGCTCGATCAGCCGGCTGTTGGTCACGGCCCCTGCGACAAATCCCACGTAGTAGCATGACTGCACGAGCCCGACTGCGACGGTCGACAGTCCCGCATGCAGCATCCGGATCGGGATCAGCGTTGTGAACAGCCCGTTGCCGACCATCAGCACCGCATACGCGGCGAGCAGGCCGGAGAGCGAACGGAACAACGCACCGGTTGGATCCGGTTGGACGGTGGGGCGCGGCAGGTCGTGCCATTGACGCGCGGCTGCCTCGGAGGGCGGCGGCGCGGGCGGGGGTTCCAGCGGAACATCCTGCGCCGGATCGTTTGACGGATTCGGTGGTGCGTTTGACGCTTGCTTTGCCGGTGGTTCGGCCAGCGCCGCGTCTGCGGCTGCTGCCCCAGGCATTGCTGTCGCCATGTTGGGATCGAATCGTGGATCGTTCATTCCCGGCCTCCGTTGGGGCACAAACGGGGTAAGCAAAATAACGGCTGGGGCGGAACAGCGTTGCGCAGCATGAATACAGGACAATCAATCAACAGGAACGGCTGCGTGTCCGTCACGGCAGGGCGGCACGGCACACGCGGTGTCATGGCGAAGCGGGTGTCGCTACACCCAACGGGCATGGAAACTACCGGGTTTGTCGATGCGTTCAAACGTATGGGCGCCGAAAAAGTCGCGCTGCGCTTGGATCAGGTTGGCTGGCAATGTTTCGGCGCGGTACGCGTCGAAATACGCGATCGCGGACGCGAACGCCGGCACCGGCACGCCGGCTTGCACAGCCGCAACCACGACCTCGCGCAGCGCCGCCTGGTATTGTGCGGCGACATCGCGGAAATAGGGCGCGAGTAACAGGTTGACCAGCGCCGGATTCTGCGCATACGCGTCGGTGATCTTTTGCAGGAAGCGCGCGCGGATGATGCAGCCGGCGCGGAAAATACGCGCGATCGTGCCATATTGCAAATCCCATCCATACTCATCGGACGCGGCACGCAATTGCGCGAACCCTTGCGCGTATGAAATCACCTTGCTTAGATACAGCGCGCGCCGGATCGCCTCGATGAATGGCTCGCGTGCACCCGTCAGCGCGCGCGGCGACGGGCCACTCAGTTGGCGGCTGGCCATCACCCGCTCGGATTTAAGCGAGGACAGCACGCGGGCGAACACTGACTCAGTGATCAACTGCAATGGCACGCCCAGGTCCAATGCGTTCTGGCTGGTCCATTTGCCGGTGCCTTTCTGCGCGGCGCGGTCGAGCACGACATCGACCAGATCCTGGCCGGTCTCGTCATCCTTGCGCGCGAAGATCTTGGACGTGATGTCGATCAGGTAGCTGTCAAGCTCACCTTCGTTCCACTGCGCGTACACGTCGCGCAATTGCGCGTTGGACAAGCCCGCGACATGCTTGAGCAAGGCATAGCTTTCGGCGATCAACTGCATGTCGCCGTACTCGATGCCGTTATGGACCATCTTCACATAGTGGCCGGCGCCGTCCGGTCCCATGTACGCGACACATGGCTCGCCGTCGTCGGCACGCGCGGCAATGCGCGTGAGAATCGGTTCGACGCGCTCGTATGCGTCACGTGGCCCGCCCGGCATGATCGACGGGCCGTGCAGCGCGCCTTCTTCGCCACCCGACACGCCGGTGCCGATGAAATGCAGGCCGGCGTCGGCCAGTTCGCGGTGGCGGCGCATCGTGTCGGTGAAATGGGTATTGCCGCCGTCAATCAGCACGTCCCCCCGTTCCAGCAGCGGCTTGAGCGCAGCAATGGTGTCGTCGGTCGGTGTGCCGGCCTTGACCATTAGCAGGATACGTCGCGGCGTTTCGAGCGATTCGACGAACGCTTGCAACGTATTAGTCGGGACCAATTTGCGATCCGGCAATGCCCTGATCAACGCGTCAGTGCGCTCACGCGTGCGGTTGTAGACCGATACCGCATAGCCGCGGCTTTCGATGTTCAATGCCAGATTGCGACCCATGACCGCGAGTCCGATCACGCCAATGGCCTGCTTGCCCATGTTGCAGCTCCGAAACGCGTTGCAAGTCTTTGATTGTCGCATCTTCGCACAACTTGCGCGGACCGGTTGGATACCTCAAAGCAGTGACGATTTCGATTCGCGGTTAAGCAATTGCGACATGACGGCGCTGTCGACCGGGCGATAGTAAAAATTGCCGATCATCTCGAAGCATTCGTGACGCCTGAAAAACTCGAATTGCTCGAAGCTGTTAACGTCATGGACGGTGATCTTTAGGCCGGTGGAGTGTGCATGCGCCACCAGCAGCCTGGCGAGTGTCTCGCCGGTGCGTGCTTTGGCCGATGGCGATACCAACGCGCCATCGAGCTTGATCCGGTCCAGTTGCAGCGTGGCCAGGTGCTCGTCGCCCTGCGCGCGAAAACGCACGTCCGTAACCGTGCTCTGGACCTGCAACGCATGCAGCGCGGACAGCGCCGCATCGGCATGGGCCAGGTTCTCGAGCAATGCCGTTTCCGCGATGTCTAACGCTAGGTAGCATCCATGCAACTGCGCCTGCTGCAAAATCGCTTCCACGCGCTGCGCCACGTTCTGCATGCGAAATAGCGCGGCGGGCATCGGCACTGCGACATGGATCGGTGGCAGTCCGGCCTGCTGCCACTTGTAATTTTGCTGGCAGGCCTGGCGCAGCATCCACTCGCCGACCTCGACCACGATCTCGCTGTCGTGCGCGGCGCTCAGCAAGGCCGATTGGGCGACCGGTTTGCCGTCCGGGTCCGGCCAATACAGCGATACGACGGCCCCTTCTATCCAGCCGCTGGTCAGGTTGACCTGGGGCTGATAGCGCAGGCGGAACGTGTTGTCGCGTATCGCCTGTTCCACACTCTCCTTGAGTGTCATTGGTGCATTGAGACTGGCGTTCATACCGTACGTGGCATAGAAAGAGGACGCCGTTCCAGGCTGGATGAAGACAATAGCCTGCCTGGGCGGTGACTTTAAGTATGGCCCTGTCGGTCGTGCTTTCCCCGCGCTGACAACATCCTTGTCGGATTTTTGTCGTCGTGTAAAAAGTACCCAGTCAATACGGTCTGAACTTGACTCGTATTGGTGGTTTGCGTGCAGCGTTATGGTTCACGTCGACTAGACAGCCTTCAATATAGTGACTTTCCGGGCGGGCGAATATCAGGATTGTCCGAGCATAAGCGTTGCGCAACGTCCGAGTAACCGACCGGACGTCGCTTTCGCAAGTTATATGCCCAGGGCCCGCCAGGGCGACGGGCCGCTGCGCCTACGCGTCGGCGAGGCGGTTCAGGCTTGCAAAGGTGGCGCTTTTGTCCGCGAGTTCGACGAGCAATGGCGATGGTTGCCAAAATAACGGATCTTGACGCGCGAATTGCCGGATCTCGGCGAGCACGTTCGCCAGGCCCCGCGTGTCGGCGTAGTGCATCGGGCCGCCGTGATAGCGCGGAAATCCGTAGCCGTGCACGAGCACGACATCCACATCGAGCGGCCGCAATGCAATGCGCTCATGCACGACGTTGGCGCCCTCGTTGATCATGGCGGCCAAATAGCGGCGCACGATTTCCTCGTCGGTGAATTCGCGTGGTGTTATCCCGGCCCGCTGTCGCTCGGATGCGATGATTGCCTCGACCTCGGGATCGGGCGTGCCGGTGCGTTGGCCCGACTCATACACGTAATAACCACGACCGGTTTTCTGGCCGAACCAGCCACGTTCGCACAGGCGGTCCGGGATCTGCACGTAGCGGGCGCGCGGATCGCGCGTAGCCGCACGGCGCTTGCGGGCGGCCCAGCCGATATCGCCGCCAGCCAGGTCGATGACCTGGTATGGTCCCATCGGAAAGCCGAAATCGCGGATCGCGCGATCGATCTGGTAGGGCGAGGCGCCGTCCTCCATCATCGCATCGGCGGCAGCACGATACACGGCCAACAGCCGGTTGCCAATGAAACCGTCGCACACTCCGGCTCGCACGGGCGTCTTGCGCAGGCGCTTGGCGAACTCGAACGCCGTGGCCACGACGTCGGCATCCACCTTGGCCGGCACGACAATCTCGAGCAGCTTCATCACGTTGGCCGGCGAAAAGAAGTGCAGTCCAATCACGTCACTCGCGCGCCCGGTGCTGGCGGCGATCTCGTCGATGTCCAAATATGACGTGTTGGTCGCCAGCACGGCGCCGCGCTGGCAGACACGGTCCAGCTCCGCAAAAATGGCTTTCTTCACCACGAGATCTTCGAATACCGCTTCGATGACCAAATCCACGTTGGCCAACGCGTCATACGATGTGCTGCCGCAGAGCCGGGACAGCGTGGCGGCACTGGCCGACGCGCTCAGCTTACCCTTGACAATCAGCCCGTCGTAGACCCGTTGCACATGGGCCCGAGCGCGTGCCAGTGACGCATCGTCGCGTTCGATCAGGGTGACCGGAAAGCCCGCGTCGAGCGCGGCTAGCGCGATGCCGGCGCCCATCGTGCCGCCGCCGACCACGCCAACCGTGTCGATCGTGCGTGGTGATGCATGCTGGCTTTCTGGTGTCTTGGCGGCTTCGCGCTCGGCAAAGAACGCGTGCACGAGCCCCGCGCGCTGCGGGCTGTCAAGGCATTGCAGGAATGCCTGGCGTTCAAGCTTCATTCCTTCGTCGAACGGCAAATCGATCGCTGCTTCGATCGCCTCGACGATTTTCAGCGGCGAGAATAGCCCACGCGAGCGGCGCACGACGTCGGCGCGGGCGGCCTGCACGGCCGCATGGCTCGCGTCGCGATCCGCGAGTGCCTTGGCGCAGCGGGTCGGACGTGCTCCGGCGTGCGAGGCTAACAACGCCTGCACATAGGCCAGGCCTTCCGCTCGCGTGTCGTCGCTTTGGCTGATGCGGTCCAGTAGTCCGAGCTGGAGTGCTTCGTCGATGTTGACATGGCGTGCGCTCAACGCCAGATCGAGCGCGGCACGCGCGCCGATCAGTCGCGGTGTGCGTTGCGTGCCACCGGCCCCCGGCATGAGGCCGAGCTGCACTTCCGGCAAGCCGAGTTTCGCGCCGGGGGTGGCGATCCGGTAGTGCGCGGACAGCGCGATTTCTAAGCCGCCCCCCAGCGCCGCGCCGTGAATCGCGGCGACCACGGGCTTGCGGCACGATTCAATGCGCTGGCATACCTGCGGCAGCGACGGCGGCAATGGTGGCTTGCCGAACTCACGGATGTCGGCGCCGGCGATGAAGTTACGGCCCGCGCCGAGCAGCAACACCGCTGCGACTTCGTCGCAGCCCTCAGCGGCGTCGATCGCGTCGATCAGGCCTCGACGTACCGCGACCCCAAGTGCATTCACTGGCGGATAGTCGATCGTGACAACTAGAACCTTACCGTGTCGTTCATGGCTCACGGGTTGGGTCGGGGAGGGAGCGAGGGTCATTGGGCGTGTCTCCGGAATAGGGGGGCGCGCGGCGCACTTCGCCGGCCAATTGTCCAATCGATAACCTGTATTAACAATTACAACGATGGTTGACAGACTGTCAAAAAATTTTGAACTGCTGCGTGATGGCGCCGTGCGTCATGCCTTATGCGCTGCGAAGCGCGTGCAACCATGGACCTGAACGCCCTTACGTTGCTGGTCGAAATCCTCGAAGCCGGCAATCTCGGCGAGGCCGCGCGTCGGCTGAAGATGTCGCGTGCGAACGTAAGCTACCATTTGAATCAGCTGGATGCTAACGCGCGCACATGTCCCGCCGTGGCGCAGGGGTCATCGGGTACGGCGCGACCCTGCGCGGGCTGTACGCGCGTGATGGTGAAGCAGGGAGGCGAACAGCGCTTCGTCGGCCTTCAGGCGCCGGTGCTGGCGCAGCGGCTCAAGTGTGGCAAGCGTACCTGTTTCGAAAGCCTCGAGCACTACGGGATGGATATAGCATTTACGGCATACGGCAGGCGTGTTGCGCAGTAGATCGGCGACCTGACGGACCGTGTCAACCACATGCCGGCGCGCGCTCGTGAGATTGCATGGCGGAATTTGGCGCAACACGCCAAGTGCAAGGACGCTACCCGCCCACGTTCTGTAGTCCTTGGCAGTGAACCCTGTTCCGCTTATCTCGCGCAGGTACGCATTAATGTCGGTCGAGCCGATAGCGTGCCGCTCGCCGCACTCGTCGACATACTGGAATAGTTCATGGCCAGGCAGGTCCATGCAGCGTCGCACGACGCGCACGATACGTGGGTCGTCGATGTCGACGTCGTGCTCGACGCCGCTCTTGCCACGAAACCGCAGCCGCATGCGGTCGGCGTCGAGCGCTAGGTGTTGCTTGCGCAGGGTCGTCAAGCCGTAGGACCGGTTTTCACGTGCGTACTCGGGGCTGCCGATCCGCACCAGTGTACGGTCGAGCAGCCGTACCAACGCCGCGGCCACTTTTTCGCGTGGCATCCCCGGGCGCTGCAGGTCCCGCGTCACGCGCGTGCGGATCTTCGGCAACGCCCGCGCAAAGTCGGCCATCCGTGCGTATTTGTGTGTGTCACGCATCATGCGCCACGCGGCGTGATAGCGGTATTGCTTACGCCCGCGCGCGTCACGGCCAGTGGCTTGCAAGTGACCGTATGGGTCCGGGCAGATCCACACGTCGGTATACGCGGGCGGTATCGCCAACGCATTAATGCGCTCGATGCGCGCGCGATCGCGAATGCGCGTGCCCCGTGTGTCAAAGTACGCGAACCGGCCGTTAACCGCACGGCGCGTATAGCCGGGCTGCGTGTCGCTCACGTAGCGCAACTGCTCGCACGCATCGGCATCGGGCGCGGGGCGTTGCCGGCGACGCGGGGTGGCTTGTGTTGCAGTGGGGGCCGGTGTGCCAGGCATGGTGTTTCATGGCAGCTGCGAGAGAAGGCACGCGGCGCAATCTGCATGCCCGTCACACCCTGGGCCGGGAATGCGGTCTGCTGGAACATTGGCAGGGCGCGCCGGGCATCGGTGGCGGCGCTGGTGGGGCGGTACGCGGCGCGGCGGCGGCCTGGCCGTGGGTGTGGGAGGGAAGCTGGCTCGCACTGGGCTCGACCGACACGGGTTTTTAGATTGAGGAGCACGACTGATGGAACGAAAGCCAAATGATGCACCGGCGAAGCCGGGTGAGGCGCGATCTCCGCAACCGGCAGGCGCGCCACGGCAACGCCTTGACGTGCCGACCGCGGCGGATCGCCGACTCACCGGAGCGCAGAAGGCGACGATGACAGGGCATCCGCCCCCACCCACCAACGCAGGGCAGGAACCACTGCCTGCCCCGAACGACGTAGGGGAAGACGCGTGAGCGAGCGTGGTCAGTAATGCGTCAACCGATTGCCGTCGATTTTGACAAGATCGCTGGGACGCAAGCTGCCGGGCGGTAGCACGTCGAATGTAGAAGATGTGTCGCTACTGAACGACGCGACGATCTGATAGTCGGTAAAGATAGGCTATGCGTATTGCTGGCCGATTCTATTGTTGGCGATGGTGCGGCTAAGGGCGCTGATCACGGTGGTGGTATCGCGCTCAGGGCCGCGGCGGTTTTGATTGCCGAGCAGTTCGCCGAAGACTGCGCCGACCATGGTACTGGTGACTCTCGGTGGGCTTGTTATAGGGGCGTTGCTTAACGGTTCAATTGCTCAACCACGCCGTAGCCAGCTGCGGCGTCGCAGCGCCAGCAGCACGTTGAAAATGGCTCTTCCCCACTTTGTGTGAAGCCTGTACTGTGGATCAGCGTCAATTATATGCTGTGGAAGCGGCCCAGCGCGCGTGCAATGGGGTCTTCAAGATCCTTCAACAGATGCCACTTGCTGGCCACTTGTATTGCTCACGGTGCGCCACGCGTAACGCCTTTGGCGTAGACGCCAGCGCGATCGCGTGACACCCACTGCACTGCGTGATGGCCGCTTAGCCGACTCGTCCCTGTCGTTGCATTGCGCTCTGGCAGCAGGTCCAGTGGTCGGCATTTCTCCAGATCGACCAGTAGGGTGCCATAGTGATAAGCGTGTCTTAATGCCTCGGCATCGCCGCCAACCATGGTCAGCGGCGATGTCGGGATGGTTTGCTTCTGGCCGTGCGGTGTTGATGGCGTGCGACAAAAACGGAAGGCTTTCGGCAAATCTTTGTCAACGATACGTTCTGTTCTCGCAGTGAAAGCGCCGAATCTGCATTTGCTGCGTGGCGCGATGGCCACTACACGGCAGGTCCTCAACGCGTCGTCAGTACTTTGCGTGTACTCGGGAGCTTGTTGCTCCACATGTCGTGCATTGCACAACGAGGCCTTTATGTTTCAGCGCAACAATGAGCCGATTTGCCAATCATTTCCCATTCGACAATACGTATATTGGGAGCGAGCAAGAAGCGTTGAAGGAGGGAAAAATTTATGCCAGTAGTCCACGCAATGCAATATCGGCTTGAACGTCGTCGTTTCTCTCAAGTTTCCACAAAGTGGAGAGGAGCCATTTCTAAGTTGCTGTTGATAGTCTGCCCTCTCTGGTGCCGAGCAATGTCTTACCCCGTATTCTGTCCATTACAGATGGGCATTCGTTTTTCCGCTTTTCTTTATCCTTACCGCGCCAACAGCGTTCTTTGCGGTTCGCTTGCCGTTGTCGGCAGCACGATGAGCTTACCCTGTTTTGCATAAATCTTTGGGCGGAGGGACTCTTTTCTCAGCAAGTTCCAAAGGTCACGACGTTTAAACGGAAGTTCGCCTATGTTGGTCGTACCTGCTCATCTTTTGCTCCTCAGCGCCTTCGTACTGGCAGATTCCGTCTTGCCTCACAGCTTGGCGTGCCGGTTATCCGGTGGCTACGTTATCCCCAGCGCTTCGCACTGAGCCGTTACCCGCTCCGCATGTCCCGGTAGAGGACGGTTGATAAACAACCGGTTTCGTCAGGTCATACCTTCTCCTGTGAAACTGAAATGTAGGCGACTTGCAGGCCGCACAAACACGGCCTTTGCGATATCCACACCAACTGCTGACGTGCAATTCATTTGTGGGTTTTCCCGGCTGCTGAGAAATGCGTGCATTTTCCACTTTGGCAATTCAATGCCGCAGGCCCGTGAGATCCACCTTACTCCTCCTCCTGCGGCAATCAGAGACAAGAATCCGTCATCCATGTTTTGTAAAATTTTCCGATGTTAGTTAAGTATCTTAATGATAAGCGCGAAATTACCAAATGGCTTTCAATTTGTTGACAAGAACTGGTTACTCAAATAATGTCCGATTCCGCCGGAGGAGCCAGGTGCGAAAACGGGGTACAGACTTGATCCGGATCAGCTTGGTGAAGACACCCCGCGGTAAACCAAAGCGATTGCCCGGAGACGAGGCGGTTATGTGTGACGCGTGAGGGGATAGGTGGACTCACGCCCTTGAAATCGAATAAATCATTGATCAAATTTGGAGTCCATGTGATGTCTGCTGGCGCGATTTCTCTAACCACTTACCCCCTTTCTTCGGCGCAAACGGAGATCTGGCTTGCCCAGCAGCTTCATTCCGGCAGCCCGGTCTACAACATCGCCCAGTACACGGTCATTGAAGGTGCGATCGATCCCACAGTGTTTGAGGCGGCATTGCGGCAGGTGATCGATGAAGCGGACAGCTTGCGCCTGCAATTTGTTGAAAGTGAAGCAGGTCTGCGGCAAAGGATCGGCTCACCGGCATGGTCGATGCCGGTGCTGAATCTGACGGCAGAAGCCGAGTCCCAGGCAGTGGCCCAGGCGTGGATGCGTACCGATTATGAAGAGCCGGTGGATCTGATGCAAGGGCCGCTTTTTCAGTATGCGTTGCTGAAAGTGGCGCCCAAGCAGTGGATTTGGTATCAGCGCTATCACCATATCATGATGGATGGCTATGGTGCTGTGCTCATCGCGCAGCGTGTTGCGCAAGTGTACAGCGCGCTGTGCGCGGAGCGTGAGCCAGCGCCCTGCACATTTGGCTCGGTCTTGAAGCTGTTAGAAAGCGATGCGCAATACCGAGCTTCCGCCCAACGAGAGAAGGACGAAGCGTATTGGCTCAAACACTGCGCCCACTGGCCTGTGCCTGCGACGCTGGCAGGCCGTGCCGCCCCGGCTTTACAGCACCGGTTGCGTCAGACAGCTTATCTGGCGACCCAGGCGCTGGGCGACGCTGCGTCAGATGTGGGCCGGCTAGCCCAGTTTTTAACGGCCGCGTTAGCTACGTATTTGCATCGGATGACCAGAGCCCAAGATGTGGCGCTAGGCTTGCCGGTGACCGCTCGCCTAGGCGCGAATCGACATATTCCTGGTGTGGTTTCTAATACAGTTCCACTGCGGTTCACGTTCGAAGCGAAGATGACCTTAGCATCGTTGCTGCAGCAGGCTACGCAGATCCAACGTGGCTTCCGGTATCAACGTTATCCGAGCGAAGCGCTGCGGCGCAAGCTTGAGCTCATGCCTGGACAGGCACTATTTGGCGCCACAGTCAACGTGATGCCGTTTGACTACGATCTATCGTTCGATGGGTACCCGTCGTCGAATCATAATCTGCTTAATGGTCCGGTCGAGGATTTGATGCTTGCGGTCTATTGGACGCCAGATAACCCTCAATTACGGATTGACTTTGACGTGAATCCTGCATGCTACACGGCGGAAGAGCTTGAGGCGCATCGGTGTCGGTTTGTCCGGTTTATGCAAGCGCTGGCCGCTGACGTCACGCAACCAATTGGTGAAATAGACCTGCTCGATACTGAGGAACGGCATCGACTGCTGATCGAATGGAACGCGACGCAACAGGACTATCCGGCGCACCAATGTATTCACCAGCTGTTTGAAGCGCAAGTGGAGCACACGCCCGAGGCGATGGCGTTGGTCTACGAGGAGCAAACGCTCAGTTACGCTGAGCTGAATGCGCGGGCCAACCGTCTGGCGCATCAGCTGATTGAGTTGGGTGTTATGCCGGATGCCCGGGTGGCGATCTGTGTGCAGCGCAGTCCTGCGATGGTGGTGGGGCTGCTGGCGATCCTGAAGGCGGGTGGGGCATATGTGCCGCTCGATCCAAGTTATCCAGGCGAGCGGCTCGCGCATATTCTCGCGGATGCGGCGCCGAACATTGTGTTGGCGGATGCAGCGGGCCGGGCGGCGCTGGGTGGGGCGGCCTTGACCGATCGCACGGTGCTGGACCCGAATTGGCTGCCGGCGCAGGCGGAGACGAATCCGGTGGTGCCGGATCTGGCATCTCGCCATCTGGCGTATGTGATCTATACGTCCGGTTCCACGGGTATGCCCAAGGGCGTGATGGTCGAGCATCGCTCCATTGCCCGACTGGTCATCAACAATGGTTATCTCGATGTTGGGGCTGCTGATCGTGTGGCGCTTGCAGCCAACCCAGCATTTGACGCGAGTACTTTTGAAGTCTGGGCTCCGTTACTTAATGGCGCAGCTGCTGTCGTCATTAGCCGCGACACGGTGCTCAATCCTGCTGCTTTTGCTCAAACTTTGCAGGAACAGCGCATTAGCATTTTGTGGCTCACCGTTGGGCTGTTTAATCAGTTGTTTATAGAGCTAGGGCCGGTTTTTCCGCAACTCAAGGCATTGATTGTAGGAGGAGATGCACTGGATGCCAACGTGGTGGCGCAAGTGCTACAGGGTACGCCACCCCAACAATTAATTAATGGGTATGGCCCGACCGAGAGCACGACGTTTACAACGACGTATAGAATCGACGCCATTCGGGAAGACACGCTCAGTATCCCAATTGGCCGGCCGATCGCGAACACGCAAATTTATTTGCTAGATGCATATAAGCAGCCGGTGCCGCTGGGCGCGGTGGGCGAGCTGTATATCGGTGGCGCGGGCGTTGCGCGGGGTTACCTGAACCGTCCGGAGCTGACCGCTGAGCGTTTTGTGCGCGATCCGTTCGTGGACGAGGCGGATGCGCGGATGTACAAGACGGGCGACTTGGCGCGTTACTTGCCCGATGGGAACTTGGAGTTTCTGGGTCGCAACGACCATCAGGTCAAGATCCGGGGCTTTCGCATTGAGCTCGGTGAGATCGAGGCATGCTTGGCTCAGCATGCGCAGGTGCGCGACGCAGTGGTGCTGGCCGTGGGCGAAGGCCCAGATAAACGTCTGGTGGCATATGTGGTGGCCGAGCCCGATGACGCGTTAGCGGGCATGTTGCGCACGCATGTGGCGGCCGCGTTGCCCGAGTACATGGTGCCCAGTGCATTCGTGCGGCTTGATGCATTGCCGCTGACACCGAACGGCAAGCTGGATCGCCGCGCATTGCCGGCACCCAGCGCTGACGCGTTTGCGCACCAAGCGTATGAAGCACCCCAAGGCGAGCTCGAGATCATGCTGGCCGAGATCTGGACCGAATTGCTCGGTGTGGAGCCGGTCGGTCGGCACGACAATTTCTTCGCGCTCGGTGGCCATTCGTTGCTCGCGGTGCGCTTGATGAACCGGGTGGCCGCGCTGGGCATCACATTGCCGCTGGCGACGTTGTTTGCTGCACCCACATTGGCCGGCTTGGCTGCCGTACTCGAGGCGCAACGCGCGTCAGACGGTGCGGCGCTACCCGCGATCACGCCGGTGTCGCGTGACGGTGCACTGCCGCTGTCGTTCGCGCAGCAACGGCTGTGGTTCTTTGCGCAGCTCGGCGGTGCGAGCGATACGTATCATATGCCGATGGCATTGCGCCTGCGCGGTACATTGAACCGAGTGGCGTGGCAACAAGCGCTGGATGTGCTGTGGGCGCGTCACGAAGCGCTGCGCTCGGTGTTCATCAGCGTCGAGGGTCAGCCGCAGGTGCAGCTGTTGCCCGCCGAGGCGGGGATGCCGATGACCTGGCATGACCTGCGCGGCGTGTCTGACGCGGCTACTCAGCTCGCCCAACTCAGCGCCGAGGCCGCCCAAGCACCGTTCGACCTGGCCTGTGGCCCGCTGATGCGCGCGTGCGGCATTCAAGTGGCCGATGACGAGTACGTGATGCTGCTCGTGCAGCACCATATCGTGTCGGATGGCTGGTCGGTCGGGGTGCTGGTGCGCGAATTGAATACGTTGTATCGCGCGGCCTGTGACGGACAGACAGATCCGCTGCCGGCGCTGACGATCCAATATCCGGATTATGCAGCGTGGCAGCGTCAGTGGCTCTCGGGTGAGCGGCTCAAGGCGCAAAGTGAGTACTGGCGCACGCAGCTGGCCGATGCACCGGTGCTGCTGACGTTGCCGACCGACCGACCGCGCCCGGCGCAGCAATCGTTCGAAGGGGCCTACGTGCCGATTCAGATCGATGCACTCACCACGCAAGCGCTTAAGCGTTGGAGCCAAGCGCAAGGCGCGACGCTATTCATGACGGTGCTGGCCGCGTGGAGCGCGGTGCTCGCGCGGCTGTCAGGGCAGGAGGATTTGGTTATTGGCACGGCAAGCGCCAATCGTCACCATCCTCAGATTGAGCCGTTGATTGGCTTTTTTGTGAACACGTTGGCGTTGCGCATGGATGTGTCGGGCGAGCCGAGCGCGGCGCAATTGCTTGAGCGGGTGCGGCGCACGACGCTGGGGGCGCAAGCGCATCAGGATGTGCCGTTTGAGCAGGTGGTGGAGATTGTGCAGCCGCCGAGGCGGCTGGATCATACGCCGCTGTTCCAGGTGATGTTTGCGTGGCAGAGCAACGAGCGTGCTGTGTGGGATTTGCCGGAGGTAGAGGTCACGCCAGCGGATTGGGCTTACGACGTGGTCAAGTTTGATCTGGACCTGCACTTGTACGAGTCGGGCGAGGAGATGGTCGGCGCGCTAGGCTATGCGACGGCGCTGTTCGATCGCGCGACGATCGAGCGACACATCGGTTATTTGCAGACGACGTTGCAGGCGATGGCCGCTGACGCATCGCATCCTGTGACGCGTGTTGAGTTGCTGTCGCCGGCCGAGCGCACGTTGTTGCTGCAGACGTGGAACACGACGCAGCGGGACTATCCGGCGCACCAATGTATTCACCAGCTGTTTGAAGCGCAAGTGGAGCACACGCCCGAGGCGATGGCGTTGGTCTACGAGGAGCAAACGCTCAGTTACGCTGAGCTGAATGCGCGGGCCAACCGTCTGGCGCATCAGCTGATTGAGTTGGGTGTTATGCCGGATGCCCGGGTGGCGATCTGTGTGCAGCGCAGTCCTGCGATGGTGGTGGGGCTGCTGGCGATCCTGAAGGCGGGTGGGGCATATGTGCCGCTCGATCCAAGTTATCCAGGCGAGCGGCTCGCGCATATTCTCGCGGATGCGGCGCCGAACATTGTGTTGGCGGATGCAGCGGGCCGGGCGGCGCTGGGTGGGGCGGCCTTGACCGATCGCACGGTGCTGGACCCGAATTGGCTGCCGGCGCAGGCGGAGACGAATCCGGTGGTGCCGGATCTGACATCTCGCCATCTGGCGTATGTGATCTATACGTCCGGTTCCACTGGTACTCCGAAGGGCGTGATGGTCGAGCATCGCGGTGTCGTGAACCTTGCTCAAGCGCAGATCGCTTGCTTTGATGTCCATGCAACCAGCCGAATCGTGCAGTTTGCCTCCTTCAGTTTTGATGCGAGCGTCTTCGAGATCTTTATGGCCTTGGGCTGTGGCGCAAGCCTACATTTACCCTCGGATGGCGTTCGTTACGATCGCTATAGACTCTGGCAGTATCTGACCGAATGTGGCATCACACATGTGACCTTACCTCCTGCGCTGCTTCAGGAAGGCAGAGACTTGCCTAGGCTGAATCAGCCACTTACAGCGATTTTGGCAGGTGAAGCGCCTAGTGTTGCTCTGTTTCACAACTTAATGAATCAAGGCGTGGTTGTCTTCAATGCGTATGGCCCGACGGAGACAACCGTTTGTGTGAGCGCTTGGCGCGGCTTGAACCTTTTCAACGGTAAAGTGTTGCCGATCGGCCGGCCGCTTGCGAACACGCGGGTGTATTTGCTCGACGCGCATGGCCAGCCGGTGCCGTTAGGCGCGGTGGGCGAGCTGTATATTGGTGGCGCAGGGGTGGCGCGTGGCTATTTAAATCGCCCCGAATTGACGGCCGAGCGTTTTGTGCGCGATCCGTTCGCCTCTGAGCCCGATGCGCGGATGTACAAGACAGGGGACCTGGCGCGGTATTTACCGGACGGTAACTTGGAATTTCTGGGTCGCAACGACCATCAGGTCAAGATCCGGGGTTTTCGCATTGAGTTGGGTGAGATCGAGACATGCTTAGTTCAGCATGCGCAGGTGCACGAGGCGGTGGTGCTAGCCATGGGCGAAGGCCAAGATAAACGGCTAGTCGCGTATGTGGTGACTGAGCCCGATGAGCAACTGGCCAATACATTGCGCACGCATGTGGCGGCAGTGTTGCCCGAGTACATGGTGCCCAGTGCATTCGTGCGGCTTGATGCATTGCCGCTGACACCGAACGGCAAGCTGGATCGCCGCGCATTGCCGGCACCCAGCGCTGACGCGTTTGCGCACCAAGCGTATGAAGCACCCCAAGGCGAGCTCGAGATCATGCTGGCCGAGATCTGGACCGAATTGCTCGGTGTGGAGCCGGTCGGTCGGCACGACAATTTCTTCGCGCTCGGTGGCCATTCGTTGCTCGCGGTGCGCTTGATGAACCGGGTGGCCGCGCTGGGCATCACATTGCCGCTGGCGACGTTGTTTGCTGCACCCACATTGGCCGGCTTGGCTGCCGTACTCGAGGCGCAACGCGCGTCAGACGGTGCGGCGCTACCCGCGATCACGCCGGTGTCGCGTGACGGTGCACTGCCGCTGTCGTTCGCGCAGCAACGGCTGTGGTTCTTTGCGCAGCTCGGCGGTGCGAGCGATACGTATCATATGCCGATGGCATTGCGCCTGCGCGGTACATTGAACCGAGTGGCGTGGCAACAAGCGCTGGATGTGCTGTGGGCGCGTCACGAAGCGCTGCGCTCGGTGTTCATCAGCGTCGAGGGTCAGCCGCAGGTGCAGCTGTTGCCCGCCGAGGCGGGGATGCCGATGACCTGGCATGACCTGCGCGGCGTGCGCGACGCGGAGGCCCAGTTGGTGCGACTTAGTGCTGAGGCGGCCCAAGTGCCGTTCGATCTGACCTGTGGCCCGTTGATGCGTGCGTGCGGGGTGCAGTTGGCCAATGACGAGTACGTGATGTTGCTTGTGCAGCACCATATCGTGTCGGATGGCTGGTCGATCGGCGTGCTGGCGCGCGAACTGAATACGTTGTATCGCGCGGCCTGTGACGGACAGGCGGATCCGCTGCCAGCGCTGACGATCCAATATCCGGATTATGCGGCGTGGCAGCGTCAGTGGCTCTCGGGCGAGCGGCTGCAAGCGCAAAGCGAATACTGGCGCACGCAGCTGGCCGATGCACCGGTGCTGCTGACGTTACCGACCGACCGGCCGCGTCCGGCGCAGCAATCGTTTGCCGGTGCCTGTGTGCCGATTCGGATCGATGCGCAGACAACCCGTAAGCTCAAGCGTTTGAGCCAAGCGCAAGGCGCCACGCTATTCATGACGGTGCTGGCCGCGTGGAGCGCGGTGCTCGCGCGGCTGTCGGGGCAGGAGGATCTGACGATTGGCACGGCCAGTGCCAATCGTCACCATCCTCAGATTGAGCCGTTGATTGGCTTTTTTGTGAACACGTTGGCGTTGCGCCTGGATGTGTCGGGCGAGCCGAGCGCGGCTCAATTGCTTGAGCGGGTGCGGCGCACGACGCTGGGGGCGCAAGCGCATCAGGATGTGCCGTTTGAGCAGGTGGTGGAGATTGTGCAGCCGCCGAGGCGGCTGGATCATACGCCACTGTTTCAGGTGATGTTTGTGTGGCAGAGCAACGAGCGTGCTGTGTGGGATTTGCCGGAGGTAGAGGTCACGCCAGTGGATTGGGCTTACGACGTGGCCAAATTCGATCTGAATCTGCACTTATCTGAAGCCGGTGGAGAGATGGTCGGCGTTCTGCACTATGCGACGGCGCTGTTCGATTGTGCGACGATCGAGCGACACATCGGGTATTTGCAGACGATGTTGCAGGCGATGGCCGCTGACGCATCGCATCCTGTGACGCGTGTTGAGTTGCTGTCGCCGGCCGAGCGCACGTTGCTGCTGCAGACGTGGAACGCGACGCAGCGGGACTATCCGGCGCACCAATGTATTCACCAGCTGTTTGAAGCGCAAGTGGAGCGCACGCCCGAGGCGACGGCGTTGGTCTATGAGAACCAGACGCTGAGCTACGCGGAATTAAACGATAAGGCAAACCAGCTGGCGCATTACCTGCGTGCCTTAGATGTGGGTCCGGAAGTCGTGGTGGGACTATGCGCCGAGCGCTCGCTTGAGGCAATCATTGGCCTATTAGGCATTCTGAAGGCGGGCGGTGCGTATTTGCCGCTGGATCCCAGCCATCCGGCCGAACGCTTAGCATCTATGTTGCGCCAGGCGAGCGTCGCGGTGTTGGTGACGCAATCCCACCTTGAAGCGAGGCTGCCTGAAATCCAGGCACGACGTATTGATCTGGATACGGACTGGGCCAAGATTGCCGCGTGTCCCAAGACACGACTGGACAGTGGAGTCACGGCCGAGCATCTTGCTTACATGATTTATACGTCAGGCTCGACAGGGCAGCCTAAAGGGGTGATGCATTCGCATCGTGGCGTTGTCAATTATTTAAGTTTTCTGACTCGCCATTACGCCATCACGTGTGCGGATACTATTTTAAATATTACGGGTCTTGCCTTTGACCCCTGTGTGCGCGACTTGTTTGGTCCGTTGACAGCAGGCGCGCGCGTGATCATCTTGCCCAATGAGCAGGCGAAAGAGCCAGGCCGCTATCTATCAGCGATTCGTGAAAGGTCGGTGACGAAACTGCTGAGTATCACACCGAGCTTTTTGCGTAGTCTTTGTGAAACCGTACCGGCGGGTCCCATTGCATCCTCGTTGAACACTATCTTGACCTCTGGTGAGCCGCTAGAGGCAAGTGTATGTGAGCAGGTGCATAAGGCGTTTGGCCTTCAAGTAACGGTGGTCAATCAATACGGGCCAAGCGAATGCACGATGGCGTCAACGTGGTTCAAGGCCGACGCCCAGCAGGAAGGAAGGGTGCCGATCGGTCGGCCGGTGCCCAATGTGCGAGTCTATGTGCTGGGGCGGCATTTAGAGCCCTTGCCGATAGGTGTGACGGGCGAGTTGTATATTGCGGGCGCGGGAGTGGCGCGTGGCTATATCAACCAACCTGAACTGAGTGCCGAACGCTTTATACCGAGCCCATTTGGACCCGGCGAACGGCTATACCGAACAGGTGACCTGGCAAGATGGCGCTTGGATGGACAGTTGGAATATATCGGCCGCTTAGATCAGCAAATCAAGATTCGGGGCTTTCGCATCGAACCCGGCGAAATCGAAGCGGCATTGGTCAAGCATCCGAGCATCGCGCAGTCAGTGGTGGTGTCGCGCGAGGATCATCCGGGTGACAGACGTTTGGTGGCCTATTGGGTCGCGGCTGACGGTGGTGCGATGACACCGGTCGAACTCAAAGCCTATCTTAGCCAAACGCTGCCAGATTACATGGTGCCGGTCGCGTTCGTGCAGCTTGATACGCTGCCTTTGACGCTGAGTGGCAAGCTGAACCAGCGTGCGCTGCCGGCGCCGGATAGCGCGGCTTTTGCGCTGCAAGTGTATGAAGCGCCACAGGGCGAGCTCGAGACCACACTAGCGGCGATCTGGAGCGAGTTGCTGAGTGTCAAACGAGTGGGCCGACACGATAATTTCTTCGCGCTCGGTGGGCATTCACTACTGGCGGTGCGCTTGATGAACCGGGTAGCTGCGCTGGGCATCACATTGCCGCTGGCGACGTTGTTTGCTGCACCCACATTGGCCGGCTTGGCTGCCGTACTCGAGGCGCGCGCGTCAGACAGTGCGGCGCTACCCGCGATCACGCCGGTCTCGCGTGACGGTGCACTGCCGCTGTCGTTCGCGCAGCAACGGCTGTGGTTTTTTGCGCAGCTCGATAGTGCGAGCGATACGTATCATATGCCGATGGCATTGCGCCTGCGCGGTACATTGAACCCCATCGCGTGGCAACAAGCACTGGATGCGCTATGGGCGCGTCATGAAGCGCTGCGCTCGGTGTTCGTCAGCGTTGACGGTCAGCCGCAGGTGCAGCTGTTGCCCGCCGAGACGGGGATGCCGATGACCTGGCATGACCTGCGCGGCGTGTCTGACGCGGCTACTCAGCTTGTCCAACTCAGCGCCGAGGCCGCCCAAGCACCGTTCGATCTGGCCTGTGGCCCGCTGATGCGCGCGTGCGGCATTCAAGTGGCCGATGACGAATACGTGATGCTGCTCGTGCAGCACCATATCGTGTCGGATGGCTGGTCGGTCGGGGTGCTGGTGCGCGAATTGAATACGTTGTATCGCGCGGCCTGTGACGGACAGACAGATCCGCTGCCGGCGCTGACGATCCAATATCCGGATTATGCAGCGTGGCAGCGTCAGTGGCTCTCGGGTGAGCGGCTTAAGGCGCAAAGTGAGTACTGGCGCACGCAGCTGGCCGATGCACCGGTGCTGCTGACGTTGCCGACCGACCGACCGCGCCCGGCGCAGCAATCGTTCGAAGGGGCCTACGTGCCGATTCAGATCGATGCGCAAACCACGCAAGCGCTTAAGCGTTGGAGCCAAGCGCAAGGCGCGACGCTATTCATGACGGTGCTGGCCGCGTGGAGCGCGGTGCTCGCGCGGCTATCGGGGCAGGAGGATCTGGTTATTGGCACGGCAAGCGCCAATCGTCACCATCCTCAGATTGAGCCGTTGATTGGCTTTTTTGTGAACACGCTGGCGTTGCGCATGGATGTGTCGGGCGAGCCGAGCGCCACACAGTTGCTTGAGCGGGTGCGGCGCACGGCACTGGAGGCGCAAGCGCATCAGGACTTGCCGTTCGAGCAAGTGGTGGAAATTGTGCAGCCGCCGCGTCGGCTCGAGCATACGCCACTGTTCCAAGTGATGTTCGTGTGGCAGAGCAACGAGCGTGCCGTGTGGGATCTGCCGGAGGTGGAGGTCACGCCAGCAAAGTGGGCTTACGATGTGGTCAAGTTCGATCTGGACCTGCACTTGTACGAGTCTGGCGAGGAGATTGTCGGCGCGCTAGGCTATGCGACGGCGCTGTTCGATCGCGCGACGATCGAGCGACACATCGGTTATTTGCAGACGACGTTGCAGGCGATGGCCGCTGACGCATCGCATCCTGTGACGCGTGTTGAGTTGCTGTCGCCGGCCGAGCGCACGTTGTTGCTGCAGACGTGGAACGCGACGCAGCGGGACTATCCGGCGCACCAATGTATTCACCAGCTGTTTGAAGCGCAGGTGGCGCGCACGCCTGAAGCCACAGCACTGGTGTATGAAGACCAGACGCTGAGTTACGCCGAGCTCAATGCCCGGGCGAATCGTCTCGCGCATCAGTTGATCGAACTGGGTGTTGTGCCGGATGCCCGGGTGGCGATCTGCGTGCAGCGCAGTCCCGCGTTGGTCGTCGGGCTGTTGGCGATTCTGAAAGCCGGCGGCGCGTATGTACCGCTCGATCCCACCTATCCGAGTGAGCGCTTGGCGCATATCCTCGTTGATGCGGCACCGAGCATTGTGCTCGCCGATGCGGCCGGGCGTGCTGCGTTGGGCGAGGCGGCGCTGGCCGAGTGCACGGTGCTCGATCCGGCTACCGTGCCGGCGTTGCCGGACACGAATCCGTCGGTGGCGAGCCTGACATCCCGCCATCTGGCGTATGTGATCTATACGTCGGGCTCGACCGGTGTGCCCAAAGGCGTGATGGTCCATCATCAAGGCGTGGTTCGGTTGGTGCGAAATACAGATTATATAAAAGTTGAGCCGGGAGCCGTCTTCGCACTCGCATCGAACCTGGCATTTGACGCGACGACTTTCGAGATCTGGACACCGCTGTTGAATGGGGCACGCATCGAGGTTATCGAGCGGGAGACTTTGCTTTCTCCTGCCATGTTGTCCCGTAAGCTCAAGCAAAGTGGTGTGACAGTACTATTTTTGACGACGGCGCTCTTTAACCAGATGGTTAAAGAGAAGGTTGAGGCTTTTAGTGATCTGCATTACTTGTTGTTTGGAGGAGAAAATGCGGATCCGCGATGCGTGTTCCGCGTCCTACAGCAAGCGAAGCCGCGGCATCTGCTACATGTGTATGGCCCAACGGAAACAGTCACCTATGCGAGCTGGTATGAGGTGAGCAATGTCAAACAGGATACAAGCATTCCTATTGGGCGTCCGATCGCGAACACGCGCATTTACCTGCTCGATCGCTACGGTCAGCCGGTGCCGCTGGGCGCGGTGGGGGAGCTGTATATTGGTGGCGCCGGGGTGGCACGCGGCTACCTGAATCGCCCCGAATTGACGGCCGAGCGTTTTGTGCACGATCCGTTCGCCTCTGAGCCCGATGCGCGGATGTACAAGACGGGGGACCTGGCGCGGTATTTACCGGACGGTAACTTGGAATTCCTGGGCCGCAACGATCATCAAGTCAAGATCCGGGGCTTTCGCATTGAGCTCGGTGAGATCGAGACATGCTTGGCTCAGCATACGCAGGTGCGCGACGCGGTTGTATTGGCAACAGGCGAAGGCCAAGATAAACGGCTAGTCGCGTATGTGGTGGCCGATCCTGATGACGCGTTAGCGGGCACGTTGCGCACGCATGTGGCGGCCGCGTTGCCCGAGTACATGGTGCCCAGTGCATTCGTGCGACTCGATGCATTGCCGCTGACACCGAACGGCAAGCTGGATCGGCGCGCATTGCCGGCACCCAGCGCTGACGCGTTTGCGCACCAGGCGTATGAAGTACCGCAGGGCGAGCTCGAGACCACGCTAGCGGCGATCTGGAGCGAGTTGCTGAGTGTCAACCGAGTCGGTCGGCACGACAATTTCTTCGCGCTCGGTGGCCATTCGCTGCTCGCGGTGCGTTTGATGAACCGGGTAGCTGCGCTGGGCATCGCATTGCCGCTAGCGACGTTGTTTGCTGCACCCACATTGGCCGGCTTGGCTGCGGTACTCGAGGCGCAACGCGCGTCAGACGGTGCGGCGCTACCCGCAATCACGCCGGTCTCGCGTGACGGTGCACTGCCGCTGTCGTTCGCGCAGCAACGGCTGTGGTTCCTCGCGCAGCTCGATGGGGGGAGCGATACGTATCATATGTCGATGGCATTGCGCCTGCGCGGCGCCTTGAACCGAGTGGCGTGGCAGCAAGCGCTGGATGCGCTGTGGGCGCGTCACGAAGCGCTGCGCTCGGTGTTCATCAGCGTCGAGGGTCAGCCGCAGGTGCAGCTGTTGCCCGCCGAGGCAGGGATGCCGATGACCTGGCATGACCTGCGCGGCGTGTCTGACGCGGCTACTCAGCTCGCCCAATTCAGCGCCGAGGCCGCCCAAGCACCGTTCGACCTGGCCTGTGGCCCGCTGATGCGCGCGTGCGGCATTCAAGTGGCCGATGACGAGTACGTGATGCTGCTCGTGCAGCACCATATCGTGTCGGATGGCTGGTCGGTCGGGGTGCTGGTGCGCGAATTGAATACGTTGTATCGCGCGGCCTGTGACGGACAGACAGATCCGCTGCCGGCGCTGACGATCCAATATCCGGATTATGCGGCGTGGCAGCGTCAGTGGCTCTCGGGTGAGCGGCTCAAGGCGCAAAGTGAGTACTGGCGCACGCAGCTGGCCGATGCACCGGTGCTGCTGACGTTGCCGACCGACCGACCGCGCCCGGCGCAGCAATCGTTCGAAGGGGCCTACGTGCCGATTCAGATCGATGCGCAAACCACGCAAGCGCTTAAGCATTGGAGCCAAGCGCAAGGCGCGACGCTATTCATGACGGTGCTGGCCGCGTGGAGCGCAGTGCTCGCGCGGCTGTCAGGGCAGGAGGATCTGGTTATTGGCACGGCAAGCGCCAATCGTCACCATCCTCAGATTGAGCCGTTGATTGGCTTCTTTGTGAACACGCTGGCGTTGCGCATGGATGTGTCGGGCGAGCCGAGCGCCACACAGCTGCTTGAGCGGGTGCGGCGCACGGCACTGGAGGCGCAAGCGCATCAGGACTTGCCGTTCGAGCAGGTGGTGGAGATTGTGCAGCCGCCGAGGCGGCTGGATCATACGCCGCTGTTCCAGGTGATGTTTGCGTGGCAGAGCAACGAGCGTGCCGTGTGGGATCTGCCGGCGTTAGAAGTCACGCCTGCGGACTTGGCTTATGACGTAGCCAAGTTCGATTTAGACCTGCACCTATATGAAGCAGGTGGGGAGATTGTCGGCGCGCTAGGCTATGCGACGGCGCTGTTCGATCGCGCGACGATCGAGCGACACGTCGGGTATTTGCAGACGATGCTGCAGGCGATGGCTGCTGACGCAGCGTATCCGGTGACGCGCGTTGAATTGCTATCGCCGGCCGAGCGTACGTTGCTGCTGCAGACGTGGAACGCGACGCAGCGGGACTATCCGGCGCACCAATGTATTCACCAGTTGTTCGAAGCGCAGGCCGAGCGCATGCCTGAAGCCATAGCATTGGTGTACGAAGACCAAGCATTAAGCTACACGGAGCTCAATGCGCGGGCGAATCGCTTGGCACATCAGCTCATTGAACTGGGTGTTGTGCCGAATGCCCGGGTGGCGATCTGCGTGCAGCGCAGCCCGGCGATGGTGGTGGGGCTGCTGGCGATCCTGAAAGCGGGTGGCGCGTATGTGCCGCTTGACCCAAGCTATCCGGGCGAGCGGCTCGCGCATATTCTCATGGATGCGGCGCCGGATATTGTGTTGGCCGATGCAGCGGGCCAGGTGGCGTTGGGTGACGCGGCCTTGGCTCATCGCACGGTGCTCGATCCGAATAGGCTCCCGGCGCAGCGGGAGACGAATCCGTCGGTACCGGCACTCACGTCCCGACATCTGGCGTATGTGATCTATACGTCGGGTTCCACCGGTATACCCAAAGGGGTGATGGTCGAGCATGCTCAAACGGTCAATTTCCTGTTCTGGGCCCTTCAAACCTTTACTTCCGCAGAAACGCAGCATACGTTGCTTGCCACTTCGATCAGCTTCGATTTGTCCATCTACGAGTGCTTTGTACCGCTCGCTCAAGGCTCAACCGTACACCTGGTTGAGGATGCACTGGCGTTAATGCATCACGCTCAGCCAGTTTCGCTGATCAATACGGTGCCATCTGCATTGCAGTCGCTGCTCGCTCATCAAGCGGACCTATCTTCGGCTGTTACGATTAATATGGCAGGCGAGCCCCTGAAGGCGTCGTTAATCAAGCAGGTTTTCGAGAAAACGCCGGTGCAGCGTTTATGCAACCTTTATGGGCCCTCGGAGAGCACCACCTATTCGACGTGGTTATCGATTCAGCGGGGGGCGCCCTTCATCGAAAGTATTGGGCGTCCGATCGCGAACACGCGCATTTACCTGCTCGATCGCTACGGTCAGCCGGTGCCGCTGGGCGCGGTGGGGGAGCTGTATATTGGTGGCGCCGGGGTGGCACGCGGCTACCTGAATCGCCCCGAATTGACGGCCGAGCGTTTTGTGCACGATCCGTTCGCCTCTGAGCCCGATGCGCGGATGTACAAGACGGGGGACCTGGCGCGGTATTTACCGGACGGTAACTTGGAATTCCTGGGCCGCAACGATCATCAAGTCAAGATCCGGGGCTTTCGCATTGAGCTCGGTGAGATCGAGACATGCTTGGCTCAGCATACGCAGGTGCGCGACGCGGTTGTATTGGCAACAGGCGAAGGCCAAGATAAACGGCTAGTCGCGTATGTGGTGGCCGATCCTGATGACGCGTTAGCGGGCACGTTGCGCACGCATGTGGCGGCCGCGTTGCCCGAGTACATGGTGCCCAGTGCATTCGTGCGACTCGATGCATTGCCGCTGACACCGAACGGCAAGCTGGATCGGCGCGCATTGCCGGCACCCAGCGCTGACGCGTTTGCGCACCAGGCGTATGAAGTACCGCAGGGCGAGCTCGAGACCACGCTAGCGGCGATCTGGAGCGAGTTGCTGAGTGTCAACCGAGTCGGTCGGCACGACAATTTCTTCGCGCTCGGTGGCCATTCGCTGCTCGCGGTGCGTTTGATGAACCGGGTAGCTGCGCTGGGCATCGCATTGCCGCTAGCGACGTTGTTTGCTGCACCCACATTGGCCGGCTTGGCTGCGGTACTCGAGGCGCAACGCGCGTCAGACGGTGCGGCGCTACCCGCAATCACGCCGGTCTCGCGTGACGGTGCACTGCCGCTGTCGTTCGCGCAGCAACGGCTGTGGTTCCTCGCGCAGCTCGATGGGGGGAGCGATACGTATCATATGCCGATGGCATTGCGCCTGCGCGGTACATTGAATCCCATCGCGTGGCAACAAGCACTGGATGCGCTATGGGCGCGTCATGAAGCGCTGCGCTCGGTGTTCGTCAGCGTTGACGGTCAGCCGCAGGTGCAGCTGTTGCCCGCCGAGGCAGGGATGCCGATGACCTGGCATGACCTGCGCGGCGTGTCTGACGCGGCTACTCAGCTTGTCCAACTCAGCGCCGAGGCCGCCCAAGCACCGTTCGATCTGGCCTGTGGCCCGCTGATGCGCGCGTGCGGCATTCAAGTGGCCGATGACGAATACGTGATGCTGCTCGTGCAGCACCATATCGTGTCGGATGGCTGGTCGGTCGGGGTGCTGGTGCGCGAATTGAATATGTTGTATCGCGCGGCCTGTGACGGACAGACAGATCCACTGCCGGCACTGACGATCCAATATCCGGATTATGCGGCGTGGCAGCGTCAGTGGCTCTCGGGTGAGCGGCTTAAGGCGCAAAGTGAGTACTGGCGCACGCAGCTGGCCGATGCACCGGTGCTGCTGACGTTGCCGACCGACCGACCGCGCCCGGCGCAGCAATCGTTTGCCGGCGCGCATGTGCCAATTCGGATCGATGCGCAGACAACCCGTGAGCTCAAGCGTTTGAGCCAGGCGCAAGGCGCGACGCTGTTCATGACGGTGCTGGCCGCGTGGAGCGCGGTGCTCGCGCGGCTATCGGGGCAGGAGGATCTGGTCATTGGCACGGCAAGCGCCAATCGTCACCATCCTCAGATTGAGCCGTTGATTGGCTTCTTTGTGAACACGCTGGCGTTGCGCATGGATGTGTCGGGCGAGCCGAGCGCCACACAGCTGCTTGAGCGGGTGCGGCGCACGGCACTGGAGGCGCAAGCGCATCAGGACTTGCCGTTCGAGCAGGTGGTGGAGATTGTGCAGCCGCCGAGGCGGCTGGATCATACGCCGCTGTTCCAAGTGATGTTCGTGTGGCAGAGCAACGAGCGCGGCACGTGGGCCTTGCCGGGGCTGGAGGTCACGTCCGCTGGCCGGGACCACGAGGTGGCCAAGTTCGATTTGAACCTGCACATGCATGAAGTCGGTGGAGAGATGATCGGCGTTCTGCACTATGCGACGGCGTTGTTCGATCACGCGACGATCGAGCGGCACGTCGGCTATCTGCAAACGATGTTGCAGGCGATGGCCGCTGACACATCGCACCCGGTGACGCGCGTCGACTTGCTGTCGCCGGCCGAGCGCACGTTGCTGCTACAGACGTGGAACGCGACGCAGCGGGACTATCCGGCGCACCAATGTATTCACCAGCTGTTTGAAGCGCAGGCCGAGCGCATGCCTGAAGCCATAGCATTGGTGTACGAAGACCAAGCATTAAGCTACACGGAGCTCAATGCGCGGGCGAATCGCTTGGCACATCAGCTCATTGAACTGGGTGTTGTGCCGAATGCCCGGGTGGCGATCTGCGTGCAGCGCAGCCCGGCGATGGTGGTGGGGCTGCTGGCGATCCTGAAAGCGGGTGGCGCGTATGTGCCGCTTGACCCAAGCTATCCGGGCGAGCGGCTCGCGCATATTCTCATGGATGCGGTGCCGGATATTGTGTTGGCCGATGCAGCGGGCCGGGCGGCGCTGGGTGGGGCGGCGCTGGCCGAGTGCACGGTGCTGGATCCGAATCGGCTGCCGGCGCAGGCGGAGACGAACCCGGTGGTGCCGGATCTGACATCCCGCCATCTGGCGTATGTGATCTATACGTCGGGCTCGACCGGTGTGCCCAAAGGCGTGATGGTCCATCATCAAGGCGTGGTTCGGTTGGTGCGAAATACAGATTACATAAAAGTTGAGCCGGGAGCCGTCTTCGCACTCGCATCGAACCTGGCATTTGACGCGACGACTTTCGAGATCTGGACACCGCTGTTGAATGGGGCACGCATCGAGGTTATCGAGCGGGAGACTTTGCTTTCTCCTGCCATGTTGTCCCGTAAGCTCAAGCAAAGTGGTGTGACAGTACTATTTTTGACGACGGCGCTCTTTAACCAGATGGTTAAAGAGAAGGTTGAGGCTTTTAGTGATCTGCATTACTTGTTGTTTGGAGGAGAAAATGCGGATCCGCGATGCGTGTTCCGCGTCCTACAGCAAGCGAAGCCGCGGCATCTGCTACATGTGTATGGCCCAACGGAAACAGTCACCTATGCGAGCTGGTATGAGGTGAGCAATGTCAAACAGGATACAAGCATTCCTATTGGGCGTCCGATCGCGAACACGCGCATTTACCTGCTCGATCGCTACGGTCAGCCGGTGCCGCTGGGCGCGGTGGGGGAGCTGTATATTGGTGGCGCCGGGGTGGCACGCGGCTACCTGAATCGCCCCGAATTGACGGCCGAGCGTTTTGTGCACGATCCGTTCGCCTCTGAGCCCGATGCGCGGATGTACAAGACGGGGGACCTGGCGCGGTATTTACCGGACGGTAACTTGGAATTCCTGGGCCGCAACGATCATCAAGTCAAGATCCGGGGTTTTCGCATTGAGCTCGGTGAGATCGAGGCGTGCTTGGCTCAGCATACGCAGGTGCGCGACGCGGTTGTGCTGGCAACAGGCGAAGGCCAAGATAAACGGCTAGTCGCGTATGTGGTGGCCGATCCCGATGACGCGTTAGCGGGCACGTTGCGCACGCATGTGGCGGCCGCGTTGCCTGAGTACATGGTGCCCAGTGCATTCGTGCGACTCGATGCATTGCCGCTGACGCCGAACGGCAAGCTGGACCGGCGAGCGTTGCCGGCACCCAGCGCTGACGCGTTTGCGCACCAGGCGTATGAAGCACCGCAGGGCGAGCTCGAGACCACGCTGGCTCAGATTTGGTCCGAATTGCTCGGTGTGGAGCAAGTGAGCCGACACGATAATTTCTTCGCACTGGGGGGACATTCGCTGCTCGCGGTGCAGATGATTAGCCGGAGTCGCACCGCTTTGGGTATCTCCATTCCGATGCCCGTCCTGTTTGAAGCACCGACCCTTGCCGCGCTAGCGCAGCGTGTATCGGCACAAGAGAACGTGCGGGACGAGTCCTTTGCTGTGCTACTGCCGATTCAACCTCATGGCGCTCGACCTGCGCTTTTCTGTGTCCATCCTGTGACTGGGTTAAGTTGGCACTATCGGGGCCTGGTGAGCCATTTGGAGGCAGATCAACCGGTCTATGGCTTACAAGCTCGTGGACTTGACGGTGGCTCGTCGCCCGCTCTCACGATCGAGGCGATGGCTCTGGACTATATTCAGCAAATCCGCTGTATTCAGCCGCATGGGCCTTACTATCTGCTAGGTTGGTCATTTGGCGGCAAAGTTGTCCATAGCATGGCAACGCAGCTTGAACAACAGGGCGAACGGGTCGCGTTATTAGCGGTGCTTGATGCTACGCCGGGTCATGTGCAGCTGGATAACAAGCCGGAGCTCGCCGAAGACGATTTTTACCATCTGTTTGTACGTCACGCTGTAGGCAGCTTGTCGGAGACCGGCCATTATTTGTGGGATAAAACCCGTGCAGTGTTTCAAAATAATGTTCAGCTTGCTCAACGTTTTTCGCCACGTATTTGTGGTGGTGACATGTTGTTTTTTAGGGCAGCAGTGGCCCAAAATGCCTGGACTCAACCTATTTCACCGGAGGTATGGCAGCCTTACGTGTTAGGCAATATTGAAGTTCACGACATCGCTTGCCAACATTACGACATGGAGTTGCCCGTGCCTACTGCACATATTGGTCGCATTTTGCGCCAGAAGCTGAATATGCTACAGGGGGAACAAAAAAGCGACAATAAAGAGGAAACGCTAATATGATTAATTAGCTACCCTTGAGTAATTCGCCAAGACTGATGCAGCAAGGCTCGGAAGCTGAAACGGTGTGGTGGGGACAGGTGTGTATCTTGGTGAAGCCGAACGTCAGGCGTATTTGGCCAAGAGTAAAGCGCGAATCTATGCGTCGAGTTAACGTATTGATTCAGTCAACTTGTCTCGTGGACGCATGGCCGTGTCAGCTCCGCTTCGCGCGTCAAGGTTGTCTAAATGAGAACCAATTAGCGCTCGTTTGCGGCAAGCGTTTGGATATTCCATATTTTTGCGCACCGCGATTACCTTCTCGGTTGGCTGGATATGCGTATTCCACAGAATCCGAGCAGCGGTTCCATGCGAAGGCGACCACTGATTCCACGCGAATTCGACCGCTTAATGCACAGCGGGGTGAACACGTAAAGCGTGGTGATGCGAGGCTGTACGTTTTTACTCCGAGATCTCCTTGTTGGTCAAACCATTCCGGCGCTTGCGCATGATTTCCCGCAAAACGTGGGGCGATGTGCTTTGCGAACGAGTCGGTCGAGGATGGTGTCGGTGAGCGCAAGGAAGCACGGCGGATCGAGGCGTGCCTGACCAAGCATCCCCTGGTGCGGGAGGCTGTCGTGGCCGCGGTGGGCGACGGAGCGGACAAGCGACTCGTCGCGTATGTCGTGGTCGATCCCAGCGAATCGTTGCCGGCCACGCTGTGCGCTCATGTGGCAGGCGCGTTGCCGGACTATATGGTGCCAAGCGCATTTTTGAGGCTCGACGCGTTTGCCCTTACGCCGAACGGCAAAATCGACCGGCCGCCTGGCGTCCCTATGTGCTGGGGAAGATCGAGACCCATGACATCGCGTGCACGCACGACGATATGGACCGGCCGGGCCCGTCGGCGGAAATCGGCCGCGTGCTGCGGGAAAAGCTCGACCAACTGCATGGCGCGTCGTCGCAGGAGCGCGGCCGGGTGGTAACCGCCTGAACGTTGGTTGGCACCGCATCTCGGACGCGGTGCCCTGGGATGGGCGCCAGTGGGGGCATGCCGCATCGCACAGTATGCACCCCGTTTTCCAGATAAAATTGAGAGGTTAATCTAATTTAGGTGTTGTCAACCAAGGGTTTTCCCGAATTTGTTCGAAAACAGACTTTACATTTGCGAATTAGAACATTAAATTTCGCGCAGCGATGTAGTGGGCGTTATGACGGGACTGAATGTTCAAAAACGAACATTGATGGCCGGACTGCCTCGCCTCGCGCGGCACTGCACTGTGTAGACGGTGCAGCGTTCAACAACGGCCAAACCGACGGAGACAGTCATGGAAGGCAAGTACGTCCTGGCGCTGGACCAGGGCACCACCAGCTCGCGCGCGATCGTGTTCGACCGCGGGGGCAATATCGTATCGACTGCTCAAAAGGAATTCCGCCAAATCTACCCTCAACCCGGCTGGGTTGAGCACAATCCGCAGGAAATCTGGTCGACCCAGGCGGGCGTCGCCGCTGAAGCCGTCGTGCGCGCGGGACTGAACGGCGGGTCGATCCACGCATTGGGAATCACGAATCAACGCGAGACGACAATCGTATGGGATCGTGAGACCGGGCTGCCGATTTATAACGCTATCGTCTGGCAGGACCGACGCACCGCCGATTTTTGTGCTGAACTCAAGGCACGTGGGCTTGAAGGCGCAGTTCGCGCGAAGACCGGCTTGCCAATCGATGCTTACTTCTCCGCGACGAAGATCCGCTGGATCCTAGACAACGTCGCCGGCGCGCGCGAGCGCGCTAAGCAGGGCAAGCTCGCGTTCGGCACGGTTGATAGCTGGCTGATCTGGAATTTCACGCGTCACAATACGCACGCGACGGACGTGACCAATGCGTCCCGCACGATGCTGTTCAATATCCATACGCTGGACTGGGACGACGAATTACTCGCCGAACTGGATATTCCGCGTAGCATGATGCCGCAGGTCAAGCCGTCCTCGGGGCTGTACGACGCGACGAAGACCACCGTGTTCGCGTCGCGGATTCCGATCGCCGGCGTGGCGGGCGATCAGCATGCCGCGCTGTTCGGGCAAATGTGCATCACGCCCGGCATGGTCAAGAATACGTATGGCACGGGCTGCTTCCTGGTGATGAACACCGGCGACAAGCCGATTGAGTCGCGCAACAACCTCGTGACGACGATTGCCTGGCAAATCGACGGCAAGACCACCTATGCGCTGGAGGGCAGCATCTTCATCGGCGGCGCTGTGGTGCAATGGCTGCGCGACGGGCTGGGAATCATCAAACAGGCGGCCGATATCGAGGCGTTGGCCGCCTCCGTGCCGCACAGCGATGGCGTGTTCCTAGTGCCGGCCTTCGCGGGCCTGGGCGCGCCGCATTGGAATCCGCACGCACGCGGCACATTGTTCGGCGCCACGCGGGGTACCACGGCCGCGCATATTGCCCGCGCCGCGCTGGACAGCATTGCCCATCAATCGTTTGACGTGCTCAAGGCAATGGAGGCCGATGCAGGCCAGCCGATCACCGAGCTGCGCGTCGATGGGGGCGCGGTCGAGAACAATCTGCTGATGCAATTTCAGGCGGACATCCTCGGCGTGGACGTGGTGCGCCCGCGCGTGACGGAGACCACCGCGCTGGGCGCCGCCTACCTTGCAGGGCTGGCGACTGGATATTGGGACGGCATCGATGAGGTCCGCGACCAGTGGCAGCTGGACCGGCGCTTCATACCGGCGCTGGAGTCGGAGGAGACGGCGCGGCACAGGGCAGGCTGGCAGCGTGCGGTATCCGCCGCGATGATGTGGGCGGCGGCCTGATCGACGACAACGGAGATTATCATGACCCATGCGTTGATCGCAGAATTGATCGGAACTGCCCTGCTGGTATTGCTCGGCGACGGCGTCGTCGCCAATGTGATCCTGGCGCGCACGAAAGGCCACAATAGTGGGCTGATTGTGATCGCGATAGGCTGGGCAATGGCTGTATTCGTGGGCATCGTCTGCTCGGCCGCCTACAGCGGTGCGCACCTGAACCCGGCTGTGTCTGTGGCGCTCGCCGTCGCCGGCAAGTTCGCGTGGGCCAAGGTGCCGGCCTATGTGGCCGTGCAAATGCTCGGCGGCATGTTCGGCGCGTTCCTGGTCTGGCTCGTCTATCGTAAGCACTTCGAGTCGACGGATTGCCCGGACACAAAGCTCGCGGTGTTCTGCACGGGCCCGGCGATTCGCAATACGCTGGGCAACCTCACGTCAGAGATTGTCGCCACGTTCGTACTCGTGTACGCAGTGCTGCACATGGCTGCGCCGTCTGTGGGCCTGGGCGCGATCAACGCGCTGCCGGTCGCATTGCTGGTGTTGGGCATCGGTGTGTCGCTTGGCGGCACGACCGGCTATGCGATGAACCCGGCGCGGGACCTAAGTCCGCGGATTATGCATGCACTGCTGCCCATACCGGGCAAGCGCGACAGTGACTGGGGCTACGCGTGGGTGCCGGTCGCCGGCTCGTTGATCGGCGGTGTGCTGGCGGCGGTGGTTTGCGTGCTCCAGGGATAGAACGGGGCCGCCTTCCGCCCGGCTGAGCGTCCGAGGGCGCCAGTGCGCGATCAATATAAAGAGAACCCGGTGCCGGCGCCCGCCGGCGCCGCCGCGCCTGACGGCTCGGCGGCGCGCCGTGCTGTGCTGTGCGATCGGCCAGGCCGCTTAGCTCGACGCATCCATGCGTGCCGGTCCCCCTGTCTGGGAGGCCGGCCACCGCATATCGCTGGCAACAGCTTGGACACCCAAACGAGCGGCGTGGTGGCCGTGGTCTGTGGCGCGGCCATTGTTGACGCGCGTGCCGTCACCGCGATCCGCGGATCCGTCCCTTTACACGCCTTTACGCTCCGCTGCGATCCGCGGCCGAGCCGTCGTGCGCCGCGTCATCCGGTTTGGCGTGTCCCCGGTTGGGGCGTCACTGCGCATTTTTCGTGCCGATCATGATCCGCTTCAGTGCGCACCGCTTCCGCGAAACGCTCCAGGGCGGTGACTGAGCCGTGCACGCTTTGATACTGTTCATGCCCGATCTTCCCGTCGAGCGTCACGAAAAAGCCGGACTGTTTTGCAAGTTCGAGGATGTCCATCCTGCTACAAGCCTCCATCCCAAATACTGCCGTTTTTTGATCGCTGTCACACATGCGACCGGCGTGTGCCCACGCTACCTCATGCTTCCATGCTACACGCTTACCGGCGCAGCGATGGAACGATTGGTGCGTTGCCCTGCCAGCAACGGCCTAGATGCGCCGCTTGCCCGAGCGCGTCGAACGCCCTATGGCGAAAATAACTGTTGCGGGAATCGTGCCTGCTCGGCCAGTCAATGTGACCGTGGTGACGGCGGGCGTGCCGCACGGGCGACGCTCGAGCCGGGCGGGGCGGGAGCGCGCGAGCCGGCGCGTGCCGGGACCAGCCGCACCAGCGTAATCTCTGATGGTGCGCCAATGCGCTTCGGCGGCCCCCAATACCCAGTGCCGCGACTCGTGTAAACCCATAGCTGCGACAGCCGGTGCAGGCCGGCGGTGAACGGCTGCTGCAGCCGCACGAAGAAATTCCACGGGAAGAACTGGCCGCCGTGCGTGTGCCCGGATAACTGTAGCGTATAGCCTGCTTGCACGGCTGCCGACGCGGTACGCGGCTGGTGGGCCAGCAGGATCCTCACGGCGGCGTGCGGCGGCGCCCCGCGCAGCGCACCGGCCGGATCGCTGGCATGCGCGGCGTCGAAGTGACCCGCCGAATAGTCCGTGACGCCGGCCACCACGACGCACGCCGTACCGTGGCCGATTACCACGTGCTGGTTCATCAGCACGGTTAGGCCAAGCCGCTTGAATTCGTCGATCCACGCGTGCGCACTGCAGTAGTATTCGTGATTACCGGTGACCAGGAATACGCCGTGCCGCGCTTGTAGCTGCCCCAGCGGCTGGGTATGGGGCGCCAGTTGCTCGACGCGGCCATCGACGATATCTCCGGTGATCGCGATCAGGTCCGGCCGCAGTGTATTGACCGCCTCGACGATCGCCTCGACATAGCCGCGTTTGATCGTCGGCCCGACATGGATGTCGCTGATCTGCGCGATCGTGAAGCCGTCCAATGCGTCCGGCAGCCCGTCGATCGGGACCTGGACAGTCACCACGCCTGCGCGCCGGCGTGCATTGACAAAGCCCGCGAACGAGGCCAGCAGCGCAAGCGCGGGCACGACGGGTGCCGAATCGCGCTGCCATTGCTCAAGCGGCCAGTGCGCCGCGAGCGCGGCATCGAGCACATGCACGAAGAGCAATGCAACGTCGCGCGCGAACGTAAGCACAAGCAATGACGAGAAAAATCCCATCGCCAGCATGCCCGCCCACGCAAGCCAGTCGGAAAGCGGCTGTCGTTCGATTGCCTGCGCCAGCATTCCGAATAGAATCAATATGACGGACAGTCCAAGGTACGCGACTGCCGCGTTGCACACGGCGGGGCCGCCTGGCAGTACCGGCACCAAGCGCACGCCGACGTAGAGATGCATCAAAATACCAATCGCGATGATCCGGATTAGAAAACTATAGCGTCGCATGTAATCCTTTCATGGTAAGCCGCCTGCGCGATGGCTGGGCGGGTGCATGGCTATTCTAGCGGTAGATGATTCACATACGGCGCCTGACCGGCTCACGAGAATCGCAATGGAATCCTGGATTCACCCCGTGACGTTAAGCGGACAGGCGATCGTGCTCGAGTTGCTCAGCCTCGACTACGTCGACGCATTGGAGGAGGCCGTCACCGACCGCCGGCTATGGGAGTGGTGGGCGTTAAGAGGCTGCACCGACGCCTGAAATCGGTGCAACGTGGTATGCACGTCGTATGCACATGGTATGCACGTGGTATGCGACGTGGTATCTGCGTGCCCCGGTGAAGCAGTACCAGCGCACCGCGGTGAATACGGAAGCGAAGCTGCTGTTGCTCACCCATGCGTTCGAGCGGCTTGATGCGATTGCAGTCGAATTCCGCACTCGTTACGTGAACACCGCGGCGCGGTCGGCGATCCTACAATTGGGTACGAGGCAGGACGGCAACTTGCGCAATCACCCGCTCGCGGCTGACGGCAGCTATCGCGACACGGTAGTGCTTTCGATTTCGGGGTCTGAATGGATGGCGGTGCGTAACGATCTGCGTGTCTGGCTGCAGCGCGATCCTGCATAGTGAGCACGCGACGGGTCCGCCGACGTCGTTTCCAGTCACGCAGTAAAATGCGAACGTGGTTGGCGCTTGCGCCGGCCGTCAAAACGCCATGTGACGGCGCATTACCAGCGCGTATTTGTACGGCGACCTTTTACTTTACGTGACTACTGGATAGCCACCGACAGGGCAGAACAGCGTTTCATGGCAATGTGCACAGGCACAATAGAGGCTGGCGGCGCCAAGCCTGCCGCGTCTATTTCCAGCAACAACAAGGGCCTTGTTCACAATAACCAATGAAACGCATTCTCGTGGTCAAAGTCACGTCGCTTGGCGACATTGTGCAGGCGCAGCCCGTTGTGTGGGACCTGCGGCGCGCCTTTCCTGAAGCCCGGATCGATTGGGCGGCGGACGAGGCGTTTGCCGACGTGGTTCGCTGGAATCCGGGCGTTGACCGCGTGTTGTGCGCGCCGCTGCGGCGTTTCAAGAAAGCGCGTAATCTGGACGACCTGCGCGCCATCATCGCGTCGATCCGCATGTTGCGCAGCGAGCGCTATGATCTGGTGCTCGATATTCACGGCGTCTACAAAAGCGCGATCATTGCATTCATCGCCCGGTCGCGACGGCGTTATGGCTACTGCCGCGAGAACCTTGGCGAGGCAGGCGCAGCATTCGCGTATACCGACCGGTTTGACCGGCGGCATTCGTTGAACGCGTGGTATGCCATGCGCCGCAGTGTCGGCGATGCACTCGGCTATTCGGTCGAGGGGCGCCCGCATTTCGGCCTGAAGCTGCCGCCAGCGTTGCCGCTGTCGGCGATCGGCGATTCGGGGCGGCGCGCCATGTTGTTCCACGCGACCTCAACTGATGTAAAAAAGTGGCCGGTTGGGCATTGGATCGACGTGGCCCGGGCCTTGGCTGCGCGAGGCCTGCAGGTCCTACTGCCATGGGGCTCGGAACGGGAGCACGACGAAGCATGCCGGATCGCCGCGGGTGTGCCGCAGGCTCAGGTATTGCCCAAGCTCACGGTGACAGAGTGTGCGCAGTTCATCGAAGCATCGGAACTCGTGGTCGGCATGGATACCGGATTCGTGCATCTTGCCTATGCACTTGACAAGCCGACCGTGATGATCTTCACCGCGACTTCGCGTTCGCATTTCGGCATCGACATACCGGGTCGCGCCACATCAGTCGGGGACGAAGGGAGCCCGCCAGCCGTGCGCGATGTACTGGCTGCAATCGACTCGGTGTACCCGCGCGGAGTGGTTAGCACCATTTCCACTGGTTCCCGCGTCGAATCGATCGTGGCCGTGAAGTCGTGTCCGGTGATAATCCCGTTCCGGCATGAGGCAGCTTGACCGTGCCGACGCGCGGCCCTCGTCGATACGCCGGGCAACGGACCTGTCACGGGTGAGCAGACTACTGGTGGCGCAGGACCATTCGATCGAGACCGTTCAGTTGCTCCTTGGGCATGCCAAGCTATTTGATAGTGAACGCAGCGTAATAAAAGCCAGCAAATTAGAAGAAGCGGGGCTTCAATACTCCATTTTTTTGGCCTTGCATTTTTGGGTGATGCTAGTGCATATTAAACATATATAATATTTTTACCTGGCAAGGTAAAGAATTGGTTTTGCAGGCGTAGCGGAGCCTGCCACCCGAAAATAAGAAGCCTTTTAAGGGAAAATGATCATGGCTGAAATCCGGTTTGCCAGACTTGTGTCGCTCGATTTAAAAGTTGAGACGTCTGCGTCGGCTGAGGCGACTTTGAACATGTTGGCTTGCGTTGAGTAGAGGAAAACGACGAGCTTGTCGGAACCATAAGCTTTCGCCGCGAAACTGCGCGTTACCACACCGTTGCTTACACCACAGTCCTGCGTGCGGGACTCCCGGACAAGCGAATCCATGTGCTCTACTTGATCGGGAGCGACGGCGTGGCCCCCTCCGCGCTGATGGCGATGGTCGAGTATGCGGGGTTTCGGCGCTGGACGCGAGCGCTCCCGAATCGTGGATTATCGGAGATCTCGGAATTTGCCCCGTCAGTGGTAGCAAGTGCCATCAAGGCGGGCCGGTGCAGCATTCCGCAGCTTCGAAACCATACTATTCCCCGGGACTGGGCGGGGCAAAAAACTGCGTGCGGTGTCGATTCTTCATCACTGGACCAGCATTCTTGGGCGGCCTCGTGGCTCGGTTCAATGCGGAGGTGCCAAGCGATAATACAGGCAGCCTTACGCGCGCATACGAGCGTCGCGACCGGGTACTGGATGAAGGCGACGGGATTGCCCATATCTGGCATGCTATCTATTGGCTTGTCGAAAGGTGTAGGGCAACGCTGACTGCGCCAACCGAGGGTAAGCAGCAAGTGAAGCTCGTACTTGCTGGCGGAGTCGAAGATCTGCAGGCTGCTCTTTCAGAGTGCAGCGAATAGAGTTTTACGACGCTGTGTGCCAGCGCGCGACGGTCTATCCGAATGAGAGTGTTGTGCTCGCCAACCTCCGGCGAGGGCGGGTGCTTGACGCAATGCTCTCGCGGAGCGGAAAACCAACGATCTTCGCCTCTCTGACAGAATCGGAGGCTCTCTCCGTCGGGAACCAATTCGTCGAATTGCTGATGGCTAGACTCGGTCGTAACGACACCCAGGCTCTCGTCGAAGGGAAACTTCTCCTCGATGATCTAGGCATAACCAAAGATGTGGACCGACTGCTGCAGAGGGCATTCTCCAGCTCGGTTCGACTGCTCGATATGCGGAGAAAGGCCTAATGTATGAAAAAGACTGACCCCACTCAATTGCTCGGTGAACTATGCAAGGACGCGCATCCGAGAACGGCCGCATCCCTGCGAATCATCTTTTAAGTCTGCCAGGAACAGGAAGAGCGCCGCAGCGCGGACTATTCGGTAGCCACCATCGGAAAATTGGCAAACGCCCGGGGCGGCCCGAGCGCGCCGGCCATCCGAAACAAGACCGGCGAACGGTACCGCGCATTGATTGCCGCATACGCCGATCATGCTGGCGGACGGAAGAAAAAAGGTGCGGCCCCCGAAATCCTCTGCGGTTGACGAACTCCTTGAGGGCGTCTCGGATCCGGTCCTCCGCGCTCGCATCAACCTGCTAATAGCCGATCTAGAGTCCACCAGAGCGCAGTTGCTTGCGGCACGACATCTTGCCTCGAAAAATTCAGTCCTGGTCCTCAGCGGCCCGGAGGCGCTCGCCACTGCCCCTGCGCAACCAGACGCTGCTTTAACCCCTCAAGAGAAGAAGTCTTTCGCTGCGGCGATTTCGGAGAAGACGTTGGAACACTGGGGCTGGTTGATTGACAGTAATGGCCGGGTCCTTACCAATCGCGGCCAGGTCGTCTTCGGTGCCGGCTTCGTTACCACAATCTATTCACAAAGGACCGCATCCGGCCGGATTTTGAACGAACAGGTGTACATCCTCGTCGCACGCGACCGTGCTAGACAAACGCTGGACTTCGTGCCCAGCAAAGGTCCAGTGACAGCCCAGCAATTGCACGAACACCTATTCCCCCGTCTGGCTCCGCACGTACAAAACGTCAATACCTACTACAGTCGGCTGCGCGACGACTGCGCTTGGTTCAGTTGCTGACCTATCTGTTTGCATGACGTGAGTATTTCTAACGCACAATTCCTAACCTAAAAGACCGCCTCCAAGCAGCGTCTTTAACATCGCCCGGCTAACGCGGTTGTCGGTTAACACTAGCCCAATGCCACTGAGGCCGTTCATGAGTCCCAGATGATGCTTTCCTGGCCCGTGTGAACGCACAGCCAAATGGTTTCGATCTCGGATCATGCCCATCACCGCCGCGGCTTCTAGCTGCTCAGCGTGAGATTCACATGCCCTTTTTCTCAACATATCTTGGGCAATCCGTAGCACGGCGATGGCGCCGAACTGGCCGCAACATACGTGATCAGCTGGCGACGCTGCAGCGCACAGCGAAGCGAGGATTGCGTCGAGCTCGCGCTCCGCCGTTGCCTCCCACAACTCGGTTTCGAACATGCTGAGTCGTCCGAGAGCCACGCCGGCTAGTCCATGGCACCAGCTGTGATGCAAGGCGTCGTTACCCCCCAGGGCAAGCGAGAATCTGCTCTCCCATCCGTCGTTGCCGATGCCCAGTGTGCTTCGGTCATGCGTAAGCAACCGTTGGGCGCAGTCGCGATACCGGTTGACGCCGGTGTGATGATGTAACCGCGTCAGCGCGGCTATCATGCCTGACGCCCCTGCGACAAATCCCGGCGAATGTGGAGCGAGGCCCCGCTGCGCATCCGTCATCGGGTACCAGGCGCACGCATCATGTACCAAGCGATCGCCGATGGTCATTGCGATGCGTAGCGCGTTATCCGAATCAAGCATCAGCAGTGGGCCGACTAAGCCGGTGGCGCCTTCGATCAAGTCGAGCGCCGCGTTGGTAAGCCATCTTTCGTCTAAGCCCTCCAGCAGCCTGGACGCCAGCTCCCGCCCTGCACTCGCTGCCGACGGTGCGATGTTGGTCGCACATATGGCCATCAGCGCGAGTAACTGACCGCCACATCCTGCAAGACCGAGCGGCTGGTCACGCCACCATCGAGACAATGCTGCGCCGGGTTGCCCCGCCAGCACCTCGAGCGGTTGGATCATGCGCTTGACCCACACATCGAGGCCGAATCGCGACGACTGTGCGAGCGGTGAACCGGCAAGGCAGGCAAAGAAAGCAGCAATGCCCAGCGTACCGCTATATGGCGACAACCCCAGCGGGCGGAAATGAAACCGCCGGCCGTCCCGCGCCATGTCGAAACCCAGCCACTCGGGGCGATCGTCGAAGATGCGGCCAACCAGGTCAGCAGCGACGGACCGGACCATGTGCAGGCGTTCATCCGGGGACAAAGGCCGCGCTTGCGGCGTTGGCGACGCCCTTTCTCCGACCGGGCCGGCATGGGCCCTGAGCGTTTTTGCGGCGACCAGTCCATCGATCACCAACAGTTGGAATTCGATAACATCAAGGTCCAATGACTGCAGGCGGCGCCGACAATCGTCCAGTCCGTTCGCTTCGAAATAGCCCTCGATGGCGCGTTCGCCGGTCCCCAGCAGTAGGCAATTCTGGTCGAGGCGGTGGGTGAAATATGGAATGTCGAGCTGCGCCATCTGAGATCGCTCAGCTGCAAGCGCCGACCAGTTCTCCAGGGGCGAAGCCGAGGTCGAAAACAGTCGCGCCAGCGGCTCGAGCGTGAGCCGCTGCGCATGCGCGGAGCGAAGGGCGCCGGCCTGTAGTTGTTGCTGCCCGATTGCGGAATAGATACGCGTTGCCCGTAACACGACGCGCCCGGTGAGGCCTGCGAAACGGTCCAGGATACCGCCGGTCTTCAGCCAGGCGTCGCGTTGCCTGATGATGACGCTGCCTTGCAGCCGGAAGCCTTCGCTGAAAGTCGCAAGGTGGCATGCAAAGGGATTAGCTTGTCCTCGCCCCACCGGTAAACTGGCAGGCTGCTGATCGAGGACGTCGACCGTGCCGAACGTCATGGCGTCACAGTTGATGTTCCGCCAACCGCTGACTGGACGACACTCGAGCGCCGATGAGGCAACGCCAAACGCGCTGGTATCGATCGCTTGCCGTTGCGTGCTCACCAATAACCAAACGGGAAACAGTTCGGTGCGCGCGACCGATTCCTCGAAACGTGCTTGCAAGGCAGAACCGAGCAGCACCGAGTCCGGTCGTGATACGGCCCGCAGGTCCGCCCGTACCACGGGCTCGAACAGTGTTTCGGCGTCGATCAGGAACAGGTTGGTTGAGCTCGCGATCAGGTTTTCATGATGGCCATCGGTGCAACCGAGCACATACAGGATGGCGCACAACCGGCCGGCGTGCAGGTAGAACAGCGAGAGCGCCTGTTCATCGGCGCACGGGTGGTGCATGGCGACCTCCATATACCCGTAGCCAGCCCTTGGCAGCACTTTCAGCGATGCCAGCGCAGGCAAATGAGCGATAACGTCACGGTCGCCGAGCAGGCGCTGAAATGCAAAATCGATTGCCATGTCTCGCGGCTTGTACACGACTTTCCACTCTTGCCTGTTATCCGAAAAGCCGAGCATTGCCACTGTGCGCCCGTGGCGGTGGCGATCACCGCTATCCTGGCCGATCCGGACCAGGCGGGCATGCACGGGTATGCCGAATTCGGCCAGCAAGACCTGGCGGTCGTCGTGCACCCGCAGCAGGATTTCTGCGCTGCTGTCCAGCCAAAACATGACGGTCTGCGCCAGCAGGCGCCCAAGCACGGGGAAATCGCCCAACAGCCTCGCTAGACCGTCGCTGCGATGCTGCTGGATGAAGCTCCGGTAGCGTTCGCGCGACGGCGGCCCGGACCGATCATCATCGACGCCAAAACAAGCGCAAACCGCCATACCCACGCCGCAATCGGCCTTGAATAGTTCCCAAACCGCGTACTGGCTCAGCAGGCAGAGTCGTGCCAGCAATGTGTCGGCCAAATCCCGATCTGCCGGGGCCGCAGGCGGCGCGCCGAGTGATGCATCGACGCGAAGGTGCAACCATGCCAGCGCTGCGTTCACGGCCGGTCGCCACAGGTCGACGAAGGGAAGCTGCTGACCCGAAGCCGACAGTGCCACGTCTTCCAGGTGCCAGGCGCTGGAGCTTGACGCCTTGATCGCCTCACAGAGTTGCGCCAGTATCTCGCGGCACGCATCGTCGTCGGTATTGGGGAACGGAGCCTCGCCAGCCAGCGCCGTTTGCCATGGTGGAGACAGTGGGAGGGGTGGTGAGCGGAAACTCATGTTTGCGTTTTCCATGGGCGGCAGGCGGCGCGATTGGGTGCATTTTTATGCGCGCTATGAGCCGCTGACATCGATGTTGTTCGCGAGCTCAAATTATTGAAGGCGACCACAACATTATCTTGCCTGTTATGCCAATATCAACTATAAATATCAGCGTAGTATTGGTCATTTTACAACGAGTTATTGGAAGGAAACTATTATGAGTTCAATTCAGCAGTTTCGCACCAAGTTGGAGTCTGATCCGGAATTCGTTAAGAAAATCAAGAACTGTGCCAATTCGAGTGAAATCATCTCGGTCGCCCAAGCCGAAGGCATTAGCTTGTCGGAGGCGGACTTGGCCAAGGCTCTGGTCAACAGCGATACCGACCTGACGGATGAAGAACTCGAATCCGTCTCTGTCGGTACCCCGATGGCCGCGGCCCTCATCAAGTAAGCAGCCGGCGCGGCTTGGGATTGGACCGATGTGCCTGAGCGGCGCCGTTTAGCTGAAGCATAAGGATGGCGCTGCCATGCCAACCAATCTAGTGACGTCGATGCGCCTGATCACCGCAACCGACACCCTGTCGTCAATTGGTCCCATTCTCGCCGAGTACGATATCCATGGCTATGCCGAACATACACCGGCCGGCATTGCGTCCATTCGCTCCATTGAAGTATTTAGGGGCAATCCGAGATCGGGTTATCTCAACCTGGGCAAGGGTTTCGGCTTCGACGCCGCGCTCGCTTCCGGCTATATGGAGGCGATCGAAGTATCTACTATCGAACAGGCGCCGCAGGTGCCGGTTCTGAGCACGGGCGACCTGGCCCCGGTATCTCTTGTCTATACTGCGGCGAGAAAAGCCGCTCAACGCGCTGGCATGCTTGATGATAAAGAGAGACATCGTCCTGTAATTGGCGGCGTGGACTTGTTGACGTCGATGCAAGTGTATGGCTATGTCGACGAAAATTTTTTGCCCCAGCAATGGGGTGGTGAAAGGCTCCACCTGTCGACTGACGGTCTGGCAAGCGGCAATTCATTGGCCGAAGCGCGTCTGCACGCCATTTACGAGCTGCTCGAACGTCATGTGGCGGCATCAAGCCTGCGGGCGCTAGGGCAAGTATTGTCCATCGCCCTGGAGGATATTCCGTTGACGTTGCGCAAAGCCTTGGACGAGATTGAACAGGCTGGCTGGCGCAGCGAATTCTTTCTGCTCGGATGGACACTGGGGGTCACGGTCATCCAGTGCGCATTGTCGCCCCTGACAGCTGCGAAGGCTGGACGGTCGGACGTGCACTTCGGCTGGGGTGCACATCACAGCCTGTCGATTGCGGTGGCGCGTGCGCTTGCCGAAGCCGTGCAGGGCTGGGCTACGCGTGCTGCCTGCCAGCTGGGCAACATCCCGCCAGCGCGGATGAAGGGGGGAATGTTGCTCTCCAGCGAGCAACTCATGGGCTTGAAGTCGGGCTCGCCAGTGGGCGAGCAGATTCTGCATGCGCACCTGCGCGCCTGCCGCAGCGCGCCAGCGTCCTTGGGCGAAGCCGACGAGGGCACGCTGGCTGCCGCTCCGGTGGCGTTGGAACAGGTCCTCTCTCTCGCGCGCGAGGCGGGCATCTCGCATGTTCTGTCATGGACGCTTTCGCCGCCACACCGCCCCTTCGCGGTCGTCAAATGCGTGATTCCGGAATTTGAATCGTTGTTCTCCTGAGCCCCTGTCCAGCGGGGGCGATTGCGCTAGGGCAGTGTGAAGCGCCAGATGGCCGGCCGCACCTCACCGAACAAGATATGAAAATAACCAGGGAACTGGGCTTCTCCCCAACTACGATCGTCTGTCGGTTCCAAATAGAAATCCAGCTTTAGACCTGCCGATGCCGCATGCGACTCAACGTTGGTCCGGCCACGAATCGCATAGCCGAACAGCGACAGTGAGTCGAGCGTGCCATCAAGCGGCACCATGTCGACGATGAACACCACCGCGCCGCGCCGCGCCACCCTTGCCGCTTCGCGGAAAAAATCCGCTGTCGGCACATAGCCCATTGCATAGCAGCAGAGCAAGGCGTCGAAGCTGCCGTTGGGCTCGGGTATGTTGCAAATATCAGCGCAATGCGTGTGCCACGTAGATCCCGCGGCATCAAGCGCGCGGCGATCTTGATCGACCAGACAGAATGACAAGTCGGGCCGCCGCGCTCGCATCCGTGCCGCGACGCAGCCGTTGCCGGCGCCCAGGTCGAGCACGTTTGCCCCGATAGGCAACTCGGCCCAGACGAGCAGCTGGTCGATGTGACCCTGATCGGTTGGCGCGAAACGGAACGCTTGCTTCACGCTGAGCGGCGAGGACGCGGCCGTAGGCCCCGCGTCCGGCAACGGGGGGATTGGGGTCCGCATGCGTCACTCCGTCAATGCCGGGATGTTCAGTGTCGGGCGATCGCGGCGGTGCGGCGCGCACCACCGGCAGTCCGGGCTGGCCTCCAGCCGCAGTTCGTCGAAGCGCTCACTCAGTGCATCGTAGGTGAGCAGGCGTCCTACGAGCGGCTCGCCGATGCCCAGCAGGATCTTCAGGGCCTCCGTGGCCATGAGGGTGCCGATCACGCCCGGTAACACGCCAAGCACGCCGGCTTCGGCGCACGAGGGAGTCAAGTCGCGTGGTGGCGGCTCGGGGAACAGGCAGCGATAGCACGGCCCACCGTTTGGCCCGGCCGGATGGAATGCCGATACCTGGCCTTCAAAGCGAAAGATCGCCCCGTAAATCATGGGGATACCGTGCTTCACGCAGGCATCGTTGACGACATAGCGCGTGGCGATGTTGTCGCTACCATCGATGACAAGATCATAATCGGCCAGTATGGCCTCGGCGTTCGCGCTGTCCAGCCGTACCTCATGCAGGACCAGCGCCACATTTGGATTAAAGCCCGTCAGCGTTTCAGCTGCCGAGCGAGCCTTCGATTGGCCGACGCGCGCATCGGTATGGAGGATTTGCCGCTGCAGGTTGCTGCGTTCGATGCGATCGTCATCGATCAGTCCGAGCGTGCCTACGCCCGCTGCGGCAAGATAATAGGCAATTGGTGAACCCAGCCCCCCGGCGCCGACCAGCGCTACCCGTCGCGCCAGCAGCTTGGCCTGGCCGGCTTCCCCGACTTCGGGTATGCGCAGGTGACGTGCATAGCGTTCCCGCTCGGTGGCGCTGAGGATTTTTGGGCGTTCGACCGGTAGGTCACACTCAGTCCATGCCTGGAACCCGCCCGCGACCGAGGCCACCGACCGGTAGCCGAGCCTTTTCAGGGCATCGGCCACGAACAGCGAGCGCACGCCACTGCCGCATAAGATCATTAGCGCTGTGTCGGGATCGGCAACCACCCCTTCGATCTGCTGCTCGAGAAAGGAACGGCCCACACGGACGGCGGCGACCGGCGTGCCTTGCGCCCATTCGTCGGTATCGCGAATATCGAGCAGGATCGCACCGGCAGCCAGGCGTTGCGCCGCTTCACGCGGATCGATCTCGGTAATCTCGGCCTTCAGTTGCGCCAGGCGTTGTTGTTGTAGCGTCATGTCAGCCTCCCGCCAGCGCAACCAGGATCGTCACCTCGGCTCCATCGCTCACCGGTTCCTCGGCGCTCGAATGGATCTGCCGGCCGTTGACAAACACCCGCACGAAACGATTGATGGCGTTGGTCTGATCGAATAAATGACCGCGCAGCGTGTCTGATCCGCCAGCCAGTGCGTCAAGCGCTCCTCGTACCGTTTCGGCCTGTACAGGCACACGTGTGCGACCGCCCAGGAACTTGCGCATCGATGGAGGCACAATGACAGTAACGGTATTCAATCTCGGCTCCTCCAGTTTTGACAACATGACAGCCCGCCACGCATGACGTTGGCGGTCCCAGGAAATCACGACTGTTCGGCAACATCAACGATCATATCAGAGTGATCATTGGAAGCGGCGATCGGCAGGCCGATAATTAGATGGCACGTCCATTGGTTGATGGTCCGCGTTCGCTTTCATAGTCGGCACAGGGCGAGGACGGCGGAAATCAGGCGCTGGCTCGCCGTCGCCGGCCGCGCCGCGAGATGGTCGTCCCATGCCGGTGTAATGGCAGCCAGATGCGCGGTCAGCTTGCGGCGTCCGTCACGGACTAGGTATTCGAGGGTGGCGCCCAGCATCGCACCGTCGCGCTCTCCTGCGGCAATCAGTGCAGCCAGTGAAGCGAAATGGCGGGCCTGGCCGGGAACGTCGGCAACGCGTGCCCCGTCGCGCCGTTCGACCATCGCCGCGAGCTCGTCGTGGATGGCGGACAGCAGCGCGCCATCGACTTGGGCGTGGTCGATGGCTCCGACGCTGACGGCGAGCAGGGCAATATAGATTGCGGCGGTCTGGAGGTAACGGGCTCGGAAGCGGGACAGCGGCACGTCGCCCGATACCGTCAATCCCATGCGCTCCAGCAGCGCTTTCAGCGCTATCCGCTCGCCAATGGGCTTGCCCTGTGGCAGAGTGATTTCTACTTCGCCATTTGTGATAATGCGCAGCCCCTGGTCACCGCAATGCTCCGCCGACAGCAATGGATAGACGAGTGTGTAGCTGTCGGCCGCCACCCGTCGCCACGCGGCGTTGACAGCGTCCGGGTTACTACAGAACACGAGGTGACATGCCTGTGGCGCCAGTGCGCCACCGCAAAGCTGCAACGCGGGCGCGAGCTGAGCGCCGTGCACGGCGAAGATCTGCACATGCGGTATCGATGCCTGCGGTGTGTCGTGCCAATACCGGGGCGTGTAGCATCCATGCGTCGTGCCCGTGCCGGTTTGCAGGCTGAGCGGCAATGCCGAAGTTACCCGGCCGCGCAGGCTGGAATGGAAGACGCGATGCCCACGCTCCGTCAGCAGGTAGCCATAGGCCAGGCCGACCGCGCCGGTGCCCACCACATGGACGGTAAGTTCATGCAAGGGGCAGCAGATCCTGGTCATGATCGGCGACCGGAAATCGATGCGCGGTTCGCTGGTCGAGCACGCGGATCAACAGGGCATCGCGATGCTCCGCCATCGCCGGGGTGGCGAGGGTCCGGTGGAAGGTCAGGCCGTTGAAGACAAGACACTCGCCGGCCGCCACCTGCGGAGAGACAATCTGCGATGCGGGAAACATCTGTGCCAGCATGGGACCGATGTCATGCGATGAGTCGCCGTGGAAGATCGAAAAATTGGCGACCGGAGCATCGCTGATCTGCAGGCCTGGCCTGGTCACGCCAGCGTGGTCCTGCAGCGGAATCCACAGCGTCAGCATGGGGGAGTCATTGAACTGGGCGTTGCTGTCCTGGTGCCAGAACTGGTTGTTGGCATTGCCAGGCTGCGATGGCAGTCTGCTCGGCGGGAACGTGCGGCGAAGGATGGTCCGCCGTTTGAGAATGGTCGGGCGGGTCCCTGGCGGCAGTGGATCAGGCAGCGCCGCCAGCACCGCGCTCGCGATCGACCGAAGCTCGGCCTGGTCCATGCAATCCGGGTGGCTGAACAGCCTGATCGGTGGCGTCCCCGGCACGCTCAGTGTCGCGTCACATTGCGCGACCAGTCGCGCGCGCGTCTGCGCATCGAGCAGGCCGCTGACGCACAGGTGACGGCCGGTCGCCAGCCACTGCGGCGATCGGGCCGGCGCGTCGAGAGCGTGGCCGGACTGGAAGTCGTCGACCGACCCGTGCAACCGGGCCAGCGCGGCGCGTGCATTGATCCGCCCGTAGAGTGCGCGCTGCGCGGGCGTAAGTGTTTCGATATCCCAGCGCTCGCGATCGAGCAATTCAATCACCTGCAGCAAGCTCCAGGCCGGATGCAGTTCGGCTAACCGCAACAATTCTCCAAACGGCGTTTCGCTGGGGCGCTCGGCGACGGGCGGCATCCACATTCTCCTCGGTGATCGAACGGGCTGCCAAGCCGGCCCGCTTACACAGCTTCGTCGGGCCGGCGCCCGGTTTCACAGCATGCTTGCGCAGATCTTCATGCCGGGAATGAAGACGCGGGTCACGGCAAGGTCGAGATCGGGCTTGGTCAGGTCATGAACATAGACCTTGTCGCTGCCCGCTCCAGCCAGCATCTCCAACACCTGATCGAGACTGCCCTGGATGTTCCGGCCCTTGCAACGGTGGGGATAGACCTGCAACATCTCGTCCCAGCTCCAGGCCGGCATGGTTCGGAACTTGTCGAAGCTTCGTACCTGCAGGGCCGATCGTTGCTCCAGCTCCGACGCGGGCAATTGTCGGTTGACATGATCGATTCCCAGGTCCTCGCGCGCGCCATGAATATGGGCCAAGCGTGCCTGAGCCGCCTCAGTAAGCGCCCTGGATGCGGCGATCACTGGATCGGGGTGGGTGCCATAGCCGCCGGACGTGCTCAAGATGAATGCCGGCTCGCCGGGACAGTAAAAGATCGTCCAGAATGTGTAAATGTCGATCGCGCTCGGCATGCTCAACAGGAACAGCTCGATTCCGCCCGAGGTGATCAGTTCGGCTAGCTTGACGAGATGCCCCGGCAAGCTGTCCAGGCGGATCGGGCGCAGGCGCGACGGCGGGGAATCCTTGGTTCTGCCCATGAGCTTGGCAATCGCGTCACGTTCGACGATCTCACAAATGGCATGAAGGACCGCCTCCGCATAGGTATTGCCGCTGGCCAGGCCGTTGCTGGTGAAATATTGTAGGAACGGCGGGACGGCGTAGATTGTGCTTGCCGGAATCATCACCTTATTCCCGCTGATCAGTTCATCCGCCTCGACCCAGTCCAGCACGAGTTCTGGCGTATAGTAAAGTCCGCCATATTCATCTTTGGGCCACAAGCAGTCACGGATCAGCGTGGTCGGATCGACCGGGTCAAGACCTTCCGTGCGCAGGGCCGTCGCGCTCGTGGCCAGGCGCCAGCTCGAGGTGTCTGGGTACTCAGAATGCTCAACCTCAATCGATTCCATGATTGCCGAAACAGCCGCCGCGGCGCTGGACCATCCCTTGCCGTTAGAAATACTCAGGATGATGCCGTTGGGCCGGATTGCGTTATAGGTTGGGATGCCGATGCGGTCGAGTTGGGTGACGTCCAGCACGCGCGTGATGCCGCAGCGGGCGAGAACGGGCTGGATCCTGCGCAGTGTTTCTTCGGGCGCGCAAACGCGCTGCGTTCCCTGCGCATATTCGTGCGATGTGGCGGGACTCAAAGTCATGGTGCTCTCCTGTCGAGCCGATCCAGGCAATTCAAATATTGATGGGCCAACAGTACTTCGCGCGCAGGGTCGAGGACATAGCCAAACAGGCGCGGACCGACCTGATAGATCCATTCGGCATACGCCATGATGCGCTCGGCATCGGTCAGAATGGCGTCGTCCTCCCATCGCGCGCCGCACGGCTGCACTTCCTGCGGCGCGGGGCCGATGCCCTTTTCGAGGCCTAGGCAACACATCGTGTAGACAAGGTCCCCGGTGAGATCCACCATGCGGCGCCATGGGATAGGCGCATCCTGGACCTGCGCCGCCAACCGCTTGTCGATGTCAGCAATGACCTGACTGGCACCGGCGGTGCGGCAGAAACGCTGCTGGATGCGGCGACTGAACTCGGCATCACGGCTTTCCCGAGCAATATCGATCAGTGTCAGGCCGGTCGCGCGCCGGTGCTCAAGATCGAGCACCTGTACGTTCCAAGGCGACGCGCCGAGGCCGATATCGTCCTCGTTCCCGACGTCGAGATGCAGTTCCCTGGCCCACCCCACGATCAGCCGCTGGCAGACACGCGCCCTGATCAGGTCACGGTAGCCGATCTGATCCGCCTCTGTCCTGCCCAAATATTCGGCGAGGGGTATCGCGCCGGCACTGCCTTTTGCCTTAATCGATGTCAGCCGCTCGCTCGTGTAATACTCGATCCCGAGGTTCATGTGGGCATATTCATATTCACGCAGCCTGAGCGAAGACGGGGCGCCCGCTGATGACCTGTGCTCAGCGGCCAGCTTGAGCGCGAGAATGGCGTCGCTTTTCTTGAGGTCGGTTCCGTTAGAAAGCGTGGTTTTGACGGCCCCGATATCGATCACGTCCCGCAACGGCTCGAGTATTCCTTCGAGGGTTCTTTCCGTAAAGCACATCTGCTTGGCACGATCGATGATCAATGCTTCGCTGCGCGAGTCAATCAGGCCATCCTCCACGGCACGCATGAGTTGCCAGCGCAGATTAACGAGCGGGATCGTCAACCCAGTGTAGTTGTCCTGAGTGCTTTCGTGTAGCAGGGCGACTTCGTCGTCGCCATCAATCAGTCCGTCGCGATACCAGCCGAAGATCGTGCCCGCTCCAATGATTCCGGTGCCTTGAAGCTCGGCCGCTCTTAGCGCGCCCATGCTTGATGCCCCAATGACGACGATGCCGGAGTCGAGGGCGTAGAGAATCTCCTTATGCCACACTGATAGTTTTCCGTAAAAGAACCCATCAATTAGGACAATGATTTGATAACCGTCATTGATAATGTCGTAAAAGGAGCCGCGCGCGGCAGGAGGAAAGTAATCGGCGTCGGCCAGGTGGGTTCTGGCTTCGTCAAGGGGGCAGGAGGGCCCCAGGAAAACCGCAATTTGGTGCGTACTCAAAGGAATGCTCCCAATTTGTGACCTACGCGGGCGCGAGGTTTCCAAGGCAGATCAGCAAGGTTTTTTACTCGCTAATGCGGCAGACTACCAAACTACGATTTCACATCTGCGATGAATCGTTGGATGACGAACATCCTGACATAGCTTAAAACTGAATGCAAGGTGCAGGGAGTTTAAAACATATCGCCGAGCGCCCCGCATAGTCGCTTCCTGCGGACGCTACTCAGCCGCAGAATGCACGCGTCAGAAAGCCGCCGGCGTAAGGTTGCGCGCGCTCCCGAAGTTGTTTGAAGAACGTCAGCGCTGCGCTAAGGTCGCCCTCGCGTTAGTAGCATCTACGAATGTGGCGTTATGAAAACCTACGAATGTCCGAATGGGGCGACAGTGGAAGGTTATACATCAGCTGAACTGACCTGATCGGAATCTTGTAACCAGCCGGATAGTTAATCTTCTTAATATTTTTGTACATGGAGCTAGATGAAGGAACGTTTTACCGAAGAGCAAATCATTGGGATCCTGCGCCAGGCCGAGGCCTGCATCATTTGTTTTGTGCGCGCTGGGCCGCTGCCAACAGCACATCCGTGAGGCTGCTCGCTCGCTCGATCACGAGGACGCTTCTCTCGCATCGCTGGCGATCGAATCGAACACGCTACACGTGGCAACAACGTCACGAGCGAAACAACAGCAGTACAGGCGTCGGCAAGCGGACCGGCACACGGTCCGGCACTGGATTCATGCCGGCGAGTTTCCCGAACGGGCGTAGCGCCCGCTAGCGACCAGCAAGCTGGATCCCTATCGAGCCTATCTTGCCCAGCGCTGGCGTGAAGGTTATCAAATGCGGCGAGCTAATATTCGGTGATCGCAGCTCAGGGATTCGAAGGCAGTTGCGGCATCGTGCGTCAAGCCCTCCAACCTTGGCGACAAGCCTGTGCGCCCACGCAGCAGCGACGCACGTATGTGCCGCGAGCGGTGCCTTGCCCTCGCCGCGTAGGCTGTTAGTTATTGGGCCGGGGCACGGCGTTGCTCACCCACGACAACAAGCGGCACATCGAGCGCTTTGTTCAACGACTCGGCGAGCGAAATCAGCAGATTGTGGCGATCCGGCGGCTCTAGCCGACAACGGGTTATCCGCCAAAAATTTAGGGATTGCGGCTCACAATTACGTTCATCCGCCCGCTTTCAGCTATCTTACGGCGCAGCATCGCTTTGTGCTGCGTGTGTTTAACCTCTTGCTGAACTTGCGAATGGACTTCGATCTAAATGCTGCGTTAAACAATCATCAGGCCTATATCTGCGCGTTGGAAGCGTGCCCGCAACCCGCCGCGTCAGCGCCGCCGTCATTGAAGCCGCCAAGCAGTGCTTTGGCTAACACGTCAGCCAGCCGACCCGCGACATACCACGACCTGCCAGCCAAAATTCTCCAACAAGTGGCCGACCACATGCCGTTCGACGACATCGGCAACCTATCCACTGTGAACAGCCAGACTTATCACGCGCTGCAAGAAAAGCGACTGAGCTGGCTTTGCCGCAAACGCATTTCCCATGCCGGTGCGCTGGATCGCACGTCAGTACAACAGGTGTTGACTGAAATTGAGCGGATTGGCGCCGACTCCGTGCGCGCTGAATTGCTTCAGGCGCTGTGGCAACGGGCAAGAAGGCAGTACAAAGTAAAGCCCGAGATATTCATCGCGATCTTCCAAGCTGCGGGCCGTGTGCCAAAGCAAGGCTTGCAGGTACAAAAATACATGATCGGGACCTTACCAGGGATTCCGATCCAGTACCAACGCAATCTGTATAGGTTTGTGTATGCAGACGCCGAACGGCGCGCTCCTGAGCAAGCCAGCACCTGGGGCGCCATCGCATCGATGCTACCCATCTACGGCTATACACCGCCGTCAAACTTGTGGCTTGATGCACCGCAGATTGAAAGCGAATATCGGGCTCTTCTAAGCCGGCTTCCTGCGTTGGACGCGTCTGGGCAGGCCGAATTGATAACGGCATTAGCCGACGTGCTAGGCGCCTTCTCATTATCTTTTCCCTCCGCTCAATATCATGCTTATCGTTACGATATTGCGAGCGCGACGATTATTGAATGGTACGAAACACTGTTCCAATGGATGCAACGCCTGCCAGCGTCATATCGGGGCGCCCCAATCGGTGCACTAGCCGATCGAGTATCGATGCTGCCAGAGGCACACAGGCCCGTGCACGTCGCTCATCTGCGGCATTTGACGTTGTCACTTCCGGACCATCAACTAGGCAGCGCATTACGCTACCTGCCGGGCGCTTTAGTGCGGGCGGTACCGCCAGAGCAACATGCGCATGAGATTTCATTGCTCGAACCCGCCCTTGAGCGCGTGCCGCTTGCGCAGCGCGAATTAGCGGCGCTCGGGCTGCTTGAAGCAACCTCTCAGTTGGACGACGCACTGCTAAAACAGGTATGGCAGCGCGCGATGCGCCTGCTTGACGGCAGCAATGGCCCCGACATAGCGGAAACGTTCTACGATATCCACTTACGGATTGGACTGACACTCAATAATCAGCAATGGGAGAGCGCAAAAACTGAAATGAAGGCCTTCTTCAAGCGAAACCGATTCGATCAGGTCACCCGCGATGAGATGCTGAACTCACGGAACTATTGTTGGTTCCATATGTATCAAACACTATAACCTAGCCCGCGGCGACGACGCATAGCAGCGATTGAAGGCGCGTAATCTCGACACGGCGTCGCTCGCGGCACAATACCCAAACATCGCCGCGCCGGCGTCGCAGCGGAGTACACGCGACTGGCAATCGCCGCTCGGATCGACTCGGTCGCCGTGCACGATGCCTGCGATGGCGCCGGGCACGAACGGTGAGCTGGCCGAGTCACTGGCCGCCGCCCGCGCCGCATGAGCCGCGCAGGTCAACATGATCGGCGAATGTCAAGACGCCCACCGCGATGATGCGAAGGGCCGATCCAGGATATCTATGCGCTCTCGCCACTGCAAGATGACCCCTTGTTTCCCCTCTCTGCTGGCCAGCGACCTGACGCCAGGTCAAAACCCGCGGCTTTCGCATTGAGCCGGGCGAGATCGAGGCGTGCCTGGCTGCGCACCTTAAGGTGCGCGATGCGGTGGTGCTGGCGGTGCTCGATACCACGCCAAACCATGCCTACCAGGATGACGAGAGTCCTTCGCGTAGTTTTGTGCGCGGTTGGGACTTTTCGTCAAGATGCAGTTGCTGCCATTACATCGAGTCGTTATCATCTGTGGTTCGATTTTGAGTCCGGCGCGCCAATGGACGTGCGTGGGCGTGCAACCGGGGAGCTGTGGAAGAAAATAGCCTTTCATATTACTTTCGGTTTATTACTTTAGCGTTGCCCCGGCCCGGCTTGAACTGGCCACAACAAACGAAAACGACGCATGTTGCCAAGGTAGCATGCGTCATATTGTGTGATGGCAGCAACCGCAAATCTTGCGTCCTGGTTAATCGTGACCGTCGCCGCCATGGCGGTGTTGTACGCCGTGGTCGCCGCGGCGGCGTCGCTGCGCAGGCGTCGCCCCTCGCATCCGGCACGGCTGAACGCGCCAGGCGCGCCGCTTGCACCGGTCAGCGTGCTCAAGCCACTATGTGGGCTAGAGCCGCGGCTGTTTGAGAATCTCGCGACATTCTGCGAGCAGGATCATCCGTGCTTCGAATTGCTTTGCGGCGTCCACTCCCCGAACGATCCGGCGATCGCGGTCGTCGAGCGGCTGCAAGCGGCTTATCCGACATGCGACATCCGACTGGTTGTCGATCCGCATGTGCATGGCAGCAATCTGAAGGTCAGCAATCTGATTAACCTGGCTGCACGTGCCCGCTACGATACGATTGTTCTTGCCGACAGCGATATCGCGGTGCAGCCGCATTACCTGGCCTCGGTGTGTGCGCCGCTGACCGATCCGGCTGTGGGCGTGGTCACGTGCCTATACCGGGCGCACGGCGTCGGTCCGTGGTGGACGCGGCTCGGCGCGATGTTCGTCAACGACTGGTTTGCGCCGTCGGTGCGGGTCGCGCATGCCGGCGGATCGACCCGCTTTGGTTTCGGCTCGACGCTGGCGTTGCGGCGTCAGACCCTTGATACAATTGGCGGTTTCCAGCGGTTGAAGAACTGCCTCGCAGACGATTACTGGCTGGCCGAGCACGCGCGCGAAACCGGGCTCGCGACAGTGCTGTCCGACATCACGGTGTCCACCGACGTCGCGGAGTCGCATTTCGGTGCGCTGTGGCGGCGTGAAACGCGTTGGTTGCGCACGATCCGCTCGATCAATCCGTTCGGTTTCGGCTGCCTGTTTGTCACGTTCACGTCGCCATGGCTGATCGCGGCTGCGGCACTCGCACTGGTCCAGCCTGCGTCCCAGACGCTGTTGGGCGGTGTGGCCGCGGCGCTGGCTGGCATCGGCTTGCTCGCGCGACTGGCGCTGCATTGGCGTGGCATCGACATCACTGGTGAGTTGGCTCGGGACCACGACGCGCGCGCCGTGCGCCCCTTCCTGCGCGATTTGCCGCTGGTGCCATTGCGGGATATATTGCTGTTGGGCCAATGGCTGAGCGCTGCGGTCGGCTCGCACGTAGACTGGCGCGGCTCGCGCGTGCCGCTGGTCGGCACGCCATTGCCGTCGCGCAACCGTGAGTCGCTGTAGCGGCATGCGCCCCGGCCGCGATCGAGGTCACGGCTTTTTTGGGGAACGGGGTGCGGCGTTCATCGCACATTGCGGAGCATTCGACTAAATGAAGACCCTTTTCTTGCAGGCTCCGTCGTTTGACGGTTTTGACGGCGGCGCCGGATCACGATATCAGGCCAAGCGCGAAATACGTTCATTCTGGTACCCGACATGGCTCGCGCAGCCCGCCGCGATGGTGCCGGGCAGCCGCGTGCTCGACGCGCCGGCTGACGGCCTATCGGTCGAGGCGACGCTTGATATCGCGCAAGGCTACGATCTGGTCGTGATCCACACGAGCACGCCGTCGTTCCCGACCGACGCGCTGTTTGCGCAAAAGCTCAAGGAGCGCAAGCCGTCGGTGATGATCGGCATGGTTGGCGCGAAAGTGGCGGTCGATCCGCATGGCTCGCTCGGCGCGAGTGCGGCGATCGACTGGGTCGGCCGCGAGGAGTTCGACTATACGTGCAAGGAAGTGGCCGAGGGCCGGCCATTGAAGGAAGTCACTGGCCTGTCGTATCGGCTGGCCGATGGCTCGATCGAGCACAATCCGCCGCGGCCGATGATCGAGAACATGGACGCGTTGCCGTTCGTGGCGCCCGTCTACAAGCGGGACCTAAAGATCGACAACTATTTCATTGGCTATCTGAAGCATCCATACGTGTCGATCTATACCGGCCGTGGCTGCCGCTCGCGCTGCACGTTTTGCCTGTGGCCGCAAACGGTCGGCGGGCATCGCTATCGGGTACGCTCGGTCGAGAACGTGTTAGAAGAAGTGAAGTGGATCCGCGACAACATGCCTGAAGTCAAGGAGATCATGTTCGATGACGACACGTTCACCGACTTCAAGCCGCGCGTGGAGGCAATCGCGCGCGGGCTCGGCAAGCTCGGTGTCACATGGTCGTGCAATGCGAAGGCGAACGTGCCGTATTCGACGCTGAAGATCATGAAGGAGAACGGCCTGCGGCTGTTGCTAGTCGGCTACGAGTCTGGCGACGATCAGATCTTGCTGAACATCAAGAAGGGATTGCGCACGGATATCGCGCGCCGTTTCAGTGAAGACTGCCGCAAGCTCGGCATCAAGATTCACGGCACGTTCATCCTTGGCCTGCCCGGGGAAACGCGCGAGACGATTCAAAAAACCATTGCGTATGCGAAGGAAATCAATCCGCATACGATCCAGGTGTCGCTGGCCGCGCCGTATCCTGGGACGACGCTGTATAAGCAGGCCGTTGAGAACGGTTGGCTAGAGGAAAACAAGGTCATCAACCTGGTCAGCCACGAGGGCGTGCAGTTGGCGGCGATCGGCTACCCGCACTTGTCGCGCGAGGACATCTATCACGGCCTCGAGGAGTTCTATAAGCGGTTCTATTTCCGGCCGTCAAAGATCTGGGAGATCGTGCGGGAGATGCTGACGAGCTGGGAAATGATGAAGCGCCGGCTGCGCGAAGGGGTCGAGTTCTTCCGCTTCCTGCGAGCCCACGAGGCGTGACCCAGTCGCCGGCTCGCGCATTGATCGTCACCGCCGACGATTTCGGGCTGCATCCGCGCGTGAACGAGGCGGTTGAGCGCGCGCATCGCGATGGCATTCTGAGTGCGGCGAGCTTGATGGTGGCCGCGCCAGCCGCGCGCGATGCGCTCGAGCGCGCGCGCCGGATGCCGTCGCTGCGTGTCGGCTTGCATCTGGTGCTGGCCGACGGCAATGCGATGCTGCCGCGTGAGCGTATCGCGTCCCTGGTCGATGCACGCGGCCGGTTTGGCGATGCGATGGCTCGTGATGGGGCTCGGTTTTTTTTCCTGCCGCCTGTGCGCCGGCAGCTGGCCCGCGAGATCCGCGCGCAGTTCGATGCGTTCGCTGCAACCGGCTTGACGCTAGACCACGTCAATACGCACAAGCATTTCCACCTGCACCCGACCGTCTTGTCGCTGATCGTTGAAATCGGTCGCGACTACGGCATGCACGCGATGCGACTGCCGCGAGAGGTTGACGCGCCGTTGCTGCTGCGGCCGTGGATTGCGCTGGTCAAGTCGCGGCTGCGGCGTGCCGGGATTGCGCACAACGACTACGTCGTGGGCATGGCCCGCAGTGGCCAGATGGACGAGGCCGCGCTGCTCGCGGCTGTCGCGCATCTGCCGCCCGGGGTCGGCGAGATCTATCTGCATCCGGCCGTGCCGGGCGAGGGGGCCATCACGTCGTCGATGCGCGATTACCGCCATGCGGACGAACTCGATGCACTGTTGTCGCCGCGTGTTGCCGCGGCGCTGGCAGCGGCGAACGTGCGGCGCGGCGGTTTTCGCGATGTGCTGCCGGCCCGGCCCCGCGCGAATCGCGAGGCGCTCGCATGAAGCTGCTGCGCGCACTGAGCTGGCCCTTGGGCATCGCGATCTTCGTCGCGCTGCTGTGGCACGAGGGTGTGCATGACGTGAAGCAGCCGCTATCGCAGGCGGGATTTGCGTTGTTATGGCTGGTGCCGTTTCACGTCGTGCCGCTTGCATTCGATGCGCAAGCATGGCGAATCCTGTTGGAGCGGCGCGCGTCGCTGCCGTTCCTGACCTGGGCGGCGACCGTACGTGAAGCCGTGTCTCGAATGCTGCCGTCCGCGGGCATTGGCGGTGAACTGGTCGGTATCCGGCTGGCTGCGTGGCGCGTCAACGATTCGAGCTTGGTGGCCGCGTCGGTGGTGGTCGAGGTGCTGACCACGATCGCGGTCCAGTACGTGTTTTCGGCGCTGGGCATCGTGCTGATCTTCCTGCAGGCTTCGCACCGCGGTTCGTTGACCCCGATTGTCGTCGGCCTTGTGTTGTCGTTGCCGATACCGTTCGTGTGCGCGGTGTTGTTGCGACGCGGTGGCTTATTCGACAAGCTCGACCGTTTCGCGAAACGATTGTTCGGGGCCGGTCACCGGTTGCTGGCCGGCGTCGATGGCGCTGCATTGGATCGCTGCATCAACGCGATGCTCACGCGTGCGGCGACGTTGGCGTCAGCGTTCGCTTGGCAACTGGCCGGCTACATAATCGGCGCGCTGGAAACGTATTGGGCATTGGCACTGCTTGGCCATCCTGTATCGATCGGCGCGGCGCTGGCCATCGAGGCGCTGACTCAGGCGGTACGCCACGCGGCGTTCATCGTGCCGGCCGGTCTCGGTGTGCAAGAGGCGGCGGTGCTCGTGCTGGCGCAGATGTTGGGGGTCGATGCGGCGACCGCGATGTCGCTGGCGGTGACCAAGCGCATGCGCGAGGTCGTGTTCAGCGGCCTGGCGCTCGCGTCATGGCAGCTTGCGGAGTTCTGGCGTGCACACCGGGCTATTGGCGAGCCATGGCGCCGTCGTTGGCGGGTGCAGCGACGCCTGCGACTGCGGGCGCGCCGTACTGCCGCGGCTTCCGTGCCGTTGGGGCGTCGCTGACGCGAGCCGTGTTAGCGGCACAATGCGCTGTGCTCGGCCGGTTTGACGTCGCGCTCGATCGCCTGCAGGTGCCAGCGGCCGTCCGCGGGCTCACCGCTGCGGGTGCTGACCCAGGCCGCGGCGCCATGTTCGATTGCGGCGCGCACGCCGCGCCCAAAGCGCAAGCCGTGCAGCGTGCACAGCGGGGCGTTTTCCTCGGGGCTGCACAGCAGCATTGTGTCGTCCTCGTCGTGCCGTCGTCCCCGCGATGGCAGATCGATGCCACTGTGCAATTCACGCGACCAGACACGCTCATCAATATCAGGCCACAATACCGCGAAGTCGTCGCGAGCCTGCGGATCGCTACCGTTAACTAGGATTGTCAAGTGCATCATGTGCTCCTCGCGATTGGCGGGGACACCGTCTGATCTCAACCGTGACCGGCGAACCAGCGTAACCGACGTGATAGGGGCGCGGCCTCAGCCACGCTGTATCGCGCGTGCCGCTTTGCGGCATTGCTGGAAGCGCAAGTAGCCGCTACGCAACAAGATCTCGTTGGAATCCGAAACTTGAAGCACGTTGCGCGCGGCATGCTCGATCGCCGAACGGTGCCGGTCGAACGCCGCCAACAGGTCGCCCGGATTAGGCGACTGCGCACCAAAATGGTCCTCGAGTGCTTCTGCCGAGATCGAGCAATCGACTTGTCGGTCATCGACCTTCGCGGTGAACCCCACGGTCAGATTCCAGCCGCGGAATTCCGGCGGGGTATTGACGAAAGTGATCTCCATGAAAGGCTCCCACGTGGCGCGGACGGAGGTGGTGCGCACGGCCGCGCGACGGCGCATCACCCGGGGCTGGGCGCTCTGCCGGCCCCTATTTGAATGATCGTAGCTGCTGGCGCGCGAAAAGCAAGAAAATCAATAACGGGTGCCCAGTGTTTGTGCACCCATTTTCCATGGTTGTAGCCCCACCGGTAGTGACCCCTGACCCAATGGTATCCCGGCGCGGGAGCGCCTGGCACCACCTCGACGACGAGGGCTGGTTGCGGCGGGTGCGTGGGCTCCACCACGCACGCGGCCAGCGCGGCGGGTACAGCTGCGGCGAGCGCGAGCGCGCGCAGGTGCGGAATTGCTGGACATGGCATGCTCCATTCGAATGCTCCTGTGGGTTCGTCGGGGCGCCGGCGCAATGACGGCGCCTTTGCGTAGAGCAACGGCCCACGGCGACCATGCGTGGGCATCATGGCCGTATGCAAACGCCTGAAGTTGTAACAGGCGGATTGCGCTGATGCGGCACGCTGACGCGCGAGCGTGACGCAGGCATGCGCCCCACATCCCAGAGGTGAGCGCATTCGGGACAAGAGTGTAGGATTTCAATGTGGCGCAGCGGCGGGCGCCACAAAGGTGAGGTTTTTCGGGAGTGGCGTGCAACGCGCACCCGGTCAAGCTATCCCGGCCCGATCCATCGCGTGCCAGCGACCGCAGTGCGCGGCGCACGCCGGCCTCGGGCATCCAGTCGATGCGGCATCGAGCCGCAGCCGGGTGTCAACATGTTCGAACTGGTTTCAAGCGATTGTCGCGCGATCCATAGCGGATCGATCGCACGATCCAGGCGCGGGCCGATGTCCATGAGCGACAGCGGCGCGGCGCGCGACGATACGTAGAAGCCGGATCCGCGTGGAGCAGTGATCGTGCGTGCGCGACGAGCCGGTCGTACGCGTCCCCAATCGTTGGTTTGGGCACCTGCAGGGTGTGGGCCATCACGCGAATCGACGGTAGGCGCTTTGCTGCCATGACATGACCTCAATATCGGGTATGCCGCGCATGCTGTCTCCTGCATGGGTGATGCCGGTTAACGATCCATTGGCAGCGGAGCAACGTTAAGGGCGGGTGACGCACTGGTCGAAAAGACGTTTATACGGATTCACCACAAGGGGGGCGTGCTGACCAGGCGATCACGTATATGGCCCATCGTTCGAGCGGTCTCTAATCTATCTCGCAAAGAAGTCGATTATACGCTGTCGCCATCCTGTGACGCAGTGCCGCAGGACTATTGGTCGCGTCTTCTGTATCGTTGTCTTGACAACTATTAGTAGTATGTTAATTAGGGTATCTAATTAATAATCATAGTCTTGCCGAGACTTCGCGAAGACAGCGCTTAGATCGCCATCCTGGCTATTAATTTACGTGTGCGGACCTAACCTGATTGGGCACTGACTGAGGGTGTTAAATAGATGCGCGTTGCATTTCCGCCAAGTCAGATGCCTTTATTTGACAGTTCAATTAGTGAGGCTCCCCATGCAAGTCAATACGATCAGTCCAGGCTCGGCGCAGGTGGATTCCTTGTCGTTTCACAATGAGCTGAATACAGGTAGTGAAGTCGCGGGACAGCGGCAGGCACGTGCCGGTTCAAAGCCAGAGGGCGTGCTGGCTGAACTGCCTGCGCTCGCATGCCGCACGTCGATGGCAAGGCGCAGAAATGTGACGAGCCAGGCCGCCTGTTTTGCCCAGCATCCTGAAGCGAAGTATTATCCCCCCGTGGTGCAACAAATCAGTGGCCTATTGGAGAAACAGAACATCGGCATATCGGATCGCGCGCATGATGGGGTTATTGCGAATATGGAAGGGTTGCGCTCTGGTACGCAAACCCATACGGGGGCGCATCTGGTCGAAAGCAGGGTATTCGGACGCGATGCCATTGAACATTTCAAATCGGGTGAGACGTACCTTGCTGTGGTAAATTGTGTTGGCTCTCTAATCAATGGCGTGGCGTCGATGACAGTCGGACCGGCGCATGATTTCGACGATGCTCGACGGTCGTCGGATCCCCAGCGGGCCGCACGTGCGTATGCCAGTATCGCTTGGGACTTCGAAACACTGCCGTCGCCGACACCGCGCGATTGACGTGGACCATCGCGGACGTCATAGGTGACCAATATGTCCGGCTACGCTCCCGTGGCGCCGCACGCTGCTGGTTGGCCATGTTCCGGATGCCGCAGACGGCCCGGCCCGGTGCGGCATCCATGGTTGCAAGGTGGCCACGGCCGGCCCCACATCGGCATCCGCCAGTTGGATATCCAAGCCGTCAATTTTTGTGAAGGCTCGGTGACATGACCTCCAACAATCTATCGGCCAGCCACACCACATCATCCGGCATTCTGACATGACCTTAGAGGGCGTTTGGTGACATGTGGCGCACGCTTGAGCATGGCTGTCAATGGAGCGGTCTGGTTAAGAGCCGTTGCAAGAACGGCGACGATGACTGGGTGCTGGACAGCGTCACGCCGGTCATCGGACCGGGCGAATGGTCTGCTACCTTAGCGTGCGCGTGAAGCCGCCGCGCGAAGAGGTCGCGCACGCGCAAGCGTTGTATGCGCGCATGCACGACGGGGCGCTTCGTTTGCACCGCTTACATGAAGCGGAGCGCTCGTTTGTAGATGAGGCGGGACGCTCGTTTGCGATCGTGGCCAGCGAGATACGCAACTTCGCGCAGCGTCACGGCGTTTGCGCACGCCGCATCACAGCTGGCTCGCCCGGCGCCTCGGTTGCGGCGCCGGCGATTAGCGCGTACCTAACGACACGCCGCCTGGATTTATCCCGTTGCCCATATCGTTGCCCGGCACAGCCGATCGGGCAGCGTTGCCGCCGTTGTCCTGGTGGCTAGGTTTGGCCGGCGAGCCAGCGCTGCTGCTTCCCGGGCTAACGCCACCCGTGCCGTTATGGGCGCGCTGCTCTGCACGCTGGATGTCTTCTGGGTAATACGGGCTATTGCTACTTGGCTGGTATCCATTACGCTCTAATAGCAGCAACTCGTTCTTTTGCTGTTGACGTGTGATGCCGGAGCCTTGGAACGGATCGGCGTGCGGCTGCTGCGCGTATTACGCGACAGTGATGCCCGAGTCGAGCGACGACAGGCCGACGATCGTTGCGGCGCGATACGTTTCAGTGCGATACGCATAAGGTGATCCTGCTTCTTCGTATTAACTCATTGTTATCCAGCAACGCATGTACCTGGGGCAGCCATCGCTGAGCAGTTGCCGCACAATGGGCTCCGCGCCACCTTCTGCCGCTGCCGCTGCACCGCTGCGCAGTTACCTGCACTGCCGGTTGTACCGGATCGCTTCGCGCAGCACTTCCTCAAGGTCGTCCGGGTTGATGTCAAGCAGTTCACTGCGCCGTGCCAACACGGCATTGAGGTCGGCGCGCGTGGGGCTGAGCGCTTGGCGCGCTGGCGCAGCAGCGCCATCGGGTTGCCGCGCAGGTAGCCGGCGTCTACTAGCCAGGTGAACAGGCCGTTTAGGATGACCCGCGCTTGCCGATGGCTGGCCGCGAACAGCGGCCCGTTAAAGGGCCGCCAGCTCGAATTCGGCACTGTAGTCAACACGTTGCTTCTTCATGAGCCCGACGCACCCATGCTCGCGATATGCTGCCACCCAGCTGCGCACCGCAGAAATATCGACATCATGCCGCTTGGCGGCAGTCTTCAGGCCCGACTGACCCGACAAATAATCCTCAACTACTCGCAGCTTCTGCTGCTCGGTGTACCTGCTTATGAAGCCCCCGAGAGGTTAGCGTCCAACTTTCCGGGGTCGGTTCACAGTCATGTTGGCAATCAGGCGGTCACAGTGTAGGCGCGATGGCCATCACAGCAGAGTTAATCGCCGCCCCGCCGATTAACGAGGCTAGCAGCACCGGGCGGCGTTCGAAGTGATCACTGGGCGCGCCGAGTACGGATGAACATAGCAACTGCGCCAACGCATAGGCGTCCAGCAGGATGTGAAGATTGGCTCGGTGGTGCTGAGCGCGCGCAGCAGGCTGGGCAGAATCGGAAAGGTGATACCGATAACCCCAAGTGTCATGGTCAGCAAGGTAATGCCAAGGACTCACGCTCATAACGGATCGCTGTACGCTGACGGATGAGGTAGCGGCGCCCACGATGATCGATGGGCGGTGAGAATGATGTAGGGCGCAAAATACGATGATGCGATTGTGATGGTCTGTAATCGAAGGGCGACGCTGTTATGCCAGCAATGCGGTGGCTTCACACTTAACAGCATTTAATGCGCTCTGCTGCCCCAGCAGTCTGAGCTAAGTGCGTGCCAAGCCTCGCTGATAGGTTGGCACAGTGGCGAACCGCAATGGCTTGCCTTCCGCTTTTGTTTGCGAGTTTCAACTTTATCGTTTCATTCATTCAAGAACTGTCGTTTTAAGAAAAGATAATGGACTTGAGTGCATCATGGCGGGCGCTTTATAGTCTTTCAACTCGGCGCTAAGCGTTGCAATGACCTGAATCTTTGTAGCGGCTCCTGACAGCTGGGCACAGTGTTTGCGAGACGTGAAGCAGTTAATGTCGAGCTGATGGGCCAGAGAACGAGTGCGTTGCCGTAGTCGTATGGCTACATAAAAGTGATGTCTGGCGGGAAAATGAAGCAGTACGCAGTACTGAACCCAATGACGCCACGCCTGTGCGATGCGCTGGCTTGCCCTGTTTTTTGAACCGTCTTGCTTGACCGACTGTAATGTTAATTTGCGCGCAGCGTCACGCGCGTGATACTCAGCGTTTTTGCTAAAGCTTGACATAAATTGGTCGTGCCGTGATCACTGGCCGGCCAGGTGACACGAACGGCGCACTGACGCGTGTGATGAGTGGCCCTGGTCGCCGCAGTGAATGACTAAAAATTACACGCTACGTGTCATCAAAGCCGTCGTGGTCCCTGAAGCGCAACGATAGATTCTGATTATCGTATTAATATTTATTCGTACACCTATTAAACATCAGGCCGCTCGGTCGCATGAATCGGAGCTGTGTTATGGATGTCAGCGTCATGCTCACTACGTATGCATTATCCGCTGCTCAAACGGAGATTTGGCTCGCGCAGCAGCTGCATCCAGACAGCCCCGTGTACAACATTGCGCAGTACACGGTGATCGAAGGTGCAGTTGAGCCGGCCGTGTTTGAAGCGGCATTGCGTCAAGTGATCGACGAGGCCGACACCCTGCGCTTGCAATTTATCGATAGCGATGACGGGCTGCGGCAGAGGATCGGTGCACCCGCATGGTCGATGCCGGTGCTGGACCTCACGGCACAAACCGATCCTCAAGCAGCGGCCCAGGCGTGGATGCGGGCCGATTATCAGCAGCCGGTGAATCTAATGCAGGGACCGCTTTTTTGCTATGCGTTGCTGAAAGTGGCGCCCGCGCAATGGATGTGGTACCAGCGCTATCACCATATCATGATGGATGGCTATGGCCAGTCCTTGATCGCCCAACGCGTTGCACACGTGTATAGCGCGCTGTGCGCGGGAGAGGCGCCGACGGCATGTAATTTTGGCTCGATCCGACAGCTATTGGAAAGTGATGCGCAATATCAGGCATCGGCCCAACGAGCACAAGACGAAGCGTATTGGCTTCAGCACTGCGCCCATTGGCCTGAGCCCGTGACGCTGGCAAGCCGCGCAGCCCCGGCTTTACAGCAGCGGCTGCGTCAGACGACGTACCTGGCTACCCAATGGGTGGACGACTATGTGCTGGATGCGGGCCGGCTGGCGCAGTTCTTGAGCGCCGCGCTAGCCGCGTATCTGCATCGGATGAGCGGCGCGCAGGACGTGGTGCTCGGTTTGCCCATGACTGCCCGATTAGGGGCAGACCAGCACATTCCTGGCATGGTGGCCAATACGGTGCCGCTGCGGTTTAGCGTCGAGCCGGAGATGAACTTATTGTCGTTGATGCGGCAGGCGGCGCAGGAAATCCAAAGCGCACTGCCCTATCAACGCTACCCGAGCGAAGCGCTGCAGCGTCAACTTGGGCTGGCGCCCGGGCAGCGGCTGTTTGGTACCACGGTCAACGTGATGCCGTTTGACTACGCGCTGTCGTTTGGCGGGCATGCATCGACGAACCATAATCTGCTCGCTGGTCCGGTTGACGATCTGATGCTTGGTGTTTATTGGACACCCCATAGCCGCCAATTACGGATTGACTTTGATGCCAATCCTGCATGCTACACGACAGAGGCGCTTAACGCGCATCAGCGCCGGTTTATCCGGTTCATGCAAGTGCTCGCAGCCGATGCCACGCAACCGATTGACCGCATCGATCTGCTCGACGCTGACGAGCGGCATCGGCTGCTGGTTGAATGGAATGCGACGCAGCGGGCGTATCCGTCGCACTTATGCATTCACCAGTTGTTCGAAGCGCAGGTTGAGCGCACGCCCGAGGCGCCAGCGCTGGTGTTTGAAGATCAAACGTTTAGCTATGCGCAGCTGAATGCACAAGCCAATCGCCTCGCGCACCAGTTGATCGAGTGGGGCGTCAAGCCCGATGCACGGGTGGCGATCTGCGTCGAGCGTTCACCGGCGATGGTGGCCGGACTGCTCGCGATTCTAAAGGCGGGCGGTACATACGTGCCGCTCGATCCCGCGTATCCGCCAGAACGCTTAGCGTATATGATGGCGGACAGTGCGCCCGTAGCCTTGTTGAGCGTTGGCACTCCGCCTGCCGCAGTGACGCAATGCCTGGGAGCCGGAGTGCCGGTACTGGACTTGCAGGCTGATGTAGCGCAGTGGACACGCCAAAGCGCACGCAATCCTGAATTGACACTGACTGCACAGAGCTTGGCCTACGTGATTTATACGTCAGGTTCCACGGGCCAGCCCAAAGGGGTGATGATTCAACATCGCAGCGCGGTCAACCTTGTGACGTCCATGACTCAAAAACTTGGCGTCACTGCGCACGACCGGGTGTTGCAATGCTCGTCGCTGTCCTTCGATGCGTCGGTCGGAGAGATTTTTGTCACGTTGACCCAGGGTGCGGCATTGGTGCTACGCACCGATGCTTGGTTAGCTGGGGCCCAGCAATTTTGGGCGCTTTGCAAGGCGAACCGTGTGAGCGTGACGGATTTACCTACCCAATTTTGGTCCCAATTGGCGCAGGAAAAAGTCCCTGTTCCGGACAATGTGCGCGTGGTCATGATTAGTGGAGAGGCGCTGAGCGTGTCAGCACAAAGCGCATGGTTTGCGGGGGCAGGTTACCGACCGCGTTTGTTCAACGTTTATGGTCCGACTGAGACGACGGTGACCGCCACCGTGCATGAGGTCATCGACGAAGAAAATAACTGGCGTACGATTGGTCGTCCCATTGACAATACTCGGCTTTATATCCTGGACGCGCACAAGAAGCCGGTGCCGTTGGGTGCGGTCGGTGAGCTGTATATTGGCGGCGTGGGCGTCGCGCGCGGTTACCTGAACCGCCCGGAGTTGACCGCTGAGCGTTTTGTGCGTGATCCGTTCTCAGACAAGCCCGATGCGCGACTGTACAAGACGGGGGATTTGGCACGGTATTTACCCGATGGCAATCTGGAGTTCCTGGGACGCAACGACCATCAAGTCAAGATCCGCGGCTTTCGCATTGAACTAGGCGAGATCGAGGCGTGCTTGGCCCAGCATGCACAGGTGCGCGAGGCGGTGGTGCTGGCCATGGGAGAAGGCAGCACCAAGCGTCTGGTCGCGTATGTGGTGGCCGAGCCCGATGACGCGTTGGCCGGTACCTTGCGCACACATGTGGCGGCCGCGTTGCCCGAGTACATGGTGCCCAGTGCGTTTGTGCGGCTCGATGCGTTGCCGCTGACACCGAACGGCAAGCTCGATCGGCGTGCGCTGCCCGCACCGGATGACGAGGCGCTGGCGCATCAAGCGTATGAAGCACCGCAAGGCGAGTTGGAGACGACGCTCGCGACGATCTGGGCCGAGCTATTGAGTGTCGAGCGTGTGGGTCGGCATGACAGCTTCTTTGCGCTCGGGGGCCACTCGCTGCTGGCAGTGCGGTTGATGAACCGGGTCAGAAGGCTGGGCGCTGACGTGCCGCTGGCGACCTTGTTCGCCACACCGACGTTGGCCGCGTTTGCCGCGGCGCTCGAAGCCCACTTGCAGCAAGGCACCGATGCGCTGTCCGAGATCACACCGGTGTCTCGCAAAGGTAGTTTGCCGCTGTCGTTCGCACAACAGCGGCTGTGGTTCCTCGCGCAGCTCGATGGAGTCAGTGAGTCGTATCATACGCCGCTGGCGCTGCACGTGCGCGGGCCGCTGGATCGAGCGGCATGGCAGCAGGCGCTCGATGCGCTATTCGCGCGTCATGAAGCGTTGCGCTCGACGTTTGTGAGCGTCGAGGGTCAGCCGCAGGTACGGCTGCTGCCGGCGGACACGGGCGTGCCGCTGCGCTGGCATGATCTGCGCGGGGTGCCGCACGCGCAGGCACAACTGGCACGCTTGAGTCACGAAGCCGTGCACGCGCCGTTCGATCTAGCGCAGGGCCCGTTGATGCGCGCATGCGGCATTCAAGTGGCCGATGAGGAACACGTGGTGCTAATCACGCAACACCATATTGTGTCGGACGGCTGGTCGATCGGGGTGCTCGCGCGCGAGTTGAGCGCATTGTACGCCGCAAGCGTCGGGGCGCAAGCCGATCCGCTGCCGCCGTTGGCGGTTCAGTATCCGGACTATGCGGCGTGGCAACGACAGTGGCTCACAGGTGAGCGGCTGCAGGCGCAAAGTGACTATTGGCGCGCGACGCTCGCGGATGCGCCGGTGCTGCTTGAGCTACCGACCGACAGGCCGCGCCCGGCGCAACAGTCGTTTGCCGGCGCACAGGCGCCGGTGCGCATTGATGCGGCCACCACGCAAGCGCTCAAGCGCTTAAGCGCTGAGCACGGCACGACGCTATTTATGACGATGCTCGCTGCATGGAGCACGGTGCTCGCGCGTCTGTCAGGTCAGCACGACATGGTCATCGGCACGCCCAGCGCTAATCGTAACCACCCGCAGATCGAGCCGTTGATTGGCTTTTTTGTCAATACGTTGGCGTTGCGCATGGATTTGTCGGGCGAGCCTGATACCGCAGAGCTGCTCGCGCGCGTGCGGCGCCCGACACTCGATGCGCAAGCGCATCAGGATTTACCGTTCGAGCAAGTGGTGGAGATCGTGCAGCCGCCGCGTCGCTTGAATCATACGCCGCTGTTTCAAGTGATGTTGGCGTGGCAGAACAATGCGCCAGGCGAGTGGCGCCTACCCGGGCTCGCGGCCACGCCGGCGGAGCTGGAGTATGACGCAGTGAAGTTCGATCTCGAGCTGAATTTATCTGAGGCAGGCGAGGAGGTCGTTGGCAGCTTAGGGTATGCGACGGCGCTGTTTGACCGATCCACGATCGAGCGGCACGTCGGGTATCTACAGACGATGTTGCGCGCCATGGTGGCTCGCCCCCAGCAGCCGGTTGCAACGCTTGAGTTGCTGTCACCGGCCGAGCGTCAGTTGCTGCTTGACACGTGGAATGCGACGCAGCGGGACTATCCGTCGCACTTATGCATCCACCAGCTATTCGAAACGCAGGTTGAGCGCACGCCCGAGGCGCCAGCGCTGGTGTATGAAGCGCAGACACTGAGCTATGCGCAGCTGAACGCACAAGCCAATCGCCTCGCGCACCAGTTGATCAAGTTAGGCGTCAAGCCGGATGCGCAGGTGGCGATCTGCGCTGAGCGCTCACCGGCGATGGTGGTGGGGCTCTTGGCGATTTTGAAGGCCGGCGGCGCGTATGTGCCGCTCGACCCGAGCTATCCGGGTGAGCGCTTGGCGCACATTCTCGCTGATGCGGCACCGAGCATTGTGCTGGCCGATGCGGCCGGGCGCGCTGCGTTGGGCGAGGCGGTGATTGCCGAGTGTACGGTGCTTGATCCAACCACCCTGCCGGCGTGGCCGGACACGAATCCGTCGGTAGCCGAGCTGACGGCCCGGCATCTGGCGTATGTGATCTATACGTCGGGTTCGACCGGCACCCCGAAGGGCGTGATGGTGCCGCATCATGCGATTGCGCGGTTGGTCATCAACAATGACTATGTTGACATTTGCACCGGTGATCGTGTGGCGTTCGCAGCGAACCCGGCTTTCGACGCGAGCACGTTTGAAGTGTGGGCACCGCTGTTGAATGGCGCCACCGTTGTGGTGATCGATCATGACACGGTGCTAATGCCCGCTGCGTTTGCGCACACTTTGCGCGAACAGCACATCAGCATCTTGTGGCTCACCGTTGGCTTGTTTAATCAGATGGCCGCACAGGTGGACACGGCCTTCTCTCAACTCAAGGTATTGATTGTCGGAGGAGACGTGTTGGGTGCGAGGTTGGTTGCGCGAGTGATGCGCGAGTCACCTCCTGAGCAGCTGATCAACGGTTACGGTCCGACTGAGAGCACCACGTTTGCGACGACTTACAAGATCACGTCCGTTTCGGAAACAAACGCCAGCATCCCGATTGGCCGGCCGGTAGCGAACACGCGAGTTTATCTGCTTGATGCGCATGGCCAGCCGGTGCCACTGGGTGCGGTCGGTGAGCTGTATATTGGTGGCGCGGGGGTGGCACGCGGCTATCTGAACCGCCCGAAGCTGACCGCTGAGCGCTTTGTGCGCGATCCGTTCGTGGGTGAGCCGGGTGCACGGCTGTATAAGACCGGGGATTTGGCGCGTTATTTACCGGACGGCAATCTGGAGTTTGTGGGGCGCAACGATGACCAAGTCAAGATTCGCGGCTTTCGGATTGAACCGGGTGAGATCGAAGCGTGCTTAACGGCGCATCCGCAGGTGCGTGATGCGGTGGTGCTGGCAACAGGCGAGGGCACGGCTAAGCGGCTGGTGGCGTATGTGCAGGCCGAAGCAAACGAGCCACTGGCGAGCACGCTGCGCGCGCATGTCTCGGCTCGCCTGCCTGAGTATATGGTGCCCAGCGCGTTTGTGCGACTCGATGCGTTTCCACTGACACCGAACGGCAAGCTCGATCGGCGTGCACTGCCCGCACCGGATGACGCGGCGCTGGCGCATCAAGCGTATGAAGCGCCGCAAGGCGAGTTAGAGACGACGCTCGCGGCGATCTGGGCCGAGCTATTGGGTGTCGAACGTGTGGGTCGGCACGACAGCTTCTTTGCGCTCGGGGGCCATTCACTGCTCGCGGTGCGGTTGATTGAGCGCCTGCGGCGTCGGGGAGTCGGGTTATCCGTGCGCGCGCTGTTCGACACGCCGGTGCTCAGCGCGTTGGCCCAGACGTTGGGTGAGCATTGTGACGTGGCGGTGCCTGCGAACGCGATCACGCCCGACACGAGTGCGATTACGCCGTCGATGCTGCTGCTCATTGAGCTGACGCAAGCGGACATTGACAAGATTGTCGAGCAAGTGTCCGGTGGCGTGGCTAATATTCAGGACATTTATGCCCTGTCGCCGCTGCAAGACGGGCTGCTGTTTCACCATCTGCTGGCCAGCACAGGCGATCCGTATCTACTGATGGTGCAGTTGGCTTTCGACAGTCGTGAGCGGCTTGACCAGTATTTGCACGCGCTGCAGCARGTGATCGATCGCCACGATATTTTGCGCACCGCGTTCGTCTGGGAAGGCGTGTCCATGCCCGCGCAAGTGGTGTGGCGCCACGCGCGGCTGCCGGTCACTGAGTTGACGTTGGACGCCGCTGACGGGCCGATCGCGGAGCAATTGGCGCGGCGCTTTGATCCGCGTCACACGCGTCTGGATTTGACGCAAGCGCCGCTGCTGCACTGTGCGATTGCACAGGACAGTAGGGGGCGCTGGCTGCTCATGCAGCGGCTGCACCATTTAATCAGCGATCACTCGACGCTGGACGTGATGCACGCGGAGGTGCGCGCGTTCATCGAAGGTCGAGGCGACGCACTGCCGCCGGCGCAGCCGTTCCGCTACCTGGTCGCGCAAGCGCGTCTGGGTGTCAGTCAAGCCGAACACGAACACTTTTTTACCGAGCTGCTCGCGGATGTGGAGCCGACATTGCCGTTTGGGCTCGCGCAGGTACAGCGCGACGGCAGTGAGGTGAGCGAGTCACACCGGATGCTGCCGTCGGCGTTGAACAATCGGCTGCGTGCGCATGCGCGGCGCCTGGGCGTGAGTTTAGCGAGCCTGTGTCACTTGGCGTGGGCGCAGGTGCTCGCACGCGCGAGTGGCCAACCACGCGTGGTGTTTGGCACGGTGCTGTTCGGGCGCATGCAAGCGGGTGAGGGTGCTGATCGTGCGATGGGCCTGTTTATCAATACGCTGCCGCTGTGCGTGGATTTGGAGGGCAGTGTGCAGGCCGCCGTGCATGCGACGCATGCGCGGCTGGCGGCGTTGCTCGAGCATGAGCACGCGTCGCTGGCGCTGGCGCAGCGCTGCAGTGGCGTGCCGGCGGGCACGCCGCTCTTTAGTGCGCTGCTCAATTACCGGCACAATGCGATGGGCTCGGATGAGCGCAGCGGGCTACCGGGTGTGGAACTGCTCAGCGCGCAGGAGCGCACCAATTATCCAATCGGGCTGTCAGTGGAGGACTTTGGGCAGTCGCTGGGTCTAACGGCCCAGAGCGTGCCGCCGCTGGAGCCCGAGCGAGTGTGCGCGTATATGCAGCAGGCGCTGCAAAGCTTGGCCGATGCGCTCGAGGCGACGCCCGACATCGCCGTGCAGCAGTTGCAGGTGCTGCCCGAGGCGGAGCGTGAGTTGCTGCTTGACACGTGGAATGCGACACAGCGGGATTACCCGTCGCACTTATGCATCCACCAGCTATTCGAAGCGCAGGTTGAGCGCACGCCCGAAGCGCCAGCGCTGGTGTATGAAGCGCAGACACTGAGCTATGCGCAGCTGAACGCACAAGCCAATCGCCTCGCGCACCAGTTGATCGAGCTGGGCGTTAAGCCGGACACGTGCGTGGCGATTTGCGTGCAGCGCAGTGCCGCGCTGGTCGTGGGGCTGCTGGCGATTTTGAAGGCTGGGGGCGCGTATGTGCCGCTCGATCCGAGCTATCCGGGCGAGCGCTTGGCGCACATCCTCGCCGATGCGGCACCGAACATTGTGCTGGCCGATGCGGCTGGGCGCGCTGCGTTGGGCGAGGCAGCGCTGGTCGAGTGCACGGTGCTCGATCCGACCACCCTGCCGGCGTTGCCGGACACGAATCCGTCGATCGCCGAGCTGACGGCCCGGTATCTGGCGTATGTGATCTATACGTCGGGCTCGACCGGCACCCCGAAGGGCGTGATGGTCGAGCATCGGGGCGTGGTGAACCTTGCTCTGGCGCAGATTGCCTGTTTTGGGGTGCAGCCAGCTAGCCGCATTTTGCAGTTTGTTTCGTTCAGTTTCGATGTAAGCACCTCCGACATTTTTACAGCTTTAGGTTGCGGGGCAAGCTTGTATCTATCTCCTGAGACGGCCCGGCATGATCGAAACGGATTATGGAACTATTTGACCAGACACCAGATCACGCATGTCGCCTTACCTCCTGCGCTGCTTCAAAATGGCGAGGGGCTGCCTAACCTGCATACGCCTTTAACTCTAATTTTGGGAGGCGAAACGCCCAGTGCAACGTTGATTCGAAACTTGGCCGACCAAGGCACGGTCTTTAATGCTTACGGCCCCACGGAGGCGACCGTTTGTGCCACAGCATGGCGTGGTACACGTGACTTCAGCGGTGAGGTCCCGATTGGTCGGCCGATTGCGAACGTGCGCGTTTATCTGCTCGATGCGCACGGCCAGCCGGTGCCATTGGGCGCGGTCGGCGAGTTGTATATTGGTGGCGTCGGGGTGGCACGCGGCTACTTGAACCGCCCGGCGCTGACCGCCGAGCGCTTTGTGCACGATCCGTTCTCAGAGGACGCGGGTGCACGGCTGTATAAGACTGGGGATTTGGCGCGTTATTTACCGGACGGCAATCTGGAGTTTGTGGGGCGCAATGATGAGCAGGTCAAGATCCGCGGCTTTCGCATTGAACCAGGTGAAATCGAAGCGTGCTTAACGGCGCATCCGCAGGTGCGTGATGCGGTGGTGCTGGCAACAGGCGAGGGTTCGAATAAGCGGCTGGTGGCGTATGTGCAGGCTGAAGCGGACGAGCCACTCGCGAGCACGCTGCGCGCGCATGTCTCAGCAAGCCTGCCCGAGTATATGGTGCCCAGCGCGTTTGTGCGGCTGGATGCGTTTCCGCTGACGCCCAACGGCAAGCTCGATCGGCGTGCGCTGCCCGCACCGGATGATCAGGCGCTGGCGCATCAAGCGTATGAAGCACCGCAAGGCGAGTTGGAGACGACGCTCGCAGCGATCTGGGCCGAGCTATTGGGTGTCGAACGTGTGGGTCGGCATGACAGCTTCTTTGCGCTCGGGGGCCATTCGCTGTTGGCCATGTGCCTGATCAATCGTGTACGCACAGCGTTAGGAGTTGACCTTGCTATTCGCACGCTGTTTGAGGCACCCACCCTCGCAGGCTTAGCACGCCATTTAGTTAAGCGTGACGGGATTCAAGAAAATTCGTTCTCTGTTCTGCTTCCTCTTAAGCCCACAGGCAGCCGTCCTGCTCTTTTCTGCATTCATCCCGGATTGGGTTTGAGCTGGAGCTATATGGGGCTGTCCAATTACCTTCACACGGATCAGCCCCTTTATGGTGTGCAGGCTCGCGGGCTCGATGGAACAAGCCCGCTTGCGTCTACTCTTGACGAGATGGTGTCAGACTATCTTGAGCACATACGCCGTGTTCAGCCCAAAGGGCCTTACTGCTTATTAGGATGGAGCTTTGGTGGCATAGTGGCGCATAGCATGGCTGTTCGACTCGAGCACCAAGGCGAAAAAGTGGCGTTGCTGGTGTTACTGGATAGTACTCCTCTTGTGGGCAGCAACGCCTTTGCAGAGAAAGAAAACCAACTTGACAAGGCGATGGTTAGAGATGTATTCGCCCACCACTATGGCAATGAATTAGTCTCGGCGATGGATGAGCATTTATTGGAAAAAACCGAGGAAATTGTAAAGAATAATTCTCGTATCATAAAAGATTATTCTCCATCGCAGTATGGCGGTAATGCGCTATTGTTTCGAGCCACGGTAGTAGAGGCTGAAGATGAAACGCTCGTCTCACCCGATGCGTGGAACCCTTATGTGTGTGGGAATATCGAAGTTTGCAATGTTCACTGCAGCCATGGAGAAATGTTCAAGCCGGAATCAACGGCCCTCATTGGTCCCATTCTAGCCCGCAAGCTAAATGAATTGGAGAATCAACAAGCTCAAGGACAGACGAATGCGGTACGATAAATTTTACGGTGCAGAAATGCTCAATATCCTTAAGCGCGGATTCGATCGCGCCAACCGGTAATGGCCATGGTTAGTCTGCCTGATAATGACAGCGCAGCACGCGAGTTGAACGATGTATTGCATTGGTTCGACGTGGACCGCGGCGAATTCGTGTGGCTTGAGTAGCTGATCGCGCAGCACCCAGCCGCGTTTTTTGCAAGCAATCGGTCTAAGCCGGGTAGTGCGCATTCCGATGCCGAAACAACGTTCTCGATGGTCGATCTCCCCGAGACAGCGGCGTTGCTTGAGGCACACGCCGCACACTTACTCGACGACGTGTTCAGTCGCGTTATGCCGGTCGCGTCGGCGCGACATGTTCTGCATGACGGAATGCTTTTGGAGCGCCTTGCGATACACCGACATCTGGTACTGCCAACCTTGATCCAAGTGAAGTATCCGTCACGTCCGTCATATCGGGCCGACCGTCAAACCTCGCATTTGCTTCGGCGGTGAACAATCCGTCCAGATAGTCGAAGTTTAGCTTCGGAACTAGGGTACGCAGCGCCGACTGCGGATTCGGCTGCGGGCCGGTGTTGATTGCATCGACATCGAGGTGGATCGCGCAGTGGCCGTCGTGCAGGTGTTCAATGGCACCAATATCGATCAGCTTGCCCACCGCGTTCTGCGCCAGCACGCGCTTTTCCGTCGCGAACAGCCGGAACGGGCGGTCGAATTGAGGCAAAGTCGAATCCGGGATGCTGATCATGTCGATTCTCCATTCTGCGCGCGTGGTCGCTGCGCCCCTATGGCGCCGACGCGCTTGCAATGGGACCGCTCGCAAGGCGCGTGCCGCACGTAGCGGCGGGCCGCCACGTGCGCAGGCTACGCCGTGCCGCCGCGAATGGGCTGCACGGTCACCGGCTCGGTCACTACCGGGTCAGCGTGGCGGATTAGGTGGTCGAACGCGCCGAGCGACGCTTTCGCTCCTTCGCCAATAGCGATCACGATCTGCTTGAATGGCACCGTGGTCACGTCGCCAGCAGCGAACACCCCCGGTATCGACGTCCCCCCCTTGGCATCAACGACGATTTCGCCGTGCGTCGACAACTCGACCGTGCCCTTCAGCCACTCGGTATTGGGCACCAGGCCGATTTGCACGAACACACCCGCCAGTTCGATGTGTTGCGACTCGCCTGTGCGAAGATCCCGGTACGTCAGCCCGTCTACCTTGCTGCCGTCGCCCGTGATGCGGGCGGTCTGTGCCTGCGTGATCACCGTGACGTTGGGCAGGCTGTGCAACTTGCGCTGCAACACCGCGTCGGCGCGCAACCGGGGGCCGTATTCGAGCAGCGTGACATGACTGACAATGCCCGCCAAGTCGATGGCTGCTTCGACGCCCGAATTGCCGCCCCCCACGACGGCGACGCGCTTGCCCTTGAAGAGGGGGCCGTCGCAGTGCGGACAATAGGCGACACCGCGGTTGCGATATTCTCGCTCGCCCGGCACGTCGATCTCGCGCCAGCGCGCGCCGGTGGCGAGGATGACGGCTTTCGCCTCCAGCACCGCGCCGCTGGCGAGCCGCACCTGATGTATGGGGCCGGGAATGAGTGCTTCGGCCCGTTGCGTATCCATGATATCGACGTCGTATTGGGTCACGTGCTGTTCGAGCGCTGTGGCGAACTTGGGTCCTTCCGTTTCCTGCACCGACACGAAATTCTCGATTGCCAGTGTATCGAGTACTTGCCCGCCGAAGCGTTCGGCCACCACCCCTGTGGCGATCCCCTTGCGCGCGGCGTAGATAGCGGCGGCCGCGCCTGCCGGTCCGCCACCGACAACCAGTACGTCGAACACCGGCTTGTCCTGTAGTGCCTGCGCCGCGCGCGCGCTCGCGCCGCTGTCCAGCTTGGCAAGGATATCCTTGATGCCGCTACGCCCTTGGCCGAAGCGTTCACCGTTCAGGAAAATCGTGGGTACCGCCATGATTTGCCGGGCTTGGACCTCATCCTGGAACAGCGCGCCATCGATCGCGACATGATGGATGCGTGGGTTGATCAATGCCATCAAGTTGAGCGCTTGCACGACTTCCGGGCAGTTTTGGCAGGACAGCGAAAAATACGTTTCAAACCGGTAGTCTCCGTCCAATTCACGGATCTGCTGAATCAGTGAATCGTCGAGCTTCAATGGGTGTCCGCCGGTCTGCAGCAGCGCAAGTACCAGCGACGTGAACTCGTGGCCGAGCGGGACGCCCGCAAAGCGGATGCCGTTGGGCTTGCCCGGCTCGCCAATCGAGAACGACGGCTTGCGCGGTTCCTCGTCGCGCCGCACGTTGACACGGATGTGGTCGGACAGCGACGCAATATCGTCGAGCAACGCGAGCAGTTCGCGCGACTTGTCGCTGTCGTCGACCGATGCGACGATGTCGATTGGCCGACTAACCTTTTCCAGGTACGCTTTGAGTTGATGCTTCAGGGTTGTGTCGAGCATGTCAGTGCCAGTTGGGTACGATTGGGGGGCGCGGCGCCTTCGGGGTGACGGCGTCGCGCGTCATGCGACGCCTTGCGTCAGATCTTTCCGATCAGGTCCAGCGACGGCTTGAGCGTTTGCGCGCCGGGGGACCATTTCGCAGCGCAGACTTCGCTTGGATGCGCAGCGACATACTGGGCCGCTTGCACCTTGCGCAACAACTCACCGGCGTCGCGGCCGATGCCGTTGTCATGGATTTCGCATAACTTGATCTCGCCTGCCGGATTGACGACGAATGTGCCCGCAGCGCCATGCCTTCCTCTTCGACGAGCACGTCGAAGTGACGCGAGATCGCTTGCGTCGGGTCGCCGATCATGGGGTAGGCGATTTTGCCGATCGTGTCCGACGTGTCGTGCCACGCTTTATGTGTGGAATGCGTGTCGGTTGATACACTGTAGATCTCGACACCGAGTTGCTGGAACTCAGCGTACCGGTCGGCTAGATCGCCGAGCTCGGTCGGGCAGACGAAGGTGAAATCGGCCGGGTAGAAGACGATCACCGACCACTTGTCCTTAAGCGTCTGGTTGCTGACCGGTACGAATTGACCGTTGCGATAAGCGGTTGCGTTGAACGGCTTGATCCGGCTGTTGATGATCGACATTCGGTCCTCCTGTTTGTCTGGTCTTGGTCCAGGAATCCAGTATGTCGCCGATATGTGATTAGGTAAATTTAATTGATTTTATGAATTAAATTTAAATATTCTATGGTGCGACGCCGATGTTTGGACCGCCTCACGTCGCGGGCAGGGCAACGGTGCGGCGAAGGCGTTGATCAGGCGCTGCCTAAGCCTTACGTTCGCTGGGCTGGACATGTCGTAGCGGTTATGGCCAGCCGAATCCGAGGTCCACTTGAACCCATCGTTGACGATGCCCTATATCGTGACAGAACGCTGCGACGTTGCTGGGCCTGCGGACATTGACCGGACGACGACCGTTTGACTGGACGACGCCCGTTGCGAACAAAACCTGAATGGGCTAGTTTTGTCAAAGGTAGCCCTATAGTTCTCTGTGTTCAAACTGACATCTTCTAATGCGGTCCGCGATGACCCCGACGAATGACTGTGACCTGCGTCCAACGAAGCACTATTAGCGGCCGCCGAGGCCTAGTCGCATAAAAGCCGTATGAAACGCTCTGCAGCTTTGATGATAGGCGCGGGACTTCGTCGCCAGTCTGGGAGCCAGCAACGAGGCGTCTTGGTGGAGTCAACAGCGTCTGCAACCTGTCAGGATAAAAGCGTTTCGATTGAGATGTCCGTTAATCAACATGTGCCCCGCAGCGTGACCGATAGCAAAAGGTAGCTCAGCTGCCATCACGGTGCCTTGCGAGGTAAGCCCGCAAGCTCTTGCCATAGGCGAGTGCGAGCGGCGTACCCTATGAGCCGCCGAACACGACCCAGTGCTCGATGCGCAAGTGTTCGCACAGCTTCTCGATATCGTCCAACAACTCAGTGATGCCGTTGCCGACGTCAAGCATGCCTTCGACACCGTTTGTTTTCTGCGCCCTCTTGCCTGGGTTGTCCATGTGGTGATCCGCCAGGGTCGCCAATGTATCCGAAAGCATGACCGGCTTGACGAATTTTGTATTTGGCACTGCGTTACCGTCGCGCCGCATGCGAAGTTGTTTTGGCACGTGACCGCGATGCCACGTTACCGTGCCACGTCCCGTACAAGCCATGCAATGGAGAATGTCGGTGCACAAGAAACGAGCGATGCTGCTGGCCACGATGATCCTTGCGTACGCGCTTCGATGCGTGGCCGTGGAGCCGGGCACCATGCAGCACGGAAACGACGATTGGCGCATGCGCATCAGCGACAACGCGAGCGAGCGGGCGCGTCGTGATCAGCAGTGGTACTGGCGCCAATATAACGATCGACAACGATACTGGCGCCAATATAACGACCAACAACGGTATTGGCGGCAATATAACGACCGACAACGGTACTGGCGCCAATATAACGATCAGCAACGATACTGGCGTCAATATAACGATCAACAAAGGCATTGACGGCAATACAACGATCAATATCGCTATTGGCACGAATATAACGAGCGCAGTACGATCGGCACCCGCGTGGCCTGCGAGTCACGCGGCCTGACGGCGCAGCGCGCGTTGCGACGCCGGTTCGTCGCTGTTTTTACGGTATTTTTTCTTGCGACGCCGCAAAGCCGGGCTCTAGACTTCGTACAGCTGATTCAGTGTGGAGGAGGTCGCATGTCATTGCAGCGCTCGTATGTCGATGATGGCAAGGCGCGAACAGTCGGACGGAGCGTCACGCTCAGACGATTCGATCCACGCGTGGATTCCTATGCGTCGTTGACCGCTATGCTGCATCGTGGCATTCGCCGGCCTTGGGGCCATGGGGCTGAACTGCACCTGCGTCGATCAGCCGGTCATCTCGACGATGCAACGTGCGCGGGCCGGCGATTGCTTCGTCGCGGCATATGGCTCTGCGCCAATCGGCACAATGACGTTGTATGCCCGCGATGTCGATTCCGCATGCGATTACTATCGGCTGCGTGATGTTGCGACGCTGCGTCAGTTTGGCATCGATCCGGCATGGCAAGGACGCGGGCTCGGCACGATGCTGCTAGCGTTCGCCGAGCATTGGGCGGCCACCCGCGGCTACGCGGCGCTCGCGCTCGATACCCCGTATCCGGCGTCGCACCTGATCGCATTCTATCGTTCACAGGGATTTCGCCTCGTTGACGTGATGCGATTTGCTGACAAACGCTATGACAGCGCTATTCTGAGCAAACCGCCGGTTGCGGCACGTATGCTCGGCCAGTGGGACCGGCGATTGATGCCGGCGCGGCGCACGTTGGCCCGGGCTGCATAAGCGTGGCAGCGCCTATCCAGCGCATGGTTCATCTTCGCTCGCATTGTTGGCGCATCACCTCCCATGGAATACAAGGGGCAGCGTCGAAGCGAGATAGAAGCCCAGTCCGAGCGTCGGATGGCCTGCGACGATCGTTGCCGTTGCGATGACAACGCCGGTCAACGCCAGCGCATCCAGCCATCGGCGCACGCGCAGACGGCGGTGAAGTGTTTGCTGCCTTTTGCGGCCTTTTCCGCCGCCATGGCGGATCGAATACTTCAAGACGGACAGATCAGACACGACGTTCTCCAAGCGGGAATCTTGCATTGTCCACTCGCCAAAAAAACGGTGTGTAAATATTTGATTGGTTGCCGTAAAACGACATCCACAGCCCAATGTCGGTCAACTGCAGCAGTGAGTCGGCGTCGGGACACGGTCGGGTGTCGGACGCGCACGCTCTCTTGGCGTTTTTTACATGCACGCGCGCCGGAATTTTTTGGCGGCGGGCGACGCGGCGCAGCAGGGACCTGTGACGTGAGAATAATAACCAAGCGGTGAGGCGTGCCGCTGATCCGATCCTAGAAGACAAAAATACTGTATGCGTGTACAGTATCGGGAGGTATTCAAAAATGGTCGGATAAATTGTCTTCCTCGAACTCAATCCGTATCCGTGGCGCGCGCCAGCATAACCTGAAGAACCTCGACCTCGACTTGTATCCGGGCGAGATGACGGTGGTGACCGGACCGTCGGGCTCCGGCAAGTCGAGCCTCGTGTTCGACACGCTCTATGCGGAAGGGCAGCGTCGCTATGTCGAGACTTTCAGCGCGTATGCGCGTCAGTTTTTGGACCGTATGGACCGCCCACAGGTAGATCGGGTCGATGGCGTGCCGCCGGCCATCGCGATCGACCAGACGAATCCGGTGCGCAGTTCACGTTCGACCGTCGGCACGATGACCGAGTTGAACGACCATCTGAAGCTGCTCTATGCGCGTGCCGCGGAGCTATTTGACCGGCAGACCGCGCAGCGAGTGCGCCACGATACGCCCGAGACGATCTACGCGGAGCTTGTCGAACGCACACGCGAGCGCGATCCGCGGGTGATCGTGACGTTCCCAATTGAGCTGCCGGACACCGCAACGGAGGCGGAAGTCGAGCAGTGGCTATCGGCAAGCGGTTATACGCGCGTGCACGCGCAGCGCGTGGTTGCTGCCGCGTCCGGTTCCCGCAAGCTGCTGGACGTCGTCGCGGATCGTTTCCGCGTGCACGGCGCTGACAAGGCGCGGGTCGTAGAGGCGATCGAGACGGCGCTCAAGCGCGGCGGCGGCCGCGTCGATGTGCAGGTGCCCGAGCACGGTGACGTACCCGCGCAGACCTGGCGCTTCTCGACCGGCCTGCATTGCCCGGACAGTGATTTGCGCTACGCGCAGCCGCAGCCGGCCTTGTTCTCGTTCAATTCGCCCTATGGCGCGTGCGACAAGTGTCGCGGTTTTGGCCGCGTGATCGGCGTCGATCTTGGGCTGGTGATCCCGGACGAGCGCAAGTCGCTGCGCGATGGTGCGGTCAAGCCGATGCAGACCCCTGCGTGGAAGGAATGCCAGGACGACCTAATACGTTATGCGGCGCGCGCGGGCATCCCGCGCGACACGCCGTGGGCGCAGTTGTTCGCGCAGCATCGCGATTGGGTAATCAACGGCTCGCCGGATTGGGACGGCGATTGGCAGCGGCAGTGGTATGGCGTACGGCGTTTCTTCGATTATTTGGAATCGAAGGCGTACAAGATGCATATCCGCGTGCTGCTGTCGAAGTATCGCAGCTATACGCCCTGCGATACGTGCGGCGGTGCACGGCTCAAGACCGATGCGCTGCTGTGGCGGCTCGGCACACAAGCCAACGCGGACGTGGTGTTACCGCGTGAGCAGCGGTTCATGCCGCGCGGCGTGGACTGGACGCGTGCGCAGCTCGAAGCGTTGCCTGGCTTGACGATCCATGATTTGATGCTGATGCCGATCGAGCGCATCTGCCGGTTTTTTGACGAGCTAACGCTGCCGAGTCTGTTGCTCGACGATGCACTGAAGCTGTTGTTGGCCGAAGTGCGCACCCGCTTGCGCTACTTGTGCGACGTCGGTCTTGGCTACCTGACGCTGGACAGACAGAGTCGCACGCTGTCCGGCGGTGAGGTGCAGCGGATCAACCTGACGACCGCGTTGGGCACGTCGCTGGTCAATACGTTGTTTGTGTTGGACGAGCCCAGTATTGGCTTGCACCCGCGCGACCTCGGCCGGATTATCGAGGCGATGCAGCGATTGCGCGACGCCGGCAACACACTGGTGGTCGTCGAGCATGATCCGCTTGTGATGCTTGCGGCCGACCGCCTGATTGACATGGGCCCCGGTCCAGGGGAGCGTGGCGGCACGATCGTCTACGACGGCACGCCAGTTGACGTACGCGACGCGGCGACGCTGACCGGCGCATATCTGGGCGGCCGCAAGCGTGTCGCCGATGCATCCGAGTGGCTGCGTCGCCCCGTCGATGCGCAAACGCGAAGACTGGTGCTCGAAGGGGCGACCGAGCACAACCTGCGCGACGTCACCGTCGAGATTCCGCTGCAGCGACTGGTGTGCGTGACAGGCGTGTCCGGCTCCGGTAAATCAACGTTGCTGCAGGACGTGCTGTACCCGGCCCTGGCGCGCCACTTTGGCAAGCCGACCGACGCGCCGGGCGCCTATCGCGCGCTGCGCGGCGCCGACGCATTGGGCGAGGTCGTGTTCGTGGACCAATCACCGATCGGCAAGACGGCGCGGTCGAACCCGGCCAGCTATGTCGGCGCGTTTGACGAAATCCGCAAGCTGTTCGCCAAGGCGCCGCTCGCGCTGCAGCGTGGCTACACGGCCGGCACATTCAGTTTCAATGCCGGGGACGGGCGCTGTCCGACATGTGGTGGCTCGGGGTTCGAGCACGTCGAGATGCAGTTCCTCAGCGACGTGTACCTGCGCTGCCCAGATTGCGACGGCAAGCGTTATCGTGCGGAAGTCTTGGACGTGACGATCGAGCGCACGGCGCCAGGCGGCGCGACGCGGCGCCTGGCAATCACCGACGTACTGGAGTTGACGGTCAGCGAGGCGACGGCGCTGTTCGCCAGCGATGGGGAAGTGCTGCGCGTGTTGCAGCCGATCGTCGACGTCGGACTCGAATATGTGAAACTCGGGCAGCCGGTGCCGACGCTGTCCGGCGGTGAAGCGCAGCGGCTCAAGCTCGCCGGTTTTCTTGCCGAGACCACGCCGGGCCGGGGTGCGGGCACCGTGCCGACACGGTTGTTCATGTTCGACGAGCCGACCACTGGTTTGCACTTCGACGACATCGCGAAGCTAATGCGCGCATTCGGCAAGCTGCTCGAGCGTGGTCATTCACTGATTGTGATTGAGCATAACCTCGATGTGATCCGCGCGGCGGATTGGTTGATCGATCTCGGCCCCGACGGTGGTGATGCGGGCGGCAAGCTCGTGTGCAGTGGCACGCCGGAAGAGGTGAAGCGCTGCGCGCAGTCGCACACAGGTCAGGCGCTGTTGCAATACGATCGGGCATTGCAAGCAGGTGACGTCAGGGCGACATTGCCCGGTGCGCATGGCGTGAACGAGCCGTTGGTGCCGTACCTGGCTGGCGAGGCCGCTGCCGCCGGCGTTGCGCTGCAAACGGCGTTGACGGCGGGGCGCGTGCGGCACGCGAGCCCCGAGCATGCGGTGCGGATCGTCAACGCGCGCGAGCACAATCTGAAATCGCTTGACGTCGATATCCCCCACGGTAAGTTCAATGTGGTCACTGGGGTGTCGGGCTCGGGCAAGTCGACGCTCGCGTTCGACATTCTGTTCCATGAGGGACAGCGCCGCTATCTCGAGTCGCTGAACGCGTATGCTCGCTCGATTGTGCAGCCCGCTGGTCGGCCGGAAGTTGACGCGGTGTATGGTATTCCACCGACCGTCGCCATCGAGCAACGGTTGTCGCGCGGCGGCCGCAAGAGCACGGTCGCGACGACATCCGAAGTGTGGCACTTTCTGCGTCTGCTGTATGTGAAGCTGGGTGTGCAGCATTGCGTGCATGACGGCACGCCGGTCACGTCGCAGAGCATTGAGTCGATCGCCGCACAGTTGCTGCGTGACTACAAGGGGCAGCATATCGGCCTGCTCGCTCCACTCGTCGTGAACCGCAAGGGCGTCTACACGGACCTGGCTAAGTGGGCAAAGGCACGGGGCAATACGCACCTGCGTGTCGATGGCGCGTTCGTCGGTGTCGATCCGTGGCCGAAGCTGGACCGCTTCCGCGAGCATACGATCGAATTGCCGGTCGCCGATCTGGTCGTGTCGGCAGATCACGAAGGCGAGTTGCGCCGCCTGCTGGCGGACACGCTCGAGGTCGGCAAGGGCGTGATGCACGTGCTCGCGCCGCTGGACGGCCTGCTCGACGGCATGACGCGCGGCGGCTCAGGCGCCAATATCGGCGCGATCAAGGTGTTTTCGACCAAGCGTGCGTGCCCGGTGTGCGGCACTAGCTACCCGGAGTTGGATCCGCGTATGTTCTCGTACAACAGCAAGCATGGCTGGTGCACGACATGCGTGGGTACCGGTTTGAAACTGACGCGTGAGCAACGCGCTGCGTTCGACGATACGGTCGTCGGCGGTGATGAGCGGGGTCGTGAGCAAACGCTGCCCTCCGAAGAGCAAGAGCCTGAAGGCGTCGGCGACACACCTTGCCCGGATTGTGGCGGCACGCGGTTGAACGACGTGTCGCGGGCGATCACGTTTGCCGGTCAGCCCATCGTCGCGGTTGCGCAGTGGACAGTATCGGATACGCGACACTGGATCAGTCAATTGCAGATGGGCGGGCGCGAGGCGGAGATTGCGCGCGACGTCGTCAGCGAGATACAAAGCCGGCTCGAATTTCTCGAAGAGGTCGGGTTGGGCTACCTGAGCTTGGATCGTGCGGCGCCAAGTTTGTCCGGTGGCGAAGCTCAACGCATCCGCCTTGCCGCGCAGCTTGGCAGCAACCTACAAGGGGTGTGCTATGTGCTGGACGAACCGACGATCGGACTGCATCCGCGCGACAACCGGATTTTGCTGGACGCACTGCGCAAGCTCGGCGACAAGGGCAACACGCTGGTCGTTGTCGAGCACGACGAGGACACGATCCGGCGCGCGGACCATATCATCGACATCGGGCCCGGCGCGGGCAAGCGCGGCGGTACGCTCGTCGCATCCGGCCGTGTCGCCGACATCGCGGCGGACCCGCGGTCGTTGACGGGCCGCTATCTCGCACAACCGATCGTGCACCCGTTGCAGCCGAGGCGCGCTGTCGATGCGGCCAGCCGCATGGCGCCGTCGCGTTGGCTGACCGTGCAGCGCGCGTCGCTGCACAACCTGCGCGATGTGACGGTCGATATTCCGCTGGCGCGGCTGGTTGCGATCACGGGCGTATCGGGTTCCGGCAAGTCGACGCTCGCGCGCGATGTCCTGATGGCGAACCTGCTCGATGCGGTCGGGCGCTCGGTGCTGTCATCGCCGGCACAGCGTCGCGCGCGCAAAGCGGCACAGGGTGACGCCGACAACGTGTCGGCACGCGCTCGACGCGCCAGCGTGCTGGCGCGCACCGACGCTCGCCCGCGTGTCAGTGTCCGTCATCTGTGGCGCGGTTGTGAGTCGATTACCGGCTGGGACGGCATCGATCGGGTGCTGGAAGTGGACCAGACGCCAATTGGCAAGACGCCGCGCTCCTGTCCGGCCACGTACATTGGCATCTGGGATGCGATCCGCAAGCTGTTTGCGCAGACGCTGGAGGCGCGGGCGCGCGGCTACCAGGTATCGCGCTTTTCGTACAACACCGGCGACGGCCGCTGTCCAGCGTGCGAAGGACAGGGCGTGCGCACGATCGGCATGAGCTTCCTGCCGGACGTCAAGGTGCCGTGTGATGTTTGTCACGGGCAACGGTTCAATCCGGAGACGCTGGCTGTCACGTGGCGCGGCCGCAGCATCGGTGACGTGCTGACCATGGAGATTGATGAGGCAGTCGAGTTTTTTGGCGCGATCTCATCGATCGCACATCCGTTGCAGTTGATGAAGGACGTGGGGCTGGGCTACTTGACGCTGGGGCAGCCGTCGCCGACGTTGTCTGGGGGCGAGGCACAGCGCATTAAGCTCATCACCGAATTGAGCAAGGTCCGTGATGACGTCGCGCGACGCGGCCAGCGCGCTCCGCATACGTTATATGTGCTTGATGAGCCGACGGTCGGCCTGCACATGGCCGATGTCGCGAAACTAATCCATGTGCTGCACCGGCTCGTCGATGCCGGGCACAGCGTCGTCGTGATCGAGCACGACCTGGATGTGATCGCCGAGGCGGATTGGATCATCGACCTGGGTCCGGAAGGCGGCGCCGGCGGCGGGACGGTGGTGGCCGCCGCGGCGCCCGAAGGGCTCGTCAAGGTCCGGCATAGCCATACCGGCGCGGCGCTTGCATCAGTGCTCGCGCGTGAACGGGTGCCGGGGCACGATGCTTCCTACGGTGATCTTCGTGCGGGTTGAGGCTCGCTGGGGTGTTCGCTTGATTGGTGCTAACTTTGATTGATAAAGGGTTGTATGGTTAGCCAGTCTCGGCTTCACCCAGCGTCCCAATGATCCGCGACGCAGGCAACGTGTATGTCCTTCAACGCACGCGCGCTCTTAGCATCGATGTGTTCGGTATGTGGAAGGATCATCACGTCGGGGGCCTTTCATATGTATCAAGAGGAACTATGCCGCGAATGGGAAAGCCTTGTTTGATTCGAACGTGCTGATCGACTCCGTGAATGGCATGGAGGCGGCGAAGGACCTTGTCATGGATTGCGTCCGCAAGTTCGTGGTTGAGGACGCAATCGTAAGGTTTCTCACCCGCTCACGCCAGGTGCGCTGGAATTCGCGCTTACATATAGACTACTTAACCTTTGGGCTAGAATCTGACCAATTTCAGTGGCCGGTCCAGGCCCTCCCATGTCCCTATGTTTGCAATGTATATTGCATATTTCAATATTTTTAAGAATATAAGGTTTCCAAAGATCAGGAGAGGCTAGCGGAATTGATTCATCATCCGCTATCGTGGCATAAAAAAACAGTGCGTCGCCACAATAGATAGGTATTGAAGCTTCTTTTAAAAGACGATGATTATTTTTGATAACATCCCGAGTTTTTCCCCATAAATAATCTCCTACATTTGGGATGCTGTCATCCCCATACCGGGACAGCAGCTCAATATAAAATTCCTTTTGAATTTTATCTGGATCATCAACTCGCTGAGCATAATCTGGATAGCTGTCTAGCAAAGCCAGTAACGACACGCTTTCACCTTGTTGTTCTAGTTGCGACGCCATACTATGGACTACATTGCCGCCGAAAGACCACCCTAGCAGATGATAGGGCCCGTTAGGCTGAATGCGGCGAATTTGCTTGATGTAGTCCGCCGCCATTTCATCGATTGTTTCCGCAAGTGGTGAAGCGCCATTGAGTCCTCGGGCTTGTAAGCCATAAACGGGTTGATCAGTATCTAAGTAATTTATCAAATTCCTATAGAGCCAGCTTAAGCCACTGACGGGGTGAACGCAAAAAAGAGGTGGCCGGGTACCAGTGGGTTGAATAGGAAGCAAAACAGCGAAGGCGTCATCGCGAATACCTGTTTTTTGAACTAAGCGCTGTACCAGTCCCGCGATGGTGGGAGTTTCGAATAGCGAAAGGATAGTAATCTCGATACCCAATGTAATGCGGATGCGTTCAATCATCCGAATAGCGAGCAGTGAATGCCCTCCAAGCGCGAAGAAGCTGTCCTGACGCCCTACTCGCTCCACGCCCAGCAATTCGCCCCAGACGTCAGCAAGCGTAGTCTCGAGTTGGCCCTGCGGCGCTTCATATTTTTGAAGTGCAAGTGCACCCGTGTCAGGTACCGGCAACGCGCGGCGATCTAGCTTGCCGCTCGGCGTGAGCGGAAAAGCATTGAGCTGTACGAATGCACTGGGGACCATGTATTCAGGCAGGCTAGCTGCTAGATGTATGCGGAGCGTGTTGGCCAGTTGTTCGTCTGCATCCGCTATTACATAGGCTACTAAGCGTTTATCCTGATCCTCGCCTGTCGCTAGTACCACCGCATCACGCACCTGCGCATGCCGAGCCAAGCATGCCTCGATCTCACCTAATTCAATTCGGAAGCCACGAATTTTGACCTGATGGTCGTTGCGGCCCAAAAACTCCAAGTTGCCGTCTGGCAAGTAGCGTGCCAAGTCTCCTGTCTTATACATGCGCGCATCGGGTTGATCCGAGAATGGGTCGTGTACAAAGCATTCAGCAGTGAGCTGCGGACGGTTCAGGTAACCGCGTGCCACTCCTTCTCCGCCAATATACAATTCGCCCACTGCGCCTAGTGGCACTGGCTGGCCACGAGCGTCAAGCAGGTAAACTCTCGTATTTGCGATCGGTCGGCCAATCAAAACATTTTTTGCTGTCCATTTTACTGGGCAGGTCCAGACTGTTGTACCAATAGAGGTTTCGGTGGGGCCATACAAATTATGCAGTTGCACCTGAGGAAGCAGTGCTCGGCAAATTTGAATATCTGCACTGGATAACGCCTCTCCACTGCAAATTAATTGCTTTAAAGATGTACAGTGCTGGATACTTCCACTATTGAGAAAAATACGAAGCATGGACGGCACAAAGTGAACGGTGGTGACACGCTGCCGTATAATCAAGTCCACTAATGCAAAGGGATCTTTGTGCGCGTCCGGCGGCGCTACCACAAGGGTAGCGCCGTTCATTAGAGTCCAAAAAATTTCCCAGAGAGAAACGTCAAAACTAAAAGGCGTTTTTTGCAAGACGCGATCAGTAGGCGTTAAGCTATACGCCAGTTGAGTGCTTTTCAGTGCTTGATTTTCTGTAGATGGTTCAGTTTCAAACAGACGCACAATTTGTGCATGCTCGATCATCACACCCTTTGGAGCACCGGTCGAGCCGGATGTATAAATCACATACGCGAGATGACTAGGGGTAAGCTCGGAAACATTGGGGTTGATGCTGGAGGATTCTGGCAATACAGCCGGATCGAGCACGGTCAGCGAATGGAGAATTGTTTCCCCCAATGCGGCACGGCCAGCCGCATCGGCTAGCAGAATGGCTGGTGCTGCATCTTTAAGGCAATAGGCGAGGCGCTCAGATGGATGCCCTGGGTCAAGCGGTACATAAGCACCACCCGCCTTTAGGATTGCGAGCAACCCCACGACCATTGCAAGACTGCGTTCTACACAAATTGCGACACGTACGTCCGGTTGAACGCCCAGTTCGATCAAACGATGTGCAAGGTGGTTGGCCTGAGCATTCAATTGTGCATAGTTGAGTGTTTGATTTTCGCATACCAGCGCAGTGGCTTGCGGCGTGTGCTCAACCTGGGCTTCGAACAACTGGTGGATGCACATGTGCTTTGGATACGGTTTTGTAGTCGCATTCCACGTTTTGAGCAAATGTTTTCTTTCCTCGCTGGATAATATTTCTAGTTGACAAACTGGCATATCGGGCGTGTATTCGAGCCCTTCGACTAAGCTCTCCAGCGCCTGTTGCATATAACTGCATACGTGGGCAGGGTCGAACGGCTGTGCAATTTGAGCTGTCAATCCCAGTGCAGTGCCAAAATCGTCCACCGACAGTATAAGAGGATAATTGGTACGCTCCTCAAAACTTAGGAATTCAATGCCGGGAGACGTTTCGCTCTCAACCGTCTGTATTGCATTGTGTCGGTAGTTCAACAGCGCACTAAAAAGTGGTGTACCCGCTAGTACGCTACTGCAGCGTTGTGCAAGCGTCAGCGACGCATGCTCATGCTCGAGCAGCGCAGCTAGCCGCGCTTGCGTGTTTCGCACACTATCTGCCACGTTGTCACTGTCCAAATCCACACGCAACGGCAGTGTATTGACAAATAGCCCCATTGCACTGTCTGCGCCGTCGCCTGCGTGCATCCGTCCAAACAACACTGTACCAAATACCACACGCTGCTGGCCGCTTGCACGAGCGAGCACCTGCGCCCAGGCCAGATGACACAAACTGGCTAAACTTACGTCTAACCGTTTGGCTTGAGCACGTAGCCGATCATTTAAAGCTTGCGGTAGCCTTTGATGTGCCTCGGTAATTTGTGTGCCGTCGTGATGCACGTCGGCCAGTCCGAACGGTAGCGTCGGTTCTTCCACGTCGGCAAGCATCTCGGTAAAGAAACGCTCGTGCTCGACTTGCGATATGCCTAAGTACGCTTGCGCAACCAAGTTGCGAAACGGCTGCGCGGGTGGCAGCGTATCATCCCGACCTTCGATAAAGGCCTTGACTTCCGCATGCATGACTTCCAGCGTCGAGTGATCGTGAACGAGATGATGCAATAGTTGAACCAGCAGCCAACGACCGTCATTGTTCTGCGTAATCACAAACCGCAACAACGGAGCTTGAGTCAAATCGAGGCAGTGTTGCCGGGGATCAAAGCGTTGGGCCAATTGCTCAGTGATCTGTCCCTCTTCCGGATCGAGAGCGAGCTCGGTGATTGACAGCGGGGCGTGACGCCAAACGACCTGCGCAGGGGTGGATAGACCTTCCCAGAAAAACGCGGTACGCAGAATATCGTGTCGGTTGATAACTTGTTGGACCGCATTCAAGTAACGGTCGAGCATCGCTCTGTCATCAAACGCCATTTGGGCGATCAGCAAATACGGATCACCATCGGTCGACAGCAGATGGTGAAATAAAATACCGTCCTGCATCGGCGACAACGCATAAATGTCTTGAATATTTGCGACGCCACCGGGGACCTGTTCGACAATTCGGTCAATGTCAGCCTGGTTAAGGTTGACCAATGGCAGCAACTGGGGGGTCAGCGTTGTAGTCTCGAGTGTAATGAGATTGGGCGGCACGGCCACTTCACAGTGTTGGCCTAACGATTGGGCCAGCTTGCTGAGTGTGGGCGTGTTGAATAGTGTGCGTACCGACACGGTAAGGTCGAGGCGTCTGAGACGTTCAATCATCTGCACGGCGAGCAATGAATGCCCGCCGAGCGCGAAGAAGCTGTCGTGACGACCCACGCGTTCGACACCGAGCAACTCGGACCAAATTTGAGCCAGCGTGGTTTCGAGCTTGCCCTGTGGCGCCTCATACGCTTGATGCGCGAATGCCTCCGCATCCGGCGCCGGCAGTGCGCGCCGGTCCAACTTGCCGTTCGGCGTCAGCGGCAACGTATTAAGCCGCACGAATGCACTGGGCACCATGTATTCAGGCAAACTCGCAGAAACATGGGCGCGCAAGGTGCCGGACAGCGCATCATTGGCCTCCGCCACTACATACGCCACCAGACGCTTTTTGCTGTCATCACCCAGTGCCAGCACTACCGCCTCGCGTACTTGCGCGTGTTGGGCCAAGCAAGCCTCGATCTCGCCCAATTCAATCCGGAAGCCACGAATCTTGACCTGATGGTCGTTGCGACCTATAAACTCTAAATTGCCATCGGGCAAATAACGTGCTAAATCGCCCGTCTTGTACATGCGGGCATTCGGGGTAGCCGAGAACCGATCAGGCACAAAGCGTTCAGCAGTGAGATCCGGCCGGTTCAGGTAGCCGCGAGAGACACCCGCGCCGCCGATATACAATTCGCCGACCGCACCTAGCGGCACCGGCTGACCGTAGGTATCGAGCAAGTAAATGCTCGTGTTCGCAATCGGTCGGCCAATCGGGATGCTCCGACTCGGAGTGACGCTGCGCACTTCATACCAACTCGCATAGGTCACCGTTTCCGTTGGTCCATACACATGCAGCAAGTGCCGCGGCTTTGCTTCCTGCAAAACGCGAGACACGCATTGGGGATCTGCCGCTTCTCCTCCGAATAACAGATAATGTAGATCACTAAAGGCATCAGCCTGTTCTTTAGCGATTTGGTTAAAAAGCGCCGTTGTTAAAAAGAGCACGGTCACCCCACGCTGTTTGAGCTTACGAGCCAAGGCAGACGGAGAAAGTAGGCTTTCTCGATCGATAATCTCGATGCGAGCGCCGTTTAATAGGGGTGCCCAAATTTCGAAAGTTGCTGCATCGAATGCCACGTTCGATGCGAATGCAAAGACCGCTTCCGGCTCAACCTGTACGTAATCAGTTTCTTGGATCAGTCGGACCACGCCTTGATGGTGTGCCATCACACCTTTAGGCGTACCAGTCGAACCGGACGTATAGATCACATATGCCAAGTGACTTGGACTTAGGCCTGGCACCCGCGGATTTGTGTCAGGTTGGTCCAACACTGTGTTCGGATCCAGCACGATACGGTTGGCCAGAGCCGCATCACCCAGTGCGGCGCGCCCCGATGTATCGGCCAGCACGATCTGCGGTACCGCATCTTGCAGAATGTGCGCGAGCCGCTCCCTCGGATACGCCGGATCTAGCGGCACATAGGCGCCCCCAGCCTTCAAAATCGCCAGCAATCCCACTACTATCGCAGGACTCCGTTCCACGCAAATCGCCACCCGCGCATCGGGCTTCACGCCCAACTCGATTAGCTGATGTGCCAAGCGATTTGCCTGAGCATTAAGTTCAATATAGCTGAGCTTCTGGCCTTCATGCACGAGTGCCGTAGCCTCGGGTAGGCGAGCTACCTGCGCCTCGAACAACTGATGGACACACGAATGCGCTGGGTAATCCCGTTGTGTTGCGTTCCATGTATTGAGTAGTAGTTCTCGCTCGGCTGATGGCAGCAAGTTTAATGTTTTAGCTGGCTTGTCAGCATGATCGGCATTCAGTGACGCATGTCCCAACTCGCGTATATGTTCGCTGATGCGCTGGACCTGAACAGCATCCAAACGGTTGGCATCATATACCCAGCGAAATGCTCCAAGTGAATTAATTTGAAGCGTTATCAGCGTACCAACTGCGTCCGTGCTAGAAATCAGATAAGACTGCGTTTCATTAGGTAATACCGACACTGCCACTGGCCAAGGATGTTTTGCACGCAAGGCGGGCAAATCACGAAGTACTGGGGAACGGGAGGCTAGGTCGCGCACAAATGTGCGATGTTTCTCAAGGCGAGCGTACTCTGCCTGAATGTTGGCCAAATTCCTTGCAAAAGGTTCATTCAACTCTGCCACGATGTCCATGGGCACCACTGAAGCCAAGCAGGCGAGGGTATTTAACGAGTTGTAGGCTTCATTGACGTGCCAGCCAATCTGAAATTTCGTTTGCGCCGTCAGACGGGCCAGATAGATCGAAAATACAGTAAGTAGCGCTGTCGCTGTCTGATTTGATGCATCTTTCTCTTGCAAGGGCGGGCACCATGCGCTCGCTACCCATTCAGGTTCGGTGCTATGCTCACGTTGTCCAAAAGGCAACTGTAAAGGCTGTAGGCATGCCAAGCGTTGTTGCCAGAAAGCTTCGTGGGGCGCTAGCCTTTCATGAATCTCAGTGATCGAATCGGCTTGTTTTTGGGTCAGCTCGGGTAGTCTATCGCCTTGACTAATGCCTGACTGTATTGCTAAATCCTGGGCGGGCAAAGGCTCGCCCTCAAGAGTGGAAAAGCCGCTAACTAACACATCTTCGCTACCCGTCGAAATTTGCCAGGCGTGAGGCTTGATGCTGATCACCGTACCAGCTACAGCGCTGGAACGCTGGTCCAGTCTCGTAACACGTGCCACCTGTACCGTACCTTGTTGAAGCAACAACTTCGGACAGCCCAACGGATTGAAATAAAGCTCGCCAAACGTCAGCGCACGCACCAATGCAGATAAATCCCGAGCTGGACTTATCCAGCGCAAATAGGCGCCAGCCGGAGGGCGACGGTGTTTGGCATAGAAACTGCGCTGGGTCGGGTCTTGCGAGCGTACGACTAATGAGCATTGGCTTAAACCAGATAACAATTCATTAAAACTTTCTCGCGCTGCCTGATAACATTTTAGATTTAATGTTAGTGCGGTCTCGTCTGCATCAATTACAATAGGACGTTGGACTGCAATATGCCCGGCATCCACCGCTGCGGTAAGGTAATGCCAGGTAATCGCGTAATGAGATTCATGAGCCAACAACGCCCAAGAAGTGGCATGAGTGCCTGCGTAACGGGGCAATGGCGCGTCATGGTAATTGAACGCGCCATTGCGGATGTTCTCAATCAGTGACGCTGGCAGGATGAACGGATTAACGACCGAAAATAACCAATCTACCGGATGCTGTCTGATGTTGTTGTTTAACGAATCAACCGTATCGACACAAAGTATCCCCTCATGATTTGCCCATGCTTTTAACACTGCGTCGGTTGCCAATACCACTTGGACGACATACCCTGAGGCAACAAGTTGCTGCGCACAGTGTACAGCCAATGTAGTGCCGCCCACAATTGCACACCGGCGCGATGGAGCAGAATGCTCTTTAGTCTGTAGCGCAGGGCTTTGTGCTCCGAGTGAAGAAGAATGCACTACTTCAGTTGGGCCAGAGGTTTCAAGCTTAGCAATTTGATTATTCATATTAATTTTGCACTCGTTCAATATAAGGGAATGGCTTTACCACTTAGCATCCAGTTTGCGCTGCGCTATTGTGGCGCACGCGCATCCGATACGAATGCCTAGCCTCTAGCACATTGGAAATACAACCAGCTCGGTATGGGTGCCATTTAAGACTGGCAGGCTATCATCTGCTAAGCGCGGCACTGCCTGCGCAGATATAAAAATCGCTTCACATCGTCGTTTAACTCACTGAGAATAACATTGATTGCGTTAATTGAATACGGCGTCATTGCGATTTATTTAATGATTATCTAATTTTATGTTTTGCTGTTGGTTGGCCCTTTTAAAATTTGCAAATATTGCTTGCTTATCGAATCATTTAAATTCGATAAGACATTGTGCTTTTGGTAGGATGCTGCAATGTTTCAGATTGCGACTGAAATGAGGGGGATTTTAACGATGTTCCCGCTCATGAAAGCCATTGTCTGGATGTATATCTAACTAAAGCACCATTGCGTCACAGTTTGCACAGTGGTTCGAGACAAGAGAGATAGGAAAAACGGATGTACCGCGTAAGGACAACGTGGCTTGGACTAACTCAGAGTACTTCGTCATTGCGTTTACTCCAGACATCGCCTGTATAAAACGGCAGTCGCGGCTGCCGACGAATCACCCCATTCTTCTGATAATCCACACCGCGTACGGGAATGAAGTCCCGTTCCCAAGTGCATAGGTTTCCAATGAGGTGAAGTCACTATAGAACTAAATTGGGAACCATCCAAGCAATTTTTCTTTTCAAAAAACGCCAGAATCAGTATAGAAAAGCACGTAAGCAGTGTGTGCCGATAACTGGAGATGGCAGTATAAGACAAATGATGTAATAATCATGTTGTTTGCATCTATAAAATTTATCCGCCTGAAAAAATAAATTTTTAAGTGCATCTGCGACGCTTGGTTTGCGGGTTCCATCGGAAACACCAGATGAGCTGGTGTCAACGTCGGACGTAATGTGGTTTTCCCACTTCCTGGCTAGTGAGGATGACGGTCAAACACGATATCTCATCACTCGGACACCGGCGTGGATTTTTCCTTCAACGCCTGTTGCCCACTCCCCGCATGGATGTTTTTGGAGGGGAACGGTCGGGTCCAAACGATGCTTCGTTTGCTCAAAGGCCACGGTGATGAGCCATGCGCAGCGACACCGCAGCCGCCCATCATGGGCATCGTTGACGGGCTATTCAAACGTGGCTCTTGCTACGCTACTCTATTGACCGATCTCCAGAAACGCCGGCTACTGGATCTGCTGCCGCCGCGCGGTGCAACGACGGCGGCGAACTGGCTAAGTCGTCATTGCGCAGTTCAGTTTGTGTCGCGCGGTCGCGCCGGCGCCTATGCCGAAGGCATTTCGCGTGGTGATTCACATGGCCATGCTAAATCGCGTGTCGAACTGATGCTAGCCCACGGCACAAACTTCACACAAAGTGTGGAAAAGCCATTTTTAGCGTGCTGCTGACAGCATGTCTTCCGGCGTTCGCAAGCATTCGTTTCATAAGCGCTCATGTCCGTGATGCCGTGCGCTTCACGCGTATGCCAGGATTTGGAACGCGCTGGCAGGTGTCTTGCCCTATCGTCGCGGGCCGAACGGGCATGAAGGGGCGGCAGAGCCGCTGAGGCTGACGCGCCTGGCAGCGTCATTGCATGTCGCCCAGTAGATGGCTGCCTGAGCCCGATAATCAAAGCTTTCCCGAGGCGTCGGGCGCTGGCGGCCGCCGGATTGTCGTGCGCGTCAGCGCAATCGTCATCGAACATTAACAATCATCAGCCTTCTCTGTAAGCCGTAAGCTGTGCGTTCAATGCACCGTGCTCCATACTGTTCGATGCGGCATCGGTGAAAGCCGGGGAATCGTCCTGCACACCGGCGCCGGTGATCTCGTGGCAGGTGCCCCATTCGGCTAGCCGGCGACGGTGCCGCGCGGAACCCGCTATCATCCGCGCGTCGGTCTTATCAACAGGAAGGGCAGCGTGGATAAATTCACCAGCATTCGGGTGTTTCGTGAAGTCGCCGAAGCGGGCAGCTTCGTGAAGGCGGCCGAGCGCTTAAATATCTCGACTGCGATGACGAGCAAGCATATCGCCAGCCTCGAGCGTGAACTCCATGTCCGGTTGCTGAACCGCACCACGCGTCAGATGAGCCTGACTGAGGCAGGCAGCGTGTATTACGAACAATGCTGCGAGGCACTGGACATTTTGCAGGCCGCTGAAGCGGCGCTCGGCGCACAGAACAGCCAGCCGCAGGGTGTGCTGAAAGTCTCGGCGCCGGGCTGGTTCGCGACGCGGCGATTCGCGGATCTGGTCGCGGCTTACCAGCACAGGTTTCCCCACGTGTTGATCGACCTGCGGCTGGAAAATCGCTTTGTCGACCTGACGCAAGAAGGCTATGATATGGTGCTGCGCGCCACCTCTGAGCCGTCGCCGTCGCTGATCGTGCGGCCATTGTGCGAAGTGCCGTTTCTGCTAGTGGGCGCACCCGATTACCTGGCCCGGCATCGCATGCCGCGCGAGCCGCTCGACATCGAGGCGCATCGGATTGTGCTGCCAAACTATACAAATCTGGACAGGGTTGAGCTGTCAGGGCCGCGTGGGCGGTTCACAGTCAGGAACCGCGCGGTGCTCAAGACCAACGACACGTCGATGGCGCTGCAATGTGTTAAGGCGGGGCTGGGCTTGGCGTACCTGCCGGAGTGGATTGTCACGACTGAGGTGCGCGACGGTGCACTGCTCAAGCTGCTGCCAGACTATGTGTTGTTCTCGCCGCGCGTGTACGTCGTCTACACGAGCCGCAAGTACATGACGCCGAAAGTGCGTACTTTCATCGATTTTTTGTCCGAGGCACTGGGCTCGGGGGCCATGCCCGCGTCGGACGTCGCTCGATAGCCCACTGTGGCAGGCAGCTGGACCGACCATGTGCGTAAGGTGCCGCGCAGCCTGCGACATTCCGCTCAATATTGCACTGCGCAAAAAGAAGTAATATTGACGAATCTTTAAGGGGGCGATGATGACTGCTACCCTGACACGATGACTCATTGCCGCATTCCGCGTATTGAGCCAATATAATCATGTAAATAAAGGTGGTGACGTAAGCATCAGTCCGGAGTTCCGACGTCGCGCCAACGTCTCCCCAAAAGCGGAAGATAAGCGGGATGGATGATCGGATTCTTGAACAGGGGAACGGAATGGGTGAAGAATCGAGTCACGGTGGGCGACCGTCGTCGCCGGGCGCGCGTGGCGAGCGGCCGGATGTCGACCATCTGGATGCCGCGCTCAACCACGTGGACACACAGCTTTCGTCAGGCCATATCGCAGCCGGCGCAGCCAAGGGTATCCTGTACAGCTTGATCGAGACACTGGGGGCGCTGGTCGGTGATCCGGACCTACCGGATCACGCGCGGTCGGGCTACGAGGGGTTGCTGGAAACGGCGCGGGCGTTGCGCGCGCGGCTTGGCAAGTAGCGCTGTGGCCGCTTGGTTCGCGGCCAGCACCGCTTGTCACTCATAACAGGGACCAGCCGGTGCCAGCCGTCACGCGTCTGCACGCGCACACGGCCAGGGACGGGGGCGAGCGACTGCACTATGACCAATAGCCTGCATGCTTTCAAGTCGTCTTAAAAACGCATCATCCGTTTGTACACTGCGCATCCCCCGCCTCGAGGCCGCGCTAACTTCGCTATTCCGTGGGTCCGACGATGAGCAGCCTGTATGACATGGAATCTCCGTATTAGACAAGGCGATGTCACCCGGGCGCCTTCGGACAGGATACGTGGCATTGTGTAGCGACCCTGACGATCTCGGTTTTAAGACAGATTTAAGCGACCGCTCCTATTCTGGCAGGCATTGTAGCAGTCATGCCGACGAGGAGCGCAATCGATGAAAACCAAAATCCTGTCGCGTAGCGCCGTTGCCGTCGCGGTGGCGGCCGCGTTATCGGCCGGGTACTTCGCTGGACACAAGGACATTGAGCCTGTGCAGTCGGCCCATGCCGTTCCGATGATGCCGGCCGAGGCCGCCGCGAAGACCGGCGTACCTGATTTCTCCGGGTTGGTTGAAACGTACGGCCCGGCAGTCGTCAACATCAGCGCGAAGCATATCGTGCGACAAGCCGCACAGCGCGGCCTGCCGTTGCCACTCGACCCGAGTGATCCGTTCTTCCAATTCTTCCGCCGCTTCTACGGGTTCGGCGGCAATTTCGGCCCGCAGCAGGAGGTACCGAGCAGCAGTCTGGGTTCGGGCTTCATCATCAGCAAGGACGGATATATCCTGACGAATGCGCACGTGATCGACGGCGCGAACGTGGTGAGCGTGCGATTGACCGACAAGCGCGAGTTCCGCGCGAAGGTGGTGGGCAGCGATAAGCAGTCCGATGTGGCGGTGCTCAAGATTGACGCGAGCAACCTGCCGGTGGTGAAGATCGGCGATCCCAAGCAAAGCAAGGTCGGTCAGTGGGTTGTCGCGATCGGCTCGCCGTATGGTTTTGACAACACTGTGACGTCGGGCATCATCAGCGCGAAGTCGCGTGCGCTGCCAGACGAAAACTATACGCAGTTTATCCAAACCGATGTGCCGGTGAATCCTGGCAATTCAGGTGGGCCGTTGTTCAATCTGCAGGGTGATGTAATCGGGATCAACTCGATGATTTACTCTCAGACCGGTGGTTTCCAGGGCCTGTCATTCGCGATCCCGATTGATGAGGCGATCCGTGTGAAGGATCAGCTAGTGAAGACCGGTCACGTCAGTCGGGGGCGGTTGGGCGTGTCGGTGCAGGGCGTGAACCAGGCGCTGGCAAACTCGTTTGGCCTAAAGCAGCCGCAGGGTGCGCTGATCAGTTCGGTCGAGCCCGGTGGGCCGGCCGCAAAGGCTGGGCTGAAGGCAGGCGACGTGATATTACAGGTCAATGGCGCGCCGGTGCTAAGCTCGTCGGAACTGCCCGCGCAGATCGCCGCGATGCAACCGGGCACGACTGCAAAACTGCAGGTGTGGCGTGACAGGAGCACAAAGGACGTGAATGTGACACTGGGCGCGTTCACAAACGGTAAGCTCGAGTCCAACGATGCGCAAGGCGCGACGCAGGGCCGGCTCGGTGTCGCGGTGCGCGTATTGACGCCGCAGGAGCGACGCGCAGTGCAGGCCCAAGGCCTGCTGGTGCAGGATGTTGCAGGCCCGGCAGCGGCTGCCGGCGTGCAGCCTGGCGATGTCATCCTGGCGGTGAACGGCCAGCCGGTCACGACGCCCGCCCAACTTGCATCAAGCCTCTCGCGGGCCGGTAGCAGTGTTGCGTTGCTGGTGCAGCGCGACAACGCACAAATCTTTATACCGGTTGACCTCGGCTGACCCATCATGCACCGTGGCTGCAGGGTTGGCCGTGGTTTTCTTGTTTGCGGTGTTCGAGCCACGCGGCGAAGCATGCGCCGGCGCCTAGGCCTACTACTGCGGTCGCGTGCTCGATAACGCGCAGCCACGCGCGCCGCTGCGCATCGTGCCGCTTGCGGCAAATACCATGGAATGAACTGCGCGACGACGCGGTGGTCTCGATGCTGGAGCGTTATGTGATTGAGCGCAGCGAGGACTTATTGAGCGCCAATTCGGGTACGCTGCAGCCGCCGCATGCGGCTTCGTGACCGACGACAGTCTCTTGCGCCCAAGGACGAACTGCTACAATGGGCAGACTCCTTTTAAATAACAAGCAACATGGGTTTTGAGCAACTTGCCGCGCTGAAGCAGCAACTCGCTGCACAGGCTAGACAGCAACGGGCTGAGCAGGTGAAGCAGCGTACGGAACAAGGCGAGCCGCAGCATGCCGAACAAGGCAAGCAGCAGGGCAAGCAACACTCTGCGGCTTATCATGCAAAGCGGGCACGAACCGGGCAGGGCGGCCAGCAGCGGCCCGTTGCGCAGAGCCACAAACCGGTCGATCCGGTAGTGGAAGCGATCTGGCGCTTGCAGAAGCATTTTCCAAAGTCTTTTCCTAAAAAACCCGAACCGAAGCTGCCGCTCAAACTCGGTATTCATATCGATGCGATGCAGCACGCGAAGAAGCTTGGACTGACCGAAGCGCAGATCAAGGATGCGATCGCGACGTGGTGTCAGGGTAGTCGTTACTGGAATTGCCTTGTCGAACATGCTGCGCGTGTCGATTTGCAAGGCAATCCTGTGGGTGAGGTTTCGGCGCCGCAGGCAGCGCGCGCACGCTGGCTGGCGTCGCGGCGCTCGCATCCGCATGGCGGTGTCAAACGGCAACGCGCCGAGGCGAAGACCGGCACGGCATGCTTGTCAAACGAAGCGCGGATAGCAAAGACGTCGCCGCAGCCGGCGCAGCAGCCATCGGCACACGCATCGGTGGACGCGCAGCAGATGGAATGCCGGGACCCTCAGTCGGCCCAAGCGCATCGAACGGCCCAGGACCCGAAGACAAATTTGGAGTGAGGCCGGGGAGATTCTAGCTGCTGCGCCAGTGCAGCAGCGATGCGCATCATGACGTGCACGAGCGTTTGGCGCTGACCATATCACGCAGTCTTGTTGTTTAGCTGCCGTGTCCGAACACACCTGCATCGTGATACGTAACGGCATAGTCAGCATGTTTAGCTTATAAAGGTAAACATGCAAGGTATGCGTAAGCTTGCTGTCATCATATAGGCATCCATATTATTATATAAATGCCTATATGATTTACATGACTAAATTATTTTGTTAAGGGCGGCGACAGTAGATAGTGCGTTAGCCATGAGCCCGTTTCGTAGTAACACGTACTCGTAAGGGCGTTGTTTAGCAAAATATGCTCTGGTTTGTCCACTGGAGAAAGCAGCCGCAACGCTGTTTGCTTTTTAATGAATCCCTTCAACGTTTTTTCTCACGCTCATTCTTCCCCCGCTGCGAATTTTCAACAACCGGACGGTGTAACGCAAACAGGCGTCGACGCCACATCGCGTCAAGTACAGCCACGCGTCCATTCGTCATCTCGGGCCCTTCAGGGGGCGATCATGACCTGGTCGTCGGACCCGTCAATAAGGACCCTAGCAAATTCCTCCAGTACTAGAAACTTTCAACAACCGGACGATGTAGCGCAAACAGGCGCCGACGCCACATCGCGTCAAGTACAGCCACGCGTCCGTTCGTCACGTCGGGCTCCTCAAGAGGCAATGATGACGTGGTCATCGGACCCGGCAAGGATGACCCTGGCAAATAGTAGCCAGCTTCGGCAAGATGGGGGCCAGCAGTTCTCTGTAATTAAGCCGGTCGACTTTGCGGAATTGGATGATGCGTTGGATGATGACATTCGGCGTCCGTTCGCTTCTGAAAACCATACCCGTTTGGATGATACGAATGTATGGACACGGGGGCGAACTCGCAGCGGCTCACCCATTCGAAGCCAAACGAGGCCAACACGACGTGATGAACCGGATATGGTTGAAGAGCGGTCTTTACCGCGTCCACCCGTCAATGTTCCATGGCTTAGCAATGTGTTCCGGCGTCTTCGATCGCCTTCAGCGTCTACTCAGCAGCAACTGTTAACAGAGCAGCATGCCGGAACCAGCGTAGATGCTAGTGGCACGACAATCCAGCCATACCTTGCTGCGCTCAACTCAAGCGCACCTGCTGGTGCTAGCATTCGCCCAAATTTTATTTTGTCACAAGAAGATAAGCAACTTTTATTCAATATAGATAGACGCTTTGCCGCTTTAGGGGAGGCTTGTCCAAAATTTAGGTATAAAAAATCCGAAGAAGGAAATTTAGTCCGCATTTTGATTTACTTTGCTGGATGGCTAAATGTAAAGCATGAAGGCAGTCTTGTTGCTTATTTGAGAAGTCAACCGGTTACGGATCCTTCAAATATTTATAATCCAACTAATGTATTTTCGCTATTTAAAAATGATGATAGTTTTAAGCTGAGCAGTGGTTATAGGTCTAAAATTGATAGGGCTGTTAATAAACTTAAATATTTGCTTGAATGGGAGAAGGGAAGGCAGTTGTCGCAAATAACGGGTTATGATAGTCTTTTTGTGGAAAATTCTGCGGCGTCTGACTTGGCTAGTGACGCGCGCAATATAGTTAGTCTCCGCTTGAAAATGTCGCAGCCCAAAGAAAAAGATGCTGATATTCTTCATGCGTTGAGGAACTCAAGACATTGCGATACGTTGTTGAGAATAAAATTTTTTATTGAGAAAGAATTTGGAGTTGATGAGTCGTTAAGTATTATAAAATCAGAAATTGATAGAGAATTTACCGATGCACTGGAAACGCTTTTTAAGGCTGATGGAAGTATGAAGCCGACTTATAAAAAGGACTTTAAGCCGTCAATTGATATTTTGCGTGGAAAAAAGAGGTCTTCAATAGCGAAGAACTACGATAGATTTTTATCTGAAAAAGACAAAAAAACTTCTGATAATATTTATAATTATTGTAAGGCTAATGGAATTGGCCTTGGGTATAACGAAGACAAGATTAAGTCGTTAAAAATTTTTTCTCGTTGGCTAAGTGGAAAAGGGTTATATATTTGCTTGGCGGATGTCTTAACCGGTATCCACAGCAGAGGGCAAGTTGATGCGCTGATGGATCAATATGTTGTCGATGAGGAGGTCGATTGGAGATTTAGAAGTGTTATAAAAGAATTTGTTGAGAGAATTAGGGGTGACAAAAATTTAATGGATGTATTGGATAATGATGTCGGTGCGCATAACAGCGCTAACGCTTGAATTGTGGGCTGATTAAGCGGTGCATGAGCTGCAAAGGATCGCTTAACCGCAGCTGGCTCATAATTGCAGTTGGCCCATCATAATAAGAGCAAGTGAAATCGATGATCGCATTTTTGCTCGGCACTGGTGACGGTTGTCGATTAATATTATAATCCAATGCATGCGGTCTGCAGCCTCAAAAATAAGTGCGAATGCCGTCGACTTTTGCGCACCGGGCAAGTCTAATATGAGCCACGCCAGCCTTCTGAGTGGCTCAGCGCGCAACGCAGAGTGTGCGCGGATCCGTTCAATCTCGGCTAATAATTGAAGTGCTGATGCTAAATCAAAATTACTCTCTTTTAGGTGCAGGGCGCGTGCATAGCAAAGATAGCGTAGCCGCCGTTCTCGCAGCACGTGGTATGTGCGCCTGTCCACGGTCGATAGATCACCGATAAGATCAAAGGGTAGGCAGTCGGCCACCTGCTGGATGATTTCGAGCGGCAGATCTCGGTAGGTTGTCGGACGGTTTTTACGAACTATTGTCGAGCCATTTACTGGTTCTTTGGCTTGATTTTCCGTTGCACAGATCATCGGCTCTTTCAACGTACATGTGTTCTCGGGCGCCATCTGGCGTAATGAGCCAGGCGGTGCGGCTGCAGTAGCATGTTGGTTTTGCTGGCTCTGCATTGCGCACATAGCCACTTGAGCGTTGATAGATGCAAGGTTAGGATCAAAGTCCATGGGTCATTTTATTAGGTTTATGTTTGAATAGGCATGCGGATGGTGTCATGGGTACAGACACTTGTCGTTGCACTGTGAATGCATCGCGGTGCCTGGGCGTTCAATGCACTAGTCGTGCAATTTACCACAATGGGAAAAATTAAAAGCACCGAGGTGCAAAATGAAAGCTAATGAAAAAACGTTACCAAGTACATAGGCTAAGCAGTATCCATTAATTTTTGGTCTGATTCATAATGTCCGACGTGTTTTTAAACAGCATCATGGCGGGTTAATCAAAAGTTGACGCATTGGCGTGAGACATTCACCGCGCGCGCTGCGATACATGAAAGCGTGCGGTAAGTACCTGTATGGCGCGCGGGCTGCGCATGGCGTGTAAACTATTGGCAAGAGACGGAGCGTTTGGCCCGAACGCCCCGTTTGCATTGCGTTTGGTAATACAATTGATGCCCTGTGGGCGCGAAGCCCTTCTGTAAGCGTTTTCATCCGACATTTCCGCACATCAGCTATGGCAACTATCCTGCAACAACTTCCGCGCGGCCAAAAGGTCGGCATCGCGTTCTCAGGCGGCCTGGACACCAGCGCAGCGCTGCACTGGATGCGCATCAAGGGGGCGATCCCGTATGCATACACGGCCAATCTGGGCCAGCCGGACGAGACCGACTACGATGACATCCCGCGTCGCGCGAAGCAGTATGGAGCAGAAAACGCAAGGCTGATTGATTGTCGCGCGCAGCTTGTCGCAGAGGGCTTTGCCGCGCTGCAGTGCGGCGCGTTCCACATCAGTACCGCCGGCGTCACCTACTTCAACACGACGCCGTTGGGCCGAGCAGTGACCGGCACGATGCTGGTGGCGGCAATGAAGGAGGATGGTGTCAACATTTGGGGCGACGGCAGCACGTTCAAAGGTAATGACATCGAGCGCTTCTACCGTTATGGGCTGCTCGTCAATCCGGGCCTGCGCATTTACAAGCCATGGCTGGATCAGGCGTTCATCGACGAGCTCGGCGGCCGGGCCGAGATGTCCGAGTTCATGCGCCAGGCAGGCTTTGATTACCGGATGTCGGCTGACAAAGCGTATTCGACCGATTCGAACATTCTCGGCGCCACACATGAGGCCAAGGATCTGGAGCAGTTGGACAGCAGCGTGCGGATCGTCGCGCCGATCATGGGTGTCGCGTCGTGGCGCGACGACGTGCAGATTGCCCGCGAGGACGTGACCGTGCGGTTTGAGCAGGGTCTTCCGGTGGCGATCAACGGCGTCGAATTTGATAGCGGCGTTGAGCTACTGCTCGAGGCGAACCGCATTGGCGGACGGCATGGATTGGGCGTGAGCGACCAAATCGAGAACCGGATCATCGAGGCGAAGAGCCGCGGCATCTATGAAGCGCCGGGACTGGCGTTGCTGTATATCGCCTATGAGCGCCTGGTCACGGGTATCCACAATGAGGATACGATCGACCAGTATCGTGACAACGGTCGCCGCCTTGGACGACTGTTGTACCAGGGCCGCTGGTTTGATCCGCAGGCGATCATGCTGCGTGAGGCGTCGCAGCGCTGGGTTGCGCGTGCGATCACCGGCGAGGTGACGATCGAGTTGCGTCGCGGTAACGATTATTCGATCGTCAACACCCAGTCGCCGCACCTGACCTACCAGCCCGAGCGGCTGACAATGGAAAAAGGTGAGTCGACGTTCTCGCCGTTGGACCGCATCGGCCAGTTGACGATGCGCAATCTCGATATCGCCGATACTCGCGACAAGCTGCAGCTCTACGCGAAGACTGGCGTGCTCGGCGCCCAAGGCGGGATCTCGCTGCCGCAACTGGAGCAAGGCGAAGGCCGGCGCGGCGACGACGCGGGCCAGTAACGCCTCGCTGCGCCGCATCCATCGCAAGGCGAGCAGCACCGTACTCTAATTTTCAGGGATGAGGCAGCATGGTTACGTCGAGCTATACGGATACCCGACTTCTCATTGACGGCCAGTGGTGCGATGCGGCGAGTGGCAAGACGCTCGACGTGGTCAATCCGGCGACCGGCCAAGTCATTGGCCGTGTCGCACACGCCGGCATCGCGGATTTGGACCGTGCGTTGGCGGCCGCGCAGCGCGGCTTTGATACCTGGCGCAAGGTACCAGTTCACGAGCGCGCGGCGACGATGCGCAAGGCCGCGACGCTGGTGCGCGAGCGCGCCGAAGGGATCGCGCGGTTGATGACACAGGAGCAGGGCAAGCCGTTTGCAGAAGCGCGCATCGAGGTGTTGTCAGCAGCCGATATCATCGAATGGTTCGCGGATGAAGGGCGGCGCGTATATGGCCGCATCGTGCCGTCGCGCAATCTTGCGGTGCAGCAGTCGGTGCTGAAGGAGCCGATCGGGCCGGTTGCTGCCTTTACGCCTTGGAATTTTCCGGTCAACCAGGTCGTGCGCAAGCTCAGCGCGGCGCTCGCATGCGGATGCTCGTTCCTTGTGAAGGCACCGGAGGAAACGCCGGCGTCGCCGGCGGGGCTGCTGCAGGCATTCGTCGACGCCGGCGTGCCGGCCGGCACCATTGGACTCGTGTTTGGCGATCCCGCGGCAATCTCGAGCTACCTCATTGCGCACCCGGTGATCCGCAAGGTGACGTTTACCGGATCGACGCCGGTCGGCAAGCAGCTCGCGGCGTTGGCCGGCGCGCATATGAAGCGTGCGACGATGGAGCTGGGTGGCCACGCGCCGGTGATCGTCGCCGAGGACGCCGACATCGCACTGGCGATCAAGGCGGCCGGTGGGGCAAAGTTCCGAAACGCGGGGCAGGTGTGTATTTCGCCGACGCGTTTTCTGGTACACAACAGCATTCGCGAGGCATTCGAGGCGGCACTGGTCAAGCACGCACAGGGTTTGAAACTCGGTGACGGGCTTGCGCAAGGCACCACGCTCGGTCCGCTGGCAAACGCGCGTCGTCTTACGGCAATGACACGGATCGTCGAGAATGCGCGCGCCACCGGCGCGACGGTGGCTACCGGCGGCGAGCGGGTCGGCTCCGCAGGTAATTTCTTTGCGCCGACGGTATTGACGAATGTGCCCCGGGACGCAGATGTGTTCAACCAGGAACCATTTGGGCCTGTTGCCGCGGTCCGCGGCTTCGACCGGCTCGAGGACGCGATCGCCGAGGCGAATCGGTTGCCGTATGGTCTTGCCGGCTATGCGTTTACGCGTTCCGTGCGCAATGTGCACCTGCTGTCTCATCAGCTCGAGGTTGGCATGCTTTGGATTAATCAGCCTGCGACGCCGTGGCCTGAAATGCCGTTTGGCGGCGTCAAGGATTCGGGGTATGGGTCCGAGGGTGGGCCGGAGGCGATGGAGGCTTATCTAGTCACCAAGGCGGTGTCCGTGGCGGCGGTTTGATCTCGCCGTGACGCGGTCGCGGTCGCGGTAGTCGGACGCTCGGCGGTGCTGGATGTGCTCGGCAGGGCTTATCGTGCCGCATCCACATTGCATTAGACCGACGGATGCAGCGTATCGTACCATTTCAGGTAGAAGTGGCGCCGCGGCGATTTTCTGCGTGGCATCGACCGCTAGCGGCTCGCCGCGGATTGCGCGCCAATTGTCGCGCAGCGGCGCAAGTTCTGGAAAGGTGTGGCTGTCGAGATGGGTCCCGCGCCTCACGCTCGAGAACAGGTAGCACAGGCAATGGATCGGTGCCATGAACGTCGAATGGTCGGACCGCTGGCGTCAGAAGCCAAACCGCATACGCCCGCGTATCGACACGTGGAACGCACTGGCCACAAACCAGAAAAGCACTATCCAACGCATGCAAATCTCCGAATCATCCTCCACGCGAGGCCGGCGGCCGGTGCCCCCCAGTCTGGCCACCCGAGGCTGTCAGGAGCGGAAATCGGATAAATCCGCTCAAAATATTCATAAACCTATGAACTTAATGGCCTGCTTCATCAGTAGGAGCGGCGCGGCTTGTTTGCTGTGAAGCGGCGCGGGCTGCGCATCGGTGCCGTTCAACTGTGCATCGCCACGGTTGCCAGAGCGAGGATGCGAGCCGGGGCGGTAGAATTCAGTTTTTCCTATAGTCTACGATAACTGATTTGACAGCGATGTCGATGAAAAACAGCGCCCCGTCGAAAGGGTGGCATACGATCCACCCCGCAGATATGCGGCGCAAGGAACTCATGAATGTCGGCGCCAGGCTATTTGTGCGGAACGGCATCGACAAGGCGACGACTGACGACATCGTCATCGAGGCAGTCAATTTGAAGAGCACGTTCTATCATTATTTTAAGTCGAGGAATGAACTCGTTGACGCATGGCGGGAGCGATTTTCGACTCATATCCGCGAGCAGACGCAAGTTGCGAGGGAGGCGATGTCAGATGGCGACTGGAACGGCAAGCCGCGCGCATGGGTGAGCACGCCGATCCCAGTCCCATCAGTGATGGCCTGACGACGTTGTTTGCGAGGATGCTGGCGCGCGGAGCGCTTGAAGTGCCGCGCGGTTTGCGTTTAGTTTAGCGTTCGCTATGTTTTACCGGTCTGCGTGATGGTTGTGGTCCGTCGCGGTGGCATTGGCCGGGTGCAGGGTTGCGCGCGATATTTGCAGGGGGAGCCATGTCCGTGCTCGACGAATCTCGGCGCCATGTGGGCGGCGACGGTGAAATGGCGCAGCGGATCCGGGCGTTCGACTGGTCCGTGACCGAATTGGGCTCGATCGAGCGCTGGCCGCAGAGCTTGGTGTCGGTGATGCAAGTGGTGCTGGCCTCTCCAGTGCCGATGGTGGTGCTGTGGGGCGCCGATGGCTACATGCTGTACAACGATGCGTATGCGATATTCGCCGGCGGCCGGCATCCGTATTTGCTCGGCTGTCCGGTCGAGCAAGGCTGGCCGGAAGTGGCTGCGTTCAATCGCCGCGTGCTGGAGACTTGCCTTGCCGGCGGCACGCTGACGTATCGCGACAAGGAGCTTGTGCTGCTGCGCGACGGCAAGCCGGAGGACGTTTGGATGGACTTGTACTACAGTCCAGTCGCCGGCGACGATGACGTGCCTGCGGGCGTCATCGCGGTAGTCGTGGAGACAACCGAGCGCGTGCAGACCGAGCAATCGCGGCAACGCGCAGAGGTCGCGCTGCGGTTGGCCAACGAGCGGTTGCAACTTGCGCTCAATACCGGCGCGGTACTTGGCACGTGGGTCTGGGACGTTGGCTTCGGCACGGTCAGCGGCGACGAACGCTTTACTCGCACCTTCGGCGACGTTTCACAACGACAAGTCCGCGGCATTGGCGATCTATTGTCCATTCAGCAGGTCGATCCTGATGACGTCGCCCAAGTGCAGGCGCAGATGCTTGCGTCGCTGTGCTCGCGAACGCCGTTTCGCGCCGAATACCGGATCACACGCGCGAACGGCGAATTCCTTTGGGTGCAATCAAGCGGACAGTGGGAGCTGGATGCGCACGGAGGGCCGCGCCGGCTACCCGGTGTGCTAATCGACATTCATGAGCGCAAGGTCGCGGAAGCGGCATTGGTGCAATTGACGGCCACCCTGGAGCAGCGGGTCAAGGACGCGGTTTCTGCACGGGCGGCGGTGGAGGCGCAACTGCGGCAGGCGCAAAAAATGGAGGCGCTGGGCAGCCTCACCGGCGGCGTTGCCCATGACTTCAATAATGTCTTGCAAGTGATCAACGGCAACCTGCAAATGTTGTCGGCGGAACTGGCCAACCACCCGGTCGCGCAACGTCGGATCGCAACCGCGGCGGAGGCAGTGCGGCGCGGTGCCCGGCTCGCATCGCACCTGCTCGCGTTCGCGCGACGCCAGCCTTTGTCGCCATCGGTGGTTTGTCCGCGGCAGTTGCTTGAAGGCATGGACGAGATGATTCATCGTTCGCTTGGCGAGACGGTCAATATCGATACGATCGTGCCGGATGACTTGTGGAATGTGCTGGTCGATCGCAATCAGCTGGAGAACGCGCTGCTGAATCTGGCCATCAACGGCCGCGACGCGATGCGTGGCGAGGGCACGTTGACGATCGCCGCACGCAACGTGGTGCTGGACGGCAAGCCGGACAATGGGCACGGCGGTGGCGGTGACACTGAGGTCAGGCCGGGCGAGTACGTTTGCTTTTCGGTCTCGGATACCGGTGTGGGCATGTCTGCCGAGGTGCTCGAGCATGCCTTCGAGCCGTTCTACACGACTAAGCCGGAAGGCCATGGAACCGGGCTGGGCTTGAGCATGGTATTCGGCTTTGTCAAGCAAAGCGGCGGTCACATGGAAATTGATAGCGTGGTTGGGCGCGGCACAACGGTCGAGTTGTTTTTTCCGCGCTCGCTCGAGACGCCGTGCATAGACTCGCCCGTGACGCCGGGCGGCGTGCCGCGCGGTAACGAGACGGTGCTCATCGTTGAGGACGATGCGGATGTGCGCCTGACCGCCGTCGATATGATTGCGCAGCTTGGCTACCAGGTGTTGACTGCGTCGACTGGAGACGAGGCCAAGGCGATATTGCTCGACGACGCGCGCATCGACCTGCTGTTCACCGATGTCGTGATGCCGGGGGACGTGAAGAGCCCCGAGCTTGCTCGTCTTGCTGCGCAACGGGTGCCGCCGGTGCCCGTGGTGTTCACGTCGGGCTACACGCGTGACGAGATCTTTCATCATGGCCGGCTCGATCCGGGCGTGACGCTGCTGGCCAAGCCGTATCGGCGTGATGAGTTGGCGCATAAGCTGCGCAGCGCGCTCGAAGGGCAGTTTAGGGGACGCATGACGCCTCAGTCGGCACTGCCGCCCGGCGAAAACGAGTCGCCATCGCCGTCAATCTTACCCGCTGAGTCGGCATCGCCTTCCCCATTGCCATCACTTGCGGCGACACAGTCCGCCGCCCTCGGGCCGTGCGACGAAGAAGGGCAACTGCCATATCATGTGCTCCTGGTAGAAGACGACGCACCATCGCGTGAGGCGATGCGCGACCTGATTGAGGTGATGGGGCTGCGGTGTTGTGCGGCCGGCAGCGCGGAGGAAGCGCTGACGCGGGCCGCGGCGCAGCGCTATGATGTCTTGCTGAGCGATCTCACGTTGCCCGGCATGGCTGGCGATCAGCTTGCATTAGCGCTGCGGCGTACCCAGCCGCATGTCCATGTGTTCCTGATGTCAGGGTACGGGCAATGCGCGGATGTCGACCCATTGCTCAACGATGTTCCCGTGCTGCAAAAGCCACTGGACGTAGTGGCGCTCGGCCGTCAAATTGCAGCGTGCTGCAAATCGGCGTAGCGGCGTTGCCCGCGGGCTGTCGGCGCAAGCCGGTGTGCCGGTTGACGCCGGCTGAGAGGCTAGATGCATGAAGTCCTCCGCGCAATGGACGGTTTGCTGGCAGCGGTGGCGGGCAGGCGCGCACTCGCTGCCTGCCCGCGCAGCGTTTGCCTACACAATGTTGCAAGCAACGCCTGTCTGCGTAGAATCGCGTTGAGCAAATGTCAATGCCGAGGCCAATGGTGAGTCTGAGCGAGCGGCGGCTCCACTACTTTCATGCGGCGCTCACGGCCGGCTCGATGCGCGCCGCTGCCGAACGGCTTGGCGTGGAGGCATCGGTAATCAGCCGGCAGATCCAATTGCTCGAGAAAGAGTTGAATGTCACGCTGATCGAGCGGCGTGGGCGCGGCGTCGCGCCGACCGATGCGGGGCGCCTAGTGCTGCAGGCCTACGAGGAGCGGCGCCTGGTGGAGGAAACACTGCGGCTGCGCCTGGACGAACTACGTGGGTTGGAGCGAGGTGAGCTGACGATCGTGACCGGCGAGGGCTTTGTGCGCGAATTGATGTCCAAGGTGATGGCGGCATTCTGCGCCCGGTATCCAGGAATCAACGTGCAGATGGAGACGGTCCGGGCGGAAGAGGCGGTTGCACACGTGGTCGAGGACCGGGCGCATCTTGGCTGGACGCTGTGTCCGCCCGCCCATCCGGCGGTGCGCATCGTGCACGAACGGCCGCAGCCGCTGTGCGCGATCATGGCGGCGGCGCATCCTTTGGCGGGGCCAGCTGCGCGGGTGTCGTTGGCTGCCGTGGCGCAATACCCGCTGGCGCTTGCGCCAGCGGGCACCGGCCTGCGCGCGCTGACGCATCAAGCCGAGGTGGCAGATGGGATCCGGCTCAATGCCGTATTTTCGGCGAATTCGATCGATGCGTTGATGCACTACGTTGGCGCGGGGCTGGGCGTGACATTCCTGTCAGTCTATCCGGTGGAGCGCGAGCTGGCCGCTGGTGTGCTCGTTGCACGGCGCACGACCAACGCCGTGCTCGAGCGCGCCAAGGCTCAGCTATTCGTGCGGCGCGGCCGTCGCTATTCGGCCGCCGTGCAAGCTTTTTTCGCGCAAATGCGGCAGTCCGGCCTGTTTTAGCCGGATGGCTGCCGCGCTTGCGCTCGATATTGTGACCGCGATGATCACCCGTGTCGGCAGGGCGGCGGCAGGAGCGGAAATCCACATTCCCTTTTCACTCGCCTACTACTGAAGCTATGGCATGATTTTGCCCGATACTAGGCACTAACCTTATTCATACAATTTCATAACATCCTCTAATTGGCTGAGTACGGACTGCGCGCGCTGTGCTGGCAGTAGGCGCAGCAATGCCGGCTCCAGTAACTGGAGTCCATATGCGTGATGCTCGCGCGGTAACTCTGCCCACCCCTTTGAAAGAAAGCATAGCGCAATTTCCAACTGCTCGTCAGGCAGCGACAGCGCCACATCACGCAGCTGCGTGTACTGTGCGAGCCGCTCCGCGTGCGGCAAAACCCATATGGCACTGGCTAGCATGCCAATCGATGCGCCTTGAACAGAGCGCGGCAGCTGCAACGCGTGTTCGCGTAACACTGCATACAGCCCAGGGAGGCGGTCGTCTCTTCTACCAAAGCCAAGCATTTGTCTACACAATACCGGGATCAGCTCCGCTTGCTCGGACACCCTCAAGGACCCAAGCCGAGCCACGAGCGCCTGATAACGCTCGACAAACTCAGCTGAGCCAGCCAACAAAAATATCAAACAGTTAGCCAGTTCCGTCCAGACATTATCCTCCTGGGGTGCACGCCGCTGCGCCATCGCGTAAGCGAAGTCGAATAATTCATCCCGATGGTTCCAATTAAAACCGGGCAATGAGTACAATAACAGCGCTTTTTGTATCTGCACGCCATCCTTCGGAATGCGCTGCGCCGCCGCGTATATGCGCTTGAAGGCTTCGCCTTGCTCGTGATACGGCAACGCGTCCAAATGTTGGCGCAACGCCTCAAGCGGCTCGATGTGCTGCGCCGGATGGGCGAGCGTGCCATCCATCTCATTGAGCAGCTGGTTGACTGACGCGAGACTGACGACTTGGTTGGCTCGTTGCCAGTAGCGGTAGACTACGCGCCGACTGTGCATCGCATGATACGTACGACGATCGACTGCTGAAAAATTTCCCACGTCTTGGACGGGCACGTAGTCACCGATCTGCTGGATGAGTTCGGACGGCAGGTTATGATATGTCGTGGGCCGGCTAGCCGACGGGTTCACCAGCCCACCGCTTGCTGGTTTCAATGTCGGCGGAGAGGCCGATGCGGCAGGCTGCGGACACGACTCCAACGCACAAACGTAGGCTGGGTAGTCGTTCAAAGCGGCATGCAGATCAAAATCCATCGGTAAGTTCGGCAATCGATAAAAAAACGGCGCAATACGAAGCGAGGCCACACAGCAGGCTAGCCGAAAACGGGAAGCTGAGCACAGCGATGAACTGTGAACGCCATGCTCTTGGTGGATAGTGCAATGCCGATATGCGGAAGCTGTTACATCCTCTGTTGGCAACTCACAATTTTAAAGAAGCTTGGGCGAAGCTGGCAATGGTAACCAGCACGCAGCCGAAACAACGTGCGGATCGAATAAGTGATGGTGCAAGTTGAGTGACACTTCACCATCTCAGGCCTCATCGTACACCCGTAGCTTGGAAAGCACGAAGTTTGTCTATTGCGCGCGGGTCGTCGGTAAAGGTAGAGAAAATTTATTACACAATCTTTACGTAGAGGCCGCATGGGAGGGGGTGCCCGCGGACACAATAAAGAATTCAAAAGATTATGCAAGTGAATCCTTACCAAAGAAATAGTTCTTTGCCAAAAACAGGATCTAAAAATCAATGTGATGACCTAAAAACTTGACGGTATTGAGTCGAAGATTCCATCTGGGCTGAAAATGATCAAAAAGATATTCGAAGATTTGTCTAAGGCATGATACTCTTGCGCAATGCTGGGGATCATTAATAGGCGAGTCGTCCAGTAAGGTTGGGCAGCCTTACCCCTTCGTCTCGCTGAGATTGACGTTATTTCATTGCCGGTGCGGCCGTGTCTTGATCCAATCGACGATTGGCTGGCGACGGCGCTCGCTATCTAAGATCGCTTTAGAAAACGAAAAATAAAGTACGTTTAACCGGCAACGCGTTGTCGGAATGAGCATGGGCTATGGTGCAGCGAACGGTCCATCCGTGTGCCGGGAGCGTTTGACCTCGTCGCTCCGAAGATCGATCGAAATGGTTGCGATCGAGGCGTGGCGCAGGCTATCCCGCATGGTTGTCAGCTCCGCGTCGCGAGCGAGCGCATGTGTGCCTTGGGTATGGCGTATCCGGGCAGGGCTGGGGCAACGCAACTTTTCAGCCAGTACGGGATGATCGGTGCCGATGATATCGGTGGCCTGGCGGAAGAAGCGGCGCATCACGAACTCTCCTCGGAAAGCCGTGCTGCAACGCCCGCTACCACCTCTTCAACGATCTCCTGCAGCTGCGTCGGTGTGCTACCGTCCCGTGCCTGGACCGACATGCCTTGCATGACGGCAGCCAGATAGCGCGCCAAACGTTGAACCTCGTGCACCCCCGCAAAGGGCTGGAGCGCTTGCGCAATCCGTTCACGCATGGCCTCACGCCGCGCGGCCGCGTCGCGGGCGAGCAAGGCATGCTCCGGGTGACATGCGATCATGCCGCTTGAGATCAAGCAGCCTCGTTCAAGTTGAGGGTGGGTGACGGCGCTCACGGCTCCCTCAAGCAATACCCGCACCGCCTGCGCCAGCGACGCTGCCGAGTTGATGGACGCCACATCGAGGCGTCCGAGCGTCGCCTCATAGCGGCTCACCGCTTCCCGATAGAGCTGCGCCTTGCTGCCGAAGGCAGCATAGAGGCTTGGAGGCGCTATCCCGATCTCCTTCGTGAGATCGCCGATCGACACCCCCTCATAGCCGTGCCTCCAAAACAGCCGCATCGCAGTGTCCACCGCCTTTTCCCGGTCGAAGCTCCAAGGCCGCCCGCCCCGCGATTTTGAGTCTCGTTCCATAGCGACACTAAACAGCCCTTGACACGAAAAGTCAAGCCTAGTTAAATATCGATCACTAAACAACATGGAGCGACACTCATGAGCCACTCAAGACGTACCTTCCTCGCCGGCGCGGCCGCCCTGGCCGCCTCAGTCGCCTATGCGGCACCTCGAGGGGCTACCGCATCCGTCGACAAACCGGGCGCCTTTTCGGATATGGCTGTACCGTCGCGCGAGCCGTTCGTCGTGCGCTCTGCGGATGGCGTGATGCTGGCGGGCGAGGCACAGGGCGACAGCCAAGCGCCCGAGATCCTGTTCATTCACGGCTTGCGTCAGAGCCGCCTGAGTTGGGAGAAGCAGTTCGCCGATCCTGCGCTCAGGCACTTTCGCATGGTCGGCTTCGATCTGCGCGGCCATGGTGATTCCGACAAGCCGGTTTCGCTCGAAGCCTATTCCGAGGCTGATCGATGGGCGGACGATGTCGCCGCCGTTATCGCCGGCGCCAAGCTTCGCCGACCGGTGCTGGTGGGCTGGTCGCTCGGCGGCTTCGTGGCCGGCGCGTATCTGCGCAAATATGGCGGCGCCGCCATTGCCGGCGTCAATCTGGTCGACGCCGTCACCAACCTGTCGCCGGATCTTCTCACCGCGGAGGCGGCTGCATTCACCAGCACCACCACCTCTCACGATTTCGCCGTACGGACCGCGGCCACGGCCGAGTTCCTCGCCGCCTGCTTCCACCGGCCGCCGACCGAAGTGGAGATGCAGCGCATGCTGGTCGTCAACGGCATGACGGCACGGGCCGTGAACGAGGGCTTTATCAAGACGCAGACGCCCGATTTCGAGCCCGTCTTTAAAGCCTATTCTGGACCAATCTTGTTAACCCACGGCCTTCATGACCGGCTCGTGCGCCTGGCGATGTCGGAACGGATCAAGTCGATTCACGCGAACAGCCGTCTGTCGCTTTTCTTCGAGAGCGGACATAGCCCCTTTTACGAGGAGCCAGTGCGTTATGGACAAGAACTTGCGGGGTTCGTGACAGCAGCCAACCAGGGCTGAGAAGATCGCCGTGAACCTGGATCAATAGCACAATCCTGCCAATCTTTCCGCAGCCGATAGTGCCGAGCCTGACGCGACGCCACCGTTCTTTCCAGGCTTGCGCACGCTGGATATCGATGCCGGCGGTGTTCGCTTGGCCGGCAGCATCGGCGGTGCGAGGCCACCCGCCGATGCTGCTTCATGGTTCGTGCTCAGGCGTGGCGGTGTGTTGGTCTCAACGGTTAGCTTGCCGGATACGAAGCGCGGCCAACGTGTCGACGCGATCGGCAAGCATTTCGCCGCACGCTCCAACGGCGCTTGGTTGTCCACACTCGCGTTGCTTTATTAGATAGGATAACTAAGAATTAATTTTGATCTCGTGTATCCGCTATCCGCTTGCCCGTGTCGGCGAAGCGATGGCAAGAAACATGGCGCGTGTATGTGGGACTATCGTCGCCATCCATGCTGTCAACGCGTTGCCTGTCGCTATGATAGCTGTGGACGCAGTCGCTCGATCAAGCCCGTGGCCAAGACGGTACCGACCAGCACAATGGCGCAGCATTCTATCATCCATATTGATATGGATAACGAAAGAAATAGTGAATCCCAAAGGATGCCGAACACCGGGATTACGAATGTGGCGGTCATCGCCTGAGCCGGCCCGCCGGCATTGAGCAGGCGAAAATACAGCACATAGGCAACGCCGGTGCACGCCACGCCGAGTGCCAGCGCCGCGAGCCACGCCCGCATCGAAACCGGTGTCGCTGGCCATGCCCATGCGGCGAGCGGCAGCAGTACGATCGATGCGCCGACGAGACTGCCGGCCGCGATCATCAAGGGGTCGATGTCGGACAAATAGCGCTTCGTATAGTTGGCCGCGATACCCAGCAGCGCCGTGGCGGTGAGTCCCGCGCCGGCGGCTAGTGCAGTGGTCCGCGCGCATGGCGCTGCACCTGCGAAGCTGCCCGTTGCACTGATCTGACTCCCGACCATTAGCGTCACACCGGCGAAACAGAGCACGATGCCGGCGATTCGCATGATGCTGGGCCGGTCCCCGAGCCAAAGGAACGCGACCAGCGCGCCCCACAGCGGTGCGGTCGCGTTGATCACGCAGGCCAGACCCACCGACAGAGCGGGCACGGCATACGCAAACAGGCAGAATGGCATCGCAGCATTCAGCACGCCGAGCACGAACAACGGCCAAAGCTTGCGTTGCGAATCACGCCATTTTCCCTTCACGCCTTTCCGCACGATCAATAGCGCGATTAAGAAAGTGGCGCCGATCGACACACGCAACGCCACCATCGGCACGACGCCGAACTCCGCAACGCCGATGCGCACGAAAAGAAACGACGTACTCCAAAGTGCTGCGAGCGCCAGCAAGTTGGTCAAGTCGAACACCGCTCGGGAGATCATGCGGAGCCTTCGCCGGGTGACCGGCATTGCACGTTGCACGCATCGGCAAGTCCGGATGGAACAAGGGCAACTAGTCAAGCGCCACTGTGAGCAGATTATGCGAAAGCGCGAGCAGTATTGATGGGGTCAGCGGAGGCGGTTATGCTTTCGGCGGATAAAGCATGGTAAGCGCAACAGCCGCTGGCTTGTTGTGAAGGGCAGCCTATGGGTAGACTCGCCATTTACCATGGTAGTTTTTTGTACCATGATAACACCAACACTTTATTACAGTTTGGTGTGCCTCGCTATTTACCGAGGGCGGCACGTTGTCGGTGGCGCTGCTGCCGTATGTTGCGTTGCACTGGGGTTGGCCGTTCGCATGTTTGGCAGCTGGCGTGAGTGTGCTAGCAGGCGCGATGGCCTGTATTGCGTTTCATCGTGTCCGGCTAAGCATGCCTGCCAACACCGACGCAGGGGACGGCGCTGCCCTGTTGTCTTTGACCGGTCGGTGTGCCAAGATACGGCACAATGCGGCTGCATTGATCGTCGAGGGGATCTTCGACGTCACGGTTTTCATGGCGGAAAAGATCGCCATGTTGAGCCGGTCGATCCGCGGCGTCTGCATAAGCTCAATCGCGTTGCGCACGATGTCTGCTTTCTACTCAAGCTCGGAAAGCGTTCGAGGTCGGAAGATATTGACCACCGCGTCGGTGATGAACAGCGACTCCGGATTGACCGGCACGTCCATCATGAAGACATGACTTAGTCAACGCTCGGTGCGAATGCCGGTGTCCTTGTGCACAACTTCGGCAAGCAGCTCATTGGTGTATGGCTGCGCTTGTCGGTCGCGCTGCATTAAAATTTTGTATCACTAATGAATGCGCTACATCATTAGCTTCCTCAACTTGGCGGTAAGCCCCACCGGTATCGCGGCAAACGCCGGAGCCGCACGCTATGCAGGCTCGAGCATGGCGACGCTTGGTCAGAGCGCACGCAGGGCTGCTCGCGTTGGGGCTGCACAGCGGTGCTGTCCATGAACGGACGCTAATGGACGGCGTGGCATTCCGGGTGAAGCGCATCAGCAGCTGCTGGTGTTGCTTCTGGGCAGCGAATTGCCGCTGCCCGACGACGCCCAAGTGTTGGAAGAGGCCCGTTTCGTGGCTGTAACCGATCGAATCCTGGCGCTGCTTGCCGCGTGCCATGACTTTCCAAAGTCCACAACCGGTGCGGTCAATGCTGTGGTCCGGTACAGCAAGCTTGACGGCGGTGTTTCGTGATAGAAATGCAAGGATCTCGACCCACTGCGTCGGAGGATGCCTTGTCGATACTTTACTTATGTCGATACGTAACCTGTTTCAACGATGCAGGGCGGCTTTTGTAGAGGTGCTTTACGGTCCACACAGCGCGCAACCGTAAAGGCGTTTTCCAGCGACGCGGCGGTCGTTCATGGACGCGTCGCTGGTCTGTATTAGCGTTAGTCGAGGGCGGGCTTCAAGTTTGGAGCAGCTCCCTGAAAAGCGGTTCGGTTAAATTCGTCAACCAATTTTTGGTAGGCCTCCTTTTGCTTGCCAGTCATCGAATCAAATTTCTTATCAAAATCATCCTTATTAAAAGCGCCAGAAGCCACAGCGCCAGGAGCATTGACACTCATTGCTATCCTCCAACAAAGTAGGGGCCAGAAGGCCCTAGTGGTGTGTACGCGGGTGTTCTCCGCGACACTCACTATGACGGAGCGGCCATTGGCGCACGATTGATTCGCGAAGGAGGCGGTTCGAAAGCGAACATCGAGCCGCCGGCTCGGGATGTACAATGGTCATTAATCGACGTGGCAGGTCCCCGGCGTGCCATCGGGTCGATGTGTGCCGGACTACGCCACCCCTTTGCAGACAGAGACGAAATGTCCCGCACCGCCGCCTTTCGACAACTGCATCAATCCGGCTGCGTCGTCTTACCGAATGCATCAGCCGTAGGGAGCATCCGCTATCTGCAACTTCTCGGTTTCGGGGCGATCGCAACGACTAGTTCCGACTTTGCGTGGTCGCGCGCTCGTATGGGCGACATAGTCTGCCGCGGCGTCGTGCTCGGGCATCTGCGTGAGATTGTTGCGGTGACTGACCTGCTGGTCAATCGAGGACTCCAACGGCGACGAGACTGCACCGCTGTTTCCGCGGGATGTCGCCGTGCAACGCTCGCGGGCGGCATGGCGCGCGATCGATGAAACCGGTGGCGATACGCTGCCGTCGCGGCACGCCGGCAGCCTGTCGTGCAGCCGGCGTGAGATCGGGCCGCGGTGGTTACGCGGGGGAGGCCGCGGCGACCGCGCGTTTCAGGAAGTCGAGCATCGGCGCGTCGGCCCACGCGTCCTCAAGCAGCTCCGGTTCCTGCTCGTGTGCCAGCCTGAAGCGCGCCTGGGTGGCAGGATCGTCGCCGGCGTAGGAACGGAACAGCTCAAGCCAGCGTTGTGCGAGGCGCCGTACCGCAGGGGCGGACGGTTCGGCGCCTTGCTCGATCTGCGTGCGCAATGCCCCGATCAGCTCCGGCCACTCATGCGCGCGCTTACTGTAATGTGCGCGCATGTAACGCACTTCATCAGGCAGTAGGTATTTCTCGTACAACGCCATTTTTGTTTCCCAACTCGCCTGCAGCACATATTGCAGTAGGTCCGGCGAAATGCCAGTCTTGCTCTGCATGGTGGGCTCGGCTTCGTACATCCGGTTCAGCTTCGCGAGTAGTCGAGGATCGCCGCCGGTGTCGCGCTGCACCATCGCCATCCACCGCTTGGCTAGCGCTCGCGCGTCGTCGCTTTGCGGTGGCACGCCCTGTGTAATCAGCACACGCGCCTGCGCAACCACTTCGCGCCATTCGTTTTCGCGCGCCTCGTCGAGGCGGTACAGCGGCAAGCGATTCAGTTCGTCGTCGGAAAAGTACTTTTCATACACGGTGATCATCTCCAAAGTGATTAGCCAGTCTGACTGGTCTGGATCGGTTCCCACCAACAACTGTTCGTGCAGGCGCGCAAGCTGCTCGCGCAACAGACGCGCTTGCGTAAGTTGTGCATCGAGCGTGCCGATCTGGCGTTGCACGATAGTTACCAGCGAATGGTCCGGCCGATCCAGGCAAGCTCCGATGTCGGCGAGCGACATGCCAAAGCGACGCAGCGCATGTATCTGGTACAGGCGCGCGACGTCGTCGCGGCTATAAAGCCGGTATCCCGCTTCGGAGCGTGCCGAAGGCTTCAGCAAACCGATCGCGTCGTAGTGGTGCAGCGTGCGTACCGTCAGTCCGCTGCGTTTGGCCAACTCTCCCACCGTCAAGCGCATTTGCCTTTGCCTCCGTTTCCAGCGTTTCAAAAAGATGAGCCCTGACGTAGCGTGAGGGTCAAGCGGAAAGTCGTCAAGGCGGGTGAGCGGCCCTCATGCAGAACGTTTCTTCGCGCTGCTATGGCGTTGTCAAGCCACGGGACGGAGGCGGCATCGCGCGTCGTGACCATCAGGTGTAACGCGTCCAGTACTCCGTGGTCGGTTGCAGCATTGGGCGCGTCGCCTATCATCTGCATGACGAAGGTGAGGCTTGCTTGCCGGGCAGGCAGCGGGATGTCGCGCATGCCGTCGCGCATTTTCAGTGTAAGACTGGCGTGCCAGCGCCTGTGCGGCAGAAGGGGGAGCTGATGACAGTGATCAGCTTAAGCGGCTAGCGCTCGTCTACCGGTGCGTTGCACCGACGTAAACGTCCTATTCAGACATCGCGTGGGGTCCGCTCGTGCAAGCATGCCGGTGGACGATGTGCAACGTGCGCCCAGCATCGCTCCATGGGCTTGCGGCCACGCTGCTGCGCGAGCAGCACGCGCTGCGGGATGACGCCGCGACTAAGGAGCGCCAAGGCGCGGTTTCGGCCGGACTCGCGTAGACTGTGCCAAATCCGCCCGTTCGCCGACTCGACTGCTGGCTACGACCCTCGAAGTACCTTTACGTAAGGAGGCGTCACGCATGCATGCACTGCCTTTGCCGGACACCGGCGCCATTGACCTGCCTGCCAGTGCCTCGGTGCGCGATCTGCGCCGTGTGCCGATTCACCCGGACCACTGGTATCCGTTGGCCTGGTCTCACGAGGTCAAGCGCAGCAAGGCGCTCGGTGTACAGTTTGCAGGCGATCCGATCGTGCTGGCGCGCACCGCGTCCGGCAAACCGCACCGGCAAGTGCCGCTGCATGCGGGCGTGGTCGAAGGCGAGTCCATCCGCTGCGGCTATCATGGCTGGGCTTACGATTGCGGCGGCCACTGCATCGACGTGCCGTATTTTGGGCGGGAGCGCTTGCCCAATGGGGTGCGCGCCTATCCATGCCGTGAAGTGCACGGCCTGATCTTCGTCTTTCCGGGCGAGCCAGCTTTAGCCGACGTGCGGCCACTGCCCATGCTGTCCTCGGTGGGCGACAGTGCGTACAAGACGCGTCGCTTTGGCCGCGAGGTCAAGTGTCACTACTCATTCATGCACGAGAACTTGATGGACATGAACCATCAGTTTCTGCACCGGCGGCAGATGGGGCAGATGCGCGCACGCTGCGTGGGCCGAAGTCATGGCGAGGACTGGGCGGAAGTGAACTACACATTTGCGCGCATGGCGGGCAGCCAGCCGATGGGTGAGGCGCTGGTGTTTGGCGCCAGCAAAAATGCGGGCGGCCAAGCCGACAAGAGCGTGATGGCGGTGCGCACCTGTTATCCATATCAGACTTTGCAGATCCGGTCGGGGGACGGCACGCTGGTCATGGATTTGTGGATCGTGTATGTGCCGCTGGATGCGGCGCAGCGTACCAACCGCACGTTCGGCCTGCTTTCCATCCGTAAGCCGAAAATACCATTCGCGCTGGACCTGGCCTGGCCGTTGCTAATTTGGTTCACCGAGCGCATCTTCAAGGAGGACCGCTGGGTCGTGGAGCAGGAGCAAGAAGCCCACGACAGGCAGGGTGCGGATTGGAACCACGAGGTGTTCCCAGTGATCAATGAGTTGCGCGACTTGCTGCGCCACTGTGGCGGCCACACGGAGATCCCGATTCGTGAGGTGGGCAACAGGGCTTGATGTCCAATGGGTCTTCGTTGTTTTAATCTAGCTTATTTCGTTCTCGACACCGCCCGCGGACGTCGATTCGCGGTCCGAGACAGCTTTGCAGGAGGATGCCGCATGCACTTAGCGAGCCGGATCGAGCTGATGCCAATGGAATGATAACCCGAGGCGGCTATGCTTTAGTCGAATAATGTATTGGTCGCACGTAGGCGGGTGGGGCGCCGGCTTCAACGCGTAACGGGGCCTTTCGTAACGCGTATTGATTACTTCGATATCTGGCCAATATCCGTTTGACGATAGGCTGCGACACTTCGCTTGTTCGGGCAGCCCACCCATTTGCCGCTCTGCGGTGTTCCGTGCCTCCTATGCGGCGCTCCACTGCATCAAATTTGCCGCAAATCCTAATTAGCCAATAGATTATGATTAGTTCCCTCTGGATCCGTTTAACTCATATTTCACGGTCTTTGCTCAGGCAGGACTCCTTCATCGAGTGGTCGCGTCATCTTGCGTTATGTTCGCCTCCTTCCAAAAATAATTTTACTCCACTCTGGCTGGTTTTGTTTGCTGGGGGCAGGACAGATAACCGAAGCAAGCTATTTTTTCTGTATGGGATTACATCCGCTTATCGCTTTCCGCCCTTGCGCTTGGTTCCCAATGCAGGCTGCTGCTTCCCTGAATTTAGTGAAGTTGGCTGGTTCATTCTGAGGGTCTCACCTCGAATATACAGTTCGTGGCGCTAAGAGTTTTTTGGAATATCAGTTAGCAAATGATGAGAGGGGATCGGCACAGTGGTGTGCAACGACAGAGGCTGATCGGCACGCTTTACCAAAATCCAGCAGCAGGGTGCGTTACACGTATGCGAGACGCTGGTGCAGATGTGCTGCCCCGGCAAAGGCAAGACCCACAAGGTGTACCTGCAAATTTATACGTTGCCATAGTTCATCGGAATGTGCTCTATTATTTAGAACTATGTTGTAAAACAGGATTGGATTCATCAAAAATTTGCGCACGGACGAACCACTCGGATTGTAAGTTGCTGGGATACTCGAGCGGTCATCACGTTTGCGCTATGCACCGGTTAAGCTGGTGATGCATCGGCGGTGCGAGTTGTTCAAGGTTCTGGAGGTGGTCAATCTTCTGGAGGCGGTCAATTGTGCACTGCACCTGGACGATGTAAGCGGGTATGCCAATAGCGTGATGACATGATGGACAAATGCCGCAGTTCAAAAAGCTTGAAGTTTTGTTGAACTTGTGAGAAATTTTCAATCGTCCAAACGAGGGATAGGCAGCGAAATGAGGCATGATGGTTCGCTGAGGCAGGTGCAGTACCGCGGTCTTTGATCCATGCAAGTGATATTTGGGGAAAAATAATGAAAGAGAATACTGGCTTGACTCAGCGACATTCTCCTCAGCTACGCAATACACACACAGCCTCTTCCTCTACTATCCGTTTTGCGAGCACGGCGGTAACGCTGCGTGATGACTGATCAAGCCTATCCATTTTTCTGCTCATTGTTGAACGGCTCATGCTAACGTGTGTCGGCATGATGCGGTGCTTGAATCAGCTGGTGCACGAATTGCTTTGCATGCGAAGCCAAGGTATTCCTTTTTGGGTAGAAAGGTATGAGCGTTTTCGACGACGCATTCGATAAGCTTATTGGCAATGAAGGCGGTTATTCCAATAAATCCTCAGGATCCAGGGGGAGAGACGATGTGGGGCGTGACCCCAACGCGTCGCGCGCGCATGGGGCTATACTGGCCCGATGCGGGAGTTACCACGTGAGACAGCGAAACAGATCGCTAAGGCCCTGTACTGGGATCCATTGCACTGTGACCGCTATGACGCACGGGTCGCGTTTCAAATTTTTGATGCCAATTACAACGGTGGTCACGTTGTTATCTGGATGCAGCAGGCCAGTGGCGCATTCGCTGACGGCAAACTCGGGCCCAAGACGATCGCTGCGGTGCAGGCCGTCGATCCTGAGCTTTTCATTATGCGTTTTATTGCCGCGCGCTTGACCTACTTGACCGCACTGCAAACTTGGCCGAGCTTTGGCCGCGGCTGGGCGCGACGCATCGCGACTAACTTAAGAGTGGCAGGAGCCTGACCATGTTACCGATTGTTCTCGCACTCGCGCAGTTCGCGCCGCAGATCGCGCATTGGATTGGCGGCAGTCGAGCCGAGCAAGTGGCTCAAAAAGTGGTCGATATCGCCCAAACTGTCACGGGCACGAGCACTCCGGAACAGGCACTGGCCGCGATCCAGGCAAACCCAGACCTTGCTTACCGGTTTCAGGAGTCGATCGTTGAGAGCCAGATTGATCTGCAACGCATTGCAGCGGATGTGGAAAAGACGCGCATTACGGCCGACGTGGAAACTGCGAAGACGAATGCGGCCGATCGCGCTAATGCCCGGCAAATGGCTTTGACTGAGCACGATCACACTCCGCGTAACTTGGCCTATCTGTACACAGTTGGCTTATTCTTGGTGATTGGTGCGCATTTCTGGTTGTTGTTCGCTCGCATACCCGTCAATCCGATCGCCTTTGGCGTGCTTGGCAATATTGAGGGGGTGCTAATTGCGATGGTGCTAGGAGCAAAAGAATTCTTTTTTGGCTCGTCGTCGACGGCAACCAAGCAGGCGGCGGTGATTACCAGTTTCGCGACTGATCCGGACACGCATGTGACGACCCAAACGATGAATGGTGCACCGACGTCTGCTCAAGCAACGTTGCCCACTACAGCGAACGAAAAATCATAAATATTAGTTAAATGATGCAAGCGAGTGAAGTGGTTTATGTATTAAGTAAATGAATGCAAGTGTAAAATTTAAAGGCGTATCTCATACGAATTGGCGTATAAGCAACCGCTTGTTCAAAGCAGAGGTAAGTAATGCATCTTTGCTTGATGTGGAAAGTAGTTGAGTATCAGTTAAATAGGATGGAAAGTACTAGTTACTACAGCGGCTGTAAAAATTGTAACAAATGAAGCCATTCCCGCTTATCGATTCAAGATGGTAGTCGGCTCTGAGGAAACGGCGTTTAGTGCCGTCTCGAGTCTGGAATTAGGGTGGAAAAAATTAAGTATAAAGATGGAACAGGATCGCGCAGCAATTCGATGGTCAAATCGCTTCGTACAGCGGTAGCGTCAGAAAGTCGATGAACGTGTCCGATGTCGACATCTGCTCGAAGATCTGCGCGGCCCGGTCGTATGGCGCAGTGTCGCCGCCCACGACGGCCTTGACCTTGGCGAGTTCCTCGACGCCCAGCGCACGCACGAGTTCCGCGCTCACCTTGCGGCCGTCATCGAGCTTGCCCTTCGGCGAGCGGATCCACTGCCACACCTGAGAACGCGAGATTTCAGCGGTCGCCGCGTCTTTCATCAGGTTGTGAATCGGCACGCAGCCGTTGCCAGCTAGCCACGAGCCAAGGTAATGGATGCCCACGTTGATGTTGTTGCGCAAGCCGGCTTCGGTAATCGGCGCTTGCGGGCGGAAGTCGAGCAGATCCTTGGCGGTGACTTGCACGTCGTCGCGTTGTTTGCTGATCTGGTTGGCCTTGTCGCCGAGCACCTTGACGAACTCTTCCATCGCGATCGGCACCAGACCAGGGTGGGCGACCCACCCACCATCGTAGCCATCGCCCGCATCTCGGGCCTTGTCCGAACGCACGCCGGCTAACGCCTTGTCGTTGGTAGCCGGATCGTTTTTGATCGGAATCAGCGCGCTCATGCCACCGATCGCCGGTGCGTTGCGCCGGTGACAGGTCTTGACCAGCAGCAACGCGTATGCCCGCATGAACGGCGCAGTCATCGTCACCTGGGCACGATCGGCGAGGCAGAAGTCGTTGTCGGTCTTGAATTTCTTGATTGCCGAGAAAATATAGTCCCAGCGCCCGGCGTTCAGCCCGGCGCTGTGTTCACGCAGCTCGTACAGGATCTCGTCCATCTCGAACGCGGCGAGGATGGTCTCGACCAGCACGGTCGCGCGGATCGTGCCGCGCGGGATGCCGATGGCCTGTTGCGCGGCGACGAACACATCATTCCACAGCCGCGCTTCCAGGTGGCTTTCCATCTTCGACAGATAGAAATACGGGCCGGTGTCACGCGACAGTTGCTCCTTGGCGTTATGGAAGAGGAACAACGCGAAGTCGAACAGAGCACCAGACACGCGTTGACCATCGACCGTCACATGCTTCTCGTCGAGGTGCCAGCCGCGGGGGCGCACCAGCAGCGTCGCGATCTTGTCGTTGAGCCGGTATGACTTGCCGTTCTGCTCCAACGAGATCGTGCGTCGCACCGCGTCCTTCAGGTTGATCTGGCCTTGGATCTGGTTGTCCCAGTTCGGCGCGTTTGAGTCCTCGAAGTCGGTCATGTACGAGTCCGCGCCGGAGTTCAGCGCGTTGATGACCATTTTGCGCTCAACCGGCCCGGTGATCTCGACACGACGGCATTGCAGGTCGGCAGGCAGCGGTGCGACAGTCCAGCTGCCCTCTCGAATGGCTTGAGTTTGGGGCAAGAAGTCGGGTCGTTCGCCGGCATCTAACCGCTTTGCACGCTCCACGCGCGCAGCCAACAGGGTTTGGCGGCGCGCTTCGAATTGACGGTGGAGTTGGGCAACCAACGCGAGTGCGTCATGCGTGAGGATCGCTTCGAAGCCCGGCTTGAGCGGAGCGTGAATCTGCACGCCTTCGGGTAGCGAGGGAGTCGGGTGTGCCATGATTTCTCCTGGTCGGTCAAATTTATTTAGCGGTACCAATAAGCTAGGTGAGACGCGCGTTCGATGAACGTGATCATGTCCCTGCATGCCGGATCCGGTATCGGCCGGCTCGATGCTGAGTCTCTCGGCAGAAGCGCCCGCGCGGTTGAAAACGCCGAAGCAAGCGTGTCGGCGGGAAGCGTCAAGGCTAGCGGGCATTTGCGTGTGTCCGCGCCCGCGGGCTTTGGTCGCAAGCATATTGCGCCACTGATCCCGGCGTTCTCGGCCGCGCATCCGGGCGTGACCGTGTCGTTGGATCTGACGGACCGCCTCGTCGAGCGCCGCATACACTGCACACATTTCGTGCCGTGCGCTCGGCGTTCGGGGCGAAAAAAAGCGCCGGCGACCCAAGGTTGCGGCGCTCGCTCTCCTGCCTGATTTCGCTGTGCACGCACCGCTGCATCGAAGGTACGTCGCGCGCAGACGCCTTTTTCGGGGCGGTCAGCCGACACAGTTTACGCGACCTTCTTATTGTCAAAGAACTGTTCGTCTTCGGTGGAGCCATGCAGTGCGGTCGTCGACGCTTCGCGCTCGATCGTCTGCGTGACCGCGTCGAAGTAGCCGGTGCCGACTTCACGTTGGTGCTTGACCGCGGTGAAACCCTTTTCGGCTGCGGCGAACTCGGCCTGCTGCAACTCAACGAAGGCGCTCATCTGGTTGCGCGCGTAGCCATAGGCAAGGTTGAACATCGAGTAGTTTAGGCTGTGGAAGCCGGCCAGCGTGATGAACTGAAACTTGTAGCCCATCGCGCCAAGCTCCTTTTGGAACTTTGCGATCGTTGCATCGTCCAGGTTCTTTTTCCAGTTGAACGACGGTGAGCAGTTGTACGACAGCAGCTTGCCTGGGAATGCCTTGTGGATTGCCTCAGCAAACTTTTTCGCGTATTCCAGGTCCGGCTTGCCGGTTTCGCACCAAATCAGGTCGGCATACGGCGCGTACGCCAGGCCGCGCGAGATCGCTTGCTCCAAGCCCGGGCGGGTGCGGAAGAAGCCTTCGACTGTGCGCTCGCCAGTAAGGAACAGCTTGTCGTTGTCGTCGATATCGGAGGTAATCAGGTCAGCGGCTTCCGCGTCGGTGCGGGCCACCAATACCGTCGGCGTGCCGCTGACGTCGGCCGCGAGCCGCGCCGAAATGAGTTTGGCTACCGCTTCGCGGGTCGACACCAGCACCTTGCCGCCCATGTGGCCGCACTTTTTGACGGAGGCGAGTTGATCCTCGAAGTGTACCCCGGCCGCACCCGCTTCGATCATTGCCTTCATTAGCTCGAATGCGTTCAGCACGCCGCCAAAGCCAGCTTCGGCATCCGCAACAATTGGTGCGAAGAAGTCGATGTAGCTTTCGTCACCCGGATTCTTGCCTTCGGACCATTGGATCTGGTCAGCACGGGCCAGCGTGTTGTTGATGCGCTTGACGACCAGCGGTACCGAGTTGGCCGGGTACAGCGATTGGTCCGGATACATTTCGCCGGCGACGTTGGCATCGCCCGCGACTTGCCAGCCTGACAAGTAGATTGCCTTCAACCCGGCCTTGACCTGCTGCATCGCCTGGTTGCCAGTCAATGCGCCAAGCGCGTTGACGAACGGCTCTTCGTTGATCAGCATCCACAGCTTCTCGGCGCCGCGTCGGGCAAGCGTGTGCTCGACCGGTACCGAGCCACGCAAGCGAATGACATCTTCTGCGGTGTAGCCGCGCTTGATGCCCTTCCAGCGTGGATTGGTTTCCCACTGGACCTGCAGTTTCTGAGCTTCCTGTTGGCGAGACATAGCGTTCTCCTGACTCGAATGACGTATCGGTTAGCCTGGGCGACTCCAGTTTTCTAACGCCGCGTTTAGCGTTGCGTCGTGAATTCTTATATAAGAGATTAGGCCAACCACGTCGGCCGAGACAGGAGCGAAAAAGGTTTGGTTGAATATATTTAAACCATAAAAATCAAATAGTTAGAAATATTATTTCATCGTGTGAGAACACGTTTTCTATACTGCAATAGAATTTTTGTGCCATGCACTACATATTTTTATGGCACAAAAAATAATTTCATATTGCGAAATATTGCTGATTCGAATGCCAGCCGTACGACGCAATAAGTACGACGCAAAAAAATGGCGCCGCAGAGGGCGCCATCGTCTCGGAACGTCGGGCCATCGCTGGCCCGCTCGCGCCAGAACGGTTAGTCGTCGTAGCGTGACGTACGGCGATCGTCATCCCGCCGGCGCGCCGGCCCGCGTGAATCCGCAAAACCGCCCCGGCCACGGTCATTGCTGGCGCGGGCATCACTGAATCCGCCGCGATAGCCGGCATCGCGGCCGCCGCCTTCGCGGCTACTGCCAGCGCCGTGCCGCGCGTTGCCGTAGCCGTTGCCCGTTCCTCGTCCTTGATAACCGCCGGCACCCCGCCCGTTGCCACGCGGCGGCGCGCCGCGACGTGCCGGTGCACGCGTGGACGGTGCCCGCTTGGGCTCGAATCCGGCAATCACGTTAACAGGCAGCGGTGTGCGCACGAATCGCTCGATTCGCTTTAGGGTGCCGACTTCAGCATGGTGTACGAGGCTGACGGCGATGCCGCTGCGCCCCGCACGTCCGGTCCGGCCGATCCGGTGCACGTAGTCTTCCGCGAATTTGGGCAAATCGTAGTTGAACACATGCGTGATGCCGGGTATGTCGATGCCACGCGCGGCGACATCGGTCGCGACCAACACGCGCACGCGCCGTTCACGCAAGGCGCGGATTGTCCGGTTGCGCGCGCCTTGCGGCAGATCGCCATGCAACGCGGCGGAGGCGAAGCCGTCTTCGGCCAGCCTGGCGGCGATCACGTCCGCGTCGTTCTTTGTCGCAGTGAACACAATCGCCTGATCAAGCGCGCCGTCAGCCAGTAGATGCGTCAGCAGCCGATCCTTATGGGCGCGGTCGTCGACGTAGTGGACGGACTGCGCAATGTTCGCGCGCGATTCTGGCTCACGACGAATTTCGATCCGTTCGGCGTCGCTGAGAAAGCGTTGGGCCAGCGATCCCACTTTGCCGTCGAGCGTTGCCGAGAACAGCAGCGTTTGCCGTGTGGCCGGGGTGCGGTCGATGATGGCTTCGATGTCTTCGATGAACCCCATGTCGAGCATCCGGTCGGCTTCGTCGAGCACCAGCATCTGCAACTGAGACAGGTCGATGCGGCCGCGCTCGAGATGATCGATCAGCCGGCCGGGGGTGGCCACCAGGATTTCGGGGTTCTTCGCCAGCAGCATCAATTGCTGGCCATAGGCGACCCCGCCTAGAATGCTGACTGTGCGCAGCCGCCGCAGATGCTTGCCATAGGTGGTCGCCGCGGTGGTCACCTGCATCGCGAGTTCGCGTGTCGGCGTCAGTACCAGCAACGCCGGTCTGGCGACAGGCTGCTCGCGGCGATGACGGCGCTCGCCCCGGTCACCGCGCTGTGCCTGATGCACGGGCTGGTTCGCGCGCTGGCCAAGCGTGCCGGCTTTTTGCATCTGTGCGAAGCGCTCGATCGCGGGCAGCATGAATGCCGCGGTCTTGCCCGAGCCAGTCGGGCTCGAGACCAGCAGATCGCGGCCGGCGAGTGCAGCCGGTATCGCGCGCTGCTGGACCGGCGTCGGCGCCTGATAGCCGGCAGCAGTCAGCGCGGAGACGATCTCTGGCGATAGGCCGAGCGCGATAAAGCCGTCGCCGTGAGGGGTGTCGCTGTTCGCCGTGTCGGCGGGCTGTGCAGCGTCAACGGCCGCGCTTGCTGTGGAGCCGGGCTGTGCGGCTATCGACGTGGCCATCGCATCGGGTGCAGGCGTGGCGGCTACTGCGTGCACCGTCGTGGCAGGGGCGGCTTCAGCAGCCGGCGTGGGCACCGCCGGTGCGTCGCCGTGCGACACGGGGGCATCGTTGCCGAAAAGTTCACGCGCCAGCGCGCCGAGTGACGAGGGGGAATTCGAGGTCATGACGATCCTATGAGTTTCGCGCCTGCGGCGCGAACCGGTCCGGAAAAATGCGAGAGGCGCCAATCGGCAGCCACGATCGTCGGATGCGATGAACGATATTTGTTCATCAGATCGAAAAACGGGCATGGCTCGTGAAATGCGAGCCGATGTTAGAACCTGTAACGGTGCGAACCGCCCAACGCGGAAACGCGAACCTTGCTCGGTCTACAACCGCACCCAAAAGTGGGCAAAGGTGGGAGGGGACAGTTTCTAAACGGGGATTGGAGCACAACGCTGTAAAAACGCGCGACCAGGCCAAATAATACAGTTCACCGGCGCGCGAAGTATTGATTCTATCTGAATTTGCTGCGCTGTGCCACCTGCTGCGAGTAAGATCTCGCTGTGCCCGCCGGCGCGGGCGCGCGGCATCACGACGCGGTGCCGTTCTTTAACGATTCGACCAACTCGGCGTATTGGTGCTTGGCGGTGTCCTGCGACGTGCCTTTCAGCGCGGCCCAGGCATCGTACTTGTACTTGCCGACGATATCGGCTAAGCCAGGCTTGTCACCGTGCACGTCGCCTTTGGTGGCTTGCTTGAATAGCGCGTACAAGCGCAGTAACGTTAGGTTGCTGGGGCGCTCCGACAATTGCTTAACTTCGCCCTGCGCTTGTGCGAACCGCGCATCGATCTCACGCATCGTGACCTCCTCGATCCTGTCCATCCATCCTGAACTGCTAAGTGTAGTCGGAACGTGTCGCTATGCGTTGGAGCAAGTCCTCCAAACAGCAGAGTTGATGTGGGCGGGCATTACAATAGCGGTCATGACGCCTCATGCCTTGCTTGCCCTCGATACGTCGACCGAATTCTGCTCGGTCGCAGTGTTCCACTTGCCACATGCCGCCGGCTCGCCGCGCGTGGTCAGTCGCCATGAGCACACTGGCCCAGCTTCCAGCGCACGCGTGCTGCCCGCGGTACGCGAAGTGCTGGAGGAAGCGACACTCACGCTGGCCGATTGTGCCGCGGTGGCGTTTGGCGCGGGACCCGGTTCGTTCACCGGCTTGCGCACGGCGGCCGGCGTGGCGCAGGGTCTGGCGTTTGGGCTCGGTGTGCCGGTGGTGCCGGTCGGCACGTTGCTCGCCTGCGCGGAACGCGCGCGCGCATCGGATCCGGATGCACGACGCGTGCTCGTGGCGCTCGACGCGCGGATGGGCGAGGTCTATTGGGCGGACTTTGCGTGGGACGACACGCTCGCCGACTGGCGGGTGTGCCATCCCGCCGCGCTCGCTGTGCCCGCCCGCGTGCCGGTGCCGGACGAGCCGTTTACGCTAGCTGGCAATGCATCCTCCGTGTTCGGCGATGCGCTGTGTGCCGCGACGCAGGCGCGCGTGATTGACCCGGGCGCGATGCCGCATGCCCACGCGCTGGCGCTGGCCGGCTGGCGTGCGTTCATGGCGGGCCGCGCGTTGCCTGCGCACCTGGCCATGCCCGAGTACGTGCGCGACAAGGTCGCGCAAACTACCGACGAGCGCGCGGCGGCCCGTGCGTTGAAAGATCCGGCGAAGGAGGCCCGATGAGCGGCGTATTGATGACCGAGCGCTATCTGACGCCAATGACCGAAAGCGATCTCGATGAGGTCGCAGCGGTCGAGCGCGACGCGTACGAGTTTCCCTGGACGCGAGGCAATTTCGAGGACTCGTTGCGCAATGGTTATTTCGGCGTCTGCCTGAGGCACGTCACCGGCGTGTTGGTCGGCTATTGCATACTGATGCCGGTTGTGGACGAGATGCACTTATTGAACTTGTGCGTGGCGCCCGCCGCGCAAGGCCACGGCGCTGGCTTGGCGTTGCTACGCGAAGCGGTGCGCATCACGCGTGCGCGCCAGCTCGGCAGCGTGCTGCTCGAGGTGCGTCCGTCCAATCAGCGTGCCATGCGGCTGTACGAGCGCTTTGGTTTCATCGTGATCGGCCGGCGCAATAATTACTACCCCGCGCGGCACCGTACGCGCGAGGATGCAATCGTGATGCGTTACGGCTTGCACGCCGAGGTGTCGGTCGCACCAGCCGCTGCTGCGAGACACGCCGACGCACAGGGGCGGCATGCCCCGCAGCAGGCCGCCTCGCCACAGGGCGCGCCATCATCACACGAACAGCCGATGCCCGGCGCGCGGCGCGTGGGCGCCCCGCTGGAAGCGGAACGGGAGCAGGCCGATGACGCAGCTTGACGCGATTCTGGAAGAACTTGGCATTGCGCCGTTGTGGGTCCGCCGCGGCGCGGGTCATGCTCATCGTCTTGGTGACGCCGAGGGCGATGGGCTGTCCCCGGCTCGGGACGTCATGCGCGAGGCCGGCATCGTGCTGCCGTCGCAGGCGCTCCAAGCAACGCAGGTGACTGTGCAAGCTTGCGACGCGCAAGAGAGGGCAGCGCATGCGTCCGCTCAAGCAAGCCACACGCCGGTTGAGGCCGCGCGGTCACGAGTTGAAGCGACCGAGGCGCAGGGCGCCGCAACCGGGCCAGCGGGTGACGGAGTCAAGGCGGCTGAGGGAGTCAAGGCGCTCGAAGGAGTCAAGGTGGTCGAAGGGGTTAAGGCGGCTGAACGAGTCGAGGCGCCTGAGGGAGACGGGGCGGTGGTAGAAGTGCCGAATGCGCGGCGGGCGTTGGCCGCGCCGGTCAGTCCGGCCGAGACCGTACCGACTGGACTGGGCGATGCTCGCTCGTTGCAGGCCGAGCCAATGGGTGGACAGGGTGAAGCTGCCGCACCGGCGCTCGGGGTCGCGGCAGACGCGCAACCGGTGCCGATGTTGGACTGGGAAGCATTGAAGGCGCGCGTCGCGGGCTGTACGCTGTGCCGGCTGTGCGAACGACGCACGAACACGGTGTTCGGCGTCGGCGACGAGACGGCCGACTGGATGCTGGTCGGCGAGGCACCAGGCGAGAACGAGGACAAGCAAGGCGAGCCGTTCGTCGGCCAGGCCGGCAAGCTGTTGGACAACATGTTGCGTGCATTGCAGATGCGGCGCGGCGATAACGTCTATATCGCGAACGTGCTGAAATGCCGGCCGCCGGGCAATCGCAATCCGCAGCCGGACGAAGTGATGCGCTGCGAACCCTATCTGAAACGGCAAGTGGCGCTGGTCAAGCCGAACGTGATCGTTGCGCTCGGACGGTTCGCCGCGCAGAGCTTGCTGAAGACTGATGCGAGCATTGCTTCGTTGCGGGGACGTGTGCACGAGTATGAAGGCGTGCCAGTGATCGTCACGTATCACCCGGCGTATCTGTTACGCAGCCTGCACGACAAGCACAAGGCTTGGAGCGACCTATGTCTGGCTCGCGCGATTCATCGCAAGCGCACCGTTGCGCATTGAGCCGCCATGATCGCGACGCCGGCGCGGCTGCCGACGAGGGCGGCGGCACGCGGCAGCCGGAGGGCTCGGCTGCATTTGCGGCTGCCGCGCGAGCGCACGCGGATCACCGGATGCCTGCGCATGCCAGCAGGCCCTGCGTTGATCTGCTACATGCGTATCGTGACGTTGCGGTGCGTGATCTGGCGTGGCTGCTGCTGTCGCCCTCGTTGCTTGACGCACGATATTTCGGCCCGCGGTTAGCACACATGCTGGCGCAGTCGCAGCAGCGCCAGCAAACGCTCGCATGGTTGACGCGGCTCGACGCCGATCCGCGTGCGTTGCATGTGGCTTTGGATGCCCGGCCGCAGTCGCGTCTCGGCTTATATGCGGAGCAGTTGCTCGGCTTCTTCCTGCAACATGGCCCTGCCACGCGGTTGATCGCCGCGAACCGGCCCGTGCGGGTCGATGGCCACACACTGGGGGAATGCGACTTTCTGTTCGAGGATGACGGCGCAAGGGCATGGCATTGGGAGCTGACGGTCAAGTGCTATCTCGACGCGGGTGGTCCGCCCGGTTCGCTGGCACGCTATGTGGGGCCGAATTTGGCCGATCGCTTTGATCGTAAGCTGACCCGGCTGCTGACCCACCAGCTGACGCTGAGCCAGCATCCACAAATCGCGGCGTTGGCCGCCGATGGCCATTGGCAGGCGGCCATGATCGTGCGTGGCTGGCTGTTCCGTCGCTGGGATCTGAGCGACGTCAGCGATTCGGACCATGTCAGCGTGAACCACACGCCGCGCGGCAATGTCGCGCCGGGACCCATCGCGCCGGATCACTTACGGGGCTGGTGGGCATGCGCCGCGCAGTGGCCCGTATTCGATGCGCCTGCCTGGACGATCGTGCCCCGCTTGGGCTGGATGGCGCCGCTGCGGCTGTCCGCCGACGACCCGCGCGTGTATCGTGACTCGACCGCTGTGCTGGTGCGCTGCATCGACTACTGGCGCGATCGGCCTGATCAGCCATTAATGGTGGCAGCGCTGGACAACGTGCGCGTGAGCCAGGGCGTCGGCAACCCGGCTGACGAATTGTGTGAATTGGCGCGCGGATTCATCGTGCCGGATGATTGGCCCAAACGCGCGGCCGCATACACGACGATTTCGTGACATCGCGACTGTCTCCACGCGGCAGCCCTGCGCGACGTCCCTGTGCGATGTCCTTCTACGACGCCCCCGTATGGCGTTCCGGACGCGCCGGTATCGCCCGCGGCGCAAAGCGTGCCGCGCGCGGGTCGCTACGCCTGATGCTGCCTGAAAACGGTTACCACCATGCGTGACAGTGATGCAGTGGTCCGGTGCCCTGCCCGACCGAAAGCCGCGTGCTTTGGATCAATGCCTGGGTCAGATAGGTCTTTGCATCGCTGACGGCGTTGGCCAAGTCCAGTCGCTGCGGGCGTAGCGCGGCAATCGCAGCGGACAAGGTGCAGCCGGTGCCGTGCGTGCCGGTCACGTTCACGCGAGCGCCCGCCAGGCGGGTATGGTGGTTTGCCTCGATCAACCAGTCTGGACTGAATTCGCCTGGCAAGTGACCGCCCTTGATCAGCACCGCGCGGGCGCCCAGCGCGTGTAGCGCATCGCCTTGGCGCGCCATCTGCGCTTCGTCGGTGGCGACGGGTTGGTCGAGCAGCGCCGCCGCTTCATGCAGGTTCGGCGTGATGATGCTGGCCAGTGGCAGCAATCGCTCGCGCAGCGCGCCAAGTGCATCGGGCTCGAGCAACGGACAGCCGCTGGACGACAGCATCACGGTATCGAGCACCACGTGCGCGGGTCGGTACCGCTCTAGTGCGGTGGCCACCGCGCGAACGATCGCCGCGTTCGCCAGCATGCCGATCTTGACCGCGTCGATGCGCAGATCGCTCAATACCGCGTCCAGTTGCGCAGCGACGACGTCGGCCGACACCGGATGAACCGCGGTGACGCCCCGCGTGTTTTGCACGGTCAATGCGGTAATCGCCGCGGCGCCGTATGCGCCTAGCGCGGAAAAAGTCTTGAGGTCAGCTTGGATGCCGGCGCCGCCGCTTGGATCGGACCCGGCAATCGTCAGCACGTTCGGAATCTTATGCTCCATGGCAAAAAGCGCACGAAAAACCACTCAAACAGTCATTTAAGTCGCGCCGCGGCCATCGCCGCACGCGTCAATGCCGTTGCTCGCCGATCAACGCGACTGAATCGAATGCGCGCTGATTCGCTGCGTGCCGGCGCATCACGCACCACATGGTCAGGCACACAAAGGTGCCGAACAGCACGATGACCAGCTGGATCGGCACGTTGAACCAGACAAGCACAGCGTACAGGCACAGCATTACGAGCACCGACAGATTCTCATTGAAGTTCTGCACCGCGATTGAATGGCCGGCGGACAGTAGCACATGCCCACGGTGCTGCAGCAGCGCATTCATCGGAACGACGAAAAAGCCCGACAGGCCGCCGACCACTATGAGGAAAGCATACGCGCATATTAGGTAGGCGGGCACCCGGATGTGGCCAATGTGCCATGCCCAGTCGGATGGAAATAGCTCCCGGGTATAGAGTGACATCGTCATGACCAACAGGCCCATCACGATGCCGACGGGCAGCACCGTCAGCGAGCGCTTGAGCGGCACGCGCGTGGCCGCGAGCATCGCGCCGCCGGCCACGCCGACCGCGACCACGGCCTGCAGCACGGCACTTTCGGAGAGCGTCATGCCGAGCGATACCTCGGCCCATTTGAGCACGATGAACTGCAACGTAGCGCCGGCGCCCCAGAATAACGTGGTGACCGCCAGCGAGATCTGGCCCAGCTTGTCGCGCCACAGCGCACCGAAGCACTCGGCAAAGTCACGGATTAGCCGGATTGGCCGGTGTTGCTGTTTTGGATAGCGTGCGCCGGTGTCCGGTATCCACAAATTAAACACCGCAGCAAGTGCGTACACGGACATGATGACCACAATCGCCGATTCTGCTGCGGTGTGGGCGAACGACAAGTGCCGCAGTAACGGCTGCGCGATGTGCGGACTAATTAGCGCGCCACCCATCACGGTGCCCAGGATGATCGACGCGACGGTCGTCCCCTCGATCCAGCCGTTGGCGACGACCAAGCGCTCTGGCGGCAGTAACTCGGTCAAGATACCGTACTTAGCCGGCGAGTACGCGGCCGCGCCGAAACCGACGATGCCATAGGCCAGCAGCGGATGCGCGTCAGTCAACATCGTCACGCAGCCTACCATCTTGATCGTATTGGTGACGAACATGACGCGGCCTTTCGGCTGCGAGTCTGCAAATGCGCCAACAAAGGCGGCAAGTACAACGTAAGACAGCACGAAGAACAGCTTCAGCAGCGGCGTCATCCAATTCGGCGCGTGAAGGTCTTTCAGGAGGGCTATGGCAGCGATCAGAAGCGCACTGTCGGCGAGCGAAGAAAAGAACTGCGCCGCCATGATGGTGTAAAAACCTTTCTTCATCTGATGCTGAGCTTGATTCCTCTGTCGGCAGCCGCTGTCGGGCTAACCCGTAGCATGAGCCGCTCGAAATGGGTTGTGTGCACGGCTTTATAACACGAAAATACGCAGGTTCAGACTAGCGTTCGCCTCAGCGATGCGGATCGCGTCGGCGATCGTGCACTTAAATCGTTGATTCGCAGCGACATTAAATCACCCAATCTATGCCTCGCCCGCTCCTTGCCACGATTCATACCGCAGCGCTTGCCAACAATCTCGCCGTTGCCCGCCGCCATGCCTCGAAGTCCAAACTTTGGGCCGTTGTCAAGGCCAATGCCTACGGGCATGGCTTGGCGCGCGTGTTCCCCGGCCTGCGTTCGACCGACGGCTTCGGATTGCTTGACCTTGAAGAAGCGGTCAAGTTGCGTGAATTGGGCTGGGCAGGGCCCATTTTGCTGCTGGAGGGTTTTTTTCGTCCGACCGACATTGACGTGATCGACCGCTACAGCCTAACGACTACCGTGCATTGCGACGAACAGTTGCGGATGCTGGAAATGGCGCGTCTATCCAAGCCGGTCAATATCCAGTTGAAGATGAACAGCGGCATGAACCGGCTTGGCTATGTGGCCGGCAAGTATCGCGCCGCATGGGAACGCGCGCGCGCGTGCCCCAGCGTCGGCCAGATTACGCTGATGACCCATTTTTCGGATGCTGATGGCGAAATGGGCATCCGACACCAATTAGAAGTGTTCGAGCATGGCGCTGAGGGCATTGCTGGCTCGCGCAGCCTAGCAAACTCGGCTGCGACGCTATGGCATCCATATGCGCATTTCGACTGGGTGCGTCCTGGCATCATATTGTATGGCGCGTCGCCGTCAGGCGTCTCGGCCGCGATCGAGGGCCTCGGCCTGCAACCGGCGATGACGCTCAGCTCGGAACTGATCGCGGTGCAGACGGTCGAGCCGGGGGACAGCGTTGGCTACGGCTCGGCTTTCAAGGCGCGCGAGCGCATGCGTATTGGCGTCGTGGCGTGCGGTTACGCGGATGGCTACCCTCGTTGCGCGCCCGAGGGCACGCCAGTCCAGGTGGGTGGTGTGCGCACACGGGTCGTCGGTCGAGTGTCGATGGACATGTTGACCGTGGATCTATCTTCGTGCCCGAACGCGGTTATCGGCAGCCCGGTGCAACTGTGGGGGGCCGACGTGCCGATTGACGATGTCGCGGCAGCGTGCGGCACGGTTGGCTATGAATTGATGTGCGCAGTCGCGCAGCGCGTGTCAGTGCGCGCAGAATAACGGGGAGCAGGTTGCGTGACAAAAACAAAGACCGTTTACGTCTGCAATGACTGCGGCGCGCAGTCGCCGAAGTGGCAAGGCCAGTGCCCATCGTGCCATCACTGGAACACCCTGGTCGAGTCGGTCGAGTCGACCGCTGCGCCGAACCGTCGTTACCAGGCACTTGCTAAGAGCCAGCCAGTGCGCAAGCTCGCCGAGATTGAGGCGTCGGACGTGCCGCGCTACTCGACGGGCATCGGTGAGTTCGATCGTGTGCTTGGCGGTGGCCTGGTCGCGGGTGGCGTTGTGCTGATCGGCGGCGACCCCGGCATCGGCAAGTCGACGTTGCTGCTGCAAGCGCTCGCCGAGATCGCACGCGAGCGGCGTGCGCTGTATATCAGCGGCGAGGAGTCTGGCGCGCAGATCGCGTTGCGCGCACAGCGGCTCGGCTTGCTCGACGCGCACGCCAGCCGGGCCGGCGAGTTACAACTATTGGCAGAGATCCAACTCGAGAAGCTACAAGCCACGATTGACGCCGTCAAGCCGAACATTGCCGTCATCGATTCGATTCAGACCATCTACTCGGATGCGCTCAGTTCAGCGCCCGGCTCCGTTGCGCAAGTGCGTGAGTGCGCGGCGCAACTGACGCGGATTGCCAAGCAATCTGGCGTGACGATCATCATGGTCGGCCACGTGACGAAGGAGGGCGCGCTCGCTGGGCCTCGGGTGCTCGAGCACATCGTCGACACGGTGCTGTACTTCGAAGGCGACACGCATTCGTCGTTTCGGCTCGTGCGGGCGTTCAAGAACCGCTTCGGCGCAGTCAACGAACTCGGCGTTTTCGCGATGACCGAGCGCGGGTTGCGCGGCGTGGCTAATCCATCGGCACTGTTTTTGTCGCAGCATGAGCACACGGTGCCCGGCTCGTGCGTGCTGGTGACGCAGGAGGGGTCGCGGCCGTTGCTCGTCGAAGTGCAGGCGCTCGTCGATACCGCGCAGGTGCCTAATCCGCGCCGACTCGCGGTCGGCCTCGAGCAGAACCGCTTAGCAATGCTGCTCGCGGTGCTGCACCGGCACGCCGGCGTCGCGTGCTTCGATCAGGACGTGTTCCTGAACGCGGTGGGCGGTGTGAAGATCGCCGAGCCGGCCGCGGACTTGGCCGTGCTGCTCGCGATTCATTCGTCGATGCGCAACAAGCCGTTGCCTAAGGGGCTGATTGTATTCGGCGAAGTCGGGTTGGCCGGTGAGATCCGGCCATGCCCGCGTGGCCAGGAGCGCTTGAAGGAGGCCGCCAAGCTCGGCTTCTCGAGTGCATTGATTCCGAAGGCCAATGCGCCGAAGCAGCCAATCGACGGCTTGCAGGTGATCGCCGTCGAGCGCATCGAGCAGGCGATTGACCGCGTCCGGACGCTGCAGCAGTAGGCGGGTGCAATGGCTAATTTTGAACGCACCGCCTATCCGCACTCCAGGTGCGAGATCTGATGCGGGCGTTCGACAAGGCGCTTATCGAACGCGCGATGGGTGCGGCAATGAATGTGCATCTGAGGTCTGCGTTTAAGCGCGTGCGCGTTGGCCGCAGAGTTGACCTTTTATCGATTGTTGAGTTTGCCGATGGACTTCGATTTGAATGCCGCTTTAAACTATCCTGCCAGCTACGTCTGTGCAGGGCAGACTGGCCAACTGCCTGCCGCATCAGCGCCGCCACGACCGCCTTCCGACAACCCGTTGACTCGTCCCTTGCCCACCCAACCGACAACGTATGACGACCTGCCGTCCGAACTGATTGCCCGGATCGGTGACTATGTACCCATTCAAGACGTGATGCTGTTCGCCACAGTCGATCGCCGCACATATCATGCGATGCAGACCCGGCGACTCGTTCACCGCTATTGGCAGCAGGCGAACCAGGCCGTCAGCTTGGCGTCAGTTAACCAGCTGCTGGACGAAATAGGCGGTGCGTTGAGCAATCCAGCGCAGCATGCCGAGCCTATTGATGCGCTAAGTCAGCGTCTGCGAGCGTTGCCAAAAGCCGAGCGAGTCGAGGCATTCAAGCGCGTGTTTGCGGCTGCGGAGCGTATCCCGCAGGACGGTGTGCGAATACAAAAAGCGCTATTACGCGCTTTTTTTATTTTTCCTCCGAGCCGGCGTGATGAGCTATTCGACTTCGCGTATGCGATGGCGGAACGACGCGCGCCCGGACAAGACAATATCTGGGCGGAACTAGCTGACAGTTTACGTTTTTTTTCGTTTGATTCGCCTTTTGTCGAGCAGCGTTATCAGGCGCTTTTAGATCGGCTTGCGTCGTTAAGGATATCCGAACAAGCGAAGCTCATCCCGGTATTGTCCAATTTGCTCCTTTACTTTAATAAGACAGACCCACGCGTGCCTGAACGCTATGCGCTCTTACGCGGACACGCGTTACAACTGCCGCCCTCTCATCAAGGCGCATCGGTCGGCATATTAGCGAGTTGCGTACAAATTTTGTCAAAAGCAGAGCAGTTTGCCCAATACACGCAGATGCGTGATTGGGCGCTGTCGCTGCCTGACGAGCAGTGGGGGATTGCTTTGCAGTATTTGCTTGAAGGGCTTAAAGAGCTGTCGGATGAACAACGTGCGCAGGAGCTGACGTTGCTTGAGGGGCATTTAGCGCGCGTGCCTATGTCACAGCGTGTTTCGGCAGCGTTTGGACTGCTCAAATGCCAATTGTTTTTAGACGATGTACAAATAAAGCGGGTCTGGCGGCAAGGTTTGAACCTACTGAATGGTGCGGGCGAAGCCGCTTTATGGGATTTGCTGAGCCAACTTCGGGCCGATTGGGTGTTATCTGAGTTCAGCAATTTCAGATGGGAAATGGCAGTGGAGGAGATTACTCGCTTTATGGAGGCCAGCCAGTTCTCCGAGCCGGCGCGGGCGCGATTCCAGGCCAATGTAGATTGGCTCAGAAGTGAGCCAATAATATTTAGTGAAACTGAACCCAGTATGCTTCGTTGAACCAACGCCGGAACAGATACCGTCGTGCCATCAGAGGGGGCGGATAACGCAGCGGGGTTCGTCATTAAAGTCGTCATGCAACCTGAGACCGCCGCGAGATGCTCATCCGCAAGATCCAGCAGGGCGTGCGGCAATGGTGGCCGGCGTGCACCGCCGGCCAATGTCTGGCACGGCCACGCCGCTTAGCCGTTGGCGGGCGGCACGTACCCCGACGCGACGTCCGCGCCTTCGCCAAAGAAAAATTTTTCAGTTTGTTTTAACAGATATTGGCGCGCGCGCGGATCAGCCATGTTCAGACGGTTTTCGTTGATCAACATCGTCTGCTGCTTGAGCCACGCCTGCCATGCTTCCTTCGAGATGCTTTCGAAGATGCGCTTGCCAAGCTCGCCCGGCAATGGTGGAAAGTCCAATCCTTCCGCCTCTTTGCCAAGTTTTGCGCAGTGAACCATTCGAGCCATTAGACTTCTCCTTTGATATCGGGGTGGGACGGGGCGCCGACGTGCGGATTCCCCGCGCGTGCTCAGAGCTGCTTGATCAGCACGAGCGACTTGCGTTGCCAGTTGTACAGGCGTCGCCGGTCCTCGGGCAGGTCGTTGACCGTCGCCTTGACGAAACCGCGTTTTAGGAACCAATGCTCAGTGCGGGTCGTTAGCACGAAAATCCGCGTCAGGCCGCGCGCCCGGGCGCGTTGCTCGATGCGCTTGAGTAGGCGCTCGCCGTCGCCGGTGCCTTGTGCCTCCGGCGCCACGGTCAGGCACGCCATCTCGCCGATCCGCTCCTGCGGGTACGGGTACAGCGCCGCGCAACCGAACAGCACGCCATCGTGCTCGATCACTGAAAATTGGTCGATGTCGCGCTCGATCTGGTGGCGGCCGCGCCGCACCAGCGTGCCGTCCGTCTCGAGCGGCTCAATAAGTTGCAAAATGCTGCCGACATCATCCGGCACTGCCTCGCGCAGACTTTCCAGATTCTCGTACGAGATCATGGTGCCGACCCCGTCGTGCAGGAACAGCTCCAGCAGGATACTGCCGTCCAGCGCGTACGGGATGATGTGTGAGCGCGGCACGCCGCCGCGGCACGCGCGGATTGCATGCTTCAGGTAAAAGTCCGCATCCGCACGGTCCAACTCGCCCGTATGGGCTTCGTAGATTCTCTGTGCGTCGTCCAGCGACAGCTCACGGGTTAGCTCGCCATCGCCGTCGATCACGCCGGGTGTCTCGGTGATGAAGATCAGCTTGTCGGCACGTAGTGCGATGGCCGCGGACGACGCGACATCCTCCATCGACAGATTGAACGCCTCGCCGGTCGGCGAAAATCCGAGCGGCGACAGCAGCACGATCTTGTTGCTCTCCAGCGAATGCCGAATCGATTCGGCATCGATCTTGCGCACCACGCCGGTATGTTGGAAATCGACGCCCTCGAGTATTCCGACCGGCCTTGCGGTGACAAAATTGCCGGATACGACGCTGATATGCGCGTGTGCCATCGGCGTATTGGGCAAACCCTGGCTGATCGCCGCCTCGATGTCCAGCCGCACTTCGCCGGACGCTTCTTTGGCCGCCTCCAGCGCGCGTGCATCGGTGATCCGCATGCCGCCGGCGAACAACGACTCGACCTGGTGCAGGTTCAATTGTTCTTCGACCTGCGGGCGGGAACCGTGCACCAGTACGATCTGAATACCCATCGCATGCAACAACGCGACATCCTGCACCAGCGCATTGAGCGCGCCCGCCTGCACCAACTCGCCGCCGAACGCGACGACGAACATCCGGTTGCGGAACGCATGGATGTACGGTGCGACCGATCGCAGCCATTCGACGAATTGAGCGTGATTCGCGGTGTATCCGATGGCGGCGCTCGTCTGGCTGCCGGCCATGGCGAGGTCGCTGGCCCTCGTGTCGCGGCGGGCAAGATCGTTTTGTGCAGTCATGGCCGGATTATAATGCGCCCCCATGTCCAATGTAGCCAAAAACCGCGCGGCTGATGCTTCGCCGGCCGATCGCGCCGACCCCGCGCGCCACCGCACCCCGCCTGCCGCGCGTCGCGCCGAAGCGCGGCGCGCGTCCTCGGCGCCCAATCCGGTGCCTTCTGTTACGTTTCCGCCGGCGTTGCCCGTCAGCGGCCGGCGCGATGAGATCGCTGCTGCGATCGCGCACCATCAAGTGGTGATCGTCAGCGGCGAAACCGGATCAGGCAAGACCACGCAGCTGCCCAAGATCTGCCTGGCGCTCGGACGCGGGCTGGGCGCGGGCGGCACCGGCCTGATCGGCCATACGCAACCGCGCCGCATCGCGGCATCGGCGACGGCGCGACGCATTGCCGAGGAACTGGGTACGCCGTTCGGCGACGTGGTGGGCTACAAGGTTCGTTTCACCGACAACCTGTCGCCGGGCGCCTCGGTCAAGTTGATGACCGACGGCATCCTGCTTGCGGAAACGCAGACCGATCCACTGCTGCGCGCCTACGATACGATCATCATCGACGAGGCGCACGAGCGCAGCCTGAACATCGATTTTTTGCTCGGCTATCTGAAGCAGATCCTGCCGCGGCGTGCTGATCTGAAGTTGATCGTTACGTCGGCCACGATCGATGCGCAGCGCTTTGCGCGCCACTTCGGCAGCGACGAGCAGCCCGCGCCCGTCATTGAAGTCAGCGGACGGTTGTATCCGGTCGAGATCCGCTATCGGCCGGTCGTTGGCGACGACGGCCGCGCTACGCTCGCACGGCGCGGCGCAGCGCCCGGGGCCGGTCCAATTGGCTCGCTGGGCTCTCCGCCGGGCGCCGTGGGCAGTGTCACCGCCGCGCGTCAGGCCGAGCGCGACTTGCATGACGCGATCGTCGACGCGGTGGATGAACTGTGTCGTGAAGGCCCGGGCGACGTCCTGGTTTTCCTGCCGGGCGAGCGGGAGATTCGCGACGCCGCCGAGGCGCTGCGCAAGCACCATCCGCCGCATACCGAGATCCTGCCGCTGTTTGCCCGGCTGTCGGCCGCCGAGCAGGAGCGGGTGTTCCGGCCCGGTAATGCACGCCGCATCGTGCTCGCCACCAACGTTGCGGAGACATCGCTGACGGTGCCCGGTATCCGCTATGTCGTCGACACCGGCCTGGCCCGGGTCAAGCGCTATTCGTACCGGAACAAGGTCGAACAATTGCAGATTGAGCCGGCGTCGCAAGCCGCCGCCAATCAGCGGGCTGGCCGGTGCGGCCGGGTGGCCGACGGCGTCTGCATTCGGCTCTATGACGAGCGTGACTTCCAGGCGCGCCCGCGCTTCACGGATCCGGAGATCCTGCGCGCGTCGCTGGCGTCGGTGATCCTGCGGATGAAGTCGTTGCACTTGGGCGAAATCGACGCGTTTCCGTTCGTCGAGCCACCGCCGGGCCGGGCCATTGCCGATGGCTATCAATTGCTCGCCGAGCTGGGTGCGGTTGACGACGACAATGCGTTGACGCCGGTCGGTCGCGAGCTGGCGCGCCTGCCGCTGGATCCGCGCGTGGCCCGGATGATTGTCGCGGCGCGCGAGCAACACGCGTTGCGCGAAATGCTGATCATTGCCAGCGCGTTATCCGTGCAGGATCCGCGCGAGCGTCCGCTGGACGCGCAAGAGCAGGCCGACCAGGCGCATCGCCGCTTTGCCGACGAGCGCTCGGAGTTCATCACGTGGCTGAAGATTTGGGCGTGGTTCGAGCAAGCCGTTGCGCACAAGAAATCGAACCGGCAACTGGCCGAAGCGTGCCGCGCGCAGTTCCTCTCGCATCTGCGGCTGCGCGAGTGGCGTGACGTGCATTCGCAGTTGTTGACCGTGGTGCGCGAGCACGGCTGGCGGCTGAACGAGTCCGAGGCGACGTTCGAGCAGATCCATCAGGCGCTGTTGGCGGGGTTGCTCGGAAACATTGGTCTGAAGGCCGATGACGATCCGCATTACCTGGGCGCACGGGGCATTCGTTTCTTCATATGGCCGGGATCGACGCTCGCGAAAAAGGCCGGCCGTTGGGTGATGGCTGCGGAGTTGGTCGAGACCACCCGGCTTTACGCGCGCACCGTCGCCCGCATCGAGCCGGAATGGATCGAGCGTGTCGGCGGCCACCTGATCAAGCGCTCGGTCGCCGAGCCGCATTGGGAGAAGAAGGCCGCGCAGGTGGTGGCGTTCGAGCGTGGCACGTTGTATGGGCTGCCCGTCTATCAGCGCCGACGCATCGCGTTTGGCGCGCAGAATCCGGCGCGTGCGCGGGAATTGTTCATTCGTAGCGCGCTGGTCGATGGCGAATTCGACACCCGTCTGCCGTTCTTTGCGCACAATCGGCGGCTGGTCGCGCAAATTGAGCAACTTGAGCACAAGTCGCGTCGTCAGGACGTGCTGGTCGACGATGAGTTGATCTACGCGTACTACGATGCGGCGGTGCCCGCACAGATCCATACCGGCGCGGCGTTCGAGCGCTGGTATCGCGACGAGGCGCGGCGGCGGGGTGACGACGGCGACAAGCTGCTATTTCTGTCGCGCGAAGACCTGATGCGGCACGAAGCGGCCGGCGTGACGACGGATCTGTTTCCGAAGCGGCTGGCGATGGCCGGCGTCGACATGGCGCTGAGCTACCATTTCGAGCCGGGCGCGGCGCGTGATGGCGTCACGCTGACCGTGCCGCTGTACGCGCTGAACCAAGTCGATGCGCGTCGCACCGAATGGCTGGTGCCTGGCATGTTGAAGGACAAGGTGCAGTCGCTGCTCAAATCACTGCCGCAAAAGCTGCGCCGACATTGCGTGCCGCTGCCCGAGTATGCGGCCGGTTTCGTCGAGCGCGCGCATTTCGCCGGGCAGTCGTTGATTGACGCGCTGATCGCCGACCTGCGCGAGCACAAGCAAGCGATGGTCAAGTCGACTGACTTCAAGATCGAGACGCTGCCGGCGCACCTGTTCATGAATTTCAAGGTGGTTGATGAGCACGGGCGGCAACTTGCAATGGCGCGCAATCTTGCGCAACTGCGCGGCGAGCTTGGTGCACAGGCGCAGCAACAATTCCAGCGCATCGTCTGGGCCGCGGCCGGCGCGGCAGGAACTAATGGGCGGCCACCGTCCGGGCATGCGCGGGCGGCCGCGATAAGCGCTGGCTTGCCGAGCCGGACGCCGGGCGAGGCGCCGGCGTCGCGTGCGGCGCGCGTTGCCGATCAGCCGTTGAGCGGCGCGGCGCGAAACGGACTGGCGAACGCTGGCGGGCCGGGTCACGCCGAAGCACCGGATACGGCGCGGCCGGCCGGTACCGCGCTGTATGAGAACCTGACGACGTGGAATTTTGGCACGCTGCCCGAGTTGCTCGAGATCCAGCGTGGCGGCCAGACGCTGTTCGGCTATCCGGCCCTGGTCGATCGCGGTGGGCACTGCGACGTCGAAGTCTTTGATTCGCCTGTGCAGGCTGAGCACATCCATCGCGCCGGTCTGCGCCGGCTGTTCGCCCTGCAATTGCGCGAGCCGATCCGCTATCTGGAGAAAAACTTGCCAGGACTGCGCGAAATGTCAATGCAGTACATGGCGCTCGGCACGCAGGAGGAACTGCGCGACCAATTGATCGAAGCCGCGCTGGATCGTGCCTGCCTGCAGCCGCCGTTGCCGCATGACGATGCCAGCTTCGCCGCCCGGCGCGACGAGGGCCGGGCTAGGCTGTCGTTGCTCGCTCAGGAACTTGCCCGGCTGACCGGCCAAATCCTCGCCGAGTACGCAGCGCTCGTGAAGAAGCTCGTGCAGGCCAAAGGCTTTGGCGCGGCCCACGCGGATATGCAGCAGCAGCTGGCCGCGCTGATGACCCGCCGCTTCGTAATGGATACGCCTTACGCCCAGCTTGCGCATTTCCCGCGTTACTTGAAGGGCATGTTGTTGCGCATCGATAAGCTCAAGGTGGACCCGGCGCGCGACCAGCGGCTCATGGCCGAATTCGTGCCGCTCATGCAGCCATACCAGCGCGCGTTGTCGCAGCGTGGCGGCGCAGTCGACGCACGGCTCGTAGAGTTCCGCTGGCTCCTCGAGGAGTTGCGCATCTCGCTGTTCGCGCAGGAATTGCGTACGCCGATGCCGGTGTCTGCCAAGCGGCTGCGCAAGGTATGGGAATCGATGCAGCGATGACGCGCGACATGCCGGCGCGTTGGCCCCAATGCGTGATTCGTTCCGAGCCCTCGGCAAAAACCGTACAATAGACGCAGTTTTCCCGTCTGGTTGCCCATGCTCGATTCCAATCGTTTTGCGCCAGCTCGCCGTTTTGCGCGAGCCCGCTGCGTGGCCGGCTCGCTTGCTGCCGCGCTCGTGTGTCCATGAACGAGTTGTTCAGTTCGTTGGGTCGCGCGCTGCTGGGCATGCTTCATCCGCGGATGCTGTGGTTGACCGCGTTGCCGTTTCTGCTGACCGCGCTGGGCTGGGGGGCGGTGCTGTGGTTCGGCTGGGAAGGATGGGTCAGTGCGGCGCATGGTTGGCTGTCACACTGGGGCTGGACCGCGTCGCTCAATTCGCTGTTCGCGGGGATCGGCTTCGGCCACGTGCAAATGGTGCTCGCGCCGCTCGTCGTGGTCGCGATCGCCGTGCCATTGATCGTGTTGACCGTTTTGTTAATGATTGCCGCGATATCGATGCCGGCGGTGATCCGCCATCTCGGTGCACGTCAATTCGCCGATCTGGAGCCCCGGCGCGGCGGCACGCTGCTCGGCAGTTTGCTCCACTCGATCGTAGCCACGTGCATCTGCGTGGTGCTGCTGGTCGTCACGGTCCCGTTGTGGCTCGTGCCGCCGCTGTTCGCCGTGATCCCGCCGCTGCTGTGGGGCTGGCTCACCTATCGCGTGATGACCTACGATGCGCTGGCATGGCATGCGAGCTTGGATGAGCGGCGCATGATCTTTCGCATGCACCGCATGCCACTGCTCGCGATCGGCGTGATGTGCGGGATGCTCGGCGCGGTCCCGACGCTGCTGTGGGCGTCCTCCGTGTTGATGATCGTGTTGTTCCCGTTCGTCGCGATCGTGTCGATCTGGCTGTACGTGTACATCTTCGTGTTCTCCGCGCTATGGTTCGCCCATTATTGCCTGCGCGCGCTGAGGCAATTGCGCGCGCGACACCATGGGGCCGACCGGCAAGCACCGCAAGCGCGCCCGCCGGGATCGGCGTAAGCTGCGTGTCGTCTGAAACGATCAAGGGGAACCCATGGGGTTCGGCATCATCATCATTGGCGACGAAATCCTGTCCGGACGGCGTGTTGACAAGCATTTGCCCAAAGCCATCGAGTTGCTTCGCGCACGGGGGCTGGCGCTCGCGTGGGCCGAGTACGTCGGCGACGAGCGTAGACGAATCACTGCCACCCTCAAGCGCACCTTCGCCTCAGATGACATTGTCTTCGTGACCGGAGGCATTGGCGCGACGCCAGACGATCATACGCGGCAGTGTGCGGCGGCCGCGCTCGGCGTGCCGCTGGAACTGCACCCACAGGCCCGGCAACTAATCGCCGAGCGGATTAGCGAAACCGCGCCGCCCGGCCGGGCGGACCTGGACGCGCCGGATAACCTGCATCGCTTCAATATGGGTGTGTTTCCGCAGGGTGCCAGCATCATTCCGAACAGCTATAACAAGATTCCCGGCTTTTCGGTGCGTCATCATTATTTCATGCCAGGGTTTCCTGTCATGGCATGGCCCATGATGGAATGGGTGCTCGACACCCATTATGCACATTTGCATCACGGCACACCGCGTGACGAGCGCTCATTTCTGGTGTTCGAGTTGCCTGAGTCGGCGCTTACGCCGCTGATGGAGCGTATCGAACGCGATTTTGCCGGCGTACGTGTCTTCAGCTTACCCAGCGTCGGCGATGCTAAGCGTGGCGGAATCTATGCACGGCGGCATATCGATTTGGGCGTTAAGGGCGACCCGGAGGCAGTCGCTGCCGCGTATGGTGTGCTACATGAAGGCGTACATGCGCTTGGAGGAGAAATATTCGAGTCTTAAAGCTGATTGTTGAGCGCGATATTGAAATAATCATGCTTAATGTTGTGGCCCTTATATCTGAATTGATGAAGGTCATTTGCCACAGCATGGGCTTTTGTCATTTAGGCTGAACGACGCGATAATGGCTCCGTGGCCGATCCGGCGACACGCCGCGCCGCCGCGTGCCTGTCATGCAGCGTTTCGCGCGTGTGTCGGATCGGACATTGCCGTGCGCATTGTTTCGCCAACGCCAGAACGCTGTATGAGATTGATCACCAAAGGGCTGCTGCTGATCGCGATTCCGAGCCTCGTCGAGCTTGGCTTACTGGTCGGCGTGATGCGTACCCAGGCCGAGGCCCTGGAAGCGGAGCAGTGGGCAGTGCGGAGCAAGGAAGTGTTGAGTCAGGCCACTGCCGTGCTTGACCCAGTGCTAGTCGATGCCGTGCGCATGCGCGGCGCCGTGATCGACGGATACGGACAGGTATGGACGCCGCCTAGCCAATGGGGTGAGATCGACCGTCGCATCAACCGGTTGATCGAACTGGTTGCCGACAATCCATTGCAAGTCGAGCGTGCGGTGCAGATTCGGCAAAGCGCACAGGCGTACCGGCAGTGGAGTGAGCGTTCGCAGGAGTTGCTGCGGCACGGTCAGCAAGCGGGGGTCGTGGCCCGCTTTCGCGAGTTCAAAGGCCACGATATCGTCGATTACTTCCGTGCGCAGGTCGCCGCGTTGCAACAAGAAGAGATGCGGTTAGACAGCGTTCGCACCGAACGTATCGCTGAGGCGCGCCGCATGCAGCAGGTGCTGCTCGTGTCGGCCGTGATCGCGTCGATCATCACCGGCGCCATCGCGGTTTATGTGTTCACGTCGAGCGTGCGACGGCGGCTGCGCAGGCTTGCGGACAACACCAAGCAACTCGCAAACAATGCGCCGCTCGCACCGATGCTCGAGGGCGACGATGAAATCGCCGAATTAGACCTCGCGCTGCACCAAACGAGCCGACGCCTGCTTGAAGCGGAGCGCATCGAGTCGCGCTATCGATCCGACCTTGCGCATCAGGCCGAGGAACTCGGCACGATGAACGAGCATTTGCGCGAGCGTACGCAAGAAAACGAAATGTTTATCTACAGCGTGTCGCATGACTTGCGCGCACCACTGGTCAACCTGCAGGGGTTTTCTCAGGAGCTGAGCTTGGCGTGCGATTCGGTGCGCGAGATACTGGCGCGCAGCACGCTGACCGACACACAACGGCGCCGGCTATCGCGGATCGTCGATGATGATATTGCCGAGGCGTTGCGCTTCCTGCAAACAGCGGTGATGCGCTCGGCCAGTATCATTGACGCGTTGCTGCGGCTCTCGCGTGCGGGGCGGGTCGAGTACCGACCGCAACAAGTTGATGTGCAGGCGGTGATGTCCCGCGTGGTGGATGCTATGCGCGACTCGATCAAGAGCCGGGGCGTGACCGTGAAGATACATCCGTTGCCGTCGGCATGGGGCGATCCGACCGCAGTCGAGCAAGTCTTCGCGAACTTGGTCTCCAATGCGGTCAATTATCTTGATCCGAGCCGTCCTGGCGAGATCGAGATCGGTACGCGTCCGAACCCAGTGGGCGTGCACTCGTTACGCATTTACTACGTGCGCGACAACGGATATGGCATTCCCGCATCGGCACTGCCCAAATTGTTTACCGCGTTCCAGCGCCTGCACGGTGGCGCAGTCAAGGGCGAGGGTATTGGGCTGGCGCTCGTGCGTCGTGTTGTCGAGCGACACGGTGGCAATGTATGGGCCGAGTCCAGTGAAGGCATCGGCTCGACGTTCTACTTGTCGTTGCCCGAATCCTGCAGTGCGCATGAAGCGTTGCGTGCGGCAACTTTGAGCGCGCTAGCCCGCGTCAACGCGGGGCCCAGGGCCGCGCGATCCGGCCGTCTGCGCCCAGGCAGCGGGTTGGAGCCCGGCGCCGACGCTTCAGCTCAGGACCGCCCGTCGCCTACTTACTCGACGTTCCCTGTATGACGCTTGCTTCTCATCGAATCGATTCGTCACCCGGAGCATTGGGCGCGGATGGCCCGCTGGCTGCCTGTGCACTGATTATCGATGACGACGAGGGTTTGCTCAGCCTGGCCCGCCGTGCGCTTGCCCGCGCCGGATTTGATGTGGTGACGTTGACGAGCACGCAGGCCGCGCGCGCGTGGCTAGACGGCCGGGGCCAGGAGCGGTGGCCTGACGTGCTGGTCGTGGACTATGTGCTCGGTACCGCCGAGACGGGGCTCGACTTCCTGCGCTCGTTACGCATGCAGGGCACGATGCTGCCCGCGATCTTGTGCACCGGCTTTGCCGATGAGACGCGGGTGATCGAGGCGCTGCGCTCGGGCGTCGCGGATGTGGTGCCAAAAACCTCCGATTATCTTGACTATCTACCACAGGCAATCGAGCGTGTGTTGGCGCAGAAGCGCGCGCAACGGGAGATTGCCGAGGCGGAGTTGGTCCGCGCAAGGGAGTTGCACTACCGGACGCTGGCGGAGGCGATCCCGCAACTGGTCTGGACCGCGTTGCCCGACGGACGGATCGATTTTGCGTCCAAGCAGTTGCTATCCTACACGGGTATGGATGCGCCTTCGCTGCTTGGTCACGTGTGGCCGGACGCGCTGGTTCATCCTGAGGATCTCGAGCGTACCGTACAGCGTTGGTCCGACGCTTTGCGCGACAGCAGCGATTACGATGTCGAACATCGGCTGCGGGCCGCCGACGGCGCGTGGCGCTGGTTCAAGACCCGGGCCGCACCGCTGCTGGACGGTGCCGGCCGGGTGAGCAAGTGGTTTGGCACGTCGACTGACATCGACGATCAGAAGCTGGCTGCGCAGGAGCGTGAGCATTTACTCGCAAACGAGCGGCAGGCTCGCTCGGAAGCGGAACGGGCATCCAGGCTCAAGGACGAGTTCGTCGCCACGCTGTCGCACGAACTGCGCACGCCGCTGAATGCCATCGTCGGATGGGCCCAGTTGCTGCTGCGTGACGCGTCCGATCCGGCTCGCGTCGAGAAGGGCCTGCAGGTGATCCACCGCAATGCACGGCTGCAATCGCAGATGATCGACGATTTGCTAGACATGTCACGCATCATGGCGGGCAAGGTGCGGCTCAACGTGCAGCGCGTCGAACTGGTCGATGTGATCACCGACGTGATCGCGACCGTGCAGCTAGCAGCCGACGCGAAGGAGCTTCGTGTCATGCCGGTGCTGGGCGCGCCGGCCGTGGTCAATGGTGACCCCGCTCGGCTGCAGCAGATCATTTGGAATCTGCTGACCAATGCGATCAAGTTCACGCCCCGGCGTGGACGTGTGGCGGTCACGCTGACCAGCGGCGACGGCGAGGCGCGACTGGTCGTCAGTGATACCGGCTGCGGTATCCGCGAGGCGTTCCTGCCGCACGTATTTGAGCGTTTCCGACAGGAGGACGCGAGTACCACACGCCAGTTTGGCGGCTTGGGGCTGGGGTTGTCGATCGTTAAGGAGCTGGTCGAGATGCATGGGGGCCATATCACCGCGGCCAGCGACGGTGAGCAGCGCGGCGCGACATTTACGGTGACGCTGCCCACGGTGACGACCGGCGCCGACACGCGTCGCGGCGCAGTGGCACCGATCAGCGCGCAGCCGGATACGGCGCTACCGCGCCTGGATGGTGTTCATGTGCTGGTGGTCGAAGATGAAGCCGATGCGCGCGAGCTCGTGCACCGCGTGCTCGAGGAGCGCGGCGCGCAGGTGAGCGCGGTGGCGTCTGTGCGCGATGCGTTGCAGGTTTTGGACGACGGCACGCCCGATGTCGTCATCAGCGATCTGGGCATGCCGGAGGAAGACGGCTTCGCATTTATTGCACAGTTGCGCGAGCGTGAGGCGGCACGAGGCGGGATGACGCCGGCCGCGGCATTGTCCGGCCGGGTCCGCGGCGATGATCGCCGGCGCGCACTGATGGCCGGCTTCCAAACGCACTTGGCCAAGCCTGTCGATCCGGCCGATCTGCTGTTGGCGATCGCATCGCTGGTCGGCCGCGCGCCACCGGCGGTGCGCGCGTAGCCGACGCTACCTGCGTATCAGGGCTCGATGCGGGTGCCAAGCACGGCCAGGCATTGCAGCAGTCATGCCAACGCCTTGGAGCCATTAACGGCGCCGACTCCTATGTCGGCAACTTGATAATGCTCGCATCCTTGCGGATTATGAACGATGCGCCCACCATCTGCTTACATTGGTATGCCAACCCCTTAAGCTCGTGCGCCACGTCGGACGATTCGCTGCGCGTGCGTTCCGCGTCGACGACCATCTGGTCCAGTTCACGATTCAACTGCTTGACGATGCTTGTTTGCTCGGGAGGCGGTGCGACGCCCGCTTCGGCCTGTACCAGATTATCATGGACGATGCCCAGCGCCTTGCGCAGTGGCGCAAGTGCTTGCGCATCGACGACCGGTACGGGCTGGGTGCCCCATCCGGCGGCGCCCACGATTCCGGCCGTGCGGGCCGGCGACTGTGACAGCGTCATCATGAGCGGCGCGGACGCGGTGATCTGTGCCGTCAACGCGTGCACGCGCACCAGCAGGTCGTTCAACTCAGCGACGTAGCGTTGCGCCGACTTCGGTTCGAGCAACATGCGCTGCAACGCCTGCCCGACGTTGGCGAATGCAATATGCACATTCTTACGCGCAAGCCGGTAACGGATGTCGCTGTCGATCGCCGACGCGGCTGCGCTGGCCGCCGGCGTCGGTTGCGCGGTTGCGCTGGAAACCAGTGCGCTGGCCTCTTTGCCCTTCTTGTCCGCCGGCGCGGCCGGATCCGAAGGCGGCGGCTTGACCTGTTCCGTTGCGCCGCCGGCCGCGGTCCGCGATTTGCCCGCATACCAGCAGATTTCCAGGTATTGCCGGGTGGCACTGAGCAAGCCGTTGACCAGTTTGCCCATCAGCCGGTATTCCCAGTAGGGAAACAGGTGGCTCGCGGCGATTGCAATCGCGCAGCCTAGCACCGTATCAATCGCGCGTTCGCCGATGATGCGCAGGCTGCCGGGTGCCAGCATGTGGAACATCAACAGAACATATGACGACGTGAATACGACGCTGGCCGTATAGTTGAACAGCAGTAGGCTGTAGCTCATCACCATGCTGGCGAACATGACGGCCAACAGCAGTGGCGGCTCCTTCACGGACAGGATCAGCGCGATGCTCGCCGCGCAGCCGATCGTAGTACCGATGATCCGCTGCGTATTGCGTTGCTTGGTGAGCGAGTAGCCAGGCTTCAGGATGATAATGGTCGTCATCACAATCCAGTACGCGTTCGTGAGCGGCAGCAGGCGGCCGAGCCACAAGCCGATCGCCACCGCAGCGGTGACGCGCAATGCGTGCCGGAAGCTCGGCGAAGACATGGTCAGATTCGAAAAGATTTGCATCCACGGCACGCGTCGGCTCGACAGGAAGCGCGACAGCGCCTGGTCGATCCGCATCTCCGTTTCTTGCGCGCTGATATCCACGCGCGTGTTGCGGTGCATGCGCTCGATCAGCCGCTGTGCGCTCCAGACGCGCCGGAATGCCGACACGATCGCCGAGTACGCCTCCGGATTGGTGGTTGGCAAGGCCTTCTTGCGCATCAACTCGATCTCGTACTCGATCGCGCGCAGCTCCGCTTTCGCGTTGATCCGCTGTGCCGACGGGCGATCCTGTAACACGGCCAGTCCGACGTCCTCCAGGTCGGTCGCGGCCTTCTCGATCAGGTCGCGAAAAAATACCATCAAGTCCGAGCCACCGAAGGTCGCGCGGATCATCGGGTGATCGACGTGCGCACCGACAAACAGTTCGTGCAGGTCGACCGTATTGATGAACAAATTGAACAACATCGTGCGGTGCGCGTCGAGCTGCCCGCTGCGCAGCTTCGGCAGGTTGCGCAGTACGATGTCGCGTGCTGCCTCTTGCCGATCCACGGCCAACACCTGCTTGTCGACCAGTTGCCTGTTGCACTCATCCAGATCATGCGTCGGATCGTAGAAACGGGCGCGCGCACGCAAGTAGTCGGCGCACGCGAACACACTTTCGGCGATCGCCTGTTGCTCGATCCGGTGGATCTGCCAGCGTGACACGAACGTCGACCAGTACGTGTACCAGATTCCGCCGGCCAGGATCCAACCGGCATTGGCCAGTGCCTGGAGCGGCGTGAAGCGCTCCTCCAGCGTCACCACCATCATGAACAGCGTCGCGAAGCTGATCTGCGGCCACTTGTTCCCGTAGACGACGATCAAGGACAGCACGAAAGTCAACGGTACGACCGTCAGCCACAGCGATAGCGGGTGAGCAGTCGCGATGCCGGTGGCCAGCGCCGAGAAGAACCCGATCACGCTGCACGCGAGCATCTCGTTGTGCTTGTATTTCAGGGGGCCGGGCATGTCGACCACGCATGCGCCCAGTGCACCGGTCGAAATCGTGAAGCCAAGCTCCCGATTATGAAAGACGACGAGCAACACCACTGCCGGCAGCGAGATGCCGGTCGCGATCCGAAGCCCACCGTAGAAATACTGACTGTATAGAAATTTCTTGATTTCGATCGAATATCGCATCGACGCTTGGGTGGGCACACAATGCTGCGAGTCTAGCGCACTTCACCGATGTTTTTTGCACCCACCGGAAGTTATGCTCGTGTATACCATCACATCGGGTGGCATGTCGTCGGGCACCAGCCGCGTACTGCCGAGCGCCGGCGAAGAGCGGGTCTTCGACCCACAGCCCAATAACGTACCGGGACAGCGTAACGCCACGGGCCTGTCGCGCACAATAGGCCGAACGGCCGGGTTCGCGTGCGGCAGGCGCTTTGTTATGCTTGGGTCTTTCACTAACGACGGGGCGCCCCTGTGGCCGTCACGCGTCGCGATCTTCATCCGCCGCTTCATGCTTGAACTGTTTTACTCGAACCGCTATGAGACGCTTGCCTCGGCGCTGTTGGGCGACCTCGCGCGCATCGGCGGTGACCTGTGGCGGCCGCAGCCGATCATCGTGCCGAATACTGCGGTGCGCCGACGGCTCGAACTAGACTATGCCGATCGGTTTGGCCTGTGCGCGAATGTCGAATTTTGCTATCTCGCGCAGTGGTTATGGGCACAGATCGCGCGCGTCGACGTAATCGATGTGCCGCGCGAATCGCCGTTCGCGCCGGAGCGTCTCGCATGGCGGCTTTACCGGCGGCTCGCGCAGCGTGACACTGTGCGCGATGGCGACGACCAGGTGTCCTCGACACGACTGGACGCGTACTTGTCGGCGGCGGATCCTGCGATGACGTTCGATCTGGCGCGTCGCATCGCCTGCGTTTTCGATCATTATCTGACGTATCGTCCGCATTGGCTTGCCCAGTGGCTGGCAGGCGAGTCGATTTTCGCGCCGCGCCGCCAGCCGGGCGGCGCGCCACGGCTTGCCGACGCGACGCCGATACAGCGCGCCGATGAGGCCTGGCAAGCACAATTGTGGCGCGACGTGCTCGGCGAACTGGCCGGCGGACACGATGCGGGTGCCGATGCGCTCGAACGAATGTCGCCGCCCGCGTACCGGTTTCTGTCAATCGCATCGCAATTGGATCTGGACGACATCGCGCGCGCGGACTGGCCGGCGCAGGTCAGCGTATTCGCGTTGCCGACGATGCCACCACTACATGTGCAGTTGCTGCGCGAGCTGTCGCGCTGGATCGACGTGCGGATCTATGCACTCAATCCATGCCGCGAGTACTGGTTTGACATCGTCACGCAACGACATGCTGACGCGCTGGATGCGGCGGGACAACTCGACTACCAGACGGTCGGACACCCACTGCTGGCCGAGTGGGGGCGGCAGACACAAGCGCAACTCGCGTTGCTGCATGAGCATACCGAGGGTGCGGTGGCGGGCGAGAGCAGCGAATTCGTCGAGGCCCCGGCGTGCAGCTGGCTCGCTGTCGTGCAAAATGCGATTCTGTCGCTCGAGCATCCGGTGTCGCCGTCGCCACCGCCTGCGCGCAACGGCATCGAGGTTTACGTCTGCCACAGCCTGGCGCGGCAGTTCGAGGTGCTCCATGATCGGCTGCTGGCCGAATTCGATGCGGATCCGAGTTTGACGCCGGCCGACGTACTGATCGCGGTACCCGACCTAATTGCCGCCGCGCCGATCGTAGACGCGGTGTTCGGCGCGGTGCCGCCGAGCGACCCGCGCCGCATCCCGTATCGCGTCACCGGCTTGCCGCCGTCCCAAGCCAATCCGCTCGCGCGCACGCTGCTGGACTGGTTGGCCCTGGCGGAGCGCGACGTCAACGCTTCCGCGCTGGTCGAATGGCTGCGCGTGGATGCGGTTGCGGCGCGCTATGACATCGATCCGGTAGCGCTGGACACCGTGCAAGGGTGGTTGGCAAACGCCGGCGCGCGCCGTTCGTTTGCGCCGCGTGAGCAGCGGGATCTTGACGCGCCTCGCGCTCGCCATACGTTTGCTGACGCTTTGACGCGGTTGTTTCTTGGCTACGCGATGCCGGACGACGCACTGCCTATCGGCGACTGGTTGCCGGTGGCGGCATCCACCGGCGCCGACGCCATGCTGCTTGGGCGGCTCGCGCAATTCGTCGACGAGCTCGATGCATTTGCGCTCGCGTGCGCGACACCGCATACGGTTGCACAGTGGCGTAATGTGCTGCTCGCCGCGCTCGAGCAGTTCTTCGATGCCCGCGGTCCAAATGCTGATTCATTGAGCGAGTTGCGCGACGCACTCGATGCGCTCTTTGTACAAATCGAAGCAGGTGCGCCGCATACACCGTTGCCCGCGGCGGTGTTGCGTACGGCGTTATTGTCCGTGCTCGACGATCCGGCGCGCGGTGGGGTCCCGTCTGGCGCGGTGACCGTATCGCCGCTGTCCAGCCTGCGAGGCGTGCCGTTCCGTGTCGTCTGCATGGCTGGTATCGACGATGGCGTGTTGCCGACGCGCGCGCGCGCGGATGAGTTCGACTTGATGGCCGCGTTTGCACAACCCGGCGACCGGCAACGTCGCGATGACGAGCGCAACTTGTTTCTGGACCTCATGTTGGCAGCACGCGATACCTTGCTACTCAGCTATACCGGCCGCAATATCCGCGACAACGCCGAGTTGCCGCCATCGGCGCTGGTGGCCGAGCTGCTTGATCACCTCGCGTCGTTGAAGGCGGGCGAAGGGGCGAGCCTCGACGAAATTGCACTGGCGCGGCGCAGCTTTGTTACGGAACATCCGTTGCAGCCGTTCGCGCTGTCGTATTTTTCGATGCAGGGCCCGTTGTTGACCTACGATGCAGATCGCGCGCAAGTGGCTGCGGCGCTTGCCGATCCAACACGGCGGATGGAGGCGGACGCCATGCCGCCGTTTTTTGGCGTTGCGCTGCCTGCCGATATGCGTGAGACGATCGGGTTGGATGAACTGGCGCGATTTTGGCGCCACCCGCAACGCGCGCTGCTGCGCGAACGACTGGGCATCGTGCTGCATCGCGCGCAGGCTCCATTGCCCGACACCGAGCCGTATGAGTTCGACTATGCGGGGCGCGATGCGCTCGCCGGGCGCCTGCTGCCGTTGCTGGTGGAGTCATCGGCGTACGCCGAGCGGGCCCATGAAATCGCGCGTGCGATTCCCGAATTGCCTGGAGGTGCAACCGGACGCGCGATACACGAGCGTGAGGTGGTGGCGTTGAGCAAGCTGGCTGAGTACATCCGGGGGCAGGTTGGCACCGGACTCGAACCGGTCGAATTTTCGATCCACGTTGCCCCGCGCTGGCCTGAGCGGCTGGAGTCCGTATCGACGTTACTGGACCGGGTGCCGGCGTGGCGCGGGACGGTGCTGTTGCCGACGGTGTTGACCGGCGTGCTAGACGGGGTGACCCGTAACGAATTGGTACTCTATCGCTATGCCAGGCCGACCGCTCGTGATTACCTCGATGCGTGGCTGCGCCATCTGTGCTGGTGTGCCGCAAGTCCGCAAGCCTCTCGCCAGACGCTGTGGATCGGCGACGACGAGCGCTTCGTGCTCACGACGCCACGGGACCCGCACGCGTACCTGGGCGAGTTGCTCGCGCTGTATCGTGCCGGGTTACGCGCGCCGTTGCGTTTCTTTCCGAAAAGCGCCTGGTCACTCGTGTCGCAAAGCGAGTCCGCAGCCCGCAACGCGTGGTCGAACGAACGTACGGGCGGCGAGCTCGACGATCCAGCGATCCAGCTCGCGTTGCGCGGCACGCCGATGACATTGGACGATACCTTTGTCGCCATTGCTAGGACGGTGTTCGAACCGCTGCTCGCGCACCTGCAGCCGGCGGAGGACGCTTGATGACCTCCGACGTGCTTGAACTTGACGTCTTCGCGTGCGCGCTCGATGGCGTGACGCAGATCGAGGCCTCTGCCGGCACCGGCAAGACTTGGAATATCTGTGCGCTCTATCTACGCCTGTTGCTCGAAAAGGACTTGCAAGCGGACCAGATCCTAGTCGTGACCTTTACGAAAGCGGCTACTGCGGAGCTGCACGAGCGAATCCGGGCGCGCCTGATGCAACTCGAGCAGGCGCTCGCGCATGGCGTCGCGCTGGACGACCCGTTCGTGACTGGGTTAATCGGGCGGCTCGTCGATGGCGACGCGCCGGAAACGGCCACGCAGCGCGCGCTGAAGCGAATCCGGCGCGCGTTGCATGGTTTCGATCAGGCCGCGATTCATACGATTCATGCGTTCTGCCAACGTGCGTTGCAAGAAGCGCCGTTTGCGGCTGCGATGCCGTTCGCGCTCGAGACCGAAGCCGACGACACCACGCTGCGCTTCGATGTCGCCGCGCAGTTCTGGCGCGAGCGCGTCGAACCGGAAGCGGCACGCACGCCGGGATTCGCGCACTGGCTCGTTGCGCACGGCGCCGGGCCCACTGTGCTACAGGCGTTGCTCGCGCAACGTCTGAAAAAGCCATTGGCCGAACTTGTATGGACCGACCCAGCGTGTGATGAGACGGTCGACACGGCGATCGATCATTTTGGTCGCGCCAAAAACCTATGGCGCGACGAGCGAGAGCAGATTGCGCAGCGGCTCGCCGACTGTGCCACCCAGTTGCACCAGCGCACGCACAAGCCATCTCAAGTGCAAGCCGCGCTGGCGGCGTGGGAGCGATTTTTTGTGCGCGGCGATCGCTATGCGCCGGTTCCGAAGGACGCGTTGAAGTTGACTTCGTCGTCGCTGACTGCTGCCACCAAGGTCCAATGCCAGCCGCCGACGCACCCGTTCTTCGACTGCGCGGACGCGTTGGTTGCCGCGCTCCGTGAAGAGCAAGCGATGCATTTGCGTCGTTGGTTTGCGTTGGTGCGCGAGTGGCTGCGTGTCGGGCCGTCGAGCGTTGCCGAACGCAAGCGTACCGCGCGAATCATGTCGTTTGATGACCTGCTGGCCAATTTGCATCATGCGCTGCATGTGCACCCTTGGCTCGCCGATGCGTTGCGTGAACGCTATCCCGCAGCGCTGATCGATGAGTTCCAGGACACGGACCCGCTGCAGTTCGCAATCTTTAACCAAATTTTTGCACCGAAGGGTCCCTTGTTCCTCGTTGGCGACCCGAAGCAGGCGATCTACAGTTTTCGTGCCGCCGATTTGCATACATACTTGGACGCGCGTGCCCATGCCAGCGCCCGCTACACGTTGGCCGTCAATCAACGGTCCGATCCCGCGCTGATCGCTGCGTGCAATCGGTTGTTCGGTGCCAACCCGCGCGCTTTTGTGCTCGACGGGCTCGACTACCACCCGGTGCGCGCCGCCATGAGGTCGCGACCGGCATTTGTCGACCGGCACGATCCGCTCGGCGCAAGCGATGGCAGTGGGGCGGCCTTGAGAGTATGGTGGCTGCCGGACCACGCGCCGCTGAGCAAGCGGGATGCCGAGCGCGCAGCCGCTGAGGCGTGTGCGGCAGAGATCGCACGGCTCATGCGCGACGCGCGGGCGGGCGATGCGACGATCGGCACCGAGCCGCTCGCTCCGGCGAATATCGCCGTGCTCGTGCAGGCGCATCGGCAGGGTATGTTGATGAAACGGGTATTGCGCGGATGGGGCATTGGCAGCGTGGAACTTGCCCAAGCCTCGGTGTTCGCATCAATCGACGCGGAACAATTCGAGCGTCTCTTGTTGGCGATCGACACGCCGGGTGACCTGCGACGCTTGCGAGCGGCATTGGCCACAGACTGGATCGGTTTGGACGCGGCGGCATTATGGGCCATCGAGCAAGGTGAGCCAGCCGCTGCCGCCGCTGGCCGATGCGAGCCGGTGCCATCGGAGCTGGACTCAGCATCGTGGGTGGAGCGGTTTGCGGGCTATCGGTTGCTTTGGCACGAGCGCGGCTTTGCGCCGATGTGGCGCATCGTGATGCGCGAACTGCGCATTGCGCAGCGCCTGGCGAGTGCAGACGACGGTGAACGCCGGCTGACCGACGTGAATCACCTGGCCGAACTGATCCAGGCTCGCGACAGCGAACATCCCGGTATCGCGCCAACGCTATGCTGGCTGAGCGCGCAGCGTGCGGATCCCGACGTCGGCGACGAGACACAATTACGGCTCGAATCAGACCGAGATCTGGTCCAAATTGTGACGATCCACAAGTCCAAGGGACTCGAGTACCCCGTGGTGTTCTGCCCGTTCCTGACCAACGGTGCATTGCGTGCCGGGCCCTCGTGCGCTGCATTGCCGGTGGCGCGCGAGTACCATCGTGAGGATGGACTTGCCGTGCTGCACTTCGGCTGCGATGGTGACGAGGCGCAGCGCATCGATCGAGGCGTGAGGCGCGAACAGGCGGCCGAGCGTGCGCGCCTGATCTATGTCGCGCTCACGCGTGCAGTGTATCGGTGCTATCTTGTGGCGGGGATCTACACGAGCGGCGCCCATGCATCGACGAAGGAGGCGCGTCAAAGTGTGCTGAACTGGCTCGTTGCCGGCGGATCGACACATTTCGACGCATGGTTGGATGGACCACCTGAGACTGCCGCGTTGGCGGCGTGCTGGCGCGCGTTGCCGGGCGACGACGAGGGCGTCGTCGTCGTGCCACTGCCGACCGTGGCCCGACGTGATCCGTTGCCTCCACCCGATGCATCGCACGTGGACGTGCATGCACGCGTGCCGGCGCGCCGTCTCTTCGATGCCTGGCGGATCGCGAGTTTCAGCTCGCTCGCCTCGACGCGACAACGGCCGTTACCGGATATCGACGATGTGTTGCACGCGCGACCTGATCACGACGACGATGTCGCTCAGGCCGATACGCAGGCGATTAAAGCAGACCTAGAACCGATGCCAACTAATGCGTCGCCCGGGCTGCGTGACGACGACATTCTGCGTTTCCCCCGGGGGCCGGCCGCGGGCGACTGTTTGCATCGGCTGATGGAGCTTGCTGATCTGCGCGATCCTTCGAGCTGGCCGACTGCCATCGTGCGGGCTCTGACCGAGCAGCCGGTGAGTTCGCGCGAGCTGAGCACGGAGCAGCTCAGTGCGATGATGACGCGCCTGTTGCGGGATCTTGCGCATACTCCGCTCGAAGCGGACTTCATGCTCGGCGAGTTGGATCCATCGCGTCGGTTGACCGAGCTCGAATTTGTCTTCCCGGTTGCGTCGCTCGATATGCGCCGGTTTGCGACAATGCTGGAGGAGCACGGCATCGCCGGCATGGCCCTCGACGATGGCGTATTGCATGGTTATCTGAAGGGGTTCATCGATGCCGTGATCGAGTTCCGCGGCCGATTCTGGATTATCGACTGGAAATCGAACTATCTCGGCAACTCGCCGCACGCGTATCGCGCGGCCGAGCTATCGGCCGCGATGGATGCCCATGCATATCGGTTGCAGGCACTGATCTATACGATTGCGTTGCACCGATATCTGCGGGCGCGCCTGCCGGATTACGACTATGACACCCATTTTGGTGCAAGCCTGTACCTATTCTTGCGAGGTGTACGGCCGGATTGGCCTGGCGCCGGCATCGAACGATTCAGGCCGACGCGTGCCGCCGTCGATGCGTTCGACGCCCTGTTTTCAACGGGGGGTGGCCATGCTTGATTTCACTGGGCGCGGACCATGCCCGACTTCGGTAGAAGGCAGTGATGACTGACATCATGCTGGCCCAGGGGTTCTCGCGCCGGATCGGCGCGCTCGCGCAAAGCTTGGGGGCAGCCGCCGGCGATGCACGCGTCGCTGCTGCTGCTGCCGCGATGGTCAGCGCGGCGACTGCAAATGGACATGTCTGCATCGAGCTGGCAGCGCTTGCGCGGCAACTCGGGCAGCCGTCCGACACAGTCCGCGCGTCGCTGCTTGCAAGCGGTGTTGCCACGCGCATCGATGACGACGAGCCGGCGCCCCGTTTGCCGCTGGTAATCGACCTCGATGACCGACTGTATCTCGCACGCTATTACGAATTCGAGCGTGGGCTTGCTAATGCACTGAGTGCGCGCGCGCGGGCGGAATTTGACGATGCGTCGTTTGATGACGCGCAGCGGTGGCGTAACGTACTGACCCGCTATTTTGGCGAGGCGAGCGGCAGCGACCTCGACTGGCAGCGTGTCGCGGCGGCTGTCGCCTTGTCCGGGCAACTGACGATTGTTAGCGGTGGGCCGGGCACGGGTAAGACGACCACGGTCGTCGGCGTGCTAGCCTGTTTGCTCGATGCCAAGCCGGATCTGCGCATCGCGCTGGCGGCGCCCACTGGCAAGGCAGCACAGCGCATGCTGGAGGCATTGGCGTCCCGCGCCGACCGATTGGCTCACGATATCGCCGCCAAGCTGCCGACCGCGTCGTATACGCTGCATCGATTGCTGGGCAGCACATCGGACAGGGGTTTTCGCCATCATCGGCGCAATTCTTTGCCGTACGATGTCATCGTCGTTGACGAGGCTTCGATGATCGACGTCGCGCTGGCAAGCCGGTTGGTGGACGCCGTTGCACCGCGTGCCCGGTTGATCCTGCTGGGTGACAAGGACCAATTGGCCGCGGTCGACGCGGGGGCAGTGTTCGCCGAACTGAGTGCACATCCATGCTATGTCGGGCAGCGCGCCGAGCGTATCGCGCAGGCGCTTGGCTGCACGGTCGATACATTGCGCAACGCGCTCGCCGCGCATGTTCGCGGTGGCCTGCCCCAATTGCAGCCTGCTACCTTGGGGCAGGCTGCTACTCCGACGCGGCTTACCGCATCCGCACCGCCTGCCGCGCCGGCCCCGCCCTCAGCGTCTGCACAGCGCGATCTGTTCGCCGACGACAATCCGGCGGTTGGGGCAGATATCGTCGAGCCAGCGCCGAACGACACGGCACGTGCGGCAGACGGTGCACAGCCTGCTGCGCTCGCCAATTGCGTCGTGTGGTTGCAGACCAACTATCGGTTCGGCCTCGATTCCCCGATCGGGCAGCTGTCCAGTGCAATTCGCGACGGCTCGCCTGCGGACGCGCTCGGCGTGCTCGATGCAGCAGACGATCGCGCGCCCGCACACTTCATCGATGACGGCGGGCCGGCAATCGGACACGCGGCACGCGACTATATCGCGCGGGGTTTCGCACGCTATGCAAATCTGCTGGCCGGGATGCTGCAGCGGTGTGAGTCACAGGCCGCTGCGCTGTTCGATGCGCTCAACGCATTCCGTGTGCTGTGCGCGGTTCGCGCTGGCCCGCATGGCGTCGATGCGTTGAACGAGTGGATCAGCGCTGAACTGCGTCGGGTTGCCCGCTTGCCGCTTGCACCGGCCGCCCGGTGGTTCGCTGGCCGTCCGGTCATCGTCACGCGCAACGACTATGCACTCGGCCTGTTCAATGGCGACATCGGCATCGCGCTGCCGGCCGGCGACGGCACGCTGCGGGTGGTCTTCGAACAGGGTGCCGGGCAGCGCCGGAGCGTGTCGCCCGCGATGCTGCCGTCGCACGAGACGGCATTCGCGCTCACGGTCCACAAATCACAGGGTTCGGAATTCGAACGGGCTGCGCTGGTGTTGCCGCCTACGTTTAGCCGGGCGTTGTCGCGAGAGTTGATTTACACGGCTGTGACCCGCGCGCGGGCTCAAATCACGATTATCGGCACGCGTGCGGTGTTGGCACAGGCCATCGGCACGCCGACCCGCCGCGATACCGGACTGTCGGCACGGTTACGATACGCTGAGGCGCGTGCACGGCGCGAAACAGCCTCATCACGATAAAGTCGCGGGCTTGTCGCGCCGTCGCGCTTAGTCGGTCACCGGCCGTCTGCCGGCCTTGACTTCGCCACGGCGCGTTTTCGTGTCGAGCCTGCGCCTCCGAGACGCCAGCGTCGGCTGGGTCGCCCGGCGGGGCCGGCGGGGAGTATTGGCGCGTTCGATTAGCTCGTGCAGGCGTGCGAGTGCCTCGGCACGGTTCAACTCCTGTGTCCGATAGGACTGCGCCTTGATCACGATGACCCCGTCGCGCGTAATGCGGTTGTCGTTCAGCGCGAGCAAGCGCATCTTGACCACCTCGGGCAGCGATGAAGACCGAATCGAGAACCGTAGGTGGATTGCACTGGATACCTTATTGACGTTTTGCCCACCTGCGCCTTGCGCTCGCACTGCCGTCATGGTGATTTCTTGGTCAGGAATGGCGAGTTTGTGCATAGTTTAGTGTCTGTCCGTACCAGCCCCAGCCGGTATCGCATCATGGACGCAGGTTTCGCTTCGCTTGCGCGTAATGCTGGTTGCTTGATGGACGGTCAGCATTTCTTTGGGTCGCAGCATTATGAATGCCTAGTTCGATCAGTAGGATTTTCTGGATTCTCGAACTGCTGCAGTAGGAGGCCCCCATTTTGCATGCCGAGGTCGGACGGTGCGTTCATCTGAGCTAGCCGGCTGTATCCGAGCGAATCCGCAGGCTCGAGGCTAGTGGCGTGATTGCCGGATAACGCATGCAAGTCTCAAACGGCGCGCCCCGAAACGTGCCCTTCAAAACGGTGCCCCCGTTCAGCAGCGGGCCGCGCGCAGCCGCAATAGGGTCTTGCCGCGGATTGGCGAGCTTGCGCCAGGCGCTACGATGCCTGCGCGCGTAACCGCTTGATGAAGCCGGCGGCGAGCGCGGTGCCAATCAGCACGACCCCGCATCCCTCGATCATCCGCATCGACACGGATTCCGCGAGGAACAGCGCACCCCATAGAATACCGAACACCGGTACCACGAACGTTACCGTCATCGCGCGAGCCGGGCCGGCCGTGGCCAGCAAATGGAAGTAGAGCCTGTACGCGATACCCGTGCACGCGACGCCGAGCGCCAGCACTGCGAGCCACGCATGCGTCGAGACCTGGGCGGTGGGCCAGCACCACGCGGCCAGCGGCAGCAGGGCGATGGACGCGCCGACCATGCTGCCGCACGCCACGGTTAATGGATCCACGCCGGACAGGTACTGTTTGGTGTAGTTCGCCGCCACGCCGTAGAGTGCCGTGGCACCGAGCGCCGCGCCTGCGGCGAGCGCCGTGGTTGTCGCCGGTACCGGCGTGCCGCTCGCGCCTACCGGTGCCGTAATCTGATCCCAAACCAGCAATACCACGCCCGCAAAGCCGAGCGCGAGCCCGGCGGTGCGCATGCTGCTGAGCCGGTCACCGAGCCAAACGAATGCGACCAGGGCACCCCACAATGGCGTTGTTGCGTTAATCACCGAAGTTAATCCGGCCGACAGCGTGAGTTCGGCGTAGGCAAACAGGCAAAATGGCACGGCTGAATTCAATACGCCAACGACGAACAATGGCCACCATTGGCGGCGCGCGCTATGCCACGCGCCGGCTAAACCCTTTTGTGCCACCAGCAACGTGGCTAGGAACACCGCGCCGATCGAGACGCGTAGTGCCATCAGTGGTGTGACGCCGAATTCGGCCACCCCGATCCGAATGAACAGAAAAGAGGCGCCCCACAGCGCGGCAAGCACAAGGAGATAAAGAAGGTTGCGGGCTGTCATAGGCAGAATTAACAAGAAGGCCTATCACTCTAAGCCCTGGCGGCCGCGCTGGGAATAGCGCTCCAATCGTTACGGCGGCAAATCGTTATGGCGGCACTTTGCTTATGGCTGAGTGGTTTAGCTTGGGGCGAGGCAATGGATCTGCGCAGCCCATAGCGTGGAGAAGAGCGCGGCTAGCCCGCGCGGTCATGGTGCGATCGAATGCTCGGTCCACGGGGCCGCAATGAGCAGAGCAAGCCATCCGATGGTGGGCGTGCAGCAGATAGCAAGGGGTGCTGCGCACCCCGGCGCGACGTCGGGTAGGCACGCCGCCTCGTAAGCGTGACGGGCGTGACGGAGTCCGCGTGCGTCCGGATGAGCGACCAAGGGACAGCCGGCGGCGCGTTGGTAGAAGTGCCGCCGGCTGGGCCGTTCTGCCGAGGCTCACGCGAGCCGTGGCCCTGTCGCGCGACGAAGCGTTACTTGCCGACCTGATTGCCGATGATGCCGCCGACAGCTGCGCCGCCCAGCGTCGACAGCGCGTTGCCGCCGACTGCCGCGCCAGCGACGCCGCCCACGCCCGCGCCGATCGCAGTGTTGCGCTGGCGCGTGGTCATCCCGTCGCACGCCGCCAGGCTCGTCAGCAGCGCGGCGCTGAGCGCCGCAGCGCCGATACGCTTGACCGAATTCATGATCGTGACTCCTCGTTGTGTTGATTGCCGACCTAATTCGATAGTACGCGATCAATACGTTTTAAGACGTTGCGGCTTTGTAGGCGATTCGTCGCTTTTGTAAGCAGATGTTACTTTACTGCTTTTGGTAGATCTCGGCGCCCGACTGCTTGAACTCGATCGCCTTGACTTCCATGCCCTTGCGCAGCGCCTCCACTTCGCCGACACCTTGCTTCTCGGCAAACTCACGCACGTCCTGCGTGATCTTCATCGAACAGAAATGCGGGCCGCACATCGAGCAGAAGTGGGCAACCTTTGCGGAATCCTTCGGTAGTGTCTCGTCGTGAAATTCGCGCGCCTTGTCCGGGTCGAGTCCGAGGTTGAACTGATCCTCCCAACGGAACTCGAAGCGGGCCTTCGACAACGCGTTGTCACGTATCTGCGCGCCGGGATGCCCCTTCGCAAGGTCGGCGGCGTGCGCGGCAAGCTTGTACGTGATGATGCCTTCTTTGACGTCGTCTTTGTTCGGCAACCCCAAGTGCTCCTTTGGCGTCACGTAGCACAGCATCGCGGTACCAAACCAGCCGATCATCGCCGCGCCGATGCCCGAGGTAATATGGTCGTATCCCGGTGCGATGTCGGTAGTCAGCGGCCCGAGCGTATAGAACGGCGCCTCGTTGCACCACTCCAGCTGCAAGTCCATGTTTTCCTTGATCAACTGCATCGGCACGTGTCCCGGACCTTCAATCATTGTCTGCACATCGTGCTTCCATGCAATCTGCGTCAACTCGCCCAGCGTCTTGAGTTCGGCGAGCTGCGCCTCGTCGTTTGCATCGTAGATCGAGCCTGGCCGTAACCCGTCGCCCAGCGAGAAGCTCACGTCGTACGCCTTCATGATCTCGCAGATGTCTTCGAAATGCTCGTACAGGAAGCTTTCTCGGTGATGGGCAAGACACCACTTGGCCATGATCGAGCCGCCGCGCGAGACAATCCCCGTCATGCGGCTCGCAGTCATCGGTACATAGCGCAGCAGCACGCCGGCATGAATCGTGAAGTAATCAACGCCTTGTTCAGCCTGCTCGATCAGCGTGTCGCGGAAGATTTCCCAGGTCAGTTCCTCCGCCTTGCCGTGAACTTTCTCCAGCGCCTGGTAGATCGGCACGGTACCAATCGGCACCGGGCTGTTGCGGATGATCCACTCGCGCGTCTCGTGGATGTTCTTGCCGGTGGACAAGTCCATCACGGTATCGCCGCCCCAGCGGATCGCCCACGTCATCTTGTCGACTTCCTCGCCGATCGATGACGTGACAGCGGAGTTGCCGATGTTTGCATTGACCTTCACCAGGAAGTTGCGGCCGATGATCATCGGCTCGGATTCGGGATGATTGATGTTGGCCGGAATGATCGCGCGACCGCGTGCGACTTCGTCGCGCACGAATTCGGGGGTGATTTCGCGAGCCTGGGTGCCACTGAATGCCGCCGCGCCGAATGCGTTGCCACGGTGCTGCCGACCGATCAGCTCGGCCAGCTTGGCGCCTTGTGGTCCGCTAGCGCGCAGACTTTCCAAATACTCGTGGCGACGCTGGTTTTCGCGGATCGCAATGAACTCCATTTCCGGCGTGATGATGCCGCGGCGCGCGTAGTGCATCTGGGTCACGTTGGCGCCCGCCTTGGCTCGCCGCGGCGCGCGATGCAGGCCTGGGAAGCGGAGGTGCGCGGTGTCCGCGTCGGCCGCGCGGGCCTGGCCGTACTGGCTCGAGAGCCCTTCCAGCCGCTCGGTGTCGCCGCGTTCCTCGATCCAGGCCTCGCGTAGCGCGGGCAGGCCGGCGCGAATATCGATCCTGACGTCGGGGTCGGTATATGGGCCGGATGTGTCATAGACCGTGATGGGCGGGTTTTTCTCACCACCGAAGCCGGTCGGCGTGTCGGCCTGGCTGATTTCGCGCATCGGAACCCGTAGGTCAGACCGGGAGCCGGTCACATAGATCTTGCGGGAATTCGGCAGCGGCGCGATCGCGGCATCGTCCACGCGCGCGGACTCGGACAGAAACTTTGGATTGGCAACCATTGAATGTCTCCTGTGGGCAAGGGCAACGGAACACGGGAGACCGGAGAAGCGGCGGAGCGGGGCGGATGCGGCGACATCATTGATCGACCCCGGACGCTTCCCTGCGCTGGCATTACCCAGATCAGGTTCAAAGGGTGTTTCTCACCCGCTTGACGACGGTGCGCAAGCAGGACCCCCGCGTAGCAGGGTCAAGATACACCGGTTCAGGGGCGTTGGCAACCGCCGTCCGTGACGTTGACACCGCTGTCTGAAACGTGTGTCAAGCGTCTCGCGCATCCGGCGCACGACTTCGACAGCCAGGCGAATGCGATTCTTGATGGATCCACCCCAGCGATCGGTGCGGCGGTTAGTGCGTGGACACAGAAATGAATTGAGCAGGTAACTCACCCAACTCCAGCGGTTTTAGTAAATTGGGGTAAGGCTTACTCATTGTATGAAAGAAAGTGGCGGCCTCGCTTGTCTGCGCACCCTATACCGGTACGTCGTGCCCCCTTTCGGTAAACGGCGCTAAACCCTTGGTTTTAGGGGGCGACGTGTTGTCGGACGGAGCGTTGCCGGGGCAGCGGGCGCCAATTCTGGCATGCCTATTGCTATAATTGCACTCGTTGCCGAATTTTGGCACTTGCTATGGAGGTCGCAATCATGTTGAGGTGGGCGTTATTCTTTGCGATTGTCGCCATTATCGCGGGATTGCTTGGATTCAGCGGCATTGCCACGGGCGCGGCAGCGATTGCGAAGTTCCTGTTCTTCGTCTTCCTCGTGCTGTGCGTGGTGTTCCTGCTGTTCGGCATTTTTGTCGCAAAGAAGGTTACCTAGCCGTCCCACGCAAATGCCGGGCGTGTCGTGCGCGTGGATAAAGAGGCCGCGTTGCTGCACGATGCAGGGTGTTCTTTCTTCTTGTCGCGACCGTGATGGTCCGTGCATCGAAATTAACTGGCTTGGCCACGCGCGGCGCGCAAACTGCGCGAAATTTTATTTTACGTTTTCGCTGTCATGTTTGTCGTCAGTTGGCTGATCGACGTGACGAGGACATGACGGTCACTCATGGAGGTTGCAATGACAGACACCTTTAGACTCGACTTAGAAACAATCCGCGAGCGCGCTCGCCAGCATATGGACGAGGGCCCCGTGACGTCGACCTACAGCGCGGATCGCGACACGATTCTAAAGCTGCTCAATGACGCGCTGGCCACGGAGTTAGTCTGCACGCTGCGCTACAAGCGGCACTATTTCATGGCAAAGGGGATCAACTCGGAAGCGGTGGCCGACGAGTTCGCGCAGCATGCGGCCGAGGAGCAGCAGCATGCGGATCAGCTGGCGCAGCGCATCGTGCAGTTGGGCGGGGCGCCCGATTTTGCGCCGGCCGGGCTGGCCAGCCGCTCGCACTCCGAGTATGTGGAAGGCGAGACGCTGACCGAGATGATTCGAGAGAACCTGGTTGCGGAGCGCATCGCGATCGATACCTACCGAGAGATCGTCAAGTACATTGGCGACAAGGACCCGACCACGCGCCGCATCTTCGAGGAAATCCTGGCGGTCGAAGAAGAGCACGCTGACGATATGGCCGATTTGCTCGCGGAGCGCGCCTAACGCGCCGGCCGCTTCACGCGGCCTGCGCACGTCGCTGGCCGCCGCGCCAATGGACCACGCCAACCAGCGCGGCGGCTAGCGCAGCATCGCGGCATCGAACACGGCCCGTGAACTTTGCATAGTGGACGGTGCTATCCGCGACCCGCGCGGGCTGGCAGGATGCCGAGAAGCAGGCACTCAATGAGTAGGATGTCGAAAAGCAGGCCGTTCAAATAGCAGCGTGCTCATGATGGCGTCGAGCGCATGGCTGCGTTCAGCGAGCGCCGCGATCTGCGCTGCGAGCGGCGCGGCTGCTGGCCAATTCAGGCGGACAACCCGGCTGCGTGCATCGCGAGGCGCAACACACCAGCGACAACGGCCAGCGCGGCGACGCTAGCCGTCCACAGCGCGATCAGCCAAGCTAGTCGCGTGGCCCAGGTCGGCACGCGGTTTCGAGGGGGTTTTTGCATTAATGGTAGTGCTCGCCAGGGCGTACCTTGCCCCGGAACACATAGTATGACCACATTGTGTAGCCGAGGATGAACGGGATGATGAACAGCGTGCCGAGCAGGGTAAAGCCCTGACTCTGCAACGGGCCGGCTGCGTCCCAGATCGACAGCGATGGTGGCACGATATTCGGCCAGATGCTGATTGCCAGCCCGGTGTAGCCCAGGAACATCAGCGCCAGCGCGCACAGGAACGGACCGGCGTGCGGCGCGTGGCTCAGCGAGCGTTGGAGAGCATAAACGCAAAGCAGCACCAGCAACGGGACAGGGCAGAACCAAAGCAGGTTGGGCAGCGTAAACCAGCGCTGTGCGATGTGCGGATGGGCAATCGGCGTCCAGATGCTGACGATCGCGATCGCGGCGAGCACGAGCCATGTGAGCCGCCGCGCCACGCCGATCATCGTGTGTTGCAACGTATGTTCGGTTTTCATAATCAGCCATGTCGCGCCCAGCAACGCATAGATCACGACCACGCCGAGCCCGCAAAAGAGCGCAAATGGCTTAACCCAATCGAGGGCGCCGCCAGCGAATGCATCGCCATTGACCTTCACGCCGTCGATATACGCGCCCAGCGCTACGCCCTGGAAGAACGACGCGAGCAACGAGCCGGCCATGAATGCGATGTCCCAGATGGGGCGCTCGCGATCGTTGGCCTTGAAACGGAATTCGAACGCCACGCCGCGAAAGATCAGGCCGAGCAGCATGAAGATCAGCGGCAGATACAATGCGCTCAGCAAAATCGCATAGGCTCGTGGAAACGCGGCCAGCAGCCCGGCGCCGCCGAGTACTAACCAGGTTTCATTGCCATCCCAGACTGGCGCGACGCTGTTCATCATCAAGTCACGCTCCGTACGGTTCGAGACGAAGGGAAAGAGCAGGCCGATACCTAGGTCGAAGCCGTCAGTCACGACATACATCATCACGCCGGCAAAGATGATCACGGCCCAGACCAGTGAAATGTCAAAACCCATCGTCGTTATCTCCCGGCGTCGTCCGTCTTGGCCGTTCGATGCTCATCCTCATGCGCGGCGGACAGTGGTCGCGCCGGGGTGTGCGGTTGTCCTGGGCCACCCATGGGCGGCGTGGCATCGGGTTGCGGCCGGGGCCCCTGACGGATCAGCCGCAGGATATAGGCCAACCCTGCCCCGAAGACGAAAAAATATGACACAACGAACAGCACCACAGACAGCAGTATTTCCGGCGCCGAATGCGGCGTCACCGCGTCGGTGGTTCGTAGTAGGCCATACACGACCCAAGGCTGCCGGCCGATTTCCGTGGTCAGCCAGCCTGCGAGTACGGCGGCCAGTCCGGCCGGCCCCATCACCAACGTGCAGTGCAGGAATGCCCGGCAGTGGTATAGGCGTGCGCGGCGGCGCAAGAACAGGCTCCATGCGCCCAGCGCAATCATCAATAGTCCGAGACCGACCATTGCGCGAAAGGTCCAGAACACCACGGTCGAATTCGGCCGCTCGTCTGGGGGGAACGCCTTCAAGCCCTGGAATTGCTTGTTCCAGCTATGCGTCAGGATCAGGCTGCCCAAGTACGGAATCTCGAGCGCATAACGGGTTTGCTCGCGTTGCATGTCGGGCCAGCCAAAGACGATTAGCGGCACGGCTTCGTTTTCACGGTTCTCCCAGTGGCCCTCGATGGCAGCCAGCTTGGCTGGCTGATGTTCCAGCGTGTTGAGCCCGTGTGCGTCGCCCACCACAGCCTGGATTGGCGCGACGACAAGTATCATGCCCATTGCCATCGATAGCATCTTGCGGATCGCCGCATTGTCGTGCCCGCGCAGCAAGTGCCAGGCGGCCGATGCGGCCACGAACAACGCGGTGGCCAAAAATGCGGCCAGACTCATGTGCACGAGGCGGTACGGGAACGACGGATTGAAGATGACCTGCAACCAATGGACTGGCACGACGCGCCCATCGATGATCTGATAGCCTTGCGGAGTATGCATCCAGCTGTTCGAGGCCAAAATCCATGTCGTTGAAATCAGCGTCCCGACGGCGACCATGATGGTTGACAGGAAATGCAGTCCCGGTCCAACCTTGTTCCATCCGAACAGCATGACACCAAGGAATCCCGCCTCGAGGAAGAACGCAGTCAGTACCTCGTAGGCAAGCAGCGGGCCGGTCACGCCGCCGGCAAAGCGCGAAAACCCCGCCCAGTTGGTGCCGAACTGATAGGCCATGACGATGCCCGATACCACACCCATGCCGAAGTTGACGGCAAAAATCTTGATCCAAAATTGATACAGGTCGCGGTAGACGACGTTGCGTGTGCGTAGCCAGCATCCCTCGAGCACGGCCAGATAGCTCGCCAAGCCAATCGTGATAGCGGGAAAAAGAATATGGAAAGCAATCGTAAAAGCGAACTGAAAACGCGCCAAGTCCAGCGCGGACAAGCCTAACATGCGGGTTCCTCCATCGCGGCAACGACGTCCGCAGTTGGACGACGCGCCATTGCGTAGCAGACCCCGTGCCCGTGCCCCTGGTGCGTGATAGGCGCGCGGCGCGCGCAAGGTTGAAAGCGTACCAGTCGAAGTGGTAGAGGACGCTTTGGCACGGCTTCAGGCGATTATTGAGTGAAGAAATACAAGGATCTCGATCTTTGCCCACTGTGCGAGCAGCTTCGCGTAACAGCCACTGCCATGTGCAATTGGCATTTGCTCATTGGACTTTGGCATGAGCAGAGAGTGCATGCAGAAGCCCTGCTGACAGGCTTGGTGAACATAATTTCATCCTAAAAAAACTCTGCACCGCGAATCCGATCGAGTCTCGCCCGGCAACTCGCGGAAGGTCGCGTGACGTCAGGTAGCACAATCCTCGTGCACTCGTCCCTCAGCGCGCTTGGGTGGGTCGCAGGCGCAGTCGTGGCCGTCATCTAAGCGCTGATGGACTGCATCGGGCCTAACGGGACGCTGGTCATACCAACACACACCGCCCATTTGACCGATCCTGCACAATGGGAAGTGCCACCTGTGCCACCTAGCTAGGTCGAGACCCGCAAGCATCAATTCCGCTCTACATGCGTTAGGGCACGGCGTTGCCGGATGGTGCCAACGGCCCGCGCATCGCCGGGATGCTGGACGCGTCATGACATGGTGTCAGCCGTCATATGTCCCTCTATTCAGCCAATGCTCACCCGCTAAGAGGCGCTTCGCTTTTGACGTCTGGACTTCGTTTGGCGCTATTACAGACACAACAGCACGCCTATAACGTAACCGAAGCACGTCATTTTCCTTCGGAAGAGACAACATAGCAACGAGATGACGTGCGGGCTTTCTGTTGCTCATCGCAAACGGTTTTATCTTGAGTAGCAGATTTCAGACAAATTTGCCACGAAACCAGGCAGGAGATTTTAAATTGAGACTGACTATCACGTCTAACCAGACCGAATTTGAAGCGCAGAACACGAATACGCAGACCTCGCCGACCCGTGCACCGTCATCGTCTGAGCGCGCGTCTCCTAAGCCGACCCGCTCTTTATCCAAGACAGACGAATTCGATGCGATACGAAATAAGCTTGAAAACAATCCCAACGCCGCCAAAGCACTTTCCCGTTTCGCCGCTCGTGCCCAAGGATATTTGGTGCGGGAGAAGAGCGTCAAGGTGCAAAGCCACGGTGCGGGAATCGTTCAGGTTACGATCAAAGGCGGCCCTGGCGGCGTGCGACCGCCAGGGACACCGCTTGCGAAGATCCGAGATATGCTTACTCCGCCTCCAAAAACGCAATCAGAAAAACAGAGCGATAGCGTAGGCGATGGTATTGCGACCTACAATATGCTTATCGTGAAAGGTGGGACGAAGTCTGGCAAGGTGATCGGGACGAAGGAAGGGGAACCGCCGCAGCCGCCCCAGGCGCTTGCAGCGCAAGCGCCGAAGCGGTCCGCCATCATCAATGGCGGGTATTTTGTGCACAAGTCCGGCCTCAAGATTATGCAAGGTGGTAGTGAAGGAAAAGCAACCAAGAGTGACTATGGCAGGCCGGTGGGCCCGACCGCAACTCGATCCGACCATGTCGACGTCGCTCCACCTTGGCAGAATGACTATGGTCAATTGCTGCAGGACGGTAAAGTCGGCATCACGAGTGGTCCAGTGCTCGCATTGAATGGACAGAGGGCGAGGTTGGAAAACAACGATGGCCGGCTTCAATATCGCAACGCAGAAGGGGAGGATAATCCATTAAACAAATTTGCCGGCGCGCTAACGCATGCCAATGAACGTAACGAGCGGGCCGCGGTGAGCGTGCGCCCCGAATTGTCCGTTGACCCAACCGACGGAACGCACCGATTGTCCGACAAGCCAGGTGACTTGGTAATGCATACGCTGACAACAACAGACGGCAAACGGGATTTGGGTGTGCCAATAAAGGGGAGGCAGCCAGAAGAGGGAGGATGGCAAGAGATCACGGAGATGGGTGCTGATCCAACGGGAAGATATAAAGACGCCGATAAAGGGATTGGTGTTTCCTCGTTTAATTTGGATGGCGGTGGTTCCACTTTTCTCGGTGTTCAAGATGAGAATGGTGTTGTAAAAAAACTTGCCGGCAGTGGACAACCCGGCGAAACTCGACCTGTCGCCAATATCATTTCCGCTCAGCCCACGCTTGATTAAATGCCCCTTGATTTATCGATCAACTTTACGAGGTCGTTACATGCCGCCGATGGCGTGTTTTCTGGGGAAGGGCAGAGTGGTACGGATGTGTTCGAGAGGGTGTAGGCAAGGGCGCTGGTCAAGGCGTGAAAGGTCGGCATGCCCTGCATGCCGACCGTCTTCGGCGGTGGCGATGATTAAGCGGCCGGCCTGTTTGAGAGCGTACACCCGACTCACCTGCCTCACCTGCCAGTGGGCTTGCCTGTCCGCTGGTAGATCCTGCTGGGCTTTATGGTAGACGGCCTAGATGCTGGTGTGCAGCATGATCCTGGTCTGGATCTCGTGCTTCACTGACTGGGGCAACGCGCCGCTGAAGCCCTCAAGATGACGACGCTTCACCAGTTGAAACAAGAGTACGGCATGCTGTCTGTGAACATCTCTGGCAAGACATTGCAGTGTATTACCGCGTCCCCCCTTGTGGGCAAGCACCTCGCGGTGTGTCAGGCTGCATGACGTCAATGACGAACCCCGCTGCGTTACCCGACCTCTCCGATGGCACGACGGTATCTGTTTCGGCGTTGGGATTAACGAAGCATACTGGGTTCAGTCACACTAAATATTATCTGGCTCACTTCTAAGCCAGTTGACATTGGCCTGGAATCGCGCCTGCGCCGGCTCGGAGAACTGGGTGGCCGCCATAAAGCGAGTGATCTCACCCACTGCCATTTCCCATCCGAAGTTGCTTAACTCAGATAACACCCAATCGGCCCGAAGTTGGCTCAGCAAATCCCATAAAGCGGTTTCGCTCGCACCATTCAGTAGGTTCAGACTTTGCCGCCAGGTTCGCTTTGCTTGTACATCGTTTAAAAAAGGGAGGCATTTGAGCAGCCCAAACGCCGCCGGAACACGCTGTGACATAGGCACGCGCGCTAAATGACCCTCAAGCAACGTCAGCTCCTGCGCGCGTTGTTCGCGCGACAGCGCTTCAAGCCCTTCAGGCAAATACCGCAAAGCAATCCCCCACTGCTCGTCAGGCAGCGACAGCGCCCAATCACGCATCTGCGTGTACTGTGCGAACTGCTCCGCTTTCGGCAAAATCTCTACGACCCTCGCTAACATGCCGACCGATGCACCTTGATGAGAGGGCGGCAGTTGTAACGCGTGTCCGCGTAAGAGCGCATACCGCTCAGGCACGCGTGGGTCTGTCTTATTAAAGTAAAGGAGCAAACTGGACAATGCCGGGATGAGCTCCGCTTGTTCGGATACCCTCAACGACGCAAGCCGGGCCAGGAGCGCCTGATAACGCTGCTCGGCAAAAGATGAGCGCAGTGACAAGCACTGCAAACTGTCAGCCAGTTCCGCCCAGATGTTGTCTTGTCCGGGCGCGCGCCGCTGCGCCATCGCGTAAGCGAAGTCGAATAACTCAACGCGCCGGCTCAGAGGAAAATCAAGAAAGGTGCGTAACAGCGCTTTTTGTATTCGCACGCCGTCCTGCGGGATACGCTCTGCAGCTGCAAACACGCACTTGAATGCCTCGACTCGCTCGGCTTCCGGCAACGCTCGCAGACGCTGACTCAGCGCATCAATGGGTTCGATATGCTGCGCTGGATTGCTCAACGCACCGCCCATTTCGTCCAGCAGCTGGTTGACTGACGCCAAGCTGACGGCCTGGTTTGCCCGCTGCCAATAGCGGTGGACGAGGCGCCGGGCCTGCATCGCATGATACGTGCGGCGATCGACTGTGGCGAACGATGTCACGTCTTGAATGGGGACATAGTCACCGATCCGGGCAATCAGCTCGGGCGGCAAGTCATCATACGTTGTCGGTCGAGTGGACGAGGAGCAAGTCAATGCGTCGTCGCAGCGCGGCCGTGGCGGCGTTGACGCGGCAGGTCGTTGACCAGTCTGCCCTGCACAGACGTAGCTGGCAGGATAGTTTAAAGCGGCATTCMAATCAAAGTCCATCGGTAAGCTCAGCGATAAATAAAAAAGGTACCACGCGTAGCGAAGCTGTACAGCAGGCTAGCGAAAAGTAGGTAAAGACGCGCAACGATATGTCGTAAGCGTGAGCTTTTTGGCGGGTAGCATAAGCCGGTGGACAGGCTGCGCGACATCGTAGGAGGTGACGCAAGCGCGCTGAAAAAGAGGCGTATCAACCGGTCAATGCCTCAATCTTAATGGAGCGAGGCATATAAGGTTGTGTTGGCAAGAAGATAGGTCGCCGTGTTGTAGAGGAGAAGACAGCATGGCCAAGTAGATCCTATGTAGCGTGAGAACAGGCAAAGCTTAAGTTGTAAGATTAAGTGAAACAAGGCGAACGCAACGGAGGTTATCACGCGTACAGATCACTTAGCCGGAGTCGATACCGAGAACATAATACTGGCGACGTCACTCGAACTGGCGGGGGCCCAATGGAAAATTGCGCTGCACGACGGACGCAGACAGAGTCAAGCGGTGCACACGGTAAGGGGAGCGCAAGCGGCCATGCGAGTGCAAGCCCTATTGGAGGTGATTGAGCGATACAAGCAGAAATGGTCGCTGCCCCAAGAGGTGCGTGTGGTGGTCAGTTATGAGGCTGGACAGGATGGATTTTGGATCTATAGAGCACTGCGCTTGCGTGGCATGGAGTGTTACGTGATCGATGCGGCCAGTATTCCGGTGGAGCGGCACAGGCGTCGCGCCAAGACGGATCGGCTTGATGCGATCAAGCTGGTCACGAATTTGCGAGCATGGCTGCATGGCGAACGCGACCGCATGCGCGTAGTGCGAGTGCCCTCGCTGCAAGATGAAGCGTCGCGCCAGTTGATTCGTGATCGAGGCCAGTTGCACAAAGAGGTGCTGCAGCACCGCGAGCGTATGCGTAAGTTGTTGATCACGATGGGTTGCTGGGACGGTTTCGATCATAGGACGTTTGCCAAGCGGCTAGCTAGCGGCAAACTGGTTTGTCATGATGGCACGCCGCTGCCCAGCGAGCTGCATGAACGACTGTTACGCGAGACGGCCCGCCTGGCGCTTGCCGAAGAACAACTCGCGGCACTTGAGCGCACACTGCAAGAACGCCTACCGGCACCTGTACGCAAACGCATCGCTTATCTTAGGCACCTCAAAGGTGTAGGCCATATCGGGGCATCGCGCCTGGTGCTTGAGTTGTTCTGGCGCGAGTTTGATAACCGGCGGCAACTGGGCGCCTGCGTAGGCCTGGTCCCGCAGCCCTACGATAGCGGACAGAGCCGGATTGATCAGGGGATCAGCAAGCAGGGAAATAGGCGAGCGCGAACCCAACTCATCGAGATGGCCTGGTGCTGGTTGCGATATCAGCCTAGCAGTGCGCTGGCGCAGTGGTTCAACAAGCGCACGCAGGGCACCGAAGCCAATCGCCGTGCGCGGCGCATTGCGATTGTCGCGTTTGCCAGGCGGCTAGTGATTGCATTATGGCGCTACCTAAAAGACGGCGTGATTCCACAAAGCGCTCAGTTGAAAGGGGCATGAGTAGGCATGGCTCATAGCTGTAGGGTCAACGTCTATTGGAGGGGCTGAACTGAGATATGCCCGTAGGACCGACGGGTTGCTGAACGTAACCGATCATTAGATGGGGCATATCCATCGGACCAGGATGTCCGACTTAGCGCGCATACAGGATGAGGCCGGCCAAATCCGGCGGATAGAAGTGGGTGAGAGGTGAATGTCTCACGTGCGCATAATCGGCTCGACCCCACCCGAACGAGCGTTGATATTGCTTGGCTGAAATTTGAGGTATCTGCTTATGGATTGTTTCTTTGCACAAATTCTTGACAACTTTCTACTCATAGAAGTCGGCCCTGAATAAACCGCAGACGCTGGTGCAGTAAGGCTCTGAGGCCAGAATGGTGTTGTGGGATTTGCAAGAGGCAGACATATTAATGCGAGATTCTTGCAAATTTCGACGAGGTTCGGATGGGTCCGAAGACGCCGGTGCCAGAGGGAGATTTGTTTCGCCAACCGCTGCGCGAGCAGATCAACTTGAAGCATCCGTTGGTTCGTCTGGCTGATCTAATTGACTGGGACCGATTGAACACAGCGATGAGCGCGAGCTTCGTGTCGCAGCGCGGCCGGCCGGCAACGTCGCCGCGTTTGATCGCGGGGTTGCTGTATTTGCAGCACGCCTTCGACCTGTCGGACGAGGATGTGCGCTGGCAATGGCTCGAGAACCCGTATTGGGTGCGCCGGGAGACCGGCAAGGTGTAGGTGGTGAGAGTCCACTACGATGAAGGCATAGCGAGCCACATCGCCCCCGAGCCGTGCGCGGGCATCCGTGAGGAGGTCAGCGAAGCGTCGGCAGGGGAGCGTGCAGGCCAGCCATGGAGCCACGAAATGGCTGATATCCCGGATGCCGACGCGCTCCAGTACGTGGAAGGCAATATGAGCGGGCGCGACATCGCGAGTGCCTGCCGATCCGGCGTGGTCGTAGAACTGGCATACACGCAAGCGCCTTGCACGGGAGGCGGGAGATCTCACGTCTGACCTGGCTTTGTAGCGGTATTGGCCAGGCCCGCGTCGGGAAGGCGAGGAGCCGAAGCCGATGATGCACGGACGTGAGAAGTCAGACTCCGCCGTAGTAGCGAAGAAACCTGCGAACAAGGTCGGGAAACCGGCTGCGCAGTGGGTGGAGCCAAGGGCGGGGACCGAGGGGAACGCGAACCAGAATCACACGTGCCGGGCACAGAACCGGGCAAGCGTGTCACAGGGACTGGATCGCGTACGGCAGTTGGCGAGACAGCATAAGAAGATGCGTTTCACGACGTTGCTGCACCACGTCACCGTCGAGCGGCTGAGCGCTGCATTGTATGCGCTCAAACGTAAGGCGACACCGGGAGTCGATGGTGTGACGTGGCAAAGCTATGAAGTGGGACTGGGGAGCAATCTCCGGGACCTGCACAGGCGGGTTCATACAGGGAGCTACCGTGCCCTGCCAGTGCTGCGACGTTATATACCCAAGGCAGACGCTGGTCTCAGGCCCTTGGGTGTCGCCGCGCTGGAAGACAAGCTTGTGCAGAGCGTAATGGTTGAGGTTCTAAACGCCATTTACGAGGAAGACTTCCTCGGCTTCTCGTATGGATTTCGTCCGGGTCGTAACCAGCATGATGCACTCGATGCATTGGCTGCAGCGATTCAGTGGCGACCGGTGAACTGGATTCTGGATGCCGACATTCGAAGCTTTTTCGACACCGTCAACAGGCAATGGTTGATCCGTTTCGTGAAGCACCGGGTGGCGGACCCGAGAGTCATTCGCCTGATCGGCAAATGGCTCGATGCTGGGGTGCTGGACAATGGCCGGTTGATGTCGGTACAGGCCGGTACGCCCCAGGGTTCGGTGATCTGCCCATTACTTGCCAATATCTATCTGCACTATGTCTTTGATTTGTGGATAGAACGGTGGCGGCGTCAGCGAGCCCGTGGCACGGTGGTGGTGTCGCGATATGCGGACGATACGGTGGTGGGCTGCCAGCACGAAGCAGATGCGCTGCGGCTGATGAAGGAGCTGCGGCAACGCATGGAGGAGTTCGACCTCACGCTGCATCCGGAGAAGACCCGTGTGCTGGAATTTGGTCGGTATGCCGCCGAGCGGCGAAGGCGTAAGGGCATGGGCAAGCCGCAGACGTTTGCTTATCTGGGTTTCACTCATATCAGTGGGACGTCACGCAACGGCAGCTTCCAGCTCAAGCGCAAGAGCCGTAAGGACCGGCTGCGCGCCAAGCTTAAGCAGGTCAAGGAGCAAATGCGCCTGCGAATGCATGAGCCGATCGCCTCACAAGGGCGCTGGCTGGCGCAGATCGTTCGGGGCTACTTTGCATACCATGCCGTTCCGACCAATATCCGGGCGTTGCGTGCGTTCAGGCACGGCATGATGAACATCTGGCGGCGCACGCTCCGGCGGCGCAGTCAGAAGGACACGATGACGTGGCAGCGTATTGAGCGTCTGGCAGACGCGTGGTTACCTCAACCGCAGATTCTTCATGCCTGGCCAGATCGCCGATTTGCCGTCAATCACCCGAGGTGGGAGCCGAATGCCAGAATTGGGCACGTTCGGATCTAAGCGGGGGGTATCGGGTAACGGGTATTCCTACCGCAATCAAGTTTTTACGGGTGAGACGTACTTGCAGACCAAGCCGCCGATCGATGCGTCGAGCCTGACGCGCTGGCGCAAGCGGCTAGGCGAAGCCGGCGTTGAAGAACTGTTGGCCGAGACAATCGAAGCGGCTAAGCGAGCCAACGTCATCAAGACCTCGAGCCTGAAGCGGGTCATTGTCGATACGACATTGATGGAAAAGGCGATTGCCCATCCCACCGATTCGCGCCTGCTCGAGCGTTGCCGAGAACATCTGGTGAAAGCTGCGGCCCGGCACGGGCTGAAGCTGCGGCAGAACACCAATCGCGAGGCCCCGCGCCTGGCAAGTCAGGTAGGCCGCTATGCGCATGCGAAGCAGTACAAGCGGATGAACAAAGCGCTGCGCAGTTTGCGTTCTCGAGTGGGGCGCGTGATGCGCGATCTGGAGCGGCAACTCAATGGTGTTGCTCAGCAAAGTCGCTCAGCGTTGGACGAGCTGATCAGCTGCACGAAGCGGATTCTCACGCAGAAGCAGAAGGACAAAAACAAGCTGTATGCGCTGCATGCGCCGCAAGTCGAGTGTTTGGCCAAAGTGCGACGTGAAGTCGCAAACATCATTGTCTCGCCCGCCCACAAGGTTGGTGACGAGACCGGCCGTTCCGTCGGCCGTAGCCTACCTGTGCATGCGTTGCCGGCAACAGCGACGTGTGAAGCCACGGGGACAACGTGTCGGGCCTTCTGGCCGCGTCGCCTTCCGCGAGGAAGAGACGTCATCTGCGAGCATCAATGCGGATGGGATCCCAGGCTGAGTGGCATGGTCAACAGATGTGAACTGCCGCAGGCATCGTTAGGCACGACAAGCCAAAGATGCTGACAGGCTTGAACCAAAACGGTAAGTGGTCGGCTGCTCCTCCTTTTGCTACGGAGCACACGGACAGGAAGACCACCGGTGTACAGGCAGGACCTACTCCACTCGTTGTGATGTTTGTGGAACACGGTAAGCCCGACGTGCCGCCGGCGAAGGCAGGCCAACCGCAAGGAAGGCTGATGGCACAGCGGGTAGAGGAACGCGGAAAAAGCGAAGGCCGCTCGGTAACCGAGTGGATACGGGTTGCAATATCACCCGGCGTGAAAGCGAGCCCACTTCCGCAAGGTCGTCCATGGCAAGAGAACTTGAGAATCCGCGATAAGGAGGAAGGCAGATGACGGAGCCAGCGCAGACGGTGAAAGCCGTGGCGGGCACTGGTGCGCCTCCAGCCTATGGGCAAGCGTGGAACCAGATTAACTGGGACAACGTAACCGCCAAGGTCACGCGGCTGCAAGTGCGTATTGCCAAGGCAACACGGGACGGTAGATGGAACAAGGTTCAGGCCTTGCAACATCTGCTGACCCACTCGTTTCACGGCAAGCTTCTCGCCGTGAAACGAGTGACGCAGAACGCAGGCAAGAGAACGGCAGGTGTCGACGGCAGGATCTGGGCGACGCCGATGTCCAAGTTGAAAGCGGCACAGTCACTGACGCACAGGGGCTACCAAGCGTTACCGCTACGGCGCGTGTATATCCCGAAGAGTAATGGAAAGGAACGCGCACTCGGCATTCCGACCATGCGCGATCGGGCGATGCAGGCACTGTGGCTCACGGCATTGCTGCCCATCGCAGAAACGACAGCTGATCCAAACTCCTACGGCTTCCGGCCGAAACGCTCGACGGCTGACGCCGTGGAGCAATGTTTTAAAGCACTCGCCAAGCGCAACTCTGCCCAGTGGGTGCTGGAGGGCGACATCCGTGGATGTTTCGACAACTTCAGTCACGACTGGCTGCTGGCGAATATCCCGATGAATAAGGCTGTTCTGCGCAAGTGGCTGCAAGCAGGATTCGTGGACAAAGGTGTGCTGTTCCCCACTGATGCAGGAACGCCGCAAGGCGCAATCGCGTCGCCGGTGCTGGCTAACATGGCACTGGACGGGTTGGAAGAGGCGGTGCGCTCAGTCCTTGGGCCGAGCAAGACCGCTCGTCAACCAGCCAAGGCACACGTCGTGCGCTATGCGGACGACTTCATCGCGACCGGCGCGAGCCGGGAGTTGCTCGAAAAGCAGGTCAAGCCTGCCATCGAAGCATTTCTCTCGGCTCGGGGCTTGCAACTCGCTTCTGAGAAAACGCTGGTCACGCATATTGCACGAGGGTTCGACTTGCTCGGGCAAAACGTGCGCAAATACGGGGACAAGCTGCTGATCAAGCCTGCACGCAAAAGCGTGCAAGCGCTGTTGAACAAGGTTAGCGAAGTGCTGGGAAAGAATAAGGCTGCCACCCAGTCGCAGGTGATCATGCAACTGAACCCGATTCTTCGGGGTTGGGCGATGTATCACAGGCATGTCGTGGCGGCGGCGACCTTTGCCCGGATCGATCATCTCGTGTGGACGAAGCTGTGGAGGTGGGCCAAACGCCGACATCCACGCAAGAACGCTCTTTGGATCAAAAGGCGTTACTTCGAACGTCGCGGCCTAAGGGACTGGATCTTTGCATGTCATGTGCAGCCACTGGATCTGGCCTTCCGGCCAACGCTATTTCGGTTGACCGGAGTCACCATTACACGCCACACAAAGGTTCGCAGCGATGCCAACCCGTTCGACCCAGCATGGATGCCTTACTTCCAACGCCGCGCAAATGGCTGCTGACAACGTTGTGAATCGCCCGGTCCGATCACGGGCTGCAGGACGGCTTGAGCCGTGTGCTGGGAAACTCGCATGCACGGTTCTTAGGGGAGCGCGCGCCGGCAACGGCGCGTGCTTACCCGACGGCAAACCACGCAAGCCGTACGAATTTGACGTGAAGGTGTCGATCACGACCACGCACAAGGAGGGTTGGGTAGTCGGCGCTCGTTCGATGCCAGGCAATCCCTACGATGGGCACACGCTGGCCCAAGCGTTGGAACAAGCGGCGATCCTGAGCGAGGTGCAACCGCAGATTGCTATTGTGGACCGCGGCTACAAGGGCGTAGCGATCGACGGCGTGAAAGTCTATCACCCGGGCTTGCGTCGTGGCATCACACGCGGCTTGCGGGCAATGATCCGGCGGCGCAGTGCAATCGAGCCGGTCATTGGCCATATGAAAGCAGACGGCAAGCTCGATCGCAACTGGCTTAAAGGGGCACTAGGCGATGCCATCCATGCAGTGCTGTGCGGCGCCGGCCACAACCTGCGGATGATTCTCAGGAAGCTGCGGCTTTTTTACACTCTGATCCGGGTTGTTCTGCTCAATCGCCAGGCTTACATGGTGTCGGCAGCATGAACTTACCGCAGAGCAAAGTTAATTGTTCAGAATGGACTACCTTTAGGCGTGTCGCCTGCCCTTGAGCGCGGCGGCGCCCGACACGATCAGCGTGTACAACATCGACCGGGAAGAAGTGCGGTTGTGAATCAGCGTCAATTGATGAACCCTTGCATTGCGGTGATGACACATATAAACTAGTTATATGTCTAGTCATTATGGATCCGCCATGCATGCTTGGCCTGTACAAGACGCGAAAGCCCGTTTCAGCGAGCTACTTGACGCCTGTGTCAGTGAGGGGCCACAGCTGGTGACCCGTCGCGGCGCAGAAACAGCCGTGCTGGTGCCTATCACGGAGTGGAAACGGCTCAACGCCGCCGCACGCCCCTCGCTGAAAGCCTTGCTGCTGTCCAATTTCAGTCGTGGTGACCTTGATTTGCCACAACGTGGACGGGCGCAGCGTCGCACCGCTCTTGCTCTATAAAACCACCGTGTTTCTTTTAGATACGAATATTGTTTCTGAGCTTCGCAAGCTTCGCCCGCATGGGGCAGTCGTGTCATGGCTCGAAAGCGTTCCCGACCACGAGCTTTATCTGTCCGCCGTGACACTCGGTGAAATCCAAGCAGGCATCGAAATCACGCGCGAGCAAGACGCCGACAAGGCATCGACGATAGAAGCGTGGGCTGATCAAGTCAGCGCGACCTACAATGTCTTGCCCATGGATGCTGCGACCTTCCGGCTCTGGTCGAAGCTGATGCATCGTCAGTCGAACACAGTCTATGAAGACGCCATGATCGCGGCTAGCGCGCTGATGCACAAGCTTATCGTCGCCACGAGAAACGTTCGCGACTTTGAACGCTTTGACGTACCGGTGTTCAACCCATTCGGGAAATGAGTCTACCTACATCTTGATTTATCGAATTTCCAGAAAGGCCGTGGAAATGCTGGGCTTCAAGCACGTGGCGCAGAATACGCCTAAAATATAGTTCCAGCGCGTGCTCGAGCATGCTGCACGTCGCCTCCCTTTGAACGTAGCGACATCCGACACGATCAGCGCTTTTCTGGCCAACCGGTCCTTCAAGGTCAAATGCGCGCGCTCGACACGCCTCTTGGCCGAACTGCTGTTCGCGCAGAACGTATCGATGTTAGGCTCGTACATCGCGCGGCCAAACGGCGTCACGACTGCCTGTTTTACCCAGCGTAACGTTGCGGAAGACGCTTGCTTTGTCGCTGTAGAACGCACTCGGCTTACCGTAGCGCTCGATATACGTCCGTGTCGCCTCGAAATTCCCGAAGGCTATCGATTAGCATTGCCGGAAACTGATCGGCCAGCATTGCGATCGCCGCTTGAGCGGCCTGGATTGATAGGCGTCGCCCTTGTGGCAAAACGACGCCAAATTCATAGAGCAATCCTCTCAATTGATTGACTTGCATGACGCGCATCCGGACCAGTTGCTGACGCATTTGATGTAGCGCCAACATCGCCTGTTAGTCCGCCGATTTGACGGCAATAAAGCGCATGGCTTGTCGCCGCAGGGCGAAGCGACGGCACTGGCCGCCGAGACGCCGCCATCGCGCAGAAATAATAAAGGTTTTGATTACGCACGAATAGTGTCAGCTATGCTGTTCAAACTGCCCATATCGCCGCACGCCAAATTGTTTATAGAAACGGCTGCTACGCGATGCAAATGGCGAACTAGCCGCCATGATGAATGCTGTGCCGCAGCTACAAGGCGTTAAGTTAGCGCAGAGTTGACAAGGACAGCAGTGCGACGTAATTATTTTAAATTAATGAGCATGATAAACGCCAGCCGTAAGCAATGGGGCATGCAGTTCAAGCTGCGTCCCGGTGAAGGCCGACCGTTGCTTTGGAGTGCGCTAGGTCTTTTCTGGTTATCGTTAGCATATTATCTAATCCGGCCTATCCGTGACACGATGGGTGCCGTGAGCGGCGTGCAAAAACTGACGTGGTTATTCAGTGCAACATTGTTGTGTATGTTGCTTATTTCATTTTTATTTTCAAAATTATTAAACCGAATTTCTTTGCGACGTGCAGTTTCGATCAGTTATCGAGTTTGCATCGCGATCCTTATAATGTTTGCGATATTAATGCGATCCAATGCGCCAGAACAAGCGTTTTGGATAGGAGATGTGTTTTTTGTTTGGGTTTCTGCCTATAGCGTTTTTTCGATGACCATGTATTGGATGATGACCATCGACAAGTTCAGCAAAGAGCAAGGCGAGCGACTTTTTGGGATAGTGTCAGCCGGCGCGAATTTGGGTGCGCTGGCAGGTTCAGGTATGAGTACTGCCCTGTCAGGTCTGCTTGGTCTAGGGTGGACACTGGCAATTGCAGCAATTTTGCTCGAATTAGCGGCTCGCAGTACGTTGCAGCTTACATCAACGTCAACGGAACTAGATAAGAAGCATAGGAGGATAGCTTATCAGGGTAAAAGGACGCACGCCGGCAGCATGACGAGCGGAGTCCAACAAAAAGGTAATATAAATTTAAACGGCCTTGCAAAATTATTTCATATTACTCCAGCTCTACGAGCTTCCCACGTCGCGAGCCTGTGCGTCTATGTTGTTCTCTTGTCGCTAACGTCAACAGCATTGTATTTTCATCAAGCTATACTGATACAAGGCCTAGATATTGATAATAAAGAACGCATTAGACTATTTTCATTAATCGATCTCGCTGTCAACGCTGTCACAATCGTAATCCAATTATTTTTAACTAGTCGCGTAATTCGTTCTCTTGGGGTTCCAATTGCTCTTGCGATGGCCCCAGTAACAAGCGCCATAGGTTTTAGCATGCTTGCATGGAAGCAGACAGTCGAAATCCTCATTGCATTTAGAGTAATTTCTCGAATTGTCAATTTTTCAATTACCAAACCCGTTCAGGAAACGCTATTTGCAGCCATAGACGAAAAAATAAGATATAAAATCAAGAGTTTTATCGATACAGTAGCTTATCGCTCAGGCGACCAATTGGGCGCTTGGACCTATGCCGGCATGGGGATGCTGGGCTTATCTATCAGCGCAATTTCTTTTGCGATGGTACCATTATCCATATTTTGGCTGCTTAATGGAGTCCGGTTAGGGCGTCAATATGCAAGACTGGCAGCGGCACAATCCGATCCTGATTCCTCATCATGACATTTACCCAGTCTTGCCGGGTTGGCTTTAAAGTTACTATAATTCTGGGGCTGGCGTTACCAACTGGCAGTTCGGCCTTGACCTGCGCGAGGTGATGGCCCCCTTCCTCCAGATGCCGGCAGGTTTCCTGCGTGCGGGCGCCAGTCGCCGCATGGGCCTCGCGTTCGGTCGTCAGCGCCTCGGGCAAGTCCGGATGGTCGATTCTTATTCGCGTGCGCTCGCGCAGGTCCTGCCAGAAGGGGAAGTAAGCGGGGTCCGGCGGCGGGCTTGGCTTACCCGAGCAGCGTGCCTGGGCGCGTCGTTGCGGCTTGGCGAAGGCGGGTTGGAGGTGGCACTGGCGTACGACATCTTAGATGAGATGGTCCGGGTTCTACCGCGGTTGCCTAGAGTAGGCATGACACCGGTGCAAATTCGCGATCTAGCCGACAGTTTTATGTTATTGGCCAATGTAGTCGAAATCGGCTGGTGATGCGAGTACTAGAATGTACGACCTGTACCTTGCGGTCCGTGTTCGCGTAGTCGTTCGACCAGACGACGGATTTGTCGGCTCGCTAACTCGAGTCGTTGCGCCGCGCGCCACGGCTTGAGTTTGCCGTCCACCACATCCTGAATAACCCTAAATTAGTCTAGCTCACGCATCGTCATGGTTATCCGCTCTGTCGTTGCCATCAAAGCCTCCGGCACTGGGTTTCCAGCCGCCGGTTAGCTTACGATGAACCGAAAAGCGGACATTTGAACTTAGCCAAAAGCGGACATAATGAAATGGCCAGCCCTGACCTGCCCCCGGCAAACAGTGCCGGCCGGAGTTTAGTAAAGTTCGTTTTTGAGGCTACCCCCAAATCAGTGCCGTTCTAAAGTGGAAATTTCCGGCTCTGAGGCTACCCCCAAATCAGTGCCGTTCTAAAGTGGAAATTTCCGGCTCTTCGGGGTGGGCCGAATCGGCCCGGGGCCTGCACTGGCAGGCGAACTCGGCAGGCGTCATCCACTGCAGTGCAGAGTGGGGACGCGCCTCATTATAGTACTGGCGCCAGGCCTCGATTTTGCGCTTGGCATCCTCGAGCGACAAGAACCAATGCTCGTTTAGGCATTCCTCACGCAAGCGCCCGTTAAACGACTCGTTCTTGGCGTTATCGGTTGGCTTGCCAGGACGAGAGAAGTCAATCTCAACGCCCCTCTCATACGCCCACTTGTCGAGCACCTTGGAGATGAATTCGCTGCCATTGTCTGCCTTGATGAAGCGCGGTAACGGCCGGCTCACAGCAATGCGATCTAGCGCCGCCACAACGTCCTCACCACGTAGCGTGGCGCCTACCTCGATGGCCAAGCATTCGCGCGTATAATTGTCCACAATTGTCAGCGTGCGCAAACGCCGACCATCAAACAGTGCGTCAGCAACAAAGTCCATACTCCAAATCTCGTTGATCGCGGTCACGAGCTGCTTGGGCTGCCGCAGCCGCGCCGCCTTGTTTCGCCGCGGCCTCTTATGCCGCAATGACAGCCCCTGCTCACGATAGAGCCGGTAAACTCTTTTATGATTGTCGCGCCAGCCTTCCCGACGCAGCATCACATGCACCCGGCGATAGCCGTAGTGCACGCGTGTTTGCGTGATCTGCTTGATGCGCAGGGCGATCGCGTTCGAATCTCGTGCGATTGACTGATAGCTGTACACCGAACGCGACAACTTCAGTACCCTGCAGGCCTGGCGCTGGCTCACGCCAAAGCGTTGCATCAAATCCGTCGTGAGTTCACGCAGCCGGGAAGGCTTCAAAGCTTTTTTGATAGCACATCCTGCAACATGGATTTGTCCAGCGACAGCTCCGCCACCAGCCGCTTGAGCTTCGTGTTCTCCTCTTCGAGCTGCTTCAGGCGACGCAGCTCCGACGGGCCCAGGCCCCCATACTTCTGGCGCCAGTTATAGAACGTCGCATCGCTGATGCCCATCTTGCGGCACACCTCAGCTGCCGGCGTGCCCAGCTCTGCCTGTTTCAACGCAAATGTAATCTGTTCTTCAGTGTATCTGCTCTTCTTCACGACATGACCTTCTGCTTGTTAAGGTTGCATCATGCCGGATTTTTTCTACTTTTGAATGGCCCAGTTTTTTGGGGTAGCCTCACCCGGCCTTGACCGGCTGTGGCGCAGCTCGCGCAGTTGCTCGACTGGCGACTCGTGGATTTGGTGGCAGAAGGAGGCACCGGTGCGCTGGACCGCGCTATGCGCATGCACAGGAAGTTGGCAAGGTTATCGCTCACGCAGCAGAAGGCACTGGAACATCTGCTGGACGAGGCTATTGTGATGGTGACCGCCACCCTTGCGGCCGCTCGCAGGCGTGGTCGGAAAGCCGAGAGTTGACACGCTGAGGGTGCTACGAGGCACCATATCGGATGCGCCACGGCCGCGCGTATGCGCTGCGCTTTTCAGGATGCGACTCAATGTGCTTATCGGCAACATATGTGGTACGTGCACAAAAATGAGCCATGGTAAAATTGAATTTTACGCACGTTCCAGCTACGGAACTATGCGAGTGCCTCCCGTAAAAGCTCACCTCGATGGTATGTCGACTATAGGTAGACTTACTGGTCTTCAGTCATAGTTGACAGTTTTGCTGTGAGCGCCGCGCTGCCCTTTTCAAGCATCAAGCCGCTGCAAACCGCTCAACGCTTGAATCGCGTGGCCGCTGTTCCAGTGGACCCGTGCGTTGTCAAGGAGGACAGGGCGCGGCGACAGAGGGCGGGGCAGCGTTGTTCCGGTCCGGCCGGGCAGCGGGGGCAGACCTCACGTTTGACGATAGCGAGCCAGCTCAGCGATCAACTCTGGCGATGCCGGCACGATCCGCGCGCGTTTTCCCTTGCCGACGATCTCGAGCCACCATTGATTGTGCCCCTGCGCGCTCAGACGTCGCGAGAAGTCGTCCATTGTTGTGCTGGCGACCTCGGAGATGCCAGGCCTTGCAAGTAGAGAAGCGTTGTCAGCTAGCGGCAGTGCGCATAGTATGCTTGCTGCGCCGCTTTCTGCTGGGGCAGTTGCTCGACGAAGCGTTTGACTTTGTCCCACAGCGAGAGTGATAGGTCGCGCGTGATGCGAGCCGCTGGCCGTCGGCCGCGTTGACACAGCAGCGCCATCGGGTTGCCGCGCAGGTAGCCGGCGTCCACCAGCCAGGTGAACAGGCCGTTCAGAATGACCCGTGCTTGCCGCTGGCTGGCCGCGGACAACGGCCCGTTAAAGAGTGCGGGCATCGCCGCTAGAGTACTTGCTCCCGGTGGCCGGCACCCAGCGGCTCGCGGGCTGCGGGTCGGCCAGGAGCGCGTTGAACCGCTGTAGATCCTCGGGCGTGAGCGACGACAGCGGTTTACCCAGTTGCACGACGGCCCAGAGCATGAGTCGCTTGCGCTCTCGCGCGTGCCGCGATGGGTGCCGTTGCGCCCGTCCAGATGCTGGAGCAACGCAAACGCCTTGACCGGTTGCACGGAGGTAAACGGGGCGAGGGACATAATTTGAGTGTTGGAACAGTGAACGTGACACGAGACGGCCTGAGCGAGGTACGCGTAGCTAAATAGCACGCGACAAAAACGCTTGGAGACGCTGCAAATTATGGCAGCCGCGCGCGTCGTTCTCATTTCCGCGTGGGGGCTATGCTCAGTTTAGTCGTTCACCCGTGTGCGGTCGCCTTCACGCGCTGCCTCTGGGCAAGCGCTGCAATGGTGCATGCCACGGCATGCCGGGCGCAGCACGCGCTTGGCGTGGTCTGCACGTGAAGTAGGGGTCCCAGCCCTAAATTGCCCTGATGATTAGTGGCAGATTTGCTTCATGTCGGCTTCGGGCAAGCCCGTCATACGTTTTACCGTCTCGTGCTCCAAACCGTTTTCTAGCAACGTGCGTGCGATCTTCAGTGCGGCTTCCTTGTGGCCTTCTTCACGTCCCAGCATCCGGCCGCGCTCCAGACCTTTTTGCTCGCCTTTTTGCTCGAGCTTTTGTGCAATCGTCATCAAAACCTCCTCGTGTTGCGGGGAACGGATCGCCAATTCTCGGATAAATCGCTCCGGATCCGTCGTGTCGCCCCACTGCAGCATATAATGCATCAGCGACACCAATTGCTCATGCGTAGTGTACCCTGCGAGCAACAGGCTTGCCAGTTGCTCTACCAGGGTCGCCAAATCGCGTTGCCGGATATGCTTTTGCAGCAATTCCAGCATCGCCATGCGTCGATGCGTGATGATTTCATCATCCGGAATCACCGTGACATCCACCAATGGAAAGCCTCCCGCATACAGCTGCGACGCCAACTCAGGCACCTCGAAGCTATCCAGCCACCGCATCGAGTACGGATACGGACTGACCTGTCCGTGATAAAACAGCATCGGAATGACCAGCGGTAACTGGTCATGTCCGGCCTCTAAATGGCGCTGCATGGCGGCTATCGCGTAACGCATTAGCCGACGCCATATGACGCTCCGGCCGACTTTGATGCTCGATCAGCGCATAGACATAGCCATCGCCCTGCCGGGTCTGCAGCGACCACAGCACGTCCGAATAGTAGGCGCGTAGATCCTCTTCCACAAAGCTGCCCGATTCCAGACGCAACGTGTCCAGGTCGCACTGCGCCAACCACTGCGTGGGCAAATGTAGGCTCAAAAAGTCCCGTGCGGTTTCCGGATGTGTGAGGAACTGCTTGAAGAGCGCATCGTGCGGCGTCATCGTCGAGGAGCGTTTCATGCCGAACGTGAATGAGGGGAGCCGCTTATTTTACCATCGTCTGCTCTCGATGCCCGCACGCTGCTGTGCATCGCTGCCTATGGATTGCTTGTTGCACCACGCCTCATTCGACAGTAAAAAAACGCCGGCATCCGCCGTTCGCCTGCCTTACCCGCGCACTACGTGCCGCGCGGCCGCTTAGCATACACAGCGACACGTGCTTGATTCGATCGCGCCACTGCGCTGGCGCATCGCTAGGTCAGCTCATAATCCCAGTTCGGTGGCGATGATGTTGCGCTGAATATCAGAGGTTCCCGAATAGAGGAGGGATGCGATGGCGTCGCGCAGTCCTCTTTCAGTAGGGGTTTGAGCTAAGTAGCCTTGTGCGCCGTAAATTCGCAGTGCATCTATCGAAAACTTCGTGTACGCTTCGGAGACGAACAGCTTCGCACAGGCCGCTTCCAGTGTGGCATCCTTGCCCGCGTCCTTGAGCCGCCCTACCCGGTAGACGAGTTCGCACGCGGCATCGAGGTTGACTTTCATGTCGGCGAGGCGATGGGAGACGGCCTGATGCTTTCCAATGGGTTGGCCGAACTGGCGGCGGGTACGCGCATGGGTAATGCAGGCTTCAAGGTGGCGGCGCATGGCGCCCAACGTGGTGGCAAGAATGCATCCCCGTTCGTATTCCATGGCACTTTCAAAGACCTTGACGCCTCGTCCTTCCCTTCCCAGTATCGCATCGGCCGGGACACGGCAGTCCTTGAGCGTGATTCGGCCCATCTGGGCGGTGCGCAGTCCCATCTTTTCCAAAGGCGGGCTCAGGTCCAGGCCCGGGTTTGTCGTCTCGACCAGGAACGCGGTGACGCCAAGTGGACCGAGCGTGGGGTCAATGGTGGCGTAGACGACGCACAGATCCGCGATGGGGGCGTTGGTGATGTAGGTTTTCGAACCGTTAAGGACATAGCCGTCGCCGTCTCGTATAGCTTGGGTGCGCATGGAGAACACGTCCGAGCCTGCTTCGTCTTCCGTCGAGGCATTGGCACCGATCAACGAGCCATCCATCAAGCCTGGCAGAAAGCGCGAACGCTGGGTCGGTGTGCCGTGGATGGCCAGTGGCAGGGCAACGGTCCACAGGTGAGCGTTGAGCGAGAACAGCAGTCCTAAGTCTTCGCTGCCGTACCCCAGGCCTTCCATGACCGCGAGCAGCTCAGACAGGGTCGCGCCCGCGCCCCCACGATCCTCGGGTATGGCCATACTGAACAGGCCAAATTCTGCGCATCGGTGCCAGCCGTCCCGATGGAAAACGCTGAGACGGTCGGAGGCTGCGATGTCTGTGCTGAGCTGGTCGCGGGCAAAACGTGCAGCCTGCTCGCGCAGCGCGATTCGTCGTTCATCAAGCTTGTTTGGCATCGCACTGACGCTCCAAAAGTTGATAGTGGGTCTTGCCCGTCGAAGTGCGGGGCAGATCAGGAAGGTAGCGGAATTGGTCGGGCACCATGTACCGTGCGAGTCGGTTGTAGCAGAATCGACTCAAATCTGTTGGGCAGAGTGGGGCATCGCGGGCCACGACAAATGCCGTGATGGTGGTGTTCCCGTCGGAACCGGAGCTGACCACCGCACAGGCGGTCAGTTCAGGGTGGGCTGCCAAGCATGATTCAATTTCATCCAACTCAATTCGGTATCCATGACGCTTAATCATACGATCAAGCCGCCCCAGGAAGAGGTAGCCTTTGGGCGAGGCGCGAACGATGTCCCCGGTATTGTACCAGCGTTGACCGTTGCGTTGGAAAAATCGCTGAGCCGTTTTCTCGGGAGCATTCCAATAGCCGGTCGCGACAGACGGTCCTGCGACGCATAACAGGCCGGGTTCACCGTCAGGTACCGGTTGCTGATGCTCATCCACGACGATCGTGTCGCAGTGGTCGCAGGGATGACCGATCGGCAACGGTTCGACGCGCTCTGCCGGTATGGGTGTGGGTACACGGTAAGCGGTGCACACGTTGGTCTCGGTGGGGCCGTACAGATTGTAGTAGGCTGGTTGGGGCCACAGCTGCAGCAACCTGCGCAACTTCGCGATGGGGAAGACTTCGCCGGCGAAGAGCACGAGCCGTAGCCGGTTCGGGGCAGGGCTGCGCGCCTTGTGCTGCTCGGCCAGCATACCTAGAATGGCCGGTGCCGAATACCAAACCGTGATCGCCCGGGCGGATAGAAATGTGGCGAGATGACGTGGGGCTTGCAGCAAGGTCGGCGTCGATCAGGTGAATGCATGCGCCGTTCTTAATGGAGACATAGATGTCGAAGATCGACAGGTCGAAGTGCAAGGGGGCGTGGCTGGATACCTGGTCTTATGCTGTCACATTGAAGGCAGCAGAAGCCCATTCGACGAAGCTCACCGCGTTGCGCTGGCTGATTGCGACCCCTTTCGGTGCCTCGGAGGAACCAGAGGTGTAAAGGATGTAGGCGAGCCGGTTCGCATCCGGCGGGCTGCGTGGGTAGTCGTGCTTCTCGCCGTGCAGCATGTCCAGCGTCTGCCAGTCCTCACGTGGGTCGTTCTTTTCCTCGTGATGTGGCTGCATCACCACTACGCGTGGTTTAAGCTGGGGTGCGTGTTGTGTTAAATGTCGTGCTGACTCGGGGTCGGTGAAGATGACCCGAACATCGCAATCGTCAAATAGGGTGGCGGCACGCGTGCCTGAACTGCTTACATCTGTGGGCACATAGGCCGCGCCTAGCCGGAGTATGCCGAAGATGGCCGCGAGCGTCTGCGCGCTTTTGTGCATGAAAAGCCCGACACGATCCCCTGCAACGACCCCCTTGTGATAAAGGAAAACGGCGATCCTATCGGCTGCTGCGGAAAGTTCTGCATAGCTCAACGCGGATCCGTCGGAATCGACGAGCGCACGAGCACTCGGCTGTCGCGCTGTCGCGCTGTCGTGTCGTCTAAGTATTTCGCCAAGTCTGCCGATGGCTCGGACTGTCGTTCCCGCGGCACAATGTCGGTCGTCATTTTTCGATTTCCGATGATTTTTCATCCACATAGCACGCAATCTCACGAATCGTGGTGAAACGCGTCCTCGGGTCGCTGACCCCGACGAGGATGTCGAATTCGTCCTCCACAAACGAAACCAGGCGCATGGTGGCCAAGGATGAAAGGAGCCCCGACTCTTTTAGATTTAGATCGTCGGAAATATCTGAGTCGTTTCCTTTCAGGATAGTGTCGATCACAAAAGCACGAATTTTGGTCAAGGCATCCGACATGGGTTTCTCCTTTAATGGATGATGAACGTTCACTGTGGGCTTGCCGGATTGACAACCGAGGCGTCTTTTGGAGGGGCGGCTAGCACGACGTGTGGCCAGCGGAATACGGCTGCTGAAGCCTCGGCTTGGCCGCCGAACCCATACAGCAGTACCCTGTCCCCGGCTTTGATGCGGCCACAAGCTGTCGCAGTATAGGCATTGAACGGCATTAGCACCGGCCCGATATTGGCGACCTGCGGGAAAGTGTTGACGACCCGGTCGAGTTCGATGCCCAACGCATTGGCGGAAAACTCTGCATGCCAAGCTGTCGGCGTGTTCAGCACGACTACATCAATATCCTTTATCCCCAGCCCGGCCTTTGCCAGCGCGCCTTCAGTTGTATCCAAGAGATACGGCTCAGCCGTGGTACGTAATACGTGAGAAATCGAAGGGTCCACGCGCAAACGAATCCTTTGCCCACTGGATGTGGTGGGTGAGGAATCCTCGATCGCATCAAGCAGCCAAGTTCCACAGGTCTTGCCGGTGTGCAAAGATTCTGCCCCTAATAAACCAAACCCGCTTTTGACTGGACCGACCAAGAACGCCGCTGAGGCATCCCCGCACAACTTCAGTGTGACATCGTCAGCTTCAATCGCACGCGATAACCTGGACGTCGTGACGACTAGGATGCGTTCTTTCAGCCCCGCCTGCACCCAGGCGCATGCTGTCAACAATGCTGACATGGATCCGCCACAGGTCGCTTCTACGTTGAACGCTCCGCCACCCGTGTTCAGTGCCTGCGCCAGATACCCTGCGTCGCCGGACCCGACCCGATCTGGGAACATCGACACTGCGATCAAGCAATCCACCTTATCAGAGGACACATCTGCCGCATCCAATACTTGCTGTGCCGCTTTAACTCCGAGCTCTACGCTTCCCTCACCATTCGTCACGACTCGGCGCTCGACGCTGCCGAAAAAGGGATCCTCTAAATAATGTTCCATGGCCGCATCGTATGGGTTGATTCTTCGACGCTTGGACGAACCACTTGACGTCAATGCCATTGTTGATGATTTGGCCTTTTGCGGTGACGAGGTTTCTCCGTCCCACCAGGCATTTGTGCGTACTCCATCTGGCAAATGAACAGCTAGGGCTTGGATTCCTGTTGATCGCATACAATTTCACTAACAATTAATGATGTGGTAAAAAATATATTCTTGCATCAGAATATCGGTTTTATTTCGCGCCTTTTGTCCAGTAATTGTTGAATTTTAGATGGCAACGACTTGTAAATCTGAGCAAGGCCTTTTGGAATGAAGCTGCAGCTTTCTTCATTACGGTCTTTTAAAATCTGCTGTTTTGTTATTTGCCGATCCATTTGAAACCGTAAAGATTTTTCGCTCCCTTGTTAAGCCGCCTTAACTTAGCAAGGTCCGATAATATAATAGTCGACTCAGGTGCGGACAATTTACCAATGTCCACGCTCATGGAAATCATTGCCTGGGTGCGCGACGCGCTTAAGGCAACCTTGCGTTACAGTCCAAAAAAACGAAGGCAAGAAGGATAGAAAAAAAGCGGACGCCTCGCATGAGGAGGCAAGGTGGTTCGAGCTACATTAGGGTACTTTGTCACGGTGTTCACTCCAAACATCGCCTTTATGGAACGGCAGTCGCTGCTGCCGAAGAATTACCCCATTTTTCGCTGGCCTGCGCCGCGCACGAGGATGAAGCCCCGCTCTCACGTGCACAGTTTGTTAATGGGGTAACTATAGACATGAATTACGAGCAGTCCAAGCAGTTTCTCTTTAATTAAAACGACAAAAATTAAACAAAAAACGCTAAAATGGCACGTTCTTGCAAGAAAAACGATTGAACTAAAATTTAATCTAGATAGTGTCGTTACGAGATTTTTTAGCTATAGGGTAGGGCACCGAATCTGTGCGGCAGCGACAAATGAGTCCAGGCGCTTGGCGTAGCGGGTGGCAATGCCACGCCATGGCTTGAGATGAAGAAAGGCATTTTCAACCAGATGCCTGTGGCGGTACAAATGCTTATCGTAGTTCCGCGGCATCTTGCGGCACTTGCGCGGCGGAATCTGGGCTTGCATGCTGTGGGCGCGCGCCTGCTCGACAATCGCCTCGCTATCGTGGCCCTTATAACGGTGCAGATTTGTGACAACTTCTTTGATGTAGGAGGGCATTCACTGCTGGTTATCCGACTCATTAGCCGTATTCATGCTAGCTTCGGCGTTGCAATCACCATCCGGACGTTGTTCGAGGCACCGAACATTTTATGGTGTCACGGATCGGCGTAACGAGGCCACTCGGAATGGCCTCGTTACGCGATTTCGAAGGTTTTCAAGAATGACGATGCGATAGGCGCCGTGGAGTAGGCGGTCGAGGGTGGCGGCATCGGGGATGCGGTTGTCAGGGAATGCGTCACCCCATTCGCTGAAGTCTAGCTTCGTATAAGTTATTTGGAAGTGGATTCGTGCTACGTTGGAGCAACGTCTTTGTTGGCGTGGTAAGCGAAGCGCACGTGGGCATGTCAGCTCGATACCCGCTGTTTTGCAGAAGTCGAATACGGTCTCGTTCATGAAGGCGGTATCATAAAGCCTGTTCGCGTACGTCACGCAGCAGCCGGTCAATGGTAGCGGCGCTGATCTGGTCCGAATTGGGTTGTGTCGCACCGGGCAGGCCGATGTCGTTGCCACAACGACGACGGCGAGGACACCTCTGCGCAATGTTGAGCTGCAACGCTTGCCACATTCGCCGCACGCGCGACTCGCCCAGAGCCAGCCAGGCCGACATCCGCCGGTAGCCCAAACGCGGCATTTCCTGAGCGGCCGCAATCAGTCGCTTGCCGCGCTCCGATCCTTCCGCGGTTGCTTAAGCGTATAGGTTGCCACCCGACGACTCAGCCCCAGATAGCAACACGCCTTGCGTTGCAATTGCTCCCGCCGAGTCAGCACTTCCAGCGCTTCGCGCCAGCCCGTCAGGGTCTTCATTTTTTTTCAAAAGTGTGAGCTGCCAACAGAAGATGTAACAACTTTCGCATATTGGCATGGCACTATCGCCAAGAACATGGCGTTCATAGTCCATCGCTGTGCTTAGCTTCATGTTTTCAGCTAGCCTGCTGTGCGGCCTCACTTCGTATTGCGCCGTTTTTTTATCGACTGCCGAGCTTACCGATGGACTTTGATTTGCATGCCGCTTTGAACGACTACCAAGCCTACATGTGTGCATTGGAGTCGTGCCCGCAAGCTGCTGCGTCGGCACCCCCGCCGACATTGAAACCAGCAAGCGGTGCGCTGGCGAACCCGTTGGCTAGCCGGCCCACGACATATCATGACCTGCCGCCCGAACTGATTCAGCAGATCGGTGACTACGTGCCTGTTCAAGACGTGGGAAATTTTTCAGCAGTCGATCGTCGTACGTATCATGCGATGCACAGTCGGCGCGTAGTCTACCGCTACTGGCAACGAGCCAACCAAGCCGTCAGTCTCGCGTCAGTCAACCAGCTGCTTAAGGAGATGGACGGCACGCTCGCCGATCCGGCGCAGCACGTCGAGCCGATTGAGGCGTTGCGCCGGCGTTTGGAAGCGTTGCCGTATCGCGAGCGCGGCGAAGCCTTCAAGCGCATGTACGCGGCGGCGCAGCGCAATTCGACTTCGCTTACGCGATGGCGCAGCGGCGTGCGCCCGAGGAGGGGAATGTCTGGACGGAACTCGCTGACAGTTTGGAGTTATTGTTGTTTGGCTCAGCTGAGTTTGTCGAGCGTTATCAGGCGCTCGTGGCTCGGCTTGGGTCCTTAAGGGTGTCCGAGCAAGCGGAGCTGATCCCGGTATTGTGTAGGCAAATGATTCGCTTTCGTGGAAGCGACAGCCGCCGCCCTGGGCTGTATGCGGTGTTACGCGAACACGCGTTGCAGCTGCCGCCCTCTCATCAAGGCACATCGGTTGGCATGTTAGCCAGTGCTATATGGGTTTTGCCGCACGCGGAGCGGCTTGCACAGTACACGCAGCTGCGTGATGTGGCGCTGTCGCTGCCTGACAAACAGTTGGGCGTTGCGCTAAGCTATCTTCCAGAAGGGTTGACAGAGTTACCGCGCGAGCACCACGCACACGAACTCCAGTTACTGGTACCGGCATTACTGCGCGTACTGCCAGCGCAGCGTGCGCAGGTCGCACTCGGCCTACTCATGTATACTCACAGACTAGACGATGCACTGGTACAGTGGGTCTGGCAGCAGGGGTTGAGTCTACTGAATGGCGCGAGCGAGGCCGCCTTATGCGATGTGCTTAGCAGGCTTCGAGCGCAGGGTGCGATAAGCAACTTAGACGATCGTCAATGGAATATAGCGAGGGTTGAGATCACCCGCTTTATGGAAGCCAACCAGTTCTCCGAGCCAGCCCGGGCGCGATTCCAGGACAGTGTGCCTTGGTTCAGAAGCCGGTCACATTAACCTGCGGCTGAAGGCCCATCAGCGAAGCCCGCAAGCAATCGGGCAACGAAGCCTCGACTCGACGCAAGTGTGATAATCGAACGACACTGACGACCACTCAAGGCAAGCTGCACGGCTTACCTTACAACACGGATGCTTTGGCAGCCTTCACGACAGCACTGGACAAGATACGCTCAATAGGGATCCAACTTGCTGGCTGCTGGTGGCCGTTGCGCCCGCTCGGGGAATCCACCGGCGTTGATTTAATGCCGCTCCAATGCTGTAAGGCGCGCAATCGTGCGTATTGCCATCCCACTTTGATGATGGCGCATGACCGCCCCATAGCGTGTGAGCATGTAACTTCGCGGATATGCCGCTGGCAGCGGCTCAGCGCACGCTCAATGGCATTGCCAAGACTCGTCAATAGAGGCCATTGGTCGGCCACTTGTATTGCTTGCGGCGCGTTAAGTGTGATGCCTTCGGCGTAAACACCAGCGCGATCGCGCGACACGATTCGGAGTGCGCGGTTCCCTGTTAGCCAGTTCGCCACCGATGTTGCATCACGATTGGGCATCGTCACGCCGACGGCCTTCTGTGCCAAGATGACGCTACTTTAAACGCAGACTAAGATGGATCGCCTCGGCGGCCATGGATGGGTACCCGTTGCTCGGGATGTCGGGTCGCGGCATACTGATTATGCATTTAACAGTCATCCACCTATCGACACCCACTCTCCCTGTCTATCATGACCAAGGCTGATCTATTTGCCGCCCAGCAGCGCACCGATTGGGATCGCGCGCCCATTCAATCATTTGAAGCCTGGCTGGCTCGCCAAGCCGGGCGTGGCGCCTCTCGCACCTTGCGGTCCTCATCCGCTCAAGTCTATCTGGCCCAATGGCGTGCGTTCGTACGCTACCTTCAGGCGCGTCGCCTGTCCTTAAGTGCAGCAACGCCCGACACGATCAGTGCCTTTCTGGCCAGCTTGAGCCGCGAGAATCGAGACCAACGTGCGCGCTATCGCAAACTGATTGAGCGCGTGTTCATCGATATCGATGCGTGTACGCAACAAAGCGGGAGCGTCAATCCCGCTGTGGGCGCGTTACGAGACAGCCGAGCCACCTGGAAGCGCGTCAAGGGCAACCAGGACACCGATTTCTTATTGTCACAGGAAAGGCAAAACATCATCGACATGCTGTTGTCTCCGGTGACGGCCACGCATTATGAGCGCTGGTGCAGCTTACGGGACCGTGCGTTGGTGGCGACGTTCCTGGGGGCGGGGTTGAAGGTATCGCAAACGCTTAGATTGACCGTTAAATGCATTAATATTGGGTCGGACCGGCTTATGCACATCACCTCGCCAGGCTCGCGTTTCTCGCATCAGCCCCGGCCCGAACCCTTTGCCCTGTCGGCGTTGGCGCGCTGGTTAGTCGAACGGCACACCAGCGGTGTTGATAGTGCATGGGTCTTTCCTGGCGGGCGGGACGGGCGCCCGATGCACGCGGTCACCGCGCTGCGCGCAACCGAGGCCATCGTGCGCGCCTGCGGCGTGGCCGATAGGCGGCAAGCGCGCACCAGTCCTCAGACGCTGCGCAATAGTTACATCGCGGCGCTGTTTGAAGCCGGGCAGACCACACTGGCGGTCAGCGAGGTGCTCGGCGTGGAGCTGATCACTGCCGAGCGCCTCAAAAAGGCCTGGCAGAAGTGGGCCGCGAGACAGTCAGTTTGATCGTAAGCGTCTACAGGAACGCACGCCAGCCCAGTACCTCGCCGTAGTCGTCTACGTTTAGCTAAGTATCATCTCTACGGATCGGCGGTTTCTGCCAAATTGACAGAGTCAGATGGGGGTGCCGACAAATGGGCTTGTTTATACCAAAGATCGGCATAAACCCCCTGTTGCGCCAGCAAACTACGATGCGTGCCAGTCTCTACGATCTTCCCATCCTGCACGACCAAGATCAGATCCGCATGCTGAATGGCAGCGCGCATACGTATAGGCATATTCCACAACGCAGTTCGCCCACGTGCGCGCCGTGGTCTATGAGTTCGCCGATAGCCGCGCGGGCGAACATGCTCGCCAGTTCCTCGGTGACTGGCGCGATCTGAAAAACGTGCTCAAACGATTGCCCATCCACCGAGCCGACGACATCGCAACCCTTCTACCACATTGCTTAGCGCCTGCCCCGGCTTGATTGACGGCGATTTACCTCCAGAGATGCCTTCGCCGGGGGATTACGGATGAGGTGCTGGCGCCTGCATTAATGGAAGAGAAGGGTATCCGGCGGTCGATAGTGAATCCTATTTGAGGTGGCGGTTCACCACTTGAAGGTAGATGGTCAACTGACATCGCCCTGTCCGACTCGCGGAGGATTCCCCGGATAAACGAAGCATGCGGGTTCAGCCGCAGGTTAATGTGACCGGCTTCTGAGCCAAGGCACACTGTCCTGGATTCGCGCCCGGGCTGGCTCGGAAAACTGGTTGGCTTCCATAAAGCGGGTGATCTCAACCCTCGCTATATTCCATTGACGATCGTCTAAGTTACTTATCGCACCCTGCGCTCGAAGCCTGCTAAGCACATCGCATAAAGCGACTTCGCCCGCGCCATTCAGTAGACTCAACCCCTGCTGCCAGACCCACTGTACCAGTGCATCGTCTAGTCTGTGAGTATACATGAGTAGGCCGAGTGCGACCTGCGCACGCTGCGCTGGCAGTACGCGCAGTAATGCCGGTACCAGTAACTGGAGTTCGTGTGCGTGGTGCTCGCGCGGTAACTCTGTCAACCCTTCTGGAAGATAGCTTAGCGCAACGCCCAACTGTTTGTCAGGCAGCGACAGCGCCACATCACGCAGCTGCGTGTACTGTGCAAGCCGCTCCGCGTGCGGCAAAACCCATATAGCACTGGCTAACATGCCAACCGATGTGCCTTGATGAGAGGGCGGCAGCTGCAACGCGTGTTCGCGTAACACCGCATACAGCCCAGGGCGGCGGCTGTCGCTTCCACGAAAGCGAATCATTTGCCTACACAATACCGGGATCAGCTCCGCTTGCTCGGACACCCTTAAGGACCCAAGCCGAGCCACGAGCGCCTGATAACGCTCGACAAACTCAGCTGAGCCAAACAACAATAACTCCAAACTGTCAGCGAGTTCCGTCCAGACATTCCCCTCCTCGGGCGCACGCCGCTGCGCCATCGCGTAAGCGAAGTCGAATTGCGCTGCGCCGCCGCGTACATGCGCTTGAAGGCTTCGCCGCGCTCGCGATACGGCAACGCTTCCAAACGCCGGCGCAACGCCTCAATCGGCTCGACGTGCTGCGCCGGATCGGCGAGCGTGCCGTCCATCTCCTTAAGCAGCTGGTTGACTGACGCGAGACTGACGGCTTGGTTGGCTCGTTGCCAGTAGCGGTAGACTACGCGCCGACTGTGCATCGCATGATACGTACGACGATCGACTGCTGAAAAATTTCCCACGTCTTGAACAGGCACGTAGTCACCGATCTGCTGAATCAGTTCGGGCGGCAGGTCATGATATGTCGTGGGCCGGCTAGCCAACGGGTTCGCCAGCGCACCGCTTGCTGGTTTCAATGTCGGCGGGGGAGCCGACGCAGCAGGCTGCGGACACGACTCCAATGCACACATGTAGGCTTGGTAGTCGTTCAAAGCGGCATTCAGACCAAAGTCCATCGGTAAGCTCGGCAGTTTATAAGAAAACGGCGCAATATGAAGCGAAGCCGCACAGTAGGTTAGCTAAAAGCGGGAAGCTGAGTACAGCGATGAAGCGAGCACAGTACACGTCAGAATTATCACTAGCGCCGGCAGCGGAACAGCGGCGACAGGCCGAATAAAACCCGCATGAGCAGCGATGCCTCGTTGGCATACGTCAGAGCCATCCATGCACAAATCAAGAGCAAATATGGCTGGCCGCACATGTGCAAAGAACTGCTTGCACGCGGGGTGCGTGGGCAAGTAGCGGCAGGTAGTGAGGTGGTCTATGCAGCCACACATGAAGACGGAGGTAGTCACGGATGTGCTGTGCATGGCATGGTTTCGGCGCTATCCCAAGGTATGATCGTGCACAGCGACTGCGGCAGCCAGTACGGTAGCAGCCTGTTTCAAAACACGCTTAGGGTCTATAACACACGCTCGTCAATGAACCGACGCGGCAATTGTTGGGGTAATGCGCCTACCGAAAACCTATGGGCTCGCTGAAAGTTGCACGCCTGCATGCAGGGCAGTTGACCACGCAGCGTGCAGCAATGGATGAAGTCATGGACTGGCTGTGCTTTTACAATGCACACCGTTTGTGTCCGACGCTGAACTACGTCAGTCTCATAGAATATGAAGCAAACTGGTTTGCAGCCCAGCAAGGTCAAGCTGCATAAGGTCCACTGCTAAGGGCGCTGCCAACCAGGGAAAGAATTACTTGACGTAGCAACATGTATTTCATCCTTGTGTGTTTAATCCGTAATTTTCGACGCTATGCGGCACCAAACCATCTTGAAAAATGCGTGCTTCTTTCCTAGGTTTTTTATGAAGAGGTTTTTGTAGATGCCCGTTGCTAAGGTAGGTAGGCACACAAATTGCGGCAGCACCGGCGCCACGGTCCATTGCGCATATATATGTTATGCGTATGGCCGGTTGCCAGAGCAAACCAATCGCTCCGGGCTATTACATAAAGCCAGTACTGATGGAGAGATAACATGTTGAACAATTTGGTCCAAAGCGGTATCAAAAAAGTCACAGATAAGGCTCAAGAAACCGTTGGTCACGCGTCGGGCGAAGGCGAATTGAAAAAGGTCACGGATAAGGCGCACGAGGCTGTCGATCAGGCTGCAAACCAAGCCGATCAGTTGTCTGACCAGTTTCATCAAGCCACGGCGTCGATACAAATGGCTTACGAAGGCATGGTAAAAGGTCTGCGTGCCACTGTCATGAACAAACCTTTCAAGGCGTTGGCGACCGTGGCGGTACTGGGCTTTGCAAGCGGCCTCCTGTGTGCGCGTGGCAGGCGCCGTTGACGGCCTTAGCGAGGAAAGTACGGGGGACATCAGTCTCGACACCAACGTGTAAAGCGAGCACATATCTGCTGGCGATACTGGCGTTTTCTCTTGGCTGGCTTGCTGATTGCTTGGGCTGTGCGCGCGTGCCTTTGAGCGCGTGGCGTTGGTCGTCGCGTTGTTGCTGCCGATGCTGCTAGCAATTCATCCCGCGCTGATTCCGCAGTTAATCGGACATACTTTTGAGCTCTGGATTCGTGCCTGAGCTGGCGCCGAGAACTTCCAAGGGTTCGGCATGCTGCGCTGGATTGGCGAGCGTGCCGCCCATTTCATTGAGCAGCTGGTTGACTGATTCACGACTCGTGGCCTGTTTGCCCGCCGCCAATAGCGATGGACCAGGCGCCTAGTTTGCATTGCATGATAGGTGCGTCGATCGACGGTGGAAAACGACATCATGTCTTGAACGGGAACATAGTCACCAATGCGCGCGATCAACTCGGTTGGCAGACCCGGTAGGTGGTGGGCTGCTTAACCAGCGGGTTTGCCCACGCGGAGCGGGGCAGCTGTGGTGGCAGCGGAGCCGACGCGGCAGGTTGCGGGCGAGCGCTCTATACGTTGCGCGTGTAATTTTTGACGAATAGATTAATTTACATAATCTATATTATCGCATTAATAGCGTGTAGAAACCAAGTAGATGGAATGGTCGCCTCCCGCCTCAGCAGCTGTTCCAGCGACTGAGCTGGGTGCTTGGTTTCGGTGCAAATATGCGACAGTGTCTTTTCCGTTCTTTCGTGAAGGAGAGATTCAATGGAGCCCACGACGATCGCCATCGACCTGGCTAAGCGCGTTTTTCAGATCCACTTTGTCGATACGGACGGCACGATTCACAGCAAGGCGCTCAAGCGTGCCCAGATGTTACCGTTCTTCGCCAACCGGCCAGCGGCCCGGATCGTCATGGAGGCGTGCGGTAGCGCCCACCACTGGGCTCGGCAACTGAGCAGGCTTGGGCACGAAGTCAGGCTCATTGCTGCCCAGTTCGTGCGCCCGTTCGTCAAGTCGAATAAGAACGACGCGGCAGACGCGGCCGCCATCTGGGAGGCTTCCCAGCGCCCAGGCATGCGCTTTGTTGCCGTCAAATCGGCGCACCAACAGGCGATGTTGGCGCTACATCGAATGCGCCAGCAACTGGTCCGGATCCGCGTCATGCAAGTCAATCAATTGCGAGGATTACTCTATGAATTCGGCGTCGTTTTGCCACAAGGGCGACGCCCATCGATCCAGGCCGCTCAAGCGGCGATCGCGACGCTGGCCGATCAGTTTCCGGCAATGCTGATCGATAGTCTTCGGGATCAATTGTCTCGGCTTCATCTGCTCGACGATCAAATTCAACGCATCGAGCAGCGCATCCTCGAATGGCGACGCGGTGACCCAGCATGCCGTCGTATCTCGGAAATTCCGGGCGTTGGCCCGTTGACGGCAACTGCAGCGGTGTCGGTTATCGGTCAAGCGAAAACTTTCCGCTCCGGTCGGGAATTTGCGGCCTACCTTGGCCTCGTGCCGCGACAGAACAGCTCGGGTGGCAAAGTCCGGCTGGGCGGCATCAGCAAACGCGGTGACGTCTATTTACGTACCTTACTGATTCACGGTGCACGATCAGTCATCTCGAGTTCGAGACACTTGCCAGAGCGATTACATGCTCTATTAACTCGACGGCCGACAAACGAACGTTGGGCAGGTTGTAAGACGGCGCTGCTCCCCGCCGCGTTTTTGCAAACAACCGGTTTCATCCAAGGTAAGTCAGTATGACTTTGCGTGAGACAAGGGCTGGCCTGATGTGGGACGTCGAGCACGCAGTGAAGGCCCTTTTGTCCTGTTAAGAAAAAAGTTCGGAATGCGTGCCCGCTCGGACGAAGATCACTAAGCTATGCTTGCCGATATCAGCGAGCTTATAAATAAGCAGAAAATCGCCCCCAATGTGACACTCCCGGTGACTGTCCCACTCGCCCGCAAGCGAGTGATCCAACCACTCAGCAGCAAGCGGGCCATCATTGGCAATAAGCAACGTCATGGCCTCTTTCAACCGGTTCATATCGTACCGGCCCGAGTAAGACAGGCGTTGCCAGTCCTTGAGAAATGCTTTGGTGTAATCTGACGCGCGCGGCAGAGTGGCCCGCTTACTTGCGGGTGTTCTTTTCAAGGTCATTCATCAAGGCGTCGGAAGTTGCGAAGCGAACGTGGCGGCTCTCGATGATTTCGCGGGCTTCAGCCATGGCGGCACGGCTGGCCGCATTGGGCGCTTGGATCGCAAAGGGCAGCGCTTTGTCTGCCACGATGCGCGTCAGGAAGACTCGAATGGCATCGGAGACAGTCAGCCCCATCGAGGCTAACGTTTGCGCAGCCTGCGCTTTGACGGTCTCGTCAATACGAATGTGAACCATTGTCGTTGTAGCCATTGCGACCTCCTATCATTTGAGATACATTGTATCTCATCAAGCGATGGCCAGCAAGACACACTATATTTTTGATTGGGGTAGCTTCTTAATGCGGAAAAATCATACGCCAAGCGGCCTCACTTTTGGTGCGCGCAGTGCCTATGCTTGCTAACCGGCCTGCGGCCACATGAGCCTTTGTATAAAAAGCGAATGTCGATAACTGCGTCACGAAGTCTTTTTAAGCGCACGCGTCGGCGGGCGTGGCCGCCTAATTGGGCCAGAGGTCCGGCCTAATGTGGACTGGGTGGGTATGCGCTGCCGCGCGCGCCGCGCTTTTTCAGCTTCAGCACTCGCGCGCTGCAGCGCGGCCAAGCTGCCTTCCAGCGTGCCAATGTGCTGGCGTGAGTCCCCAGTTGCGCCTGCAGCGCTTGCCGCTCAGCGCGGGGTTCTTCGAGAGTGCGTTCGGCGTGCGCCGCAGCCTCGCGGGCGGCGGCTACTTCGGCGGCGGCCGCGTCGCGCTCGAGGCGCATTTCGGCACGCACCTCTTCCAGTGCCGTGTGCGCAGTGGCCGCGGCCCGCTCCCACAGCGTCGCGAGGAGCGTGCCGGCGGCGTCGCGCAGCTCGGGGGGCAAAGTTTGCGCTGCGCGAGCATCCACTCATGTTGACGAAAGCGCCTTGCATCGCAAACTAGCGCGCTTGCGGATTGTTCGCGTCGCCGACCCACCGCTTCGTGTTGTTCAGCGCGTACATCAAGTTCCAGAACTTGTTGCTCATTGCGTTGTCCTCATTCAATAATCGTCTGAAACCGAGCCAGCGCGTCCTCAACCACTTCAACCGGCGCACGTTCGAGCTTACGCGCGCCGCGCGCCTCCAGGTCGAGCATACGCGCCATGTTGACGAGCGCTACACCTTGCGTCTCGGTTCCAGAACCGGAAAGCGGTACGGCGAACCTAGCAAAGCGAGCAGAGGCGTCGCCCTGGGTGATCGGGGCAACGAGCGCCACGCCCAAGGCGTTGAACGCCGCCGCAGATAGAACGAGCGCTGGGCGAAAATCACCTTGCTGCTCTCGCCCGGCAGTCGAGTTTAGGCTCACGCGCACGATATCGCCCCGCGCGAACTTGACCCGCCTCACCAAGCCTCACGCCCCACCGGTTTGACCTCACTCCATGCCGCCATGTCCTCCGGAAAAAAAGTCTTCATGTCGCATTGGGCAATAAGGTCGTCCAGCGAATATTTGCGGCGGGCCGGGGCCAGCATTACGCCATCCGGACGCACGTCGGCGTTTAGCGAACTGCCGACCGACGCGAGAAACACGCAACACGATTGGCAAGCACTTTGTGCCTCTAACTATGGCAGTTGACGCCATAAGCTGGCGTATGGCAAAATACGCCATATGAAAAAGAAGGCGACGCTGTTATTTGAGGATCGAATGGTTTATCCGGACGGAGCCATTCTTGAAATGCGGATCTGGCGATTGCCCGAATGCGATGCGGAAAGACCCCATGGTTTGAAATACAGCCTGTTCTATGGTCAGGGCAGCGCAAGAATCATTGGCTACGATAATGAACGCGGCAAGGGCGACCATCGCCACTATCGTGACCATGAAGTGCCCTACGTTTTTTCGACGGCGGAACAGATGGTGAGGGACTTTTTGGGGGATGTTGAACGCGAAAGGAGCGGAAAATGAGCAAACTGACAGTCCATGTGAGTGGCGCACGTGATATGGGGCAGCGGTTCGTGAATGCCTTTGAGCGCGCGGCCAAAGGCGAGCATTTCAAGGAAAGTCACGTCACCTTTCTCTCGTGGCAGGAAATGGTGGCGGCGCTGACGCCAAAACGGCTGGAGTTACTACGCTATTTGCACCGAGAAGGCGCCGATAGCGTCAAGGCTTTGGCATGCGCTTTATCGCGTGACTACAAGCGCGTGCATGCTGATGTGGCAGCGCTAGAAGTTGCCGGTCTGGTCGTGCGGGAAGACGGCCGCTTGACGGCGCCGTGGGAAGCACTTGCCGCTGAGGTGGCCTTGTAAGTGATGTGCTCGATGAGCACGCCACCATTTCCCCTAAAATAGCGCTACGCATTGAGGTCTGGTGACGCGTTGTTAATTTAGTCATTGGCTCCTACACTATAGGATCCATCCCTCGCTCAGGCGTTGCCGCATGTAGGTGACTGGGTCACCTACTCTTTTTGAGCGCACGCGTCGGCGGGCGTGGCCGCCTAATTGGGCCAGAGGTGCGGCCCAATGCGGACTGGGTGGGTATGCGCTGCCGCGCGCGCCGCGCTTTTTCAGCTTCAGCACTCGCGCGCTGCAGCGCGGCCAAGCTGCCTTCCAGCGTGCCAATGTGCTGGCGTGAGTCCCCCAGTTGCGCCTGCAGCGCTTGCCGCTCAGCGCGGGGTTCTTCGAGAGTGCGTTCGGCGTGCGCCGCAGCCTCGCGGGCGGCGGCTACTTCGGCGGCGGCCGCGTCGCGCTCGAGGCGCATTTCGGCACGCACGTCTTCCAGCGCCGCGTGCGCAGTGGCCGCGGCTCGCTCCCACAGCGTCGCGACGAGCGTGCCGGCGGCGTCGCGCAGCTCGGAGGGCAAATCCGGATGGTCAAGCTTGACACGACTTTTCTCACGCAGCTCATGCCAGAACTCGCTGAGCACCGCCGTGGGCGTGCCCATGCTGCCCTTGCGCACCAACTGGTACAGGCGGTTCGCGGTGGGCGTGATGCCAAAGCGAAAGAACAACAGCGCGCACACTTCGCGATACAACTCGCGCGTGTTTGAATGCGTGGCTTTTAAGCGCGCGATCTCGGTGGTCAGCGCCGCATCGGGGGACAGGACATCACTCATCGCAGTTTCCGGGGAACATTTCCTTCAATAATGCTACGTAATACGTTGTATTTCTAACACTAAAGACACGTTACACGACATTACGGCTGTAATGTCGTGTAACGCTTTAGAAGCGTCGTGTTTCGTTGACCCCGCCCTTGGAGCGCCCCCCACCGTGTCCCTCACCCCGTTCACCGCCGTGCAACCAGTCGAGGCGCTCGTGTTGCCCGAGCATTTAGACGGGCGCGACGGCACCAATCGCGGCGCGCGAGAGACCGCGCAACTCGCCGCGCGTAACGACCTGGACGCCGTGCGCGCCTGGCTGTCCAATTACGCCGACACAAAAACCACGTTCGACACCCACCGCAAGGAGGCTGAGCGGCTCTTGCTGTGGGCCGTCGTGCAACGGGGCAAGCCGCTGTCGTTGCTCACGCACGAGGATCTACAGCAGTTCAACGCGTTCCTGGCCGACCCGCAGCCCGCGAGCCGCTGGGTGTCGGCCACCGGGGGCAAATATCCCCGCGGCGATGCGCGCTGGCGGCCCTTTAATGGGCCGCTGTCCGCGGCCAGCCAGCGGCAAGCGCGGGTCATCCTGAACGGCCTGTTCACGTGGTTGGTGGATGCTGGCTATCTGCGCAGCAACCCGATGGCGCTACTGCGCTAGCGCGCCAAGCGCTCGGCGCTCCGCGTCACGCGCTATCTGTCGATCTCACTATGGGATGAGGTCAAACACTTTGTCGAGCAGCTGCCCCAGGAAACAACGGCGCAGCGCGCGTACTATGCCCGTTGCCGCTGGCTGACCACACTCTTCTATCTGCAAGGCCTGCGCCTCTCCGAGGTCGCCCACGGCACCATGGGCGACTTCTCGCGGCGCCTGGGCTCGGACGGACACGACCAGTGGTGGCTTGACACCGTGGGTAAGGGGCAACGCGCGCGGCGCGTGCCCGCGTCGCCGGAACTGATCGTCGAGCTGACCCGCTACCGGCAGGCGTGTGGCTTGTCCCCGCTGCCCCGCCGGGTCGAGGACACGCCGCTGGTCGTGCCCTTCCGAGGCGGGCGCCGCGGCCTGTCGCGCTCCGCCCTGCATGACGCGATCAAGCGTATCTTCCGAGACGCCGCGTCGTGGCTACGCGCACGCGGGCCAGAATTTGCCGATCGCGCCGACGAACTGGTGCGCGCCTCGGCGCATTGGCTGCGGCATACAGCCGGCTCGCATCAGGCTGACGCCGGCCTCGATCTGCGCACAGTGCGCGACAACCTCGGGCACATGTCGCTGACTACCACGAGCCTGTACTTGCACGAGGAAGAGGACACGCGGCACCGCCAGACGGTGCACGGCCATCGGATGAACTGGGGCGACCAGGAGCCGGTCGAACCTCTCACTCGGGAGCCACAGCGCTAATGGCCGGCCCGCTCTGCTTGCCGTGCGAACCCAGCGTGCAGCCATGCCTCAATGAGGTCACGACCGCCCCCACTCTTTAAATGGACAGCAGTCTAGCGCGCCTGCCCTACAGCCCATTGCCCAGCCAACCGAGTGACGCGATAACGTGATCTCCTACGCCAAGCTCCCCCGAACCGGTACCCGCACAATGACGGCGACTGACATCACCGTGAGAATAAAACACGGTTCCGATGACAGGCGCACACTTAAACTGTGACTACCAATAACTTTTAATTTTCAATAAAGAATGACTGAACTGCTGCGATACCGACAAGAAAACGGACGCGAGCCCCTGACAGAATGGCTTAACGGGCTACGCGACCGCGTTGCACAGGCGCGCGTGCGGCTTCGACTGCGCCAAGTTCAAGCAGCAACTTCGGAGACTGTGAGCCGGTTGGAGAAGGAGTGCTGGAATTGCGTGTACACGTCGGTCCCGGTTACCGGGTCTATTGTGGGCGGCATGGCAATGCGCTCGTGATCCTGCTGTGCGGCGGCGATAAGCGTTCGCAAACGGCAGATATCCGGCGTGCGAAGGAATACTGGATTGACTGGAAGCGGAGGCAAGCGTGACGAAGGCAAAGGCAACCGTGTCACATTACGAGCAGGAAATCGCGGAGCTGCGCGCCGATCGTGATCTGGCCATTGAATACTTGAAAGCGGCGATGGAATCACTCGATAATCCGAAAGACCGTGCCGGCGCTCTACTAGCGCTGCGCACGGTTGCACACGCCTATGGCGGATTAGCATGGGTTGCGGCCGAGGCAGGAATCACGCGCGAGGCGCTTTATCGCGCGCTTTCGCTAAAAGACAATCCCACCTTGAAAACCTTGCTGGCCGTGCTGAAGGCGGTCGGCATGCGCCTGTCGGTGGAACCGTGGATCACGCGCACGCGTAACCGTCAGCGCTTTAGCTCAGCAGTTCTTGGATCGCGCACTCGAAGCCGCCTGCTCGAACACGCGTGAGCTGTACCGCGGAATGTGTGCGATGATGTTCTTTCGTTTCGGCAGATGTATCAGGAATCTTGTGTGCCGAGGTCGGTTAAAAGATCTCAGCTTATGGTGTTCGTGAACCGGTCGCCGAACAGAATGGCGAACTGATTAAGCGCCTGCCGCCAAGTGATAGGCGGCATCTTTCCTTTTCGATGTTGCGCAAGGCCAGATACAACAGTTTGCTGGCGGCTTCGTCGCTCGGGAAGTGGCCGCGGTTCTTCACAATCTTGCGCAGTTACATGTGCATGCTCTCGATGGTGTTGGTAACTGGCATGATATGAACCGGTGTCCCGCGTGTTCCCGCCGCGCAGTTTTAGGCGTATGGTCCGACCATCCGGGACAAGGGGCACCGGGAAGCACTTCGGGTAGGCAGGCTACTCGTCTATGATGAGCCGCGAGCTCGTGTTAATCATTGGCTGCCCCTGCGACCCGCCCAGCGGCCCGCGACGGCGGAGAAGCTGCGCCGCGCGAGCCCGCACTGGATGCGGCACACTCACGCGTCACATGCGCTGGCCCGGGGCGCCGAGCTGATCATGGTGCACGACAATCTGCGCCATTCGTCGATCCCGACGACGTCGATCTATCTGCACAGCGATGAAGTGCAGCGAGTCCGGCGGTTCGATCAGGCGTTTGAGGCGCGAAAGGCCTAAAATATGAACGCGTCGATCGCAAATTGGCGCAAATGAGGCGGCCCGGTGACGAACGAGATCACGATTGTGCCGAAGCAACAACAAAGTTATTGCAATGGGATACACGATTCGAACATTTCTGATCACGCCGGACGAGGGCATCCTGAAGATAGGAATGACGCGCTACTGGAACATGCTCGGTGCTCCGGATAGTCATCGCCTGCCGGAGTTTGCAGATCAGCGCGTGCGCCTCGCGCACCTTGATGGATCGCAAGCCCATGCACTTGATCAATCGGGATTTTGTGATTGTCACTTTTGATGCGCAGGGCCGTCTCAATGTCGATCAAATCAAGCAGCGCGTTAGCTCGCTGTTTGAAGTTTTCCTGGCCTCCAAACTGGGCCGCAACAACAGGGAGGGCACTGCTAAGGTTGTCGATGCCGCGGCCCGCTTTACCGTACAAGGCAGTCAATGGACGCCCACACCTGCCTTGATCCAGGCCCTTGATGAGGCAGCACTGGCATTGCGACGGTGCTCTGGCATTTAGGTTGAGCGAATTTCATAACTTCAAGGCTTATGACAGGAATTTACGCGTACCTTGTTCACTCCCCTGGTCGTGGCGAGGCTCTTCGTTCCAAACTTCGAGATTAATAAACATGTTAGAGTTTTCTACTTGTTGAGCCAGTTTTCGAGCCTGATACCGGGATAGCTGGCAAAATCGCGCTCGTTGTTGGTCACGAGAATAACGTCCAGGGCAATCGCGTGCGCGGCGATCAGCTTGTCAAGAGCATCCTTCTTGCGCTCGCTCGTCGCTTTGCGCACAGGCCCGTAGGCCGTTGCTGCGGCAGTGTCGAACGGGGCCACAGGAATATCTTCGATTAGGGCGGCGAGATTGCGGCGCTCGCGAGTTCGGTTCGCAGACACTACGACGCCGTATTCAAGTTCAGCGTAAGTGACTGCGGACATAACCACATCCCCGACGTAGCACTGCGCAAATCGCTTCGCGACTTCTTCAGGCTGATTCTTCATCAGGTAGATGCACATGTTTGTGTCGAGCATAAAGCGCGGCATCACAATCCCTCGCGCTCCGCCTGCTCCTGCTCGCCGCGGCCTTCAGCCATGAAATCCGGCCCGAATTTCGCGAACTTCTTGAGCACGCCAGTCAGCGGACGACGCATCGGACGGATACGGATCTCATCGCCTACGCGCTCAATTTCGATTTCGACATCGCTCCGGTCGTAAGCAAGGTCGGCGGGAATGCGAACGGCTTGCGAGTTGCCATTCTTGAAAACGCGGGTGGTATGCATAGCAGTTCCTGATGTGTGTACTGTGGATGTACTATAGACTATTTGCCGCTCTATGTAAATACGCGTATGTACATGGGCGGCGACTGCACTCCATGCCTTGAGCGGATCGTGCGTGGTCATGCCTCGTAACGAGCGCGCCTTGGGCTACTGTTACAAGGATGTTTGCCTCCACGAGTGCAAAAGCCGTCCCGCGAGCCCGGAATTGTCGGCTTTCCTCGGAAAAGCCAGCGCCGCGGTCCTCAGCGGGCGTGCGGCACGGCCACCAAACAGACTGACGCACAACCGGTCGCGTCGCGCAAGCCACGTGGTTTATTGCGCGCTTACGGTCAATGGTGGCGGCGCTGATCTGACTCAGCCGTTGGCAAACCTGCTTTGATAGCGTCAGGTGACCATGCCGTGCCATCGCATCGGTCAGCGTTGGAATGAGGGCTTTCAGTCGTTTGCCGCAGATCCAATGTAAGTGTCGTCCCAAGGCCGCATAGACGTTCAGAATTTGACTTCGAAGAGCCGTTGATTTGCGAAGTCGAGATCAAACGCATCGGGATCGAAGCTGCCGCCGCACCACTTGAGGAAGTGGTCATGTTCCTCGTGCGAAGGATCGATGATTGCATCGAGAAAGTCGATGTATCCGGGGGCTCCGCCGACGTCCTTCGGCGGGCATGCGTTGCGTCCGTCTAGGCACAAAGGCGAGCGAAGTTGCGCATTGGCGGGCAACACCTTTTCGACCTTGATGCGATGCTGCCAGTTGTCGCCGTAGTCGTAAATGTAGGTGAATGACTTCAGCGCGCCCAACGCTTTGACCAGCGTGACCCTGGCTTCATCCAGCATCGGCGGATCGCTCGGGTAGTCGGGGTCCGGTTCGCCGTAGTTGGTATTGCGGAACACGAATTCATGCGCATGGCCGCCTTCCCATCCCATCGCTAGTAGCAATATGACGTGAAGCTTTCATAGCCTAATTGAACCGGGCACCACGATTTGCCGCCAGATCGCCGGTTTGATGTGCTGCAGCTCGACACGCAGCACATAGTCGGGGGCTGGCGAGGTGATGGAACGCAAGGCGCTTTTGCGGGCTGGGGCCATTGGAGTCGCTCTCATGCGGCTTGCTGCTCGACGTGCTCCGTGGGCACCACGCGCCATGGAAGTAACTCGTCGATGCGGTTGATGGGATGATCGGCGACGCGCTCGAACACCGCGCGCAGGTAGGCAAATGGCTCGACACCGTTCAGGCGCGCCGTTCCGATCAAGCTATAGATCACCGCCGCGCTGTGGCCTCCTGGGTCCGAGCCTGCGAACAGATTGCGTATTTAGGCGAACGTGATCAGTGGTTCCGATCGATGGTGATCGCTGATCACCGGTTCCCGAAACGAGCGATCATCTTGCCGAAACGGGTGATCACGTTCCCGGAGCGAACCGAAACAGCTGATCACGCGAACGAAACGAGATGGCCGCTCCGGCTCGGCGGTGGTGTTGCGCATGTGATCAACGACGGGCGTTAGCCTTGTCTCTTTTTAGGGGACAGGTTGATGCCGGCACATCGGATGAGTATGCGCAAACTGAAGGAAGTACTGCGGCTGAAGTGGGCGTGCGGCCTGTCGCACCGCCAGATCAGCCGGGCGATCGGCATCAGCGTCGGCGCCATCTCGGCATACGCCGCACGCGCCAGCGCGGCGGGCCTCGACTGGGCTGCCGTCGAAGCACTCGCCGACGACGAGCTCGAGATCAGGTTGGAGCTGCCTGCGCAGACGGCGCTCTCGAGCCGAAGGGTTGAACCGGACTACGCGGCGATGCACCGTGACCTGCGCCGTAAGGGCGTGACGTTGCAACTGCTCTGGGAAGAATATGTTGAGGCCCACCCCGGCCAGCGCACCTACCGCTATACGCAGTTCTGCCAGCGATACAAGGACTGGGCCGCAGTGCTGAAGCGCTCGATGCGCCAACAGCACCGTGCCGGCGAGAAGCTGTTCGCCGACTTCGCTGGGCAAACCGTGTTGGTCCTCAGTCGCGATGGCGGCGTCGCGTTCAAAGCGCACGTCTTCGTGGCCGTGCTCGGCGCGTCGAACTACACGTACGCATGTGCGACGCGTTCCGAGACGATGTCCGACTGGATCGGCAGCCTGATCGACGCGATGGAATTCTACGGCGGCGTTCCCGAACTGCTGGTGCCCGACAACCCCAAGGCGCTGATCGCCAAAGCCGATCGCTACGAACCGGTGCTGGGCAACACCACGCAGGACTTCGTGAACCACTACGCGACCGCCATGTTGCCGGCGCGGCCGTGCAAGCCGCAGGACAAGGCGAAAGTCAAGGTCGGCGTACAGATCGTAGAGCGCTGGATCCTCGCACGGCTTCGCAATCACCGGTTCTACAGCCTGGCCGAACTGAACAAGGCGATCGGCCAGCTGATCGCCGATCTGAACCAACGGCCGTTGAAGAAGCTCGACGGCAACCGCCGCGAATGGTTCGAGCGGCTCGACAGACTGGCGCTGCGCCCGTTGCCGACCCATCGATACGAGATCGCGACCTTCGTGAAGTGCCGCGTCAGCATCGACTACCGCGTCGAAGTCGATCACCACTATTACAGCGTTGCGCACAGCCTCGTGCGTCAAGAGGTCTACGCCCGCGTCACCCGCCACGGTGTCGAGATCTTGCACCGCGGCAAACGCGTTGCCGCTCACGTCCGCAGTAGACTCCGGAACAAGCATACGACGTTGCCCGAGCACATGCCGGCGGCGCACCGCGCCCACATGGAATGGACGCCCAAGAGATTGCTGAACTGGGGCGCCTGCATCGGTCCCGGTGCCGAGGCGATCGCCAAACACTTGCTGACCAACCGGCCGCACCCGAGATGGGGTACCGCGCGTGCCTCGGACTGCTGTCGCTCTCGCGCAAGTACGGCAAGGACCGGCTGGAAGCCGCCTGCCAGCGGGCACTCGTGATCGGTTCACCGACCCGTCGATCCGTGCTGTCGATCCTCGAATCCGGTCTGGACCGACAGCCGATGCTCCCGATTCCTCTCACTGAATGGCATTCGCCCGATCACGAGAACGTACGCGGGCCCGACTATTACCACTGACCGAAGGAGGTCGCGATGTTGATGCAGCAAACCTTAACCCAGCTCAAATCCCTGAAGCTCGACGGCATGGCTCGCGCGTTCGAGGAACAGGCGGCGTTGACCGCCAGCGCCAGCCTGTCGTTCGAAGAGCGCTTCGGCATGGTCGTCGAACGCGAACTCGCCTGGCGCGATACACGGCGGCTCGAACGGCTGCTGAAGTCTGCCAAACTCAAGAATCCCCAAGCCTGCATCGAGGACATCGAGTACCGGCAGAACCGCGGTATCGACAAGAGCGTCGTTGCTGCACTCGCCAGCTGCGACTGGATCCGCAATGCGCAGAACCTCATCCTGACGGGGCCAACCGGCGCTGGGAAAACGTGGATCGCTTGTGCGTTCGGGCAACAGGCCTGCCGACAAGGATTCTCTGTGTCGTACGTCCGTGTTGCCCGCCTGTTCGAGCAATTGAAGACTTTCGTGGTGTGGATGCTCAGGTTGCGCCCGTACAGGGGATGCATCGCGGAAAACTCAACAGGCTGTACCCGGCACAACAGCGTCGTTTGAAGCGGCGTCAAGCTATCGAGTCCGTCCTGAACAATTAACGTTGCTCTGCGGTAAGTTCATGCCGCCGACACCATGTAAGCCTGGCGATTGAGCAGAACAACCCGGATCAGAGCGTAAAAAAGCCGCAGCTTCCTGAGAATCATCCGCAGGTTGTGGCCGGCGCCGCACAGCACTGCATGGATGGCATCGCCTAGTGCCCCTTTAAGCCAGTTGCGATCAAGCTTGCCGTTTGCTTTCATATGGCCAATGACCGGCTCGATTGCACTGCGCCGCCGGATCATTGCCCGCAAGCCGCGTCTGATGCCACGACGCAAACCCGGGTGATAGACTTTCACGCCGTCGATCGCTACGCCCTTGTAGCCGCGGTCCACAACAGCGATCTGCGGTTGCACCTCGCTCAGGATCGCCGCTTGTTCCAACGCTTGGGTGGATAGCGTCAAGCAGAATGGCCGGTTTACCGACAATTATCTTGGCCGGTCGACCGGGATGATTGTCGGTGGTTATTCAGCCATGATTGTCGCTCCTTCTTTGTGATTGTCGCTGGAGAATTGTCGGCGTTGACCGGTTTGTTTGTCGCTGGCTGTGCGGCGGCGGTAGCTCTCGACGTTCATTTCGAAGATCGTTGAGTGATGCACGAGCCGGTCGATCGCGGCCACGGTCATGCCGTTTCAGCCCGAGAACGGTTGGTTGGCGGTGATCAGAAGGCTGCGGCGCTCATACCGTTCGGCGATCAGTTCGAACAGCACGCTTGTCTCGGCTTGGTCCTTTCGGGCATACGACAGATCGTCCAGGATGATCAAATCGAAGCGCGCGAGCTGGGCCAGAGCTGAGGGCAATTGCAGGCTTTGCCGCGCGGCCTGTAGCTTCTGCACGATCTCGCTTGTGCGCATGAGCAGCACACGATAGCCGGCGTCGATCAGCGCGTGGACGATGCCCAAGCCTAAGTGATCTCGTACCGACCGTCAACGCTTATTCACGGCCAGAAACGATGCTCTACGCTGATTGTGGCATGGGCTGGTTCCGACGTGATTGGCGGACTTCGAGCGGCACGGTGAATTGCGCGAGAACGATGCGCTTGCCATCCTGAACGGTAATCACGTTACTTTGCTGGTCCCGCAGCACATACGGCTGGCCAGTCTTCGAGCACCGCTAACAACGCAACTCGCTCGCCTTGTTGTTCGAGCTGCGTGGCCATGCTGTGCACCACTTTTCCGCCAAATGACCAACCCAGCAGATAGTAAGGCCCCTCAGGCTGAATGCAGCGGATTTGCTGGACATAGTCCATCGCCATCGCCTCGATCGTGAGTGCGGGCGAAGTGACATCATCGAGTCCACGGGCTTGTAAGCCATAGACCGGTTGATCGGCTTCCAAATGGTTGGCGAGACCTCGATAGTGCCAACTTAGCCCGGTCACGGGGTGAACACAGAAAAGCGCAGGTCGGGCACCATGAGACTGAATTGGCAGTAGTACCGCAAAGGAATCATCTTGCACACTGTCTTGTGCCGATACACGCTGCGCTAGGTCTGCCAGCGTCGGGGCGGCAAACAACGTCGTCAGCGGCAATGCGATGCCCAGCGCGGCCACCCGGTCCATTAAGCGCACCGCCAGCAGCGAGTGCCCGCCAAGCGCGAAGAAGTTATCGTGCCGACCGACCTGCTCGATGCCCAGCAGCTCGGACCAAACCGCCGCGAGCATGCTCTCGAGCTCGCCTTGCGGCGCCTCGTACGCTTGCTGCGCGAATGCCTGCGCATCCGGCACCGGCAGCGCACGCCGGTCCAGTTTGCCGTTCGGCGTCAAGGGAAATGCGTCGAGCCGCACAAACGCGCTGGGCACCATATACTCGGGCAACGCTGCCGCCACATGCGTGCGCAACGTCCCCGCTAATGCCTCGTCAGGCTCAGCCACCACATACGCCACCAGTCGTTTATCTTGGCCTTCACCCACGGCCAGCGCCACTGCCTCGCGTACCTGAGCATGCCGCGCCAAGCACGCTTCGATCTCCCCCAGCTCGATCCGAAAGCCCCGGATCTTGACCTGATGGTCATTGCGCCCCAGAAATTCTAAATTACCGTCCGGTAAATACCGCGCCAGGTCCCCGGTCTTGTACATCCGGGCATCGCGCTCAGAGGCGAACGGATCGCGCACAAAACGCTCAGCGGTCAGCTCCGGGCGGTTCAGGTAGCCGCGCGCCACGCCCGCGCCACCGATATACAGCTCACCCGTCGCGCCCAACGGCACCGGCTGCTTATATGCGTCTAGCAAATAGATCTTCAGATCAGGAATCCGCACACCAATCGGACTGCCCACTTGAGTACTGTCCTAAAGCTGAAGCGGTCGGTAAGTCACATGCACAGTTGTTTCGGTAATCCCGTACATGTTTACCAATTGCGGACCCTGTCCTGCGCGTGTGGCATACCAAGCTTGTAAGATGGATGGCTCCAGCGCTTCGCCACCAAAAATCACATAGCGCAGCTGATCTCTTAATACGCTTTGCGCTTGACTGGCAATAAACATCTTGAACGCACTTGGGGTTTGATTCAAGACAGTGACGCCCTGCTCGCAGACTAATCGGTGGAAATCTTGCGGTGAACGGACAACATGATGGGGAACCATGATGAGCTTGCCACCATGGCGCAATGCTCCCCAGAGCTCCCACACGGAAAAGTCAAAGGCAAAGGAGTGAAACAGACACCAAGTATCGTTCTCGTCGAAGTGATACCAAGATTGTGTCGCATCGAACAACCGCACCACCTGGTCGTGCTCGACCATTACCCCCTTGGGCATACCGGTCGAACCGGACGTATAGATCACATACGCCAGATGACGGGGCGTCAGCGCCGGTACCGACGGATTCGTCTCCGGCTGCTCAGGCAGCCTGTTCGGATCGAGCACCGGGCGATCGGCCAAAGCTGCGTCACCCAGTGCCGCCCGGCCCGCTGCATCGGCCAACACCATCTGCGGTGCCGCATCCTGCACAATATGCGCGAGCCGCTCGCCCGGATACGCTGGATCGAGCGGCACATACGCCCCGCCCGCCTTCAGAATCGCCAGCAACCCCGCCACCATCGCAGGACTACGCTGCACGCAGATCCCTACCCGGGCATCCGGCTTCACGCCCAGTCCGAGCAGCTGATGCGCTAAGCGATTCGCCTGTGCGTTTAACTCCGCATAGCTCAGCGTCTGGTCCTCATACACCAGCGCCGTCGCCTCCGGCGTGCGCTCCGCCTGTGCTTCGAACAGCTGGTGAATGCATTGATGCGCCGGATAATCCTGCTGCGTCGCGTTCCATGTCTGCAGCAACAAAGTCCGCTCGGCCGGCGCTAGCAATTCGACGCGCGTCACAGATTGCGATGCGTCAGCCGCCATCGCCTGCAACATCGTCTGCAAATACCCGACGTGTCGCTCGATCGTCCCACGATCAAACAGCGCCGTCGCATAGCACAGAGCGCCGACGATCTGCCCGCCTGCTTCATGCAAGTGCAGGTCCAGATCAAACTTGACCACGGTCGTAAGCCAAGTCCGCTGGCGTGATTTCTAAACCTGGTAGCTGGCAATCTCCAGCTTCGTTGCTCTGCCATGCGAACATCACCTGGAACAGCGGCGTATGCTCTAGCCGACGCGGCGGCTGCACGGTCTCCACCACTTGCTCAAACGGCACATCCTGATGCGCTTGTGCTTCCAGGGCCGTGCGCCGCACCCGCTCAAGCAACTGCGCAGCGCTCGGCTCGCCCGACACATCCACCCGCAACGCCAGCGTGTTCACAAAGAAGCCGATCAACGGCTCAATTTGGGGGTGATGACGATTCGCGCTCGGCGTGCCAATGACCAGATCCTCTTGCCCCGACAGCCGCGAGAGCACCGCGCTCCACGCCGCGAGCACCGTCATAAACAGCGTGGCGCCTTGCGCTTGGCTCAAACGCCTCAGCGCTTGCGTGGTGGGCGCATCGATCCGAATCGGCACGTAGGCTCCCTCGAACGATTGCTGCGCCGGACGCGGCCGGTCGGTCGGCAGCTCCAGCAGCACCGGTGCATCGGCCAGTTCCATGCGCCAGTACTCGCTTTGCGCCTTGAGTCGCTCGCTCGAGAGCCACTGCCGCTGCCACGCCGCATAATCCGGATATTGGATCGTCAGCGCCGGCAACGGATTCGCCTTTCCGTCACAGGCCGCGCGGTACAACGCATTCAGTTCGCGCGCCAGCACCCCGATCGACCAACCATCCGAGACAATATGGTGCTGCACAAGCAACATCACGTGCTCATCATCGGCCAATTGAATGCCGCAGGCGCGCATCAATGGTCCATGCGCCAGGTCAAACGGCGCTTGGGCCGCCTCGGCGCTGAGTTGGGCGAGCTGGGTAGCCGCGTCAACCACGCCGCGCAGGTCATACCAGGTCATCGGCATCCCTGCCTCGGCGGGCAACAGCTGCACCTGCGGCTGGCCCTTGACGCTCACGAACACCGAGCGCAGCGCTTCGTGACGCCCCCACAGCGCATCCAGTGCTTGCTGCCAGGCTACCCGGTTCAAGGCGCCGCGCAGGCGCAACGCCAGCGGGATATGATACGAGTCGCTCACGCCATCGAGTTGCGCGAGGAACCACAGCCGTTGCTGCGCAAACGACAGCGGCAACGCGTCATCACGCGAGACCGGCGTGATCGCCGGCAGCACGGCACCGTCCGCGCGCTGCGCATCGAGTGCGGCGGCCAAGCCGGCCAGCGTCGGGGCAGCAAACAACGTCGCCAGCGGCAATTCGACGCCCAACGCAACCACCCGGTTCATCAAACGCAGCGCCAGCAGCGAATGCCCACCCAACGCGAAGAAGTCGTCGTGTCGGCCTACTTGCTCGGCACCGAGCAGCTCGGACCAAATCTGAGCCAGCGTTGTCTCCAGCTCGCCCTGTGGTGCCTCGTACGCTTGGTGCGCAAACGCTCCCGCGTTTAGCGCCGGCAGTGCACGTCGGTCCAACTTGCCATTCGGCGTCAATGGCAATGCATCGAGCCGCACGAACGCAGCCGGCACCATATATTCGGGCAACGCTGCTGCCACATGCGTACGCAAGGTGCTGGCTAACGCGTCATCGGGCTTGGCCACCACATATGCCACCAGACGTTTGTCCTGGCCTTCGTCCAGCGCTAACACCACTGCTTCGCGTACCTGAGCGTGTTTCGCCAAGCACGCCTCGATCTCGCCCATCTCAATCCGAAAACCGCGAATCTTGACCTGATGGTCGGTGCGGCCCAGGAACATCAGGTTTCCATTCGGCAAGTAGCGGGCCAAGTCCCCTGTCTTGTACATCCGCGCTTCCGGCTCACCCACGAACGGATCGTGCACGAAGCGCTCAGCCGTCAGTTCGGGACGGTTTAGGTAACCTCGTGCGATGCCTGCTCCACCAATGTACAGCTCGCCTATGGCTCCCTGCGGTACTGGCTGACCGTGTGTGTCGAGTAGGTAAATCCGCGTGTTTGCAATTGGCCGGCCTATCGGGACCGTACCCGTTTGCTGCAACACAACCTCGAACCACGTCGATGTCATCGTGCACTCGGTCGGACCATACTGATTCACCACCCTGACCTGAGCGCCCAGCATTTGATGCACTTGAGCACATAAACCGGCCTCCAGCACTTCTCCGCTCGTCAGAATCAGGCTCAGCGTATGACTCATGCGCTGATTCTCAGCAGCCAGGCAGACACTGCGTAGAAAGCTCGGCGTGATACTAAGCAATTTCGTGACGCACTGCTCGTTCATAACCGATACATACTGGCCCGGCTCTTTAGCGTGTGCCGTGGGGATCAGCACCACGCGCGCACCTGAAGCCAGTGGACCAAACAAATCACGCACCGACGCGTCAAAGACCAGGCTTGCCACATTCAAGACGACATCTGCCTCGGTGAGACTGTAGTGCCGAATCAGGAAGCTCAAATAATTGACCGCACCACTATGTCGCGTCATCACCCCTTTAGGCTGCCCTGTGGAGCCCGACGTATAGGTGATATAGGCAAGATTGTCAGGCGTCACGTTGCTTGCCACCGGTGTATCCGGTTCAGAGGCAATCTGAGCCCAATCGGTATCCAGACGCACGCGCCGAGCACAAATCGGCGGCAATGCGGCTTCAAGGTGCGACTGCACGACTAAGACCGGAACGCGTGCTTCCTCCAAGATATAGGCAGTGCGCTCTGCGGGGTAGCTGGGGTCCAACGGCACATACACCCCCCCGGCCTTAAGAATACCCAGCAAGCCCACCACCATCTCAATGGAGCGCTCAACGCACAAGCCCACCACGGTTTCAGGACCCACCTCCAGCGTGCGAAGATGCCGCGCAAGCTGATTGGACCGGCGGTTCAAGTCAGCGTACGTGATTTGCTGCGCGCCAAATACGACCGCCACGGCTTCGGGAGTGCGCTCAGCCTGCGCTTCAAACAGTTGATGGATACATTGGTGTGCTGGATAGTTTTGTTGCGTCGCGTTCCACGTCTCGAGCAGCAAAGTCCGTTCTTCATTGGGTAACACCTCCAGCTGTTGCATAGGCCTCTTAGGCTCCATCTCGAGCGCCTCAGCCAAGCTCTCCAGTGCCTGCTGCATATACCCGCATACTCGGTGGGGATCCAGTGATTCCACAACCTGTACATTCAGCTCCAGCGCCTGCCCGTAGTCATCAATTGCCAGCATCAACGGGTAATTGGTGCGCCTATTAGAACTCAGCAGCTCAATACCTGGTAGCAGGTAATGCTCGCGCCGCGATATTTCATTATGCCGATAATTGAGCAGCGCACTGAATAGCGGTGTGCCCTCCGGCACTCCACTGCAGCGCTGCACCAGCGCCAGCGGCGCATGCTCGTGTTCAAGCAGCGCAGCCAGCCGCGCATGCGTAGCGCGCACGGCTGACTCCACGCTGGCCTCCAAGTCCACCCGCAACGGTAATGTATTGATAAACAACCCCATCGCACTATCGACACCCTCACTAGCCTGCATCCGGCCAAACAGCACTGTGCCAAACACCACCTTTTGCTGACCACTCGTGCGCGCCAGCACCTGAGCCCACGCCAAGTGACACAAGCTCGCCAGACTCACGTCCAGCCGCTTGGCGTGCGTACGCAGCCGGTCATTCAACGCTTGGGGCAACCTCCTATACGCTTCACTGACCTGTTTGCCATCGCGATGTACCTCCGACAAACCAAACGGCAACGTCGGCTCCTCGATGTCAGCGAGCTGCTCGGTGAAGAAACGCTCGTGCTCAGCTTGACTCACGCCCAGCCGCGCTTGCGCCACCAGGTTACGGAACGGCTGCGCCGCTGGCAACGTCCCGCCCTTGCCTTCGATAAACGCCCGCACCTCTTCGTGCATTCCCTCCAGCGTCGAGTGATCGATCACCAGATGGTGCAACAACTGGACCAGCAGCCAGCGGCCGTCAGTGTCTTGTGCAATCGCAAAACGCAGCAACGGCGCCTGCGTCAAATCCAGCCGTGTGTGGCGCGGATCGAAATGCTGCGCCAATTGCTCAGCAATCGGCCCATCCTTCGCATCCAACATGAGTTCCGTCACCGACAGCAGCGCCTGTCGCCAGACCACCTGTGCAGGCGTGGACAGCCCTTCCCAGACAAATGCAGTACGCAGAATATCGTGGCGGTTGATCACCTGCTGGATCGCATTGAGATATCGGTCAAGCCGCTCGCGCGTGTCGAAAGCCAACTGCACGATCAGCAAATACGGGTCACCTTCGCTGGCTAGCAGATGGTGGAACAAGATGCCGTCCTGCAACGGCGACAGCGCATAAATGTCTTGGATGTTCGCCACCTCACCCGGCACTTGTTCAACGATACGATTGATATCGCTTTGTGTCAGCTCAATCAGCGGCAGTAAATCTGGTGTCAGCGTGGTCATCTCGGGTGTAATGCGATTTGGCGGCACCACCACTTCACGATGCTGACCCAGCGACTGGGCCAGCGTGCTGAGCACTGGTGTGTCAAACAACGCCCGCACGGAGATCTCCAGACCGCGACGGCGCAGACGCTCGATCGTCCGCACTGCAAGCAGCGAGTGTCCACCCAAGGCGAAGAAACTATCGTGACGACTGATCTTCTCTACGTCCAGCAGCTCGAACCAAATCTCGGCCAGCGTCGTCTCGAGCTCACCCTGCGGCGCTTCGTACGCCCGATGCACAAAGGCCTCGGCATCCGGTGCTGGCAAGGCCCGCCGGTCCAGCTTGCCGTTCGGCGTCAGCGGCAACGCATCCAGCCGCACGAACGCACTGGGCACCATGTACTCGGGCAACGCTGCCGCGACATGGGTACGCAACGTACTGGCTAAGGCGTCATCCGCCTCGGCCACCACATACGCCATCAGCCGCTTGTCTTGGCCTTCGCCCAGCGCCAACACTACCGCCTCACGCACCTGCGCATGCTGTGCCAGGCACACTTCGATCTCGCCCAACTCGATCCGAAAGCCCCGGATCTTAACCTGATGGTCGTTGCGCCCCAGGAACTCTATGTTCCCGTCCGGAAGATACCGTGCCAAGTCTCCCGTCTTGTACATCCGTGCTTCCGGTTCGTTAACGAACGGATCACACACGAAACACTCGGCCGTGAGCTCAGGACGGTTCAGATAACCCCGTGCCACGCCTGCTCCACCAATGTACAACTCACCAACCGCGCCTAATGGCACTGGCTGACCGTGCGCATCAAGCAGATAGATCCGCGTGTTCGCAAGCGGCCGGCCAATTGGGATGCTTTTGTCTAGGTTGACGCTGCGCACCTCATACCAACTCGCATAGGTGACTGTCTCCGTTGGTCCATAGACATGCAGTAAGTGCTGCAGCTTTGCTTTCTGTAGAACGCGAAATACACATTGTGAATCTGCTGCTTCTCCTCCAAACAACAGATAATGCAGATCACTAAAAGCGTCAACCTGTTCTCTAGCGACCTGATTAAAAAGCGCCGTTGTCAGAAATAGTATTGTCACCCTACTCTGCTTGAGTTTACAGGCTAGTGCGGAAGGAGAAAGCAGAATATCTCGGTCGATAACCTCGATGCGTGCTCCATTCAACAAAGGCGCCCAAATTTCGAAAGTCGTCGCATCGAACGCCATGTTCGACGCAAATGCAAAGCACGCTTCCGGCTCGACCTGTACGTAATCGGTATTTCTGACCAGCCGGACCACGCCTTGGTGATGCACCATTACCCCCTTTGGCATACCGGTGGAGCCCGATGTATAGATCACATACGCGAGATGCCGGGACGTGAGCGCGGGCACCGAGGGATTCGTCTCAGCTTGCTCCGGCAGTGTGTTAGGATCGAGCACCGTACGATCAGCCAAGGCCACCTCACCCAGGGCTGCCCGGCCTGACGCATCGGCCAATACAATCTCTGGCGCCGCATCCTCTAAAATATGCGCGAGCCGCTCACCAGGATACGCTGGGTCCAGCGGCACATAACCCCCTCCGGCTTTCAGGATCGCCAGCAGTCCCACTACCATCGCTGGGGAACGCTCCACACAGATTGCCACCCGCGCATCCGGCTTCACGCCCAGTCCGATCAGTTCATGCGCCAAGCGGTTCGCCTGTGCATTCAACTCCGCATAGCTGAGGGCTTGGTCTTCATAGACTAGCGCTGTCGCCTCGGATGTGCGCTCCACTTGCGCTTCGAACAGTTGGTGGATACATTGGTGGGCCGGATAGTCCTGCTGCGTCGCGTTCCATTCGACCAACAGCCGATGCCGTTCCTCCGCATCCAGCAAATCGAACCCGCAAATCGGCCGCGTTGCATCCGCAGCCAACGCTTGCACGAACCGAACAAACCGGCGCTGATGTGCCTCGAGCTCTTCTGCTGTGTAGCATGCGGGATTCGCATTAAAGTCAATCCGACATTGAGAGTTATTGGGTGTCCAATAAACGCCGAGCATCAGATCGTCAACCGGACCATTGAGCAGGTTATGGTTCGTAGACGGATACCCATCGAACGATAAATCGTAGTCGAACGGCATTACGTTGACTGCGGCACCGAATAGCGCTTGCCCTGGCGGCAGTCCCAATCGACGCCGCAGCGCTTCACTCGGGTAGCGCTGATACCGGAAGCCGCGCTGGATCTGCGCAGCTTGCTGTAGTAATGACGACAGGTTCATTTCCGGCTGCACCGTGAAGCGCAGCGGAATATCGTGCGCCAGTGTACCGGGAATATGCCGATCCGTGCCCAGGCGGGCCGTCACGGGAAAGCCCAGCACCACGTCCTGCGCACCGGTCAGCCGGTGCAAATACGCGGCCAACGCAGCGGTGAGAAGCTGCGCCAGTTGGCTCACATCCGACGCAGCGTCGCCTAGCGCTTGTGTCGCCACATACGCTGTCTGGCGTAGTCGGTGCTGTAAGGCCGATGCGGCACGGCTCGCCAGCGTCGTGGGCTCGGGCCAATTGGCACAGTGCTTAAGCCAATACGCTTCGTCTCGCTCTCGTTGAGCAGAGGTCTGGTACTGTGCATCGCTGTTCAACAGCTTCAGAACCGAACCCAACGCGCACGGCTTTGGCTCCCCGCCCGCACACATTGCGCTGTATACGTGCGCGACACGTTGCGCGATTAGATACTGGCCTAACCCATCCATAATGATATGGTGATAGCGCTGGTACCACATCCATTGCGCGGGCGCCACTTTCAACAACGCATAGCAAAAAAGCGGTCCCTGCATCAGATTCACCGGCTGCTGATAATCGGCCCGCATCCACGCCTGGGCCGCTGCCTGAGGATCGGCTTGCGCCGTGAGGTCCAGCACCGGCATCGACCATGCGGGTGTACCGATTCTCTGCCGCAGCCCATCATCGCTATCGATAAATTGCAAGCGCAGGGTGTCAGCTTCATCGATCACTTGACGCAATGCCGCTTCAAAGACGGTCGCATCAATCGCCCCTTCGATCACCGTGTACTGTGCAATGTTGTACACGGGGCTGTCTGGATGCAGCTGCTGCGCGAGCCAAATCTCCGTTTGGGCAGCGGATAATGCATACGTAGTGGGCATGACGCTAGCATCCATAACACAGCTCCGGTTCAGGCGACTAAGCAGCCTTATTTTTAATAGATGTACAAATTAATATTAACATCACATTCATAATCTCTCGTTACTGCTTAGTAACCACTACGACTTTCATAACACGTCGCGTACAATTTCTAGCGTGGCGTCATTGGGTTCAGTATTGGGTACTGCTTCATTTTCCCGCCAAACATCACTTTTATTTAGCCATACAGCTACGGCAACGCACCCGTTTACTGACCTATTAACTCGACGGTAACTGCTTCACGTTTCGCAAGCACTGTGCCCGACTGTCATGAGCCGCTACAAAGTTTCAGGTAAACGCAACGCTTAGCACCGGGTTAAAAGACTGTAAAGCACTCGCCATGATGCACTCTCGCCTATTATATTTGCTTAAAACGATAGGTTTTGAACAAAAGAAACGATAAGGCCAAAAATTGCAACCAGAAGCTACACGATCACTCACGAGATGGATGAAGTACGGCTTAAGGTCGTGCCCCAGGTCACCGGTCGTGATCAGCACAGCAAAGCTGAGCTAGCAAAATTAAAACTTTGATATCGCCCATCATGACCGTACTACCGCTAATGGACAAGTAGCGTCGGTATCCTGAACCGCCCCGGGTTTTGTGGAGGCGCCAACTCTTGAGAAAATTGAGCCATGAACAAGAAGCCAAACAAGTTTCCCCGGAAGTGCGAGAGCGCGCCGTGCGCCTGGTACGCGAGCAACGTAGCAAACACCCGTCGATGTGGGCGGCAGTCGAATCGATTGCACCGATGATCGGCTGCACGCCGCAGACGCTGCTGGATTGTGTCAAACGCGACGAGCGCGCCCGTGGGAAACGCGATGGCGTGAGCACGGCCGAACGTGAACGCATCAAGGCCCTGGAGCGCGAGGTCAAAGAACTGCGTCGAACCAACGAGATTCTCAAGCTGGCGAGCGCGTTTTTCGCCCAGGCGCAGCTCGAGCGCCGTTTCAAGTCCTGAAGGCCTTTATTGATCAGCATCGCGGCACCTTCGGGGCCGAGCCGATCTGCAAGGTCTTGCGGATTGCCCCGTCCAACCAAACCAAAAACCGGACATTTGTATTTAGCCGAGGGCTGGACCTTTTAAGAAGGCTTGGACACAGGCTCGTAAGCCATTCTGCGCGTCATTAGATAGCGGACGAAGGGGGACAACGGTGCGACAGGAACAAGCTGCGCCGGCGACGCGCCGTCACGCCTGGTAGTGGTAGCGGCAGGAGATGACGCTGATCTGGAAATCGTCTGCCTCATACACGAGGCGGTTCGTGTCGTCGATGCGGCGGGACCAGAAGCCGGAGAGGTTTGCCTTCAGTGGCTCCGGCTTACCGATCCCCTCGAACGGCGCACGCTGTGCTTCGCGAATGAGCTGGTTGATGCGTTTGAGAGTCTTGCGGTCCTGTCCTTGCCAGTAGACGTAGTCCTCCCATGCGTCGGGCGTAAAAAGCACGCGGCGATCGCTCACTCAGCATCCTCGGCCAGCTTGCGCTCCGTTGCTTTGCCCTTGCGCAGCTGCGCGATCGAGCGCTCGAGGTGGCCGACATTGGCCGGCGAGCGCAGCAGGTGTACTGTCTCCATCAGGCTGTCGTAATAATCCTGCGACATGATGACAGCATTGGGCGCATCGCGACGCGTGACGAGCGTCACGTCGGCATCGTCGACAACCTGGTCGATCACGGTTTTGAGGTTACTGCGTGCATCCGAAAAATGAATTGTACGCATTGGGTTACTTCCGATGTACGATAAGTTGTACAAGTATAGCAACTTGGGCTGGACATGTATATGAGCCAGTGAGAGCAGTGGCCCGGGTCCGGTTCAATCGGGACGAGGATTCCTCGATGGCGTGACCCTGAAGCCTGGTGCCCCCAGTGCACAGTCCATGCGTGCGCCACCTGGCGCATTTGTCGCTCAAAACGAATAGATGATGGGCCGGGCGGTCAATACCGCCCGGCAAGTACAGCTTGCGGCTACGCCGCGCTCTCGACCACCTTAGATAGCGCAATGTCCGGCTCGCCCGGCTGAGCACCGTGATCACGCATCTGGCGGTGAGCGACCCAATCGCCACATTTGATGGGCGTGCGCCCTACCGTCGAAGCTGCATCAACAGGATAGAACTGGCACGGCAACAGCCTGCCGTTGAGTTGAATCTGAATCATGTTGCGCTGAAATTCGAGCGGATGGTGCGGAAATACCGCCTCGATCTTATCCAACACTGGTAACAGCGTCTCGTCGATTTCGAACACGTCGCCGTAGACTTCACCGGCCGCTGTATCGGGCACCAAGCCCGGGTACGCGCCGAGGTCGTACAGCGTGCCTTTCACGCTGCCTCGGCCTAACCAGCGCGGCTGCGGGAGGCCGCTTCGTTGGGCGGCGCGGCCAATATCGTTGGCCTCATTCGCGCGCAGTGTTCCGTAGACAAAGACGTTCAGCATAATGGTCTCTCTCGCTCAAGTTAGCTTCGTGGTGAAGACGAGGATGCCATTCGCATCCCCATAGATCCACTCGCCCGACCGGGTCGTGACGCCAGGGAGCACGACGGCAACGTCCCGTTCGCCTACGCCCGTTTTGGGCTGCGCTGTGGGTGCACCGCGAACGCGCAAATGCCGATTTCGCATGCGTTCAACTCGCGTGTGTCCCGCACCGCGCCATAGGCGAGGATGCGTCGACACAGGCCCAGCGAATGTGCTCGCCCGCCCGAAGGCGCGGAAGACTGGCGCCAGCACCCGCAGCGTACCGGTGGCCAAGCTGCCTTCATGGGCGTCGCACAGATCCGGGGCGGCGAACGTTGTCATCGTATCTCCTGGAATAAGAGCGGCCCGATGCCGTTTGCACGCCATGGATTTTCACCAGCACGGGCGCACGGCCGGGCCGCTCGCCCCGTAGCATAGTGCGCGTGCCAAGACAGTGAATTCATTCAGGCGGATGAAGCTAAAAAACGGCCACTCAACGCATGAATCGGCCGGCTAGTGTCGGCGCGTGTCCGCGTATGCCATACGCGGCACCCGGAGACCATCATGACATTGCTTATCAGCGGGCCAAATTGCTGCGAAACTGCGCCATTATTTCATTTTTGTTTGTGCCGTTGTTAGCGCCATGCTCTCTGCCGACATTCCGGTCCTGAGGACCGACATTGCGTCGCATCACGCGCCGACCCGCGGTCATCCAATCCGGGTTCGGTCCCGGCCCATGCCAGCCAGTCATGGTTTTGCGGGCCATACGCATCCGTGGGCGCAACTGACCTACTCGTCGCGCGGCGTGTTGCGCATGACCAGTATGAACACCACCTGGATTGTGCCGCCGTCGCGCGCCGTGTATGTGCCGCCGCACATGCCACACCAGGTCGCCGTCATTGAGGACGCGTTCCTGCGCACGATCTATATTGACGGATCCGCGTGTCCGGTGGGGCTCAGCGGATGCCGGGTTGTCAAAGTTTCGCCTTTGATGCGCGAGGTGATTGCGGCGCTCGATGCACGCGAGCTGCCCAGGCGGCGCGAAGCGCTGCTGTGCGAGTTGCTGTTGGACGAAATGATGCGCTCCCGGCCGCTGCCGCTTGGCGTGCCGCTGCCGACCGAGAAGCGCCCGCGGGGGCTGTGCGAGGCCGTGCTGGTCGATCCCGCGCATGCGCAAACGCTCGAGATGGTAGCCGCGCGGGCGGGCGCCAGCGTGCGTACCATTGCACGGTTGTTCCGGCAGGAACTGGGCGTGAGTTTTTCGCAATGGCGACAGCAGGCGGTACTGGCTCGCGCGATCCCGCTGCTCAGCCAAGGGTATCCCCTCGCGCGCGTGGCTCGTCAGTTCGGCTACCAGAGCCAGAGTGCTTTCTCGGCGATGTTTCGTCGCGCGTTTGGCGAGAGCCCCCGTGCATTCTTCACGCGGCAGGACGGCGCGCCCGGTGCGTGCGAATCCCAAGTCTTCGAACCTGACGAGGTAGCCGGGCCGATCGGCTCAACCTGGCCGCCGGCACCGTAGCCGACGATTTTAAAGGATGCCTAATCGATCGGCGGTGCGCGGAATCAATCCGGCGGTGATGCTGGACTGCCGCAGTCAGGCAACGCGCTCCATCTGCTTGATCATTCCGAAGTCGGCAAGCTGTCCCCCGACGTCCTGATAGCCGCGCCGCGCATCCAGTCTTGTGACGGGGTTGTCGGCGAACATATGCAGACGCAATATCCTTAGGCAACGCCGGCGAGCCCACGCATGCACGGTTTCTAGCAGGAACGTGCCACCGCCCGCACCGCCGACTTCAGACGCCAGTTGCAGGTCGCGGATATGCAGTGCATCCTCTTCGTTGCTGATGTGCAGCACGCCGATGCGTTAGCGGTCCCGTTCGACAATGTAGTTTTCCAACAGCCACCAACTGGTCAGAAACAGGTCGGCGTGCCATGTCAGACCATGGCGGCGGCGATAGTAGACACCCATGTTCGTGCACGTGAGTGCCTCGGCGAAGTCGAAGTCTTCCAGCGTTGCCGCACGCAATGTACAGTGAAATGGAATACAGGGCGGTACGGGCATGACGGTCAACCAAGCGGCACGGGCCTCACGGTACGACATCTGCGCACCGTCGTGCAATCGGGGCTGGGCAGGACCTTGGGCGCGAACCAAGTGATGTGCCGTGCGCTATGGCGCCCACTCGGCCATTGGCAGACTGCTCAACGATGTTCCGCGCCTACCAGTCGTGACCCGAAACAGCCTTGACGGCGCACAGAAAAGCCGATTGCGTTTCGCGGGGATAAGCCAGGTGGAAAAAAGCCCAGGCGGGGCGCCTGGGCATGCCGTCCGTCGCCGGGCGGTGGAGGTAATGCAATCAGTGTTATTAAGCGCGCGCGAACCGTCGGCCGGTTGCGCCCGGCCGCTTACTGGCCGAAGTAGACCGAGTTGACCTCGTTTGCCGGTTCACGCGGTGACACGGCGGCATTGCCTGCGCCGCTACGCGAGGCCCCGGTCGCGACGCCCCCGACTGACGACGTTTGCTGTGCGGACAGGCGCGCTTCTGCCGCCTGGATATCGGCCGGGTAATACGGACTTGCAAGACCTGGCTGATAGCCAGCCTTTTCGAGCTGGGCCAACTCAGCCTGCACTTGAGCACGGGTCAACGGCGCGTTCGCCTGAGCGAAGGAAGCAATCGGCACAGCGAAAACCGAAGCAGCCACGGCCGCATAGAACATGGACTTCATTATGAACCTCCGCACTATTATTGAGGTGTCCCGCCAAATTGCTTGGGACGACAATTGCAGTCTAGAGATTAAGTTTTCTAGGGTAAATCCCTATTTTTGCGGCACTGAATTAGTTTTTTCGAAACAATTGCAGGTCCCGATAAAACCACACGATCTGCTCGCCGACCACCGTGAGATCTGCTCGCTGACCGCCGTGAGTGTGCAGCCTCCACCCCGTTATCCCGCCCTGCTTCGAGACGATCGCCGGGGACTTCAGTGACTGATTCAACTCGTCGAGCAACCGCCATGCGCACCGCTAGGACATGCCTAGGCTGCGCGCGGCGGCCGAGATCGAACCGTGCATGGGCACGGCTTCGAGCAATGCGATCCTACCGGGACCGATGGCGACGGTATCCCCGGTGCGGATACGCATCCACTTGCCGCGGGCTTGGCGTGGCTGCTGGCGAAGGCTTGGCCATGGACCTTGCGACGTATCTCGCACGTGAGGTGTCCCGCTTGCGACGTAGCCCTCGTCCGACGTGCCGGGGGCTTGACCGCGAGCGGATTCGCTGACCGGCCGTCGCTTCACGACCGGATCTGCGCGCCGCGTGCCTTCAGCAGCTCGCGCAGAATGCTGCGGTGACAACGGCTTTCGTCTTCGCAATAGCAGCCGATCGAGAAATTTGTCGACTTGGAAAGCGCGGCGAGCACGTCCAGTACCTTGCTGGCGTCACCGCTGTTCATGGCGGCACGAAAGCTACGGGCGAACGCGTTCCATTCGGCTTGACCGTGCGCCGATTTCGCCTGCGCCACACCGTCTGCGTCCGGCGACAAAATCGGCAACCACACGTCATAGTAGTCGCGTCGGGCGAATTCAGCCTTGGGCACGCCGCGTGGCGGCCTGCGCACCGTGCCAATGCGCAAGCCCTCGTCATCGGCGCGCGGCGAGCCGAGTTGCACGATTCGTATGCTCATCGCTCACTCCTATTGTGTTGGTGTGTCATCCCGCGCGCCACAAACGCGTCAATGGGCCGTGGGCACCGCCCAATGGATCACTATCCGGCACCGCCAGCGAGCGCATGGCTTGCACCGCGTCCTCCGGCAATGGCTCTCGGCAGATGCCCCACTGCTGCCCAGTCGGATAAGCACCCACTACCACCAGGTCTTCGCTGGCCGACAAGCAGCGGTGGCCTGTGCCCGCTGGCAGCACGAGCACGTCGCCACGCTCCAGTTGCACCTTGCGTGCGCCGGGGCCGCCCAACTCGACGCTGGCCACGCCCTGCGCGATGCCCAGCGCCTCGTGTGCGGTCGAGTGAAAGTGCGGGAAATCGTAGATGCAGCCCCGCCATCGCGGTGGCCAGCCATAGCGGGCAAAGGTTGCCTCGAAACACGCCGCCAGATCGTACTCATACGGACTGAGTCCTGCACGGTAGAGCAGCACCGGCAAGCGATCGTTGTTCGGTATCCAGTCTTTCGGTGGCAACATGAACGCTTCGGGCGTGGGCACGGGGGCGTACGATACGCCGGGCGGACGCGCCGAGGTTGCGCCGCCGCGGCGGACATGGCCGTCGCCCTCGGCGCCGAAGCCACGCGGCGCGCGGCGCAAGTAGAAAGGACGTGGCATAACGGTGCTCCTTCAAGTCTGCGTCCGATCCGGTTTTCTACTCAGCGCACATCGCCAGCGTGGATGCGCGGTCCGTACCAGGTCGCGGCTCTAGCCGGCGCGGCCTGCATGAGTGACCTTGCACACCGGACTGCAAAAGCTTGCGTCCACTGGCGCAATTGTCTGCTGGACTGATCCGCATCGGCCTCGCACGGTGCCCATTGCACCGCGGTGAGCACGATGCCGCTTACCATGTAACGCCTATAATGCGCTTTTCTGCATTTCATCGCTTGTGGATTATCACCGTGGCACGCCGCAGTGCGGCATCTTGGAACACCGTCGGTTCGTCGCCACGGCCGGCGGCTCGCATCGGTACTGCTCGAGCGAGCCATGCCAGCAACACGATGGAGCGCAAGATAAGTGCCGCACAGCCGCATGCGCGCTGGTTGTCGTATATCGGGGACTCGTCCGTTAGCGTGGCGGCGTGCCGAACAACGCCGCGATGCGCTGCTTGAGCATTGGCAGCACCTGGTCGCCGAACCACGGGTGGCGCTTGAACCATAATTGGTTGCGCGGCGACGGGTGCGGCAGTGGCACATACGTTGGGGTGTACTCGGCCCACGCGCGGACCGTCTCTGTCAGCGACGACTTGCGCCGTGCGCCGAGGAAATGGCGCTGCGCATATTGCCCAACTAACAGGGTCAACTCGACCCGTGGCAAATGGGACAGCAGCTGTTCAAGCCACAATTGCGCGCATTCCGGTCGCGGGGGATTGTCCCCGCTTGCACCCCGACCCGGGTAGCAGAAGCCCATCGGAATGATCGCGACGCGAGACGTATCGTAAAATTCGGCCTCGGTCATGTCGAGCCAGTCCCGCAACCGCTTGCCGCTGGCGTCACTCCATGGCACCCCGGACGCATGAACTTTTGCTCCCGGCGCCTGGCCGACGATCAACAGACGCGCATCGCGGCTGGCCCTGACCACCGGCCGCGCGCCGGCCGGCAACTGCGTATCGCAGACACGGCATGCGCGCACGTCGCGCAGCAACGTGTCCAGAGATGCATATCGGAGATGGGGCTGCACGAGCTTCATACTGCTTCAACGCACATCAAATCAGACCAGCGGAGCATACACCTGAGGCGGGCCCAGCGCCATCGTCGCGTGCCAGCGATGCGTCATCGTGCCAACATGCCGACCAGTGTGTCGCGTAGATCAGGGCCTCGAACCGATCGTCGCCGAGCATTTTTTTATTATTTATATTCCACAAGAATCTCCCGGTACGGAGTTGTGCCAGTGTTGCGCGTTTTATGGGTTGCGGGTACTTGAATGCCGTTTCCGATCTCTGAAAGCACCTCAAGATAGCCGTTATTAAGCTTTAAAGAGTAGACTGCGCCCGTCGGTACGTCGAGCGTTCCAAGATCCTTTCCATCTTCATCAAAAATCTGTAGAACCGCGCCCTCGATCGTGTACCACATGTAGTCGTGTTCATGCGTGTGGAGCGGGGAGAAAGCACCGGGCTCAAGAGTAAAGTTCCAGACAATAACTTTGCTATTCTCAAAAACTTTTTCACTACCAACGCCTGCCATGGTTGCCTCCTTGAAAGCATCGGACTTTAATCGACTTCATTCTGACATACTCGCTGCCACGAGTAACGCCGCATGTGCCGTATTACATATCCCATAGTAGACTCGATTGTATGCCTTTCCCAATCCGCCCGCATTCAGCACAGTACACGCGTCTTTTCGAGTACGCGTCCCGCCTTGGCGATGTAATCTTTGGCCGTCATACTCATAGCGGAGTGCCCTCGTGACGAATGTTCTTGGTACCCGCGCGTGCACTACCGTTACGACTTCAATCGCGGAAGCTATGACGCGATAGACAACCACGTAGGTGACGCGCCAAGGGCTGAGCCGGCGTAGCGCAGGATTTTTCCCCAAATTCTGAAACCACTCCTAGATATCCACCGATAAAGCCTATGTCCGGCACGCGAACGCGGGCGCCGCGGCAATGGCCATCGCGGCACGGAACGCGGTCACGAAAGCGGCGATAGAGGGCCCCGGGCTACATCGCAAGCCTGGCCCCTTGCCATCCGACGGCCAGCGCATGGTTACGGCGGATTTAAAAGGGGGCCAATAAGTGAGCGCCCGGGTACGCACGTTGCAAGGTTCATTACGACATTCGTCAAAGGAGAACCCGTGATGAAACGACACGTTGTCCACCTACTATTCACCACGTTAATGGTCATGCTGGCCGCCGGCATCGAGGGATGTAGGCGCGCCGACAATTCCGGGGTCGCGCCCAGCGGCTCGAGCAGCACGGTCGCGCCAGCGTCCGGGGCGAGCCAATAGGCCAATAGTTCACGGTTGCCGCGGTTGGGATCGCGTATATCGGGCCACCGCGGCCGGCCTGCCATTAACGGGTCCGCGAGTGTCGTGGTGGCCAGCCGGTTCTCGTATGCTGGTGTCATCCTTGGACGCGCGCGTCTCGTACCCACGGTGCTGCGGATAGATGAGCTGCGATGTCCATGAGGGCAGCATCCGGTATGTCGCGAAAGTCCAGTTCCAGGACGTCCACGGCAAGTTTGCGGTTGCAGCGAATTCGGCTCTGCGTGACGTGACCCGCATAGGCGCCTAATGCCGCCCACACGGCAATGATCCGCAACTCGCCTGTCGATGCGTGTACTGTGAGCCGCACCGTGGCGGGCTGAGCCGCGCGCGCGTGACGACTACCCTGCCAGGTCGCTTCGCGCAGCGTGGTGGCAACCGACGTGCGGGCATGCTCGACGCCGGTATCTCGTGAATTCAAACCGTTGTTCATCTCCCTACCTTAGTGGTCCCGGACTGCGGAAAAACTACATCGTCCGGGAAATGAAATAGCACGGGTGGTAACTCGGCCCCCCGCAATCCACACGGTGCCCGCCACCCTTTTGCTTTAAGACGCCAATCCGGGCGCCACGGTTCGACGCGACGCGTCAAGCACGGGGGGCAGACGCAATATCCATACCGGCTTTGGCTCGCTAGTGCTCGAATGCCTGCATCGTGTTGGATGCAGACAACCGTCATCTTCGTGGCGCAGGCCCGGCAGCCCGGAGCACTACTGCGGCGCGGCAGGCCGCTGCGGTGCAGGCATGCCCGGCTCATCCGCGGCCGTGCCGGCGCGCGCATCGACGCGCAGGACGTTACGCTGGTGGGCAGCTAGCATCGCCTGCAGATCGCTGCGCAGTCGTGCGTCGCGGACCGTTGGCAGCAGCGCGCAGAGCCGCCGCATGACCCAGCGCTGGCCGCGATTCAAGAACGCGAGCCGTTCGCCGATGTTCCTGATCGCCATGGCCTTGCCGTAGAACGCGCCAGTGCGCGATGTCGGCGTGGCATCCAGCGAAATGATTGCGTGAGTGAGCATAGCGCACCAGCGTGCTTCGTCCTGCCGGATGTCGGTGACCCACTGCCTTAGCGCCGGCTCGACCAGCTCGACCGCGGTCTGCGAGGCAACCCGGGCGCCTGCCCGCACGCTTACCCTATCGCGTCAATGTAGCCGTGCAGCATCCAAGGCGCGGCCCGCCGCATGCGATCGTTGCTGCTTTCGTTCATGCGGTGCAACATCGATAGCATACTTTTCACTCCGATCCGACATTGAATTTGCGTCGTTTATCGCCTACAACCTTCCAATTGAACAGGATTGCGTTTCAGCGGTATCGAGGCCAGTCCGGCCGCATAAACGATGCACTGTGATCAGGCGTCATGGCTGCAATCACGACACAAATGCACGTTCTAAACGTAGTCACGCGCATCGCGTTCGCGATGCGCCACATGCATAGAGGACGGGGATGAACACCATAACGGACGGTGTGCTCAGCACCGCGCTCAAGGTGAATGGCAAGCGCTTGTGGGACAGCTTGATCGAGATGGCCAGGATCGGCGCGACGCCGCGTGGTGGCGTCTGTAGGCTTGCCCTCACCGACCTAGACAAGCAAGCGCGCGATTTGATCGTGGACTGGGCGAAGGCGGCCGGTTGCACGGTCAGCGTCGACCGGATGGGCAACGTCTTCATGCGCCGTGCTGGCCGGGACGACACTTTGCCGCCCGTGGTGACCGGCTCGCACGCCGATTCGCAGCCGACTGGCGGGCGCTTTGATGGCATCTACGGTGTCCTCGGCGGCCTCGAGGTAATCCGCGCACTGAACGATCATGGGATCGTCACTGAACGACCCATCGAGACGGTAATCTGGACCAACGAGGAAGGCTCGCGCTTCGCGCCGGCGATGGTAGCCTCCGGCGTGTTCGCCGGTGTGTTTTCACTCGAGTACGGACTGTCGCGCAAAGATGTCGATGGTAAAACGATCGGCGATGAACTCTCGCGCATCGGCTATGCGGGCGAGCAGCCATGCGGCGGGCGGCCAATTCACGCGGCATTTGAACTGCACATCGAGCAGGGACCGATCCTGGAGAGCGAGAACAAGACGATCGGCGTGGTCACCGACGCACAAGGCCAGCGCTGGTACGAAATCGTGCTGGCCGGGCAGGAAGCGCATGCCGGCCCAACCCCAATGCCGCGTCGCCGCGATGCGTTGCTTGGCGCCTCGCGCGTGGTGCAACTGGTCAACGAGATTGGGCTGCGGCACGCGCCACTCGCGTGCGCGACGGTCGGCATGATGCAGGTTCATCCAAATTCGCGCAACGTGATCCCGGGACGTGTGCTCTTTACGGTCGACTTCCGGCACCCGAGCGACGACGTACTGGCCCGGATGGATGCCGAGTTGCGCGAGGGTATCGCACAACTCGCCGACGCAGGCCGCCTGGACGCACAGGTCGAGCAAATTTTCTACTACGCGCCGGTGCCATTCGACGCCACATGCGTTCGTTCAGTGCGCGCGGCGGCCGAGCGCTTTGGCTACTCGCATCGCGACATCGTATCGGGCGCTGGCCACGACGCGTGCTATCTCGCCCAGGTCACGCCCACGTCGATGATCTTTGTCCCGTGTATCGACGGCATCAGTCACAACGAGGTCGAGGACGCGAAGCCTGAATGGATCGAGGCCGGTGCCAACGTGTTGCTGCACGCGATGCTCGAACGCGCGTGCGAGCCGGAATAGCCGTTTGCCGTCATGGGGTGATCGGTTCGGTTCCTGCTAGCCGTACATCGCGGCCGGCAGGATTGTGTTTTCTGCTCAAAGGAATCTTTGATGTCTTCGTCCCAAACCGGTGATATCACAGCAGGCCGATTGTCTGCGGACCAGCTTGCGGCAAACTTCGCCGATGTCGCTCCACCGCTGGGCGCCCACGCGGCTGTCGTCGAGGCGAACCGCTGTCATTATTGCTACGACGCGCCATGCGTGAGCGCTTGCCCGACGGGCATCGACATCCCGGGGTTCATTCGCAAAATCGGCAACGGCAACCTGAAGGGCGCAGCGCGTGACATCCTGTTGGTCAACCCGCTCGGCGGCATGTGCGCGCGCGTCTGCCCGACCGAAATCCTTTGTGAAGGCGCTTGTGTGCGCAACAAGCAGGATGGCAAGCCGGTTGCAATTGGCGCGCTGCAACGGCATGCAACCGACCATCAGATGGCGCGCGAGGCAACATCAGGCAAACCGCTGTTCACGCGGGCCGCCGACACCGGAAGGCATGTCGCGGTGGTCGGCTCGGGCCCGGCCGGGTTAGCCTGCGCGCATACGCTGGCCCAGGCCGGACACCGGGTGACGATCTTCGACGCGCATGACAAGCCGGGCGGCTTGAACGAATACGGCATTGCCGCATACAAAACAGTTGACGACTTTGCGCAGCGTGAAGTGCGATGGCTGCTGTCAATTGGGGGTATCGAACTGCGCGCCGGGCAGCGGCTCGGCCGCGACATTACCGTCGCGCGGTTGTGCGCGCAATTCGATGCGGTATTCATTGGCATCGGGTTGAGTGGCGTCAATGCGCTACACGTTGACGGTGAGACGATCGACGGCGTACTCGACGCGGTGGACTTCATCGCTCGGCTGCGCCAAAGCGTCACGCTCGACGCCGTACCCGTCGGCCGGCGCGTGGTAGTGATCGGCGGCGGCAACACAGCGATCGACGCCGCCGTGCAGAGCCTCAAGCTCGGCGCGCAGCAAGTCACGATGGTCTACCGGCGCAGCGTCGAGCAGATGAGCGCAACCTGGGCCGAGCGCGAATTCGCGCGCAAACAAGGCGTGGTGCTGCGCGAATGGGCGAGGCCGCTGTGCATCGTCGGCGCACCGCATCCACAACCAGGGCTCCGCCCACAGGTCAGCGCGGTGCGATTCGAGGCCACGACCTTGGACGCCGACGGCAAGCTCGTCGGCACCGGCGAGACTTTCAACATCGATGCGGATGTCGTACTGAAAGCGATCGGCCAGACGCTCATACCGGACGGATTGGAGGCCCGCTTACTGACTGTCGATGGCGGCCGGATCGTCGTTGACGCCGACGGTGCAACGTCGATGCCCGGTGTCTGGGCCGGCGGTGACTGCACCAACCACCCGGGACTGGACCTGACTGTACAGGCGGTCCAAGATGGTAAGCTGGCTGCGCATGCGATCCACCGTCACTTCACACGCACCGCGGTCAAGGCGGCATGACCCCACAGCACGGCCTGCCGAGCGTATGACATGACAACCCCACATCGATATCAGAAACCGGAGCGCCGATCATGGCTGACCTTCGCTGCACGATAGCCGGCATCGCATCGCCGAACCCATTCTGGCTGGCATCCGCGCCGCCCACCGACAAGGCCTACAATGTCAACCGTGCATTCGAGGCCGGCTGGGGCGGCGCGGTCTGGAAAACACTGGGCCTGGACCCGCACGTGATCAATGTCAGCTCACGTTACGGGGCCACGACATACAACGGTCAGCGCATCGCCGGGCTAAACAATATCGAGTTGATCACCGACCGCCCTCTAGACGTGAACCTGCGCGAGATCGCCCAAATCAAGCACGACTGGCCGGACCGAGCGCTAATCGTATCGATGATGGTGCCGTGCAATGAGCAGGCGTGGAAATCGATTCTGCCGCAGGTCGAGGATACGGGTGCCGACGCCGTCGAGTTGAACTTTGGCTGTCCGCATGGGATGAGCGAGCGCGGCATGGGCGCCGCGGTCGGCCAGGTACCCGAGTACGTCGAGATGGTCACCCGCTGGGTCAAGCAGGCGAGCCGGCTCCCCTGCCTGGTCAAGCTCACGCCGAACATCACCGACATCCGGCTGGGTTCCCGGGCTGCCTACGCGGGTGGTGCCGACGGCGTATCGCTGATCAACACGATCAATTCGATCGTCGCGGTCGACCTAGAGCAGATGGCGCCGATGCCCACCGTCGACGGCAAGGGCACGCACGGCGGCTACTGCGGACCAGCGGTCAAGCCAATTGCATTGAACATGGTGGCCGAGATCGCGCGCGATCCTAATACGCCGGGGCTGCCAATTTCAGGCATGGGTGGCATCTCGAACTGGCGCGATGCGGCCGAGTTCATCGTGCTGGGTGCCGGCAGCGTGCAGGTCTGCACAGCAGCGATGCACTACGGATTCCGTATCGTCACCGACATGATCGACGGTTTGTCGAACTGGATGGATGAAAAAGGTTTCGCGACACTGGACGAGGTGCGCGGGCGCGCCGTGCCAAATGTGACCGACTGGAAGTACCTGAACCTGCAATACGACATCAAGGCACGCATCGACCAATCTAAGTGCATCCAATGCGGGCTATGCCATATCGCGTGCGAAGACACGGCACATCAGGCGATCACGGGGTACCGCGACGGCCGGCGCCATTTCGAGGTGATCGATGCCAACTGCGTGGGGTGCAATTTGTGCATGCATGTGTGTCCAGTCGATCAATGCATCACAATGGAGCGCGTCGATGCCGGCCGTTATGCGAACTGGACCACGCATCCAAACAATCCGGCGCGCGTGGTCAAGTCGCCAGTCGCATGAACAGCGCTGCTATCGCAACCTTCTTCGCCGCGGATGCTATGTCGCGATGATGCAGTTCGGAAAAAGTATGCGCGCCAGCGTGGCAAGTGCTTAGCCGCGGCGGCATTTTTACTGAAGGAGACAAGCGATGGCGATTCTGATTCGAGGCGGCACGCTGATCGATGCGAACCAGGCCTGGCGGGCTGACGTGCTGTGCACGGGCAGCAACGAGGGTGGCACGATCGTGCAGATTGGAGCCGAGTTGCACGCGCCTGCCGGCGCGACAGTCATCGACGCGGTCAGCCAATACGTGATGCCTGGCGGCATCGATCCACACACGCACATGGAACTGCCGTTCATGGGCACCGTGGCAAGTGATGACTTCTACACGGGGACGGCGGCCGGGTTCGCGGGCGGAACGACGTCGATCATCGACTTTGTGATTCCCGGTCCGCGTCAATCGCTGATGGACGCGTTCCACCAATGGCGCAGCTGGGCTGAAAAAGCGGCTGCCGACCTATGGTTTCCACGTTGCGGTCACGTGGTGGGACGAATCCGTGCATCGCGACATGGGTGTACTCGTGCACGAGCACGGCGTATCCAGTTTCAAGCATTTCATGGCATACAAGAACGCAATCATGGCCGATGACGAGACCCTCGTGAACAGCTTCGCGCGGTCACTGGAACTCGGCGCATTGCCGACCGTGCATGCGGAAAACGGCGAGCTGGTGTTCCAGTTGCAGCGCCAATTGCTGGTGCGCGGCCTCACCGGCCCCGAAGCCCATCCGCTGTCACGGCCGCCGGAGGTCGAGGGCGAGGCGGCCAACCGTGCGATACGTATCGCGCAGGTGCTTGGCGTGCCCGTCTACATCGTGCACGTGTCGACCAAGGATGCGCTGGACTCAATCGCACGTGCACGCAGCGAAGGTCAGCGCGTGTTCGGCGAAGTACTCGCCGGTCACCTGGTGATCGACGAGTCGGTCTACCGTGACCCAAACTTTACGCGCGCCGCTGCGCACGTGATGAGCCCGCCATTTCGCTCGGCCGAGCACCGCGAAGCCTTATGGCGCGGACTGCAGGGCGGATACCTGCATACGACCGCGACCGATCACTGTGTATTCTGTGCATCGCAAAAGGCGATAGGCCGCAACGATTTCACGAAGGTCCCGAACGGCTGCGGCGGCATTGAAGACCGGATGGCGATTTTATGGGATCGGGGCGTGAACACCGGACGGCTGACACCGAATGAATTCGTGCGCGTGACGTCAACCAACGCTGCGCAGATCTTTAACCTGTACCCGCGCAAGGGGGCGATCGCGGTGGGCGCCGATGCGGATCTCGTGGTCTGGGACCCGCTGGCGACGCGGACAATCTCATCCAGCACGCATCACCAGAACGTGGACTTTAACGTGTTCGAAGGCATCACGGTACGCGGCGTCGCAACGCATACGATTGCACGCGGCGAACTGGTGTGGGCCGATGGCGAGCTGCGTGCATGTCGCGGTGCCGGACGGTATCTAAAACGGCCGTCGAACCCCAGCTACTTTGAGGCCGCGCGGCTCGCCAATCGAAGACGCGAGGTGCAGCCGGTGCAACGAGATCAATAGCGCGGGCAGCTGCACCTGCCTCTGCGTGACCAGCCTCGGCACCGCTAGCCGGTGCCCGATAACCAGGATTCGACCGGCTCAAGCACACTGTTCCGTGATCAGCAGACTATCGATGTCCGCCCGACTCCTGACGCTGGCCTGCGTGCTCACCGACGGCAGCATTTGCGTCGTCGACGAGTTGTACCGTGAACTCGATCTACTGCAGCGCTGCATTCAATCGATAGTGCCGGGAGTACTATGGCCACGCGCAGGCGCTACAGAATGACGCGCCGAAGTCCCACGCAATGATCGAGACGCACTTCAGCGCTACCATTTGCACCGCGATCCCGCAGTTCCTGTCGGACCAAACCGGCGGATCGCCGAGGAGACCATACACTCATCGTTGGAAGCCGTTCCATGAGCTTCCTCCAACGTCCTCGGCTACCTCTTCGATGAACACCGAGCCCAATAAATCACCGCTTCCCTAACAAAAAGCCGACTTTAGGCTGTTGAACTGGTTCCAAGGTTAGGAAACGCCAACCAATGGGTCGTCGCCCGATTGATTACTCCAGTGGCTATGCGCCGCATACCCGAGATAAACCCGCCCTCAGGAAGGGCGTGGTACCCCCCGTAAGCGGCCCCACCCGCTGCAGCGGCGAATGTTATCGCACCGGTGCTCGCTGGCAGTGCCCCTACGCCAACCGCACCCAAGACGGCGCTGCCAATCGTGTATCCTGCAGCCGCCCTGATCCGGTTCCCCAGCAACCAGCCTGCCATGCGCGACCCGAATTGAACAGCCCGTCCTGCCCATGAGCGTCCTCCAGTGAATCCCATGTAATGGGCGACATCTCGCACCAACGACACGCCGGTGTCGAACATGGATTCTCCCAAGCTTCGAGTGTACGCATTGACAGCATCGAATCCCAGCCAAAGCCGAGCCCGCGTTTGGCGGGCCATCGCTCCCGCCGCCTGACCCACTTCTGTGGCTCCCTCAAGCTGGCCATGTAAATAGCCCATTGCACCACCGCCCAGCGCCGTGCCAACGAGCGCCGGTATATCCGTCGCCGTTTCAACGCCGACCGCCCGTGAGATACTTTCATATTCCCCCACAGCCACGCCGCCTGCGTGTGCACCGGCTACGCTCGCTTCAGCATTTTGTTCCGCCCACCCTAGCATTGAAATCGGCGCAGTACCGGCCATCGCCACCGCAGCTCCAGTATGCGAGGCGCCATGCATCTCGGCTGACACAAACGTAGTGGCCGCAGAACGGGCGCCGTAACTGACGATACCGCCCCCCTCTCGTTGGATTTGACGAGCCTGATGCGCTGCATGTCTTCGTGCAAGCCGCGAGGCCGCCCCTACCGCAAATGCCGCACCGCCAAGGGCCGCGGCAATACCTACGCCCGCGACGACAAGCGGCGCCGCGCCGACTGCCGCCGCAATGCCTCCCGCCACTGCGGCGGCAGCCCCGCCCCAGCGCAATGCCCTGCCAACTTTGCCCAAGAAACTTAATTGTTTGGGTGACGCTGTCGCAATAACAGCTTCCTGGCTGCGCCGGGTCGCGTCACCTGAACCGTCGCCGCGTCTGAATCGCTGGAAAGCTTTATAACCTTGGTAGCCTGAGTAAATGAGCCCCGCAGTCGCCGCTACCGCGCCGATGACCACCCCTGGCACACCTAACGCCACAGCACCCGCCGCTAGGATCGGCGTCACCCAAGGCACCAACTTCGGGCCGTGCTTTTTTGCCATGGTTTTAAATAGCTGCCAGTTCGATGCCTTTAAGCCATTCGGATCTTCATGGTTGATGGGATTGTTTTTGACCATCATGTAGAGATTGAGACCATCGACGGGCCCCGCTGGATCGGCACTCGCCCATCGCCCCAACCACGGCTGGTAATAGCGATGGCCGTAGTAATACAAGCCCGTCGCATCGCGCTCCTTACCTGAATACCGGACAAACTTATATTTCACTTCACAATCGTTGCCGCCCCACACCGCGGTGCCGCCGTACGGGTAGTATTCCTCGCGCGTCAGAATGCGGGCGTCACTGTCCAGCTCCAGGTTCACCGAGCCGATCAGATTACTCACGCTCCAGCGGTACTGGTCGTTGGGTATCTGCGTGGGCTGCCCCACGCGCCAGTGCAACACGCGTGCCACGCCGTCTGCGGCGGTGACCACTTCCAACGCTTCTTCGACATTGTCGTCCACGCGCGTCGTGCGAAGCTCCAGGCCCGGCAGATAGACTACCTCTTCAGTGCGCCATGTGCTGCCGGTCTTTGTGCGACGCTGTTTCCACACCCGCATCCCGCTGCCATCGTAGCCGTATGTTTCTCGGTCATTGTCATCGTCATTGCCACGATCGACGATCGTGACCTGCCTCAACTGGTTGCGCTCGCTCCACTCAAGAGGCTGGCCGGGCTGCAACTGCAAGCCGTTGCCATTACGATCAAAAAAACCGCCACCGTCGATGTCTTCCGGGCGCAGATTGCCCTGTTCGGTCTGCGCGACACCGTGGTTGCTTTGGGTCGCAATCACGATGTCGTTGCGATAAGCGTTGGCCCCCTGGCCTTGATGCCGGATCGCGGTGAGGTTGCCCCCCCGATCGTATGTATAGCTGCGGGTGTAGTTGGTCAAATTGATCGGATCGCGCTGCGGTGTCGGCAGAGCCGGCCCCTGGCGGCCAGCCGAGGCGTTCTCTCGTCCGCTGGCCTCCAGCAATTGGTATAGCGCATCGTAGCGGTACGTGTGCAGCGGCGCTACGCGCTGATTGCGAAAATGGCGGGTGGGCTGCGTAGCGTCGCCAACGGCTAGGATGTTGCCAACCGGATCATACGTGTACTCCTGGGCTTGCAGCGACGTGCCATCCTCGCGGCGCGTGTCGGTGCGTAGCAGCCGTTGGGTTTGAGCTTCGTAGTCGTAGGTTGTGACCACGCCATTGCCAGCCGTCTGGCTGAGCCGCTGACCGGCGGCAGTGTACTGCATATCGCCCACAATGATCTGCTCGTCACGGGCGTCGGCCAGTTTTAACCAACTCGTCTGTAGCCGACCCGACACGTCGACACGAAAGCGCTGCCGGTTACCTTTCGCATCCGTTTGGGAGACCGTGTCGCCCAGCGCATCGTATTGCCGCGCGGTGGTCCACGCGTCGGCCGACAGTTGAGCCGTCCACGCCGTTTCGTCATCACCCGCCCAATTGGCCGGCGTATCTCGATTGGCTAGCAACTGCCGGGTATCCTGCAACGACTTCCCGCTTAGGGTATATCCCGCCGTGCGGACCTGACCCGCCGAATCGTAATAGCGCGCCACCTGTCCTCTTAGATTATGCGCCGACGCCTGGGGCACTTGTTCGCCATAAACGATGCGCTCGTGACACCGCTCAACTTCATCTGAAGCCTGAACGTAGGTGGCCACAGTACGCCCCAGCGTGTCGCAGACCTGCCGCCATTGGGTGCCGCGACCATCCTGGCTCCAGGCCATACGGCCCTCCACGTCGAACAGCGCCACGCTCAACCCCGCATCCACACTGTCACGACGCAGCGCGCGACCGCTCAATGAGCTGACGCAACGCACATTCGGTGCCACCCTGGGATCCTGCTGCTGCGCATCAAACAGGCGTGCATCGGTCGTTGAGCGCAGATGCCCCCATTCCGTGTGCTGCGCCACACTCACGCGCTCGTCCAACGGTGACGTGCTGCTATCGCGATTGTAGTGAAGCGTGCGGACGCCTAACCCGCGGTTATCCATCACTTGTATGACCGGCGTGCCCCGACAGACGTTTTCCCACTCGGTTTCGTTCATCGCGTACCTTTCGTGTTTGACCACCGTGCATTGACAGGATTAGCCGGCCGTGTCATTTTCATCTTCATTGACGACAAACCACGGATAAATACTCGTCCTGCGCTCATACCCTTTCGCGGTTACGACGCGCATCGCCCGTCCGATTGGATCGTAGTAGGTGGTATCCGCGTAACCGCAACTGCGCATGGCGCGATCCGCAACATACGCCCAGTCATTCATGAAGTAGGGCTGGTAGCGACGCACCGGCTGACCCTTGTTGTCGTATTCGATCCGCCCCGACACCGCCCAGCGTGGTGCTGAACCAGTATCCACTTCCTCGGGCTTGCCATCGGCACCGACGACGATCTCACCGTCAGCAGTGCACTGCCACGCCAAGCCGCCGGGCACCTTGGCGCAGCCTTGCAGCGTGCGGCCAAAGCCATCCGTATACGCGATGTCCACCCGAACTTGCTGCTCTGTGTCATTCGGATAGCGGTCAGCGGTCAGCGTCACGACGTTCACCGGGTTGCGTGCAGCGCGAGCAAGCGCTTGGCGCACAGGTTCGGAAAGGCGCTTCAGCACGCCGCTACACAGCCCGTCACGCGCGCTCGCACGAATGTGGCCCTGGGGCGTAATAAGCCGCTCGGCGATCAGTTGCTGCCAGCATTCGTCCGCGTCTTCTGTCGGCAGGTCTGCCCGGGACACCTGCCCCATCCACGCAAACAGATCCGTCGCATGAACGCTCGCCACTCGCTGCGCCGAGACCCCGGCTTGGTCGATCGCCTGTGCAACGGTCAGCCCGGTGGGTACCGGGGAAACCGTGATGGGATCAAATCCCACGTCGCGCGCCTGCTCCGTACCATAGAATGTGCTGGCCACCACGCGGCCCATCGCATCGAACTGCACCTCATGGTGGTTGTCGTTAACATCAGTCATGCGCCACGGCTGCAGGAATCGATAGTCATATTGCGCCGACGTGATGTTGCCTAGCGCGTCCTGTACCTGCGTCACCACACAGTAATACGGATCGTACGAAAGCTGCGTGGCACCGGTGAGCCGGGTTTTCTGCACTTCACTCGGCACATAAAAGTTGTCCGGCCCACGGTAGGTGCGATAGTCGCTGGCGATTACCCACACCGGCGCTTCGACTGCATTGGGCACGGCCAATACGGTCGGTGAAGTGTGATAGCCGGCCTGCGTAAGTTTTGCGGTCAGCGTCGGCTCGTCGAGTAGGCCGTCATAGGCGGCCAGACTGGATGAATCAAGCTCCGCGACTTCTTGATGATCGACCAGCGCCACAAAATCAGGGGCACCGTGAGCGTCCGTGTCCCGGTACACGACGACGCTTTGACCGCCGAATACGCGCACCTGATCATCACCCAACAAACCGTCTACCTGACTTAAGTTTTCAAAATTCAGGCCCCCGACCGGCACGCGCGCCGCATCGTAGGTCAACGCGTTGTGGCGTTGCTGCCACGGCAGGCCAAGCCGCCACTGCTGGGGATGCGTCAGATGCCAAACGCTTGCGCGCTGCTCGGTGAGCCGCAGGCACTGCTGCTGCGGGTCGTACGAACTGTGCCAGGCGCTCGGCGGCAACGTATCCGGGTAAGGCGACGTCAATGGTTTGGCACGCCGGGGATAGTGAACCGTCACGCTGTGCAGCGGCACACCATAAGCGTCGATGCGCAATGTCACCGTCTGGCTGACCTGCGGATCGCCATCGATGCGCTCGTACGCATAGTCCAGCTGCTCCAGCGGCAACGGCATAGCAACTGGCGTGTGATCGCTGCCTGCCGACTGGACCTCGCGCACCTGATAACGGGCCATGGTCACGCGATAGGGCGTCTGCTGGCGGGACGTTCCGTCTAGACCATAGACTTCCGTGCGCAATACACTGCCGTTTAACGCGCGGTACAGCCACCATCGACGCTTCGCGTCCGAATCGTCAAGCAGCACATCCTGGCTCGTGTTGGCATCCCATCGCGTCAAACGTGTCGGGGAACAGTTGAACGCGTCGGGGTCCTGCCAAGGCTCGCCGTACAGCGTCGCTTCGTCCGCTTCCCGGCCAGTGTGGTACCAGGTTCGACTCAACCGCGGCGGCGCATCGCTGACGTTGCGCCCTGCAGGCTTCGCATCTTCATGGGTATCTTGTGTCTCGACAAAACCAAATCCGCGGAATTCCCGCTCGCGCCCATCGTAGACCCCTTGACGATATTGGTATTGCTGGACCAGTTGATTGCCAGAGATTTCGTCGAGTTGAATGTGCCGTGACACCACGTGCACTGGAAACGGCAAGCCACTGACTGAGCGCGTGCTTGACTGCTTTTCATCGAGCCATTCCTGAGCCGAGCTGCGGTAGACGATCCGGTGCGCCATCCCCATGTTGTTGTTGATGACGTTCATCAGATAGGGCTTGGCCCGGGCGAGATCGTAGCGCCAATGCTTCGGGCTTGGATGAGGCACCGACAACACGAGGCTGGCCATGCCCTGCCCCTGGATGTCCGCTACGCTGAGCGCACAGAGCCGGTCGAAGCGCACGCCCGGTGGCAAGGCCAGGTCAACGGGCGGCGCAAACCCGTTGCCGGATTGATTGAAGAAGATACGAATGCGGTCACTTTGCGCATATAACAGATCGGCCGCTCCCGAGCCGTCCAAATCCGCTAGATAGACACAAGCAGGATTAAACTGCTGTGCACTAAATGGCAACGGTGCAAAGCTGAACGGTTGCCCTAAGCGGCCCCGCCCAAGGTTCGGCCAGACGGTCACCTCATCACAGCGAATGCGGATGAGGTGCTGCTGGCCAGAGCCCAACAGGTCACAAAATGCCACCACCTCCCGCGCATCGCGCCCGGCAATGGGCAGTGTCGATGCCTGCTCCACATCGATGCCGCGCGCAAAGCCATGCCGCTTGTTCGCGTACAAGCGCACGCTCTTGGGACCAATGAGCGCTAGGTCAGAGAGCCCCGCGCCCATCAAATCGGCCAGTGTTGCCTGTTGGCTGAAAAACTCAACGGGCAGCGCTGAGAGCGGCGTAAAGGTCGACCAAGTGCCGTCGGGCGCCAGGCTAAAGTAGCCAGCCAGACCAGGCTGCGTCACAAGCCAATCCAGCCTGCCATCGCCGTTGATATCCGTCAGCGCCATTGCCGGCGACTGCAATGACGGAATCTCGGGCAGCGGCCGCCACGCGTCATAGGTCACCGCGTCGCCGCCTTCACTGCTACGCATAGGCGCCCGGTAATACCAAAGGTGGCCCACTCGATACAGGATGCCGGCGATGCCCTCGCCATATAAATCCACCAGCTGGTACGGGTGCGCGTTGTTCAATCCAGGAAAGAGATCACATGGCTGCCACTGGCCCGATGACACCGAAGCGTCGAACGGCGTGTAGTCTAACTCTAGCGGCGGCAGTGACTGCAGCGTGTCGTCTGGCTCATCAGTGTCGTCTGGCTCATAAGCTAGCCGCTGCACGCCAACGAGCCGGGTGAGCACCGGATTCTCGTCATACTCGAGCAGCAGCCTTGCGACGAGTGTGGCGGGCTCGCCTAGCTCATCAGGAAAGTGATGAAACATCAGCGCCTGACGACATAAACGGTGACAGCGCACTTCGAACCCGTAGTCGTAGCGCGAGAACGCATCGTGCCGGACCGGCCAATGCGCAGCCGCCAACCACGGTGGCCGGATTAGCGGGTCAGTGCCGCGCTCACCGTAATCAAACACCAGCGAAAACAACCATGGCTCGTCGTCCAGCTTCGATGAAGTGAACAGATACAGTGCGTTGGCGGCCAACACGTTGCCGTACTTCACTTGGGTAAGGTAGCGATTGGCGGCATGGTCGCGTCGCGCCTCACTGCCTTGCAGGTCAACACCGGCATCATCTTCCGGCTTGTACCAATACCCGATGTGCTGCCCGTTGGGCGAGACCGACTCTTCGAGCAACCACACCGCGATATGGGACGGTTGCGCTGGATCGGCAATGCGGGCCGACGCAGTTTTGCCGAAGCAATGCAGATCACCGCCCGCGTCATGAACGAGCCAAAAGTCGCCACCATGGGTCTGACCGATCCAATGCTCGATGCGCGCGAAGTCGCGCTCGATGCGCGGAAAGTAGCGCGTCACCCGGTAGGTGTCGTCTAAATCTAAGTCGTTATAGGTACTGACCTCAGAGGGCGGCACCATAGCGCCATCGGCATCACGCTCCGGCTCGAGGACATCACCGCCCGGGCCGATAAATTCGTCTTCGTCGCCGTATTGGGGCGTGCCGCAGGCCGTGCGTCGCCCGATGCTGGTCAACCCGAGGTGCCATCCGACGCCAAAGGGGCCATTGCCACTGCCGCTCGCATAACGCAATGCCAGTTGCGGTGCGTAGCCGCGCCCGGCCGATATGGGCAGCGGCAACGTCATCGTCGCCACGCCCGAGGAGCCAACGGGCCCCAACGCCTCGCCTAACCCACGCATGGCCCCGCCGCCTTTGGGCAGTGTCGGCTCGGATAGGGTGACATTGGACGCTGACTGCGTGACTGGCATATTCAACTCCTAAGAGATGCTGACGCATTTTATAAACTGGCTGACTGCGCCCACGCTCGATGCCCCACGTTGACGAGACTGCAGGCGACTAGTGTCCTCGTGCAAGCGAGCGCCGACCGGCCCTCCCCAACTTGACTCGGCGCTTGATGTAGCTATCCGAGCATGGTCCGATAAGCGCGTCGCGTGTGGGCCAAACCGCTGCTTCAACTCGGAATCAACGTTTGTTTGACCGCATTGGCAAAACTGGCTCCACCATCCAATGCGGTGTACTGCACTTGAATGAGCACATCGTTGAGCGCCTCCAACGTCGCTTGTTGTGCAGGGTCGGCGGGCAATTTTCTGCCATCAATCGTTTCGTCTACCGCACGTGGAAAGACAAGGGTCCAACTGGATACCGCGCCAGTGCCCTCAAATGGCAGATAGCGCCCATCCTGAGCGAGCAGCGCGAAGGTGCCGCTGTCGTCGATGCCTGATGACAGCGCGATTTGCTGGCTTGGACGCAAGTTACTCACAACATGCGTGCCGCTACCCTCTTGGTTGTTGTTCATATAGCGCACGCCATCAATGTCTGGCTGCAGCAGCGTTTGGCTACGCGTTTGGGTCAGCAGCGCCTGCACATCTTGATACGGGCCGGTCAGTGTGGGCAAGGTGACACTGATTTGTTGCAAACAGCGCGCATAATGCCCCGGATAATTGGTGTCGAAATCTTGCTCTGACAACGTAAATTCAAATTTGCCTTGTGCTTTCTGCTTTTCGAAATCGTTCGGCTTATCCGCTAGCAAAGCTTTGAGCGAAAAGGTGCGCGTGATATTGAGCCGACGGTCATTGCGCGACAGATAAGCAGATTCCATTCGTTGTAAGCTAAGCGACAGTGTCTCGCCGACTAGCAGCCCACGATAATTATCGTTCCACGCGTTAGTCGGAACCCAGTACGTGCTGAAATCCCCCAACTCATACTGCCAGCACGCCTGTACGTTCATGCACAGCGACAGGACCGCATCGTACGCCTGGTAATACAGTGCGGAGAGCTGGCTAGCCAACCACTGATACAAGCTCGCTTGCGTGAAGCGCGAGCTTAAGAAATCGAGCATCGCCTGCTGTTGGGCTTGCTGCGTATAAGCTTGGTCAATCACCGTCTGAGCGGCCTTTTGCCGTATCGCGAGCGCCTGTAGTTGTTTATCGATGACCTGGGATTCCAATTGCGCTTGTTCATACTGAAGTCGCCAGTCATCGCGTCGTCGCCGGTACGCTTCGCTTTGCGCAAGACGGCCGGCTTTCGCTTCCATCGCCGTGCGCGCCACGCTCATGCCAAGCGAGACGGCCTGCGTAGCCGCGCCCCAACGGGACCCTCCATTGGCCAGACCAAACACATTGGGCGCCATATCGAGTCCGCCAGCAACCGCATACATTGCCGCTACGCTCACTGTCATCGCAACTGGCGGTAGTTTGCTAGATCCATCGATTCTTGCTCGGCGCGACTGATATTGTCGTTGTAGCTATCCAAATAGTATTGGTAGCGTTGCTCCGCGATTGCTTTTTGCGCCTGTAGCGTGTCGACATCGGCATTGAGCGCATCCAACTCTTGCTGCTGCAAGCTGATCGTGAAGTTGGACAGGTCGACCAAGTGTTGTTGACTCAGTTCCAGCTGATGGGCATTCTCACCGCGCTCCAACACGCTGAGCAGCGTATTGCCAAACTGGCTGAGCATATCGATTGCGCGATAGGCGCTGGGCAGCAGCGACTGGAAGCGATACGGCAAAATCACCTGGCTGGCGCCATTGCCGCTGTTGCCCAATGAGCCCGCTTGGGCGCGCTGCGTCAACAGCGCCAGCGGGTCAGCCGGTGTCGCGTACAGTGGCAGAACGAGCGGTTTGCCATCCAAGGTCAAACTATGACGTAGGTTATACAGCCGTGCCTCGAGCATTTGCCAATATGTAAGCAGTTGCGTATTGAGCGGGGGTCGAAAGTTCGGGTTGTCTAAAATACTGAGCAAACTGAGGTTTTGTGCCGGCAACGCCAGCCACTGTACGCCTGGCTCGTGCTCCAATTCACGCACCGCTGCATGTTTTTGGCTCGCGATCGCCTCCAATGTATTGGGCTTCCAATGACTGCTCATCGAGACCGTAGGCAGTGGTCCCATCAGCTCGCGGGCCTGATCATAAAATACGCGCGCGGCAGTCAGGCCATCAGGCGTAAGCAACCGATACTCGTTATCGCCCGTGGCAATGAGCGTGCGCACATAGGCCATAAATACCGCTTTTTGATAGATAACCGGATTGGCATACGCTTGAGCATCCGGATTGAGCGCATCGCGCATTAAAAAGCTGGCCGTCGCCACCTTGGCGCCTTCGCCGAGCGGACAGAGTGGATAGACGTTCCAGTAATCGGGCGGGGTCAGACCGGTGACCGCATCCGTGGCTTTATCTTTGGCAGACGGATCGAAGATATAGTGCAACCAGTGCTGTGCGTCGGTGTTTTGGTTTTCGTCGCCAAAGCGAGTGGCGACCAGATACGGCACGTGGACAAACAACTCCCAAAAATACAGACCGTTGGCACTTGTGAAGTCCATTGGCTGCAAACGACCATCGGGTGCACCGCTATCGACACGCAACTGCGGTTCTTGCGGCATCGCCTGGGTCGTATAATGCAGCAGCGTGCCCAAACTAACATTGGCCCGGCGAATCAATTCGCGCACAAACGTCGTATTGAGCCGCGTATCAGGCAACGCAAACCCACCGTCTTCCGCTTGAACACCGTTAAAGGTAATAAATTGGACATTGCCTTGCTGACTATCATAGCGCGTACACAGCTGGGGCACCTGGGTCGGTGTGTCCACGGACACCAACTCAACTTGCACTGACCAAGTTTGATAAGCGCTACCTGCACTGCCAGAAGACGGTGTGCGCACAATCTCGTGACGTAGATGGTAGGTAATAATTCCCTGGTTTGGATAGTCCTCGCTGCTAATCACATGCGTGGCCGCACGGTGGTCCGTCGGTTGCAGCACCCAGCGTTGTGCAGTTTCATTGCTTGCCACCACGCTTTTTTCGTTACCATTTTGGACTGTATAAACCTTTAGTTTATGCTGGAACTGGTATGTGACACTGATTTTATTGGCATTCTTTTTGATGGCATAAGTTAAATGATACGAATCCCAATAACCATTTTCCGGACCGACAGAAAAAAATATTTCAGTGGCTGGATTATTATAGAAGCGAAAAGACTTTCCATGCAAGTCCAGTGTTTTTGAAGTAGGCACACCGCCTTTAAAAGCAATGTTATGCGAGCCATCAGTAACAAATTTTAACGGACCACCCCAGTTTCCCCTGTAGTCAGGAAGAGTAGCAGTATAAAATGTATAAACACCAGCCGAAATATCCACATTCCCATAAGCAGCATCGTATTTAATCTTAGTGTTGTAAAAACGGTAATTTGACCCATCAAAGCTAAACTTGATTGACCGGCTAGCATCACCCGCTGTCAAATGATAATGCGTTCGATTACTTGTGCTTCCGGCTGGTGCCTGATCGGTGTCCGGAAAGACATACAGGCTTTCCCATACGCCTCCGTCACGGGTTTCATCGGGGCATCGACCTAAGTTAGCGCCAACCTGCAGCGTCAATCCGTCGTTGGCAATCGACACTGAAGGGGCGGCCAAAGCGTCTGGCCAGCTGCTGGGTATCCCTGAATCAGTATGGGAGGATCTCTTCTCGCACGATTGAATCCGGTATTTTTTTCCTTGCAAACTATATTGCAACGATTGGTAAAAAATACCATTTTTTTGCTCGCCGGGCCGATAAACTAAGAAGTTTGGCTTAACATTATCCCCAGTGGTGGCGATGTTGATAAAAGACGTATCACAAAACAGAAATGCCGATTGCGTGGGAATCTTATCCTGCCCACCTTCATAAACAAATATCCCGATAAATAGATTTCCTTCAGGTCGCGTGCCACCAAGTACCCCGCGACTGAAATCCACAATCGCGACCGTATCAACTTTTCTTAACACGAAATTAGTGCCTTCTTCAATCTCCAGCACCCCGCCTGATAGCACAGATGAACTCCCCCCGTCTTGCTTAACTTCTTGCAGTTCCGCGGTATTGGGTGCCGACCAAGAGCCGTCATAGCGCAAATAACCGTAGTACACACGGTATGCATGCACTTCCGGCGTGACGTTGGTGCCGTCGCTCTTTTTCTTCGGTGTAGGATCCCGCTCGACCCAGCTGACGTACAACCGATTATTGAAAAATACTGGCCGTACGGTCCAACTCAATACATTGCGACTATTCAATGGCAGATCGATTGCTCGCCAATCATTCCAACAGTTTGGCGTAATCTGCGGATATTCGTCGGTACCCCCGTTTTTACTCAAATCCATGCTGCGCCAGTAATAGCTATGCGGCTCCGCAGCGGTGCGCCCGATAAAATAATAGGTCCCGCCACCAAAATCAATCTGGCTGCAGCAGCCATTGATTACCAGCAAATTGCTGACCGCCTCGAACTCGTTCAGGTAGCTAAGTACCGCGTCCTGCACACGGTCCGCGTTGAGTCGATTTTGGTTTAGAGAATTTTCCAGCTCCTCGAAAAAGTGGCTTTTGTCCTGACGCGTAGACGGGAAAATATAGTTTTCCGGATAGTCACTGACCTGTTGGCTGGCTGACCAGCGCGCATACTGACTATCGATCTCACGCCAGGACGCCACATCCTGCGGTGACATCGGATTGAAGCCCGGCTCCTGATTCAGTGCAATGCGGTACAGGTATTGCTGCAGGCTCGCGATGGCCTGCGCCACCTGGCTAGTCTCGACCTCTTTGCCCACCTTGGTGTCAATGAGCAAATATTGATAAAGATCGTCCGCGGTGACTGGCTGGTTCTCGACATTCGGCAACGTCGGCGCCACATAGCCGAGATAGTAAGCCTGTAGCGCATCGCGCCGGGATTCATTGAGCTGTTTAGCAAAGTTACTTTGCATGATCGTCTCTTAAATGAAGCACTACGGAGCCGCTAACGGCGCACGCTGATCGCTTAGCTGCTGCGCCTGCCAGCAAGGCGTGGCTAATACACGGAAGTTATCTGCTGCTCGCTCGCGGCCGCGACCGCCTGTCCGAGTTGCTGCCAACTCGCATAGTCACTTTCGGGGTCAATGCTCACGGTTGCGACCAATGACGCAACTGCCAAACCCGTTTGCTGTGACAAGTGGTATAAGCGTAGAATCGTTGCGATTTGCGGCACCATGTGTGCCGGGGTCTCTTCGCTACCCATTACATAGGCCGCCGCCACTTGCACTTCGTTGGCCTGCCATCCCAGCAAACCCGCCAGCGACTGCGCTACCTCATCAGCAGGCGGCGGTTTTTCACCGTTGACCCAGCTTAAATAAGCGAGCAAATCGTTTTCTGTCTGTGACGTTTGATGCAACCAATCGCGATAACAGCCTAGGCGATACAACGTGGCAAAATCGAGTGCCGTCAACGTAGGAGTGGGTCTCGCCAAACCATGCCGGATGCGCAAGGTAAGCGTCCAGCATCGCGGCGCTCAGTTGAAAACACGTGCTCATCTGCGCCCCACGCGTCAGCATCGCGAGCAACGCCAGATAGTCAGCGGGAATTTGCTGCGCACTGCTGAGCTCGCTTAGCGCAAGCGTGTGCTGCAATAATGCGCACGGTGTGCTACCCGCCCAGCGTACCAGCGACGACACCACCGCTTGCGGCTGCGCCAGCAATTGCGCCAGCGTACTGCTCAAAATGCCGCGCTGCGATTGTTGTGCGTTATAAATTAATGCGCTCAGTGCCGCTGTCGCTTGCGCCTTTTCCGCAGCCTCCAGCTTTTGCTGATCGACTACCGCACGCACCGCGGCTTCAATCTGCGTTTGAGTGGCCGTATGCGCATTGTCCATAACTAGCCCCTGCGCATTGACCAGCTCTTTTTCGGTCATCAGCACGCCCCAGTCTATCGGTTTCCCCTCGGTATCGATCGATGGGGCGCCCGAATGATCATAATGGGTGGGCGTCACCAACGTGCGTGCAACACTTTCACTAAGCTGGCGGATAAAGTCCAACTGGCGTTGGTTGCCAATGTGCGGCGGCACCGGCAGCAGCCACATCGCACATTGCTCCACGGTCAAGTTTTGTGCTTGCAGCCAGTGCACTGCATTGGACAATAACATCAGCCCATCGAGCACATCATGCGTTTTCCCCTCGCCGTTCTCGTTTAACACCGCAATGGACGGCACCCCGGCCAGTTGAGCCAACAGCGGACGATCGTCACCCAACATCTTGGCGTTGTCCAACAAGCGAATCAGCGCGAGCGCGCTGGCAATTGACATGTCAAGCCACCGCGCTAGGGTCGTTAAACGGTACAGCGCAGATACGGCATCGAGACTGTTGGGGAACGTATGTTCAGTTATATTGCCCTGGTGCTGTGCCACAAGTCCAGCCAGCAACGCGAATTCTGCATCGGTCAGTTTGAGGCCTGCAGCCAGTTGCTTGGCGATGCGCGCATCACGCCCCTTATTGGGCGTCGTGGCTGTGGCCGTGTAATCGACGTTTTCCCAATCTAGCGTGTACGGCTCATCAAATAGTCGCTGACTGTTAAACAAGCGGTCGAGCAGCGGCACATTGGGCGTGATCGCATACGGGGTGATCTGATGCACCAGCGCGGCAAACTGCTCCGCGGTTGCACCGTAATGCTGTCGATAGTGGCAAAAGACACCGAGCAGCCGCGTCGTATTTGCGTTCATGTACAGGCCAAGGTTACCGTCCGCTTTTCGGGGATCGGCCCCTTCGGCACGCATGCCGGCGATGATGAGTTGATCAAGTTGATCAAACGGTAGCTGCATGGCACGCTGCACGCGCATCAGGCGATTGAGCCGATCCAGGCGATCGTCTGTTAAGCCGGTTAGGGTCAATTTGCCATCGTCGTCTTGCATCATGGCAATCGCTGGTTTTTTCCCCGCGTGCAAATAGACGGCGCCATAATGGTACGGCATATGCGGAGTTTGATCGGTATGCCCGTTGGTAAAAATCGCGTTACGAATCACGATATTCGGCGACAACACCACCGTATCGCCGCCAACTCGCGCGCAAAGCATGTTTTCCAACTGCGAGACAGTCAGCCCCGTGCGCTCGGTCAGAATCTTGACCGAGCTAAAATAAGTTGGATAATCCTTCACAATGAGATCAGGATTAATACCAAACTGATTTTTGTAAAAATCCTTTTGAGTTGTAGTATAAAGTACAGGGCGCTCGTTACCATCCAGAATCAACGTAAAGCTGATGTCAGTGTAATAGCTTTTATTATCAGAATATTGCTGCATACGGATAAAAAAATCAGCGCGCAGCGGGTCTTTTCTTAGATCCAATTCGGCATTATCTGCATCGATGAACTGAAGCTGGGGATAGCGTTGGTAAGGGGCGCCATCCGTCATACTTGCATTATTTATGCTCCGATTCCAATATTCTTTTCTTTTTCCCCTTACCACAACTGTTTGACCACCACTTGTTTTTAATGTAATTTTTGCAGCAACGTCCTCGCCATTCCAAATCAACTCAGTTGGCCCGTCTACCACGGATTCCTGCAATGGCGTGACATAAGCGTGAGCACTAAGGTCTTGCCACAACGTCATCTCAGTAGTCGAGTAATCTCCACTGCCCCATTGCGCTGTGAGCTGCTCTAACGTCAGCATATGGGTACTAAAATACGGGGGTGTTTTCAGCAATGCTTGCAGCGGCGGCGCCAATGGGCTGGCAAGCTGTATCGCATGCTTTCTTGCTGGCGTGTCGGTCCCTGTAATAGGTTTAATAAAGTAGGGCCATGCGGTGTCCACCTGCTGTATCACGTCCGCCAGTGATGTACCGCTCACAGCGAAACCCTCGGTAGTTTGCTGATACGCAAAATGATAGGGCAGCGTGTGGGGATAGTAAGTAGCGGCCAATATTTCATCCACCGTCTTGCCGGTGGGCAAGGTCGGTTCAATCGCGCTGTTCAGAATTTGGTTGACCATCGTCAACGCAGGTAGCCGCTGATTCAGGCTGTCGTTGTCCACCACCAGCTTTGGAATATCGGGGCGGCGTTGCGCGAGCGGATGGATGGCGTTATTGCCCGGCGCGCTGGCATTATCATTTTCCTGTTTTATCGCCAAGTTATACAGGGACACTAGGTAGGCCGCCGGTGACGTATTCGCTTCAATGGCATCGACCGCGCTCATCTGGTGCCAGTTCACTTGAAACTGCTCGTCATAGCTGGGACCCGGTACCGTAAAGGGCCCCAATGTTTGCTGCACCAAACGGGTTAGGCGCCGCTGACGAAAACGAAACGCCACTTGCTGCGCGTACCCGAGCGCTTGGTCATACAGCACACCCGCGCTTTGCACGCTGATCCGCTCGCGATGCTCGCGAATAAATTGCTCGCGTGTCACACGCGACACATCGAATACCGACTCGTAGCCCAGTGTGGCAAGCTGGCCTGTGGCGCCATATCGGCTCTCAAGCACGTTAATCAGCGGGCTAGTCTTTTGATTCATCTTGCCTCCAGGCAAAGGTTAGCCACATAAAGCAATTCAGCACGAGCCAGGACTGCTCGACTGATGACAGATATGCGCACGAACGCGTGCCCAACAGGACACTTCACCAAGATAGTGCTGTCCGTCAACCTCGGGCTGCACGCACTTAAAGCAAAACTGTGTCGCCGTACGTCAAGCGGACAAAATTCGGGAGCAGGATAAAACAGAGAAAATAGACGTGCCGCGCAGGCGCGAGGTCATTGTGTTTAAGCTGGGGTACTTCTTCATCTTCTTCCCTCCAGACGTCGTCTTTATTCAGCAAAAACGGTTACTGCGATGCACCCGTTCGCTAACAGGTCGCCTCATCGTTTGACTGCTGCTCACAACGCGTTTGAGCGTCATGCTCAACTGCCATACGCTGCTTCGACACTTAAGTTAGCAACAACTGTAAAGCACTAGCCGGAAAACATTCAAGCGAATTCCCTTTATTCAATGCGACAAATTGCCGTGGGCACCATCAGGCGTTGACCTGCCGGGGCTGTGCCGCCTCGCAGAAGGACGCGGCTGCGTGACAAGCACCATCCGCGCGATTGCATGATATGAAGCGACTCAATCGCCTCAGCCATCATCAAATCACCATTGCTCTACGCCACGATAATCCAGCAGCAGCGTTGAGTCCGACCGCCCGCCACACGGGGACGTCACGATCTCACCGGGTGCCGTACCCGCGCTCGCCCGATGACGCTCTTGACTGGCGCGCGCCACATAAATAGCCTATTGCGCACCACCTCGAGCTAATGCCCCGCTTAGCCCATCAGGCATTCTGGTACGGAGCGCTTGCATTATGCAACGTACTCCTAATTTTTACATTACAATTATGTCGTGTCACAGCCGTCAACCGACTGCTCCCGCTGGCCCAATTCGCCCCCGTGCTACCGCTCGACTCGCTCGCGCTCCCCACATGCCTAGTCTTTAATACAGCATCACAGGCTCCCGTCCGTGTTCGTGACACACTCCAAGGCGGCTTTTGTTCACAAGCTAAGCGGCAAAAGCCACATAAAAATTTCTAACTTTTACCTCCTGTCATAATTTTGTATTTTTCCAGTATCTCCCCCCTTTTTATACTATTTATATTTTTCATTTGACTGAACGCTTCATGGCCAAACTCGCTTGATATGGCTTCTTTATGTTTTTCTGATGCCTCAGCAACTTTCTCCGCCATATTGACTGCCCCACCAACACGCCAAAGAACTGATGCCCCTTTTAAGGCTATCTTTGCGGCTGGATGAGGCACTACTGCTGCCGCACCGTCCAACACAGCACCAACACTCATACCAGTCGCCACACCTGTTATGACTTCGTCTTTTACCTCTTCTTTGAATTGGTTAGCAGCTGTTACAAGCTCTTCATTTTTCTCTGAAGACATTGTCGTCGCTACGGCCGCACCCTTAGAAGCCTTTTTTATCGCCTCAACACTTAAACCTAGATTATTATAGGCATCGGTTGCAGCAGCCTTTGTCAAAGCAGATTTATTCACCTGCTTCACATCACCCGTAGTAGCAAATTCCCCGACGGTTGCCACAGTATCAACGCCTGTTTTTAGTGCTTCCACGCCTGGCACTTTACCTTGAGCAACGTGGCCTACTGCCTTAACCCTGCCTATTATAGTTTCCTCTATTTTTATAGATATATCAAACTTATCTTTTCTTTCACCGATTTTATTAATTATCTCGTCTGCCTTCTGGTCACCGTAAGTTTTTTTTGAAGCTTCATGTGCTTTAATTTCAGTCTCCGAATGAGCAGGTAATTTTTGCCTATGCTTATAGGCTTCGTAAACAACCCCGGCCACTCCAGTTACTCCTGTAATGGCCGTCTTCCACATCAGGCCATTATCATCATAGCGTAAAATTGGACTATTTTTTACCATCTGATAGAGATTCAAGCCATCGACTATTCTAGCCGGATCGGGATTGAGCCATCGCCCTAGCCAAGGCATATAGTAACGGTACCCATAATAATAGAGCCCGGTCGCATCACGCTCCTTACCCGAGTAGCGCACGTACTTGTATTTCGCCTCCAACTCGCTTTTTGCCGCCCACACTGCGGTGCCACCGTACGGATAATATTCTTCGTAGGTAAGCAACTGCCCCGTGTTATCAAGCTCCAGCGTGCTCGAGCCCAACTGATTATCCAGACTGTAGCGCACTTGATCGTTATCAATCGTGTTCAGGTTTTCCCGCTTCCCAGTGCATCACCCGCAACGCAATGCCGCTCGCGTCCACCACGACCACCTGCAACGCTTCTGTCACGTTGGACCGCGTAGGATCGTCTACATCGGCTTGCCGATGCTCGCGTCGCTCGAGCCCAGGCAGATAGCGCACGTCGTCGCTATGCTGCTGACTGCCCGCGCGCCAACGGCGTACCTTACGCGCGCGTTGGCCCGCACTGCTGTAGGCGTAGCGCTCATCGTCACTCTCATTGTCGCCGCGTTCGATTTGCACGACGCGGCTAAGCTGATCGCACGTGTTCCAGTCTACCGGCTGACCTGGCTGCAATTGCGTCAAATTGCCGTTTGCATCGAAATATCGATCGACCTGTTCAGGCGCCGCATCCCAGGCTTCAGGCACTGCTCGGTTTGAGCCGGCGGCTACCACCATGCGCAGCGTATAGTGCTGCGCACCGGTATGTTGCATCTGACATAAATTGCCGCTCGCATCATACGTATACTGACGCGTGTAGTTCACCCGTTGTGTGGCGTCTAAGCTTTGCCACAGCGGCAATGCGGCACTTTGCTGGCTCGCCTGCGCACTTTCACGGCCAGTGGCCTGGACTAATTGATACAGCGCGTCATAGCGATAATCGCTCGCCGCTTCAACGCGCTGGTTGCGTGTATAGTGCACCGGCTGTGCCGCATCTTCGATGCGCGTGATATTGCCTACCGGATCATACGTGTAGATCAAATTCTGCAGCACTGTGGCATCACGCTCACGTTGCGCGCTCAGGCAGCTAAGTCGCTGTGTGCTGACTTCATACACATAGGTACGCACGACACCATTGCCTGCACGTACCTGGAGCGGCTGGCTCGCCGCATTGTAGATAAAATCCGATGCCACGCAGCGTTCATTCTGACCCGCTAAGCGTAGCCATACCGTCTGAAGCTGCCCGGCAATATTCAATTCGTAGCGGCGGCAATGTCCGCCTGCATCGGTGTGTGTCACCGTCTCGCCCAGCGCATTATAGGTCCAGCGGCTTATGTAGCGCTCTGACTCAAGTAAGGCGCGCTGCGCGGCTTCGTCTTCGGGCCAATCGGGCGCGTCCAACGTGGCTAGGAAGCCGCGCGTTTCACTCAGTGGCTCGCCGCTCAAGCTGTAGCCCCCGATTTCATTTATGCCCGCTGGATCTGCATGGCGAACCAGCTGACCACGATCATTGCGGCGCGCGTCACTGTCCGGTGCCCCATAGATAAGCCGTTCGCGGCACGCTTGCGTGACACCGGCAGGCTGCTCAAACCGCGCGATAGGACGGCCTAGCAAATCATATGTCCAGTGTTGACCGTGCCCGTTGCCACTGGCCATCCATGTGATGAGCCCGCGCGCATCGCGCAGCTGCAACTGCGCGCCCGCATCGACACTGTCCGTGCGTAGCAGCTGGCCCGACAGGGTGCGCTGGTAATGGAAGTTGACCGTATCTGGCCCCACATGCCGCGGATCGGCGCTGCTCACCAGCGCGCCGCTCGCATCGAATGCATGTCGCGTCACCAGAACTTGCCGCTCGGGATCATCAGGCACGCGGTTGTAACGGATCTGCCGCACCGTCAAGCCCCGATTGTCGCGCACCTCAACCGTGGGCGTGCCGCGATACAGTGGATCGTCGCCTGTGTCATTTTCATCTTCGTGCGTGTCGAACCACACCTCAAAGCGGCTACGTCGCTGATATCCGGCCGCCGTTTGCACCCGCGTGTTGCGGCCTAGTGGATCGTAGTAGAGGGTGTCGTGGGGTGCGCACTGCCGCAGCGATGCATCATTCACATAGCGGGGCGTATCAATAAAATACGGCTGATACACGCGCACGGCCAGCCCTTTATTGTTGTATTCGACGAGGCCCGAAACTGCCCAACGTGTCGGCGTATCTTGGCTTACTGGCTGTCCTGCTTCAAGCACCAAATTGCCGTGCGCATCGCTCGTCCACGCGGGACCCGCGGCAACACGCTGCTTGGTTTGCAGCGCTCGGCCTAAGCCATCAGTGAACGCCACCGTACAGCGGATTTGTTGGTGTGCGTTATCCGGATAGCCATCGCTCGTGAAGCGGACCGTATGCATCGGCGTGCGAGGCGCTTGTTCCAGTTGCACCTGGATGTGCGCCCAACGCTCGAGTGATAGCCCGGGGGGCGCAGCAGTCAACCACCGCCAACGCGCACGGATTTGGCCATCGGCCGTGAGCAGCCCATGGCGACACAGCATGGCTTGCTCGGACTCATTTAACGTGGACGGCTCCAGCCGCCCCATCCAGCTCGACAGCGCGTCGTACCAAACACTAGCCGCGTGTTGTATCGCGCCGGCAGGATCGGCCAGCGCCGCGTCGAGCGTAGTCACCGCGCTGCGATACTCGTTCACTGGGGCAAAACCGACCTTGCCATCCCCTTGCGTGCCGTAAAAGCTGGTGACCCGCACCCGGCCCAGCGGATCATACGCGGCTTCGTGCCGGTTCTCGTTCACATCAACTACGCACGTTGGCTGCAGACGTCGATAGTCATGGTCAGCCTGCATGACATACCCTAGTGCATCCGTCACGCGCGTCACGCAAAGTCCAGACCCATCGTATTCGATATGGGTCTCGGCGCCAAATGCATCACGCTGATGGCTGAGCCGGTAGAAATGGCTTGCTCCGAGATAATGTGCGCGCGGCGACTCGATCCAATAGTAACCTTCCTCAATACGATACCGCGCTTGCTCAACCCATGGTTCGAGCGCGCCAGGAGGCGGGAGACCATCGCACGCCTGCTGCAGCATCTCCAACGTCATTTCAGCCTGCCACGTGCAAGCCAGCAAACCTTCCACGCTCGCTTGACCAAACGGCAGCACACTGTCGTGTGCATCGGCATAGTTCTGCCGCTGCCAATGGATTAACTCACCTGGCGCCGTGTCCATTCGGCCGTCGGTGAGTTGCTCATAGCCGAGCCACTCGCCTGCGCTAGCGGGCGGCTGCAACGCTTGTGCTTTCGCCTCGCACGGCAGGCCCAATCGCCACGGCGCGTTGGGTTGATTTAAGTGAATCCACCGTTGTTGCGTGCGCGTCACGCGCAACTGCTGCTGCTGCGTATCTTGGCATTCATCCGAAGGAGCAGGATTCGTGCGGCGCGGATAGTGCACCGTGGCCGTGTCAGTTGGGTAACCGTACTGATCCGCCTGCAGCAACACCTGGTGCGTCATCATCGGATCATCGGGCATGCGCTCATACTGTGCGCTCCATTGTTCAAGCTGCATCGGCAGCAGCACGCGCGCGTCGGGCGCATCGTGCACCACGCGCACCTGATAGCGGTATTCAGTGACGGTATAAGGATGCGCCGCCGCGGGCGTATCATCGACCCCGTACACTTCCTCGCGCATCACCCGCCCACGCAGCGCGCGGCGCATCGCACGTAACAGCTCTGCATCGGGCTGCGCGATCGGTTGATGCTGATCATCGGTCCAGCGCGTAGGGCCCAGCGCCGGCGCTTTTTCATCCCCTGCGTAGTAGTCGGCATGAGGTGCGTCGTCCTGCTCGGCACCGACCCTAAACCACGTTTTGGTCAGCACCGGCGCGGTCAGCGTGTCGTCGTCAGCGTTCGAGGCATTGCGCTCCGTATCCCACTGCTCGAGCGAGCCAAAACCGGCAAACTCGCGCTCGTACCCATCATAAAAGCCGTGCCGATATTGGTAAGTTTGCGTCAACGTATTACCAGTGATCTCGTCAGTGTGCGTGACCTGCGAGATTACTTGCACTGGAAACGGCAGGTGGCTGACCGCATCGGGCGTCGCCTGCTTTTCATCGAGCCACGCTTGCGCGGAGCTGCGATAGGTGAGTTGCGTGTCGAGCCCGCGATTGTTATTCACGCGCTCAAGTAGATATGGTTTCTTGCCTGCGACGAAATCGCAGACCCAGTGACGCGGTGTTGGGTGCGGCACCGTGAGTACCAGTGCCGCGCAGCCGGTGCCATGTATGTCCGCGAAACTGACCTGACAGGTATCGTCATAGTGCACGCCGTCGGGCCACGCGAACACGACCGGTTCTGCTAAACCGTTGCCGCCATGATTGAAAAATACTTGAAAGCTCGTACTATCCAAATAAATCAGATCGGCCGCGCCCGAGCCGTCTAGATCCGCCAGCCGCACCCGTGCTGGGTGAAAAGTATGCGCTTCAAACGGCAACGTCGCCAGCGTGATCGGAGCACCCAAACGTGCGCGACCCAAGTTTGGCCAGCATACTAGGGTATCATGGCGCACGCGCACCAAATGTGGCTGGCCCGAGCCAAGCACGTCACTAAATGCGACCAGTTCGGTATGCGCGCCGTTATTGCCCGGCAGCCGCCCCGGCGGCGTATAGGGCACTTCTTCGGGTCTGTCAAAGCCAGCCTCACGCCGGTTCGCGTACAGTCGCACACTTTTCGGGCCGATCAGCGCCAGATCCGGCAACCCAGCGCCGACCAGGTTAACAAGTTGTGCATCCGGATGCAAAAACTCCGTCGGAAACGCGCTAAACGGCACAAACGCCTGCCAGTGCTTGTCTGGGCCCAGCGCAAAAAAGCCCGCCAGCCCCGGTTGCGCGATTACCCAATCGAGTTGCCCATTGCCGGTCAAATCCATCAACGACTGTCGTGTGTTGGGACCGAGTCCCCCAACGGGCAACTGTGGCAGCGCCTGCCAGGCTTCATACGCGATCGCGTCTTCGCCGTTTTCAGCGCGCACCGGTGCACGGTACCAGTAGCTAGTGCCATCGCGGTATAGCACACCGGGCACCCCTTCACCATACAAATCGACCAGCTGATACACCATGCCATCGTTCAAGCCGGCCAGCGGCGCAAACGATTCAAACTGACCTTGACCCAGTACAAAGGTGCCAAAATCTAGCTCGACCGGCGGTAGGCTCACCGCCGCGGGCTCACCGCTGGCCGGATCCGGCCCATAGCCGGTCATCCACGCCGCGCGCAAGCGACTGAGCACCGGTTGTTCGTCGTATTCGAGGTACAGCCGTCGCACTAGCACCGGGTCCGGTCCCAGCGCCTCAAAGCGGTGAAACATCAATACCTGCCGGCATAGCCGGTGCGTGCGTACTTCAAAGCCAGCCGCATAGTCGGAGAACGGGTCCAGGCGCGCGCACCACGCGCGTTGCGGCGCATACGTGGGTATCGCGTTCGCATCGGCCGCATGCTCGCCATAGTCGAACACCAGCTCGAAGTACCAATTGGTCGGCACGGGCGTGCCGCTCATCAGGTACAAGTCGGCACACGCTTGGCGATTGCCGTAGCATACGCGCTTCAAATAACGCTGCGCGCGCCGCTCACGCGGTTGCTCAACGGGAACGCTAGTGTCAATGCCACTATTGTCTTCACCCTGGTACGCATAGTACACATGCTCACCGTGCGGCGTGACGCTTTCCTCAAGACACCAACGAGCAATATGCTCGGGCGTAGCAGGATCGGCCAAGCGCGCCGCCTGTGTATAACCGAACAGATGCTGCGTACCATCGGCGGCCTGCACGCGCCAAAATGCGCAACTCGCGTCGTCTTGCGCTTGCCAGTAATCGAGCCGATCGAAACTACTGGCAATACGCGGCGCATAGGGCGTGACGTGAAAGACGCGGTCGTTCAACGTCTGATCGGCAGTTTCACCGACGCGCACCAATACTTCGCCACCTGCGTCGACAAACTCATCCGTATCCGTATAGCGCGGCACGCCTTTCGCGGTGCGCCGGCTAATGCTCGGCATGCTTAGGGCCACACCCAGCCCGAACGCACCGTTGCCTGCGCCACTGCTGTAGGCCAGTGCGAGCGCCGGTGTGATACCACCTGCATCGGTAGTCGGCAACGTCAATGTTAACGACGCGGCGCCACTTACACCGCCGACACTGAGCGTCTCGCTCAGGCCCTGAATAGCGCCGCCGCCTTTAGGCAATGACAAGGATGGCAATTCGATGACGCGCGGGGTGTTTGATTCAGCACGGATGGTGCGGTCCATCACGATATCCTTTTAATGCAATTTCTGGGAATGAGCGTTCCGTTGGCTCACGCGTGCTGGTGCCAGCTTGGGGGATCGCCTTCTTTGACTAGCCCCCTCTTAACGACGCGTCTAAACCATACATTGCGTTGCTAACTTCCTATAGCATCAGTTCAGTCGAATATCTGGGAATTCAGCATATTAGTTTTCTCAGGCCCTGAAACGCAGCTATTGAAATATTGTGGGTATTATGTGTCTCGGATGATGTAATGTAGATGCACGATGATATCGTTCAAATTAGCCACCACATCGCGTTGTGCGCCATCGTCCTTGCCCGCATGGAAAATATTGAGCGACAGCGTGCCCTGAGTCACATCCATACCCTCAAACGGCAAGAAACGGCTGTCGTTGAGATCGGTCACAAATCGGCCGCTATCATTTAGGCCATGCGAGAGCGTCGCCGTCTCCTTCCCAAATATCAGCGTCGCCTCGATATCTTGATACGGTCCGAGCAGCGTCGGCAGCGTCACCGCGACGCTCTTAATGCGACGCGTCTTGCCCTTCATGTTGTAGGATTTATCCAACTCCAACACACTCAAGTCCAGCGTAGCCTGGAAAATGTTGTCCGTCAGCGATAGCCTCACGCCGCCCGATGGGTCCACAGGGTTGCCGTCCAGCACAGTTTGGAGCTTGTCTTTGAAAGTCTCAGCACCGAATAACGTAGCCAGCGATACCGTGCGCGTTGCCTCCAGCCCCATGGCACCGCGTGCCAGCCAAATGCTGTCAAGCTTTTGCAACTCCACGCTCAACCCTTCGCCCGCCAGCAAACCTTGCCACAGGTTGTCCCACACCGGTACCCGGAACACACCATCGGTGTCTTGGTCGCCCAACTCTTGCACCAAGGCCGCTTTTGCCTGCAGGCATATCGGCAACGTAACGTCGTATAGTTGATAATAAAGTGCGGACAATCGCGCAGCCAGCCAGTTATATAACGCTTGTCCGGTAAAACGTGTGGTTTGGAACTCGTACAGCGCCTGTGCATGCGCTTGCTCAGTTTCGGCCAGTGCGATTTGTTTTTGAGCCATCGCAATTTGTTCGGTCAAGCTCTTGATCTGTGCGTCTAGCTGGGTCACCTCATTTTTGGCAATATCATGTTGCAGTTGCCATTCTTCTTGGCGGCGCTGATAGCTGGCTGTCACCTCAGAGATGCCCGCACTTTGATCTTGTGCAACGGCCACCGCTTGAGTAGCATGCGCGGTCCCCAGCACAGGCGCACCCCATTGAGACCCACCGTTGGCCAGACCGAACGTATTTGGCACCGCGTCCGCGACGCCACCGGCAATCAGTAACCCGGTCGCGGCCAGGTTGGTCGTCATCGCGGTGCTGCGCAGCGTCAGCCCGGCGATTTCCGCCGCGGACAAGTTACCATCAATCAAGTTACGAAAGTGGCTCTGGCGCAACGTTGCGCCGTCACGGCTGGCTTGCAGCGCGCTTAAACTATGCTGCAGCCCTTTTAAATTACTCTGCTGTAAGTCGGCCTGTTGTTTCAGCACTATCTGCTGCTGCGTCTGTAGCAACAACGTCATTTTTTCATTGTCTTGACGCTCCAGCGCCAGCTGCAAGCTGCTGCCAAATTGCGTTAATAGTCCCACCGCGCTGCGCGCGCGATCAGCTACCAGCGGGTAACGCCAGCCCTGCACATGGCCCTGGCTGCTCATCACACCGCTGCTCGCGTCGTCGCCTCCGGCCTGCTGGCGTTGTAGCTCAGCCGGGTCCACCGGCGTTGCGTAAAGCGGCAGATTGAGCGGCTGACCATCCAAGCTCAGGTTATGTCGCAGGTTATACAGGCGCAGTTCAAGCTTATCCCAGTAGCCCAACAGCACATCGTTGTACGGCGGCAGAAAATGGCCATCGCCCATGTCGGCCGCGTCACCCGTGCGCAACCAACTCGCAAAGGTGAGCGCGCCGGATAGATGGCTGCGGGTCGGTTTGTCAATCGCCCCTGCCTCGGCACTGAGTGTCGGGTTGGGCCACGTATTCGTGATGCGAATATCCGGGCGCGGCCCGAGCAGTTGCTGCGCTTGGATATAATACATTTTGGCTTCGACCAGCGTGTCCCGCTCCAGCATTCGATACGCGTGATCGCCGCGTGCAATCAACAAGTCCAGCACATGCAAAAAGATCGCCAGCTTATAGTGCATTGGGTCGGCCACTGCGATGACGTCTGGATCGGTGGTCGCCGGTTGGCTCGTGTCCCAGGCAGTGTCAAGCTGCAGCGGCAGCACATTCCAATAGCGTGGATTGCTGTTGTCATCGTAAAGCAGATTGCCATCGTCATCGCGGTAGCCGCTGCTGTTGAAAATCCGCTTAAACCAGGTATTCGCCTCGTCATACCGTTGTTCGGTCTGCATCCGCACAGCTACCAGGAACGGGATATGAAAGAAAATTTCCCACAAGTACATTCCGTAAGGGCCGCTGAACGCGGTTAGACCGCCTAAATCCTTTTGCACGCTGTAATTAAACAGCGCATCATGCCGATCATCAAAAAGTTTAGGCAGGTCAACATTATTTGTCAAACTCAGCGAAATTTCTTCACCATCACTTGATAGCTTAAAATTTCCAGAAGTAGTAAATTCTCCATAACTATCATAATTTATAAAATCTTTTAACTTTTCAATTTTACCGAAATCACTAAAACTTCCATTGCAGGAAAATATCAAATAATTAGATCCGGAATCACCTTTTCCGTGACTAATTTTTAAAATCTTTTTTGGATAAAAATCATTATTATAAAATATATAATCCCCCAAATCGCTCAATGTTTTAATAATATTTCCAGATTCATCACCCAGGGTAACCCCAAAACCGGGCTGGACACCAGAGTCTGCATTTTTCAAAACAAAATAATCTTTGCAAAATATAAATTCTGCATCAGAACTATATTGTGTTTTGATATGTTGATCCTCAACGGTACCTGTTACGCCTTTTCTCTCAATTTCCTCAAAACAATATGCAAATCTTTTTTCCTTTGAAGCCCAACTAAAATTATTATCCATGCACCAAATATTTTTAGCGCAACTAAACCCTTCATCACCTTTATCTATTTTGTTATACCAGCAAACATTTAATCTACTTTTATCCCAAAAGAGCTTGACCAAACCCTTGTACGGATCAGCAATTCCAGCGGCTATTTCTCGCCACTCGGTCCACTGGATTGGGATTGGCCCCCGCTCATCCTCCCTAGCGGCTAGCGTCAGCTTTCTCCAATAAAATTTGTAAGGCTGGTTCTGAGTTCTTGCAGCAAAAAATACCGTTTTCTCATCCCCGCCTTTGGCCGCATGGATATATTCAAGATTCGAAAGCGTGTTGTATTCAGCTAAATACTCACTTATTTTTGACTGAACCAGCGCGTCACTTAATTTTCCTTGCGAAATCCCTTGCTCCAGTGTTTGGAATAGCTGGGTCTTGTTCAATCGTAAGGTTGGGTCAATATAGTTGCCTGCATAGAATTTGAGCCGTTCCTTACCGGCCCATGTGCTATAGCGCCGGTTAAAAGCGTCCCAGTTGTACAAAAAATGCTCCTGTGCAAAGTACGACTTTGCGTCCTCCGCCAACGCACCGTCATAGCCTTCGATCGCCCGATGGATAAACAATTGTAAGCTGCTGATCGCTTCCGCCAGCGGTGACGTGCTCACTCGATCGCTGATCTGGGTGTCGAGCAGCAAATACTCATACAGATCATTGGCGTTGTGGATACGATCCTTCAAATCCGCCGGCACCTGCGTCGCAATATAGCGATCTACCAGCGCGTCGCGGCGGGCTTCTTTCAAGGTTTGGGAAAATAGCGAGGCTGACATGAGGTAGTTCCTTTAATTTCGTTTATCGACGAGCGCTGATTCCTGCACTTAGATTCCTAGCCACCGACGCTAAGAGGGTGCGGTCTTCAGCAGACGGATCAGCCTGCATCATCGTCTGAAGTTGTTCCAACGTGGTCGTCCCCACGTTCAGCGCTTGCCCCACGCGCAGCCATGTAAGCAGCTGCCACAGCACATCAAAACTTTTCGGCCATGTGTCCTCGCCCAATAATGAGACGCTCATTTGCGCGACAGTATTGGCATCTAGTTGATGCAGTGCCGCGATCAACTCGGCAGCCTTGCCAAGCGTCATTTCCTTGGCATTGAGCTGATCAAAACAGCGCATCGCCTCGTCGCGCGAGACCACGACCTGCGTTTGCCACTGCTTAAAGCGTGATAGCGTCAATAGCACTGCCATGTCCGGCGTGGGAACAGTGACGGCTGCGCCGATCAGGCGCGCCGGATACGCCGTGAGCAGCTGCAGATCTTGCTCAGTCAACGTTAGCCATTGCGCAATCAGCACTAGCTGACTCAGACGCTGCGTCGTCAGCACAAGGCCGGTATCCTTCTGCAAATCGTCCAAATTGACGTTGGCCTGACTGAACCGTGTTTGAATGGCATACCAATAGTGAGCGAGCGTAAAGGCGGAGTCGGTCTGGGCGGTCAGCTTCTCAAGCCACGTGGTCACACCGCCCATCACATTGCTTTTCAGATTGAAGCCCGCAGCCAACGCCCGCAGCACCTTTTGCTGCAGCGCTTCATCCAGCGCATCCTGCCGAGTGGCAGCGGTGCTCGAAGGATTGACGCTATCGCAAACATTTTTCAGGAAGTTAAACATTTCCGCGGTAGCTGTGCCACTCCAAACGGTACTCACCATCCCCTGCAACTGGAGCAGGTTCAGTCCCACTGAAGCCATCCAGTCCAGGATCTTTTCCGTGCGGCTCAGAATCGCCAAGGGGGCCAGCGACTGCGGCTGCCCTAGCTGTTCCAACAACGTGTCCTGCCCACCGCCCATCAAGCGCCACAACACTTCGGCCTGTGCAAACGTGAGCCCCAACAGACGCGGTATCGCGCCAAAGCGATACAACTGACCCGCGGTGTGTTCATCCAGCGTAAATTTTCCTGCGCGCCCAAAGCACCAACCGCCAATCCGCGCGAACTCGTCGCTGGTCACGCCTAACGCCTTGCAACAGATCGTAGACAGTTCGTCCTGCTGATTCTGCTTATAGTTCACTGCCGTGCCCAACGCAATCGCGTCGCCGCCGTCTGCCGGACGGAACGTGGACGCGTAGAAGCTTGACACTTGATCCGGCGCATACGTGTTCGCGGCGTCGATGAAGGTCACAAATGTATTGACATCCAAACCGTAGCGCTGTTTGAGCCGCACATACTCCGCCAAAGCTTCCAGTACGGGTTTGTCCAGCACCGGCTTATTGTGGTGCTCCGGCACGCAGCGGCTGGCGTTGACTATCACCCAGTCCAATGCCTCAAACGATAGACCGGTTAAGTGGGACAGGCGCACCAGCTTTTCCGCACGGCCCGCCAACTCAACTACCGTGTCATCCATCAGGTTAAGGTTTTTGCCGTCTTTTTGTACCCACAGATAACGCGACTGGTCCGTCTCTGTGTCGCCCAGCGTGCCATTTAGATAGGCCGCACCGTACACATTGACTCGTGTAGGCTCTTGTTCGCCAAAATGCAAAAAGCGGCTATACGCGCGGCTTTCTTTGCCGTTATCCAGGTAAGACTGCTGAGCAGTCAACTCCAGCAGCTGATTAAAGTTCAGGCGGGTTTTTTCACAGAAGGTCGAGATCGGATTCAGCGTCGTCGCTAGCGCCCCTGCACTGCGTAGGCCGGCTCCTTCCATACCGTAGTGATCAGCGATATCGGTTTCGCTCAAGTCGGTGTTGGTCATGAGCTGATAGCTCACCGGCGTCATCGACAAGGTCTCACGCGCCGGCGGCGACGGCTGCTCAAACACGACCTCGGGAAACGGCGTTGAGCCGTCTTCAATCGGATTGCCAGCATCGTCTTGGCACATCATCACCAGCAGCGCCTTATCCCGCGGCGCCGTCACGATCAGTGCCGCTTTCCAATTGGACTGACCGGAATTGTCCACACCGACATATCCTTTATCGGTTTTTAGATAGTATTGATTCTTTTGTTTGCCGGGTATCAACGTGATCGGCAAATGAAAACTAGACATGGGTTTCGTGCCGCCGGATCGGCTCGCCATCTGCGCAAAATCGCCATCCTTGTCCGGATTCGTGTTGTGATTACCCCTCAGGAAGCAACCATTCAACACGTTAGCGGCATTACCTGCCATCTGCGTTCCGTCCGGCACACCCAGGTAATAACAGTGTTGCGCAACTGACCAGGTCAACACGAGCGGCGCCACAATGGCGGCTGCCGCATTATCGGCATTGCCCGCGACCAGTTGGGCGCCAACGACCCCATTACCGTTTGTGTAGTGCGATAAATAGACCATAGGCTCTGTGTCGCCATCTAGCGCTTGCAGATAAAACACATTGCCTGTCAAGTAAACACTGTCTGCCCGCACATTCTCGGCGCGACGGGCGGCACCTAGCGCAAGGGCTTGCTGCGACACGGCCTTGGCGGTGCTGTCCGTCAGGGTGTCCCAAAGGCCATTCAAAGTCCGTGCCTGAGCGGACAATGCGACATTGATTTGTGTTAAGTTATCGTCATAAGGCAGCGTCATTGGAAAATATCGATCAGACAATGCGCTGATACCCTCACTGCCTGACTGCAGCACCTGCAACAAGATATCAAGCGACGTGACCTCTTGTTGCATCGTGGCTTCGCTCAACACCAAATTTTTCAAATCCGGCCGACGCTGATCAATGTGCAAATTAGAGTCCGCATCGTGCAACGCGCTTGCCACTCGGTACAGCGCGGCAGCGTAACGGCCAGGGGAAAACAGCGATTGAATGGAGGTAGCATCCGCATACGCGCTGGCTCGCTCCATCAGATCGGTAAAATCGCCATCACCGCCAATATTGCGGACCAGCGCATCTTTCAAGAGGGGGGCGTCAGGCCGGGTATTGAGCTTCGTGAGCCTTTGTATCACTGGCTCCTGGTGCAGTTGCCAGGCACGATAAAGAGCCTTCAAATTGGTCGCACGCTGACGTGCCTGATGGTACACCGCACGGGCATCTTTGGCGGTCAGCGCTGGCACGGATTCAATGAAAGCAGCTCGACTGGTCAACGCGATATCAAACACATTACGATAGCCCGCGTCAAGCAGATGCTGATCTGCGTTACCCGACTGAGAGGTGAATAAGTCTGGCATAATTTTAGCTATACTAAACAAATATTTTAAAAGGTGGGTACGTGCATCGGAACAGCGCTATTCGGTCTAATCTGGATGCTACACCTCAAACGATCTCGGTGTCGTGAACCGTTACAAAATCGATGCAGCCAGCGTAGTGAAATCCATACCCATTACTTACCATCCTATAGTCAATTGATAGCGACTATTGGATAGGACGGTACTATCCCCCAGCGGCCCCATAGAGGGTGGTATATGGGGCATAGATTGCCTTAAACGGCAAGGATCAACAATGTCAGCCTTGTCCGCAACACGTCACTATGACGCACAACGCGCTTAAAGCGAAGCCGTGTCGCCGTACATCAAGCGGACAAAATTTGGGAACAGAATAAAAGAGAAAGTAGACGTGTCGCGCAGGCGCGAGGTCATAGTGTTTAAGCTGGGGTACTTCTTCACTTTCTTCCCTCCAGACGTCGTCTTTATTCAGCAAAAACGGTTACTGCGATGCACCCGTTCTCTGACAGATCACCTCATCGTTTGACTGCTACTCACAACGCGCTCGAGCGTCGTGCTCAACTGCCATATGCTGCTTCGACACTTAAGGTAGCAACAACTATAAAGCACTAGACGGACAGCATTCAAGCGAATTCCCTTTATTCAATGCGACAAATTGCCGTGGGCAACCTCAGGCGTTGACCTGCAGAGGCTGTGCCGCCTCGCAGAAGAACATGGCTGCGTGACAAGCGCCACCCACTCGATTGCATGATATGAAGCGGCTCAATCGACTCGACCATCATCAAATCGCCATTGCTCTACGCCACGATAATCCAGCAGCAGCGTTGAGTCCGACCGCTCGCCACACGGGGGCGTCACAATCTCACCGGATGCCGTGCCCGCGCTCGCCCGATGACGCCCTTGACTGGCGTAAGCCACATAGATAGCCTATTGTGCGCCACTGCGAGCTAATGCCCCGCTTAGCCCATCAGGCATTCATGTACAAAGCGCTTGCATTACATCACGCATTCCTAACTTCCTCCGTTACCACTATGTTGTGCCACAGCCGTCAACCGACTACTTCCGCTTCACTTCGCCTTCAAAATGCTCGACCTGTGAACTTGGCCCAATTCGCCTCCGTGCTACCGCTCGACTCGCTCGTGCTCCCCACACGCCTGGCAATCTCTGGAGCAAGATCGGCAACGTCAACCTGACCGGCGCTGCGCGTGCCATCCTGTCGGCGAACCCGCTTGGCGGAATGCGCGCGTGTGCCTGGCCGCGATATTGCTAACGGATTTCGAACGGCCCGCTGAGCAAATCATGCCAGCACTGCGCAACGCCAAATTACGGAACAGACGGACGTCCCGGCAGAAACGCTCGATTGCATACTCGGACACATATCCGGCGCCACCATGGATCTGGACGGCACGATCCGCCACGCGGCCGCACATTTCCGAAGCAAAGAGCTTGCAGCACGATGCCTCCATCGATACGTCTTCGTTATTGTCCCGGCGCCGCGCGGTATCGAGCACCATTGAGCGCGCTGCATAGATCTCGGCCTGGCTGTCGGCGAGCATCGCCTGTATCAACTGGAACTCGGCAATGGGCTGGCCGAACTGCTCGCGCTGCATCGCGTAGCGTAGCGCGTCGTCGAGCATCCGCTGCGCCGCCCCGACACAAATGGCGGCGATATGCAGCCGTCCCTTGTCCAGCACTTTCATCGCGGTCTTGAACCCACGGCCTTCGACGCTACCGATGACGTTCTACACGGGCACACGGCAGTTTTCGAAAATCACGTCGCATGTATGCGCGCCGCGCTGGCCCATCTTCTTGTCCGGTTTGCCGAGCGACAGGCCGGGCGTACCGCGCTCCACCAGGATGGCAGAGATACCGTCTGCACCGGCAATATCCGGCTGAGTACGGGCCATGACGGTATAGATCCCCGCCTCAGGCGCGTTTGTGATGAAGCGCTTGGTTCCGTTGATCACGTACTCGTCGTCGCGCTCGGCGCGCGTGCGCAACGATGCCGCGTCCGACCCGGCACCTGGCTCGGTCAATGCAAACGATGCGATCAAGTTCTCCGGACGCCAGCCTAGGCAAGTAGCGGGCCTTCTGCTCCGGCGAACCATCTAGGATTAAGCCCTGCGAGCCGATCCCGTTATTGGTGCCCACCAGCGACCGGAAACAACGCGCATGCGAATATCGTGCCCTACCAGGTATTCGCCGCGAAGGACGGGCAAATGGTGCTGACGATAGGCAACGACGGCCAGTTCCGCAAATTCTGCGAAGTCGTCCATTGCGCGTCGTGGGCAACGGATCCGCGTTTTGCCACTAATGCTGCACGGGTTACCCATCGCGACACGCTCATCCCGATAATCCAACAGGTATTGAACACGCGTACAATCGAGCAATGGATTGGGCCACTAACCAGCGCCGGTGTGCCCTGCGGGCCGATCAATAATATCGCGCAGACCTTCACGAATCCGCAGGTGGTGCACCGCGGCATGCGTGCCGACCTTGCGCATCCATTGGCCGGTACCGTGCCCACGGTGGCCAATCCGATCAAGATGTCAGGTTCCCCGATCCACTACCGCGGCGCACCACCGACACTTGGTCAGCACACCAAATCAGTTCTGTCGTCGGTCTGCGGGCTAGATTCGGAAGAAATCGCCCGGTTGAGGAATGCGCGCGTCATTTAATCTCGGCGCGTGCGGAGCCGTGCGCCACCTAGCTCCAGCCGCGCCCGCGCGGACGACTGCACGGGGACCTGCCTGCGAGTATGTTCCAATTCCACTCGGATCATCATCAGCGGCGCCGGTGACCAAGCCTGAGCCGAGACGGCGCATGCATGAGCCCCGCTTCTCATCGACCGGCGACGGCTCGGAGATCGATTGCCTCATTGGCTTCCCCACCTCGAGTTAGACGACGGCTGCGGACGGTGCCCAATGCCGGTAGCGGGAAGTGAGCAGTTTTCGTGCCGATTTCGGTTGCCGCGCCGTTAGCGGTAGTAACGGGCTGCCCATTGCTAAGCCAGGCCAGCGGCGTCAAGCGCCCTACGTGCGTTCGACGCCGTCGTCGCTGCGCTTCAAAGCATCACGGATCTCGCGCAGCAGTAGGATATCCTCGGACGGCGGTGCAGAGGCGGCTGGCGTCTCCTCAGCCTTATGCGCGTCCAGCCTGCGCAACTCGTTCACTGCCTTGACAAGCAAGAAGACGATCACCGCCAGGATCAAAAAATTCACTACCACTGTAATGAACGCCCCGTAGCCAAACACCGCGACGCCTGCTGCCTGCAGGTCTTTGTACGAGCCGGGATTACCCATGAACGTGGCAGGAACGTGTCCAATACGGATGAACTTGTTTGAAAAGTCCAGCCCGCCCGTGACGGCACCGATGACTGGCATAATCAAGTCCTTAACCACCGAATTGACAATCGTCGAAAATGCGCCGCCGATGATCACACCAACGGCCAGGTCCATCACGTTGCCTTTGATCGCGAATTGCTTGAATTCTTGGATGAGTTGAGCCATCTCATGTTCTGAAAAATATATCCCGGGCGCTTAAGCGATCCGCGTGCCAGCTCGGTCGAGCCGCGTCAGTGAAGCTTCGGATCTGGATCAACTTGACGGCAACTGCCCCCACTCGGGCACCCCCGGCGCCCTAGCTGGCCCCGCATGCTGAAGCACGATCACACGGTACTGGTCCACGAACAGCGCATCGCTCTCGATGCGGGCGGTCATGTCGTTGTAGTCGCGGGATACAACGGCCGGCCTCGTACGCACGAGTAGCCCCGGATCGGCGGCACCGGTTTGGATGACGGCGCCGTCAGGCGCCAGGTTGCCGCGTAATACCGCCAGCCCGGTATGCTGCATCAGCGGCACGGCGCGATGGCAGACCACTGATCCTCTAGCTCAGGCTTGAAGTCTTGATGACGTGGGCGCGCTTGGCCGCTTCGAGCGGCTCAGCCAGCAGTTCTTCAACTACCGGCTTCGCCCAACCACTTGCGTCAGCGCGCCAATTCTCGAATCTTTCGACAGCCGCGGCGCAGTAATGCGTCGCCGCTGCCCAACCCGTCTACGCTTATTGACGGTTATAAAGCCTACCACCATGACTAATCCTGACGAAACGGACAAGAAGCAGCCCACCAGCCAGGCCCAGACCGACTATAAGGCCAATCCACATTCCTACCATGCCCCAGTGACGAGTGATCGATAGCCACCAACCAACCGGCATACCCACTATCCAATAAGCAAAAAACGTAATAAATATCGGCACACGTGTGTCCCTCAAACCTCTTAAAACACCGCAAAATACTGTCTGGAGACCATCTAGCAACTGAAGTAGACATGCAAACTGCATCAGTATCGCCGAATTGGCAATTATGGACGAATCACTTGTATAAAGTGAGACAATCGAATTAGAGCCTAACAATATCAAACAACCGCAACAAGACTGTGTAAAAAAAGTCAATCCAATTCCAATAATACCAGATTTCCATATATCATCGGGATTGCCACAACCTTTTGCTTGCGCTACGCGTACCGTAATCGCTACCGATAAAACAAATGACACCGTGCAAGCGATAGCTACGGTATTAATTGCAATTTGGTGATTCGCCACTGACTCCGCACCGATTCTCCCAATAACAAGTGCCGATGCGATAAAAAATCCTCCCTCTATCAAACGCGTCATGCCTACCGACAAGCCAAATCTAAGCAAATCATATATAATTTTAAATTTAGGCATTACGCTGCCCACTTGATGCCTTAATTTAAAATAAAAACCTTTGCGATAAATATAAACAAGAAAGGCAAGCGTTTGCACCCAAGCAATGATGCCACCTGCTATTCCATTGCCAACTGCACCAAGTGCTGGCAAACCAAATGCACCATACATTAGCACATATCCAATTGGACCTGTAAGCGCAAATCCGATCAGATTAAACTTAAAAGTTTGCCGCGCCATTGACAGTCCTTCAAATAGCCCTCGGCAAGCATAGAAAATGCCAAGCGCAGGCCCAGCGATGCATATAGCAAATAAAAAATTGCGTGTATCCCGGACCAGTTCTGGTGTCGTCGCAATGAATTGAATTAAAAATGGGCCCAAGAAACATGCAAGCGCTGTCAAAAACAGACTAAGCATAATGCTGCCCCACAGCGCTTGCAGGAAAAGTGGTCCCACTTCAGCGTGTCGGCCCGCGCCTTTGAGTTGTGCCACCAAAGCCTGTAGTGCCATCATCAGCCCGCTTAGAACAAGAACCGCTAGCATCCAGACGCTTGACCCGATCGTCACTGCGGCGAGCACATGGGCGCTCAGCTGACCTGCGAGCATTACATTGATTAAACCCGTACCGATAAACGACAGGTGGCCTCCAAACAGCGGAACGGCAAGCGCCAAGATTGCACGAACCTCCTCTTGAATTCGAGGCCAAGTGAACGGGACACTGATGTCATAGCCAGATTTTTTATAGAAGCTCATTCTATATGATTTTCCATAAAGGATAACCTTTTATGTTTCATACCACACAAAACATCTTGTTAATCTACTTTCACATCAAATTAACTTTAATTTGGCGTTACCTTACAATAACTTCCTGCTTGTGCCGCTTAAAACTTTACGTAAAGTCGGCTCCCTGAAGGAGCCGCCCTCAATATTCCACAAAATTCCGCATTTCTTAAATCTGATTATTTTTATTTTTTAAACCTTCCAAGATTACCATCCATAAACCTTACTTTATATCGACAAGCACTTTACGAACAGTTTCAAAAATCTGCCCGATCTGCGCTTCATCGATAATTAAAGGAGGAGCGAATGCAAGAATATTCCCTCCTTGACGAATTAACACGCCAGCCTCGAAACACTTAGCGAACGCTTCTTTGGCTCTATTACCTTCCCCGTTTGGCCTAGGCTCCAGTTCAATAGCAGCACATAAACCGATATTGCGAATATCTTTTACGTAAGGCACATCGCGTAACGCATGTACAGCATCTTCGAAAATTGGCGCAAGTAAAGCAGCCCGGTCAAAGAGCTTCTCATTATGATATATATTTAGCGCTGCAATGGCTGCAGCGGCAGCCGTCGGATGTGCCGAGTAGGTATAGCCGTGGAATAATTCGACTTCTTCAGGTTCAGTTCCATCGACAATGGTGTCATATATCCGTTGATGTGCGGCTACACCACCCATCGGGATAGCACCGCTATTGATCGCCTTAGCCATTGTCAGCAAATCCGGTGTAACGCCGAAGAACTCTGAAGCAGTTGCTTTACCAAGACGACCAAAACCGGTAATCACTTCATCGAAAATCAATAAAATACCGTGCTTAGCTGTAATTTCCCGCAATCTTTGCAGGTAGCCCTGTGGCGGTACCAAAACTGTGCCGGCCGTTGGATCAACGATAACCGCCGCAATAGTCGAGGGATCGTTCACTGCAATTAGCCTTTCTAGCTCGTCTGCTAAGTGTGCGCCCCATGCCGGTTGTCCACGTGAGAAAGCGTTATGCTCGAGGTTATGGATAGTCGGCATATGGTTGGTTCGCGGTAACAATGAACCCGAGAATGCTTTTCGGTTAGCCCCTATTCCACCAACCGACATACCCACCGAATCCAGCACCATGATAGCTACCGTCTCGACCAATAAAACAAGTACGTTGGCCTTCGCCGCGCGCCCGATGGTAAGCAAGCGCAATTTTAAGCGCAGTATCGACTGCCTCAGAACCGGAATTGGTGAAAAAAATCCGATTAAGTCCTTCCGGCATCAGTCTGGCAACTTTCGACGCTGCCTCGAATGCAAGCGGGTGACCAAACTGGACAGTTGGCGCATAATCTAGCTTAGCCATCGCTGTACTGACCGCTGAGATAATCTCTTCACGACAGTGTCCAGCATTAATACACCAAAGGCCAGCGCAGGCATCAAGTATTTGCTGGCCATCGCTCGTCCAATAATACATGCCCTTTGCTGATTCAAACAAACGCGGCGCCATTTTGAATTGACGGTTAGCTGTAAAAGGCATCCAAAAGTGAGACATGTCATCAAGGACAGCATGAGAGGTCATGAACAATCTCCATCAAAAAAATATTGGCATCTTGGCGTTCAGCATAATCCACCATATTAATTATGCTTACTATTCAACGCTTTATTTTCGGATTAAATTATATGCACCATAATCTATCATTTGCAGCACATGCAATTTAAACATTAAACCCACCAATTTTCAATATATTAAGATTATACGCACGCGGAGCTGCATTTGATAACTTCCGCCCCCCTGGTTTCGGCAGCCTCCTCAGCCTTATATAAACCAGATGAATTCTTTCCGTAAGTCATATTCAAAGGATTGCACATTAACACCTTAATAATCCGGGAACCCAATCCTGGCATGCCAGCATGAGCAAGCTTTAAATTATCTATAATGATAAAATCGCCACGCTTCCAAGGGAAGGAAGAGTGGTATTTGCGCATAAGCTTCGCAATTAACTGTATTTCTTCTTTTTCAAATACATTGCCAACACGAAGGTTGTCTGTCTCACGGCTTGGTATGACATTGCTGGAGGAATCGAACACTCGTCCCATAAGACGCCCCCCGCAAGTAAGAACAATTATTGGATGCCTTAAAGCAAAAAGATTTTTTCTAATATATGGAAAACTCCAGACCAACCTATGAATACACCATTTAAAAGAAGCATAGTCAGAAGAAAATTGCCTAATCAATTCTTTAGTCAACCCATGGCCATTTAATTCCCCGGCAAAGTGAATAATAATAGACTTTTCTTTTGTTGTAGGATGTTCAGCGACACTTGGTTTATACATAAAAGCATACTGATCTCCATGGTAGTCGACCATAGACATATCTATCTTCTCGCAAAAATCTTTTGCAACTTCATATGGCAAATTGTATCTTTTCGCAATTTGCCATATACTAAATATACCGGCCAAATACCGCTGCTGCTCTAATTTTTCCTTTAGACGCTCCGGAAGGTCATTGTATATTTTGCAGATATCAAATAAACCCGTTTCACCACCTAGAAGTGGTGGTTTTTCACAAAAAAATGAAATAAATCTTGGCACATCAGGCACGTAATAGCTTTCACTGTGAATGCCCCCCACTGGATCCAACGTCCCTCCAGTTTTAAAATTTACATTCGGATGTATCACATGACGCGTGCCAGACACCGTTATTCTTCCGGGCTCAGACATCATAAATTCACTCATACCTCTCATCCCTTGAATAGAGAGAACTTGCTCTTCAAAGTCAGCAGCTGAGTGTATATCAAACCCACGAAATAAAACTGCACCATACCTTTCAATATCAGAAATAATCTGACATGAATTTTCCTTCATAAATCTTTTAAGAAAATTACGATTTTTTGAGTGCAAAGGCTCTATTACTAAAGGTGTTTGCGGCTCGCTACTGCTAATGGCCCTTTCGTCATTTCTCAATGCTCGAGTTGTAACGCCCTTATATTGATTTTCCATTTTGAATAAAATTCCCCGGTTGAAATGTTGGCGCCTATTGTCAGCTGTTACTTTCTCACAACCACATCGCCCTCCAACATTATTTTGGCTTCTTGTTTCATAAGAAAATCGATTATAGATTCAATATAATCGTTTTCTACAGAAGGATATTCAAAACCCAATTCTCGCAACTTGTTGATCGTGTCTTCTGCACTTATAGATATCAAGCTTTCACTATTTTCCAGTGGATCTCTCTTTTTATCTTCTAATGTATTTTTATCCATGATAGACAACAGCGACATTAGATTTTCATCCAATGTCTCATCCGCCCTCTCCTTCAATCTTGCCAACCACTCATTGAAGTCGACATTTTTTATTGAACAATTTTCCTTTTTGTCAATTTCGCATACAAAGTCATTCAACTTTAAAGACTGGTTGTTCATGATGTGTGCAACTTGATAAGATTTATCTTGGCGCGTCGCTAATTTGACAATAGCCTGTGCGGCGCAGTCGACAGGAGTTTGGAAAAACAGCTTATTGGTATTGAAAGACAAGCCAAGCGTTTTGATTGCACAAATAATACGATAGACGCTATCTTTCATATTGCAATATCCCGTCTGGGAATCTGCTGTAATCCTTCCAAGCCTATAAATGCTGGACGGAATTCCTCGCATAGCTGCCGCGCTTGTTAGTTGCTCTCCCACCCATTTACTTTGTACGTAGCCGTTAGCAATGGGCATAATAGACGTATCGCTTATCTCAGTAAATGTTCCTGTTTTCGCCCGTGGCATAACGGATACGGTGGAAACGTAATGGAAGCTTTTGCTGCGGCCCGTCGCTGAGAGGCGAATAAGTGCTTCAGTGGCGAGCACGTTCGCTTGGCGCAACTCATGGTAGGAAAAGAAATGATTGACCGCCGCGCCGTTATGTAAAATAGCGTCAACCTTGTCGGAAAGGTATTCTATCTCTTGATGAGAAAGACCAAAATCTTTTTTTGATAAATCACCGCATATAGTAGAAATTCTACTTATATCTAGATCCTGCCTTTGGGTTTCCTTCAATGCGGACACAACCCTTTTCATTGCCTCTTTTTTATCTTTCTCGTTCACTAAACAAATAACGTTAGCGTTAGTTTGTCTCAACAACTCTAGTAGAATATAACGCCCAACAAAACCTGTAGCGCCAGTGAGTAGCACATTCTCCCAGGTTCCGTGTGAATCATTAGATATAGTCTTTTTGCTAATGTCTTCTGCCAGAAGGGCATCTGCCCTCATTAACTGTTCTGTTCCGTCAGAATCTGCTGATTGGGACGTCGCCAATGCATCTGACTCGATACGCTCAGCAAGCTTCGCAACAGTATCAGCTTCAAACAACATCCGAACAGGCACATTAACATTAAATACTTTTTGTATTTTTAAGGTTAGCTGTACCGCAGACAAAGAATGGCCGCCAAGATCAAAAAAGCTATCATCGATTCCGACATGCGGTAGGTTAAGCGCCTTAGCGAATAGCGTAGCTAAAGCCTGTTCTTGCAGTGTATCGGGAGCACGGTAACGTTCAGACGTGAAACTGGGTATGGGCAACGCTTTACGGTCAAGTTTTCCGTTCGGCGTAAGGGGCAGCGCATCTAGTAAAACAATGGCGGCAGGCACCATGTAATCAGGCAATTGCTGTGCTATTTGTCGGCGCAGCAAAACTGGATCGATAGATGTGCCGTCTCCTTTGGGCACAACGTAACTCACCAGTTGCTGACTACCGGAATGATCGTCGCGTGTAATGACCGCAACTTGCCTCACAGCTGGATTACGACGCAACACTGCCTCGATTTCGCGCAGCTCGATGCGAAAACCTCGTATCTTGACCTGGTCATCTACACGTCCGAGAAAGTCTAAGGAGCCATCGGAACGCCATTTCATGAGATCACCACTGCGATACATTCGGCTGCCGGGAGGGCCGAACGGATCGGCAACAAAACGCTCAGAGGTTAAACCAGGGCGATCGAGATAGCCTCGGGCCAAGCTTGAGCCCGCAATGTACAATTCCCCCGCTACACCGACAGGCACAGGTTGTAATCCGTTATCCAAAACATACGCTTGCGTATTCGAAATCGGACGCCCTAAAGGTAGAAAAGGCGTTGACTCCAATGAAATTTCGTGAGGGAGTTCTCCGACCAACATACCGATAGTGGCTTCTGTGGGTCCATAGTGATTGATTATTCTACTATTTCGCCAGTTCAGCCTAATACCAGCAACTAGCTCACCATCAATTCGCTCTCCACCAAGAAAAAATGTTCTCTTTGAGTTGTCGCCTTTATTAGGCATCGACTTGATAAGAGACGATAGGTGACTTGGCGTAATTTTGAATACAGATTCATCTTCTAAATAATTTTCCGAAATAAATTTCGGATCCAGTATTTCTTCGTCTCTTACGATAGTGAGTTTTTTGCCTGAGAAAATGGCGCCATAAAGAGAAGTATTGCCTAGATCAGCCGACACATTGGAAATCCATACCATATTGGCATGTTCACTGACCCATGATTGAATGGAATCAATGTAATTGACCAAAGAGTGATGAGTGACGACAACACCTTTGGGGGTTCCGGTAGAGCCCGATGTGTAGATTACATAAGCGGGATGACGAGGGTTAAGTGGACTTATGCGATCGCGATCGGTAGGCGCAACGTTCGGGCACGTTTCAAGCGCTGCTTGCAAATCGAGATCGTCTAGCTGCAGCACTAAAAGATTGTTCGCTACAGTTTGATTAGCTTGGCCAAACCTAAGCATGGCCACAGGCTGCGCATCACTTAGTGTGATAAAGAACCGCTCGGCAGAATGATGTGGGTCAAGAGGAAGATACGCCGCTCCGGCTTTGAGGACCGCGAGCATCGCAATGACCATGGATGGCGAGCGTGGCATCGCGATCGCCACGACATCTTCTGGCCCCACTCCTTTTGCTATCAAAAAATGAGCAAGCCGGTTTGCTCGAATGTCAAGCTCTGCGTAGCTAACAGACTGGCCATTAAAAACTAGTGCGATAGCATTGGGCGTCTTAGCAACCTGGTCTTCAAATAATGCGGGCAGCGTCGTTTCGCGAATTGGACGGATAGTGTCATTCCATTCGATAAGTAGCTTTCGCCGTTCCGCGTCATCAAGCAACCGAATATTGCCAATGGGCTGGTCAGGCTCTTGGGTTACAGATTCAAGCAGCCGGACGAAGCGCTGCGTCAATTGTTCAATGGTTTTGCGATCAAATAAGTCTGTCGCGTATTGGACGATTGCATTGATCCCATTTTCATTTGGAGTCTCATCAAAATGAAAAGATATGTCGAGTTTAGTGACCAGTAATTCAACCTTTTCTTCTTCGATATGCAATCCTGCTAGGTTGAACTGTGGCAGCGCATTGTTATACATCGTCAAAGAGACTTGAAACAATGGATGATGCGCAGACGAGCGCGCTGGGTTCAGGACTTCCACCAGTCGTTCAAATTGGAGATCCTGACGAGAATAAGCCGCCAGGCAGGTCTCCCTGACCTGTTGCAACAATGCGCGGAAATGCGGGTTTCCCGAGGTGTTTGTACGCAACACCAGCGTGTTGACAAAAAAGCCAACCAAATTATTCAACGCTTCATCGGTTCGCCCGGCGATAGGGCTGCCCACCGCTATATCGTTGCCCGAACCCATGCGTGTTAGCAAGGTAGCCAGTGCAGCGTGTAGCACCATAAATAGGCTTGCTTGCTGCTCACGCGCCAGTACTAATAATTGGCGATGTAGATTGGCGTCGATATGAAAAGATAAACAAGCGCCTTTGTGGCTAGCTACAGGCGGATGCGGTCTATCGGTCGGCAACATCAAACGTTCGGGTAGTCCTGCCAGCGCCTGACGCCAATATTCGAGCTGCTGTGCGATGAGGCTATCGGCCTTGTCTTCGCAGCTGAGTAGGTTCCGCTGCCATAGCGTATAATCCGCATATTGCACGGGCAGCGGCTCCCAGTCTGGGGCCTCGCCAACAAGGCGAGACGCATAAGCCTTGCTGAGATCACGACCGAATGGCGTCCATGACCAGCCGTCGCCAGCAATGTGGTGCAAGGTTACAAGCAGCACGTGTTCTTGAGCATCGAGCCGGAACAGCGCGGCGCGCAGTGGAATCCCTTCGTGTAGATTGAAAGGGCGAGCTGCAGCCTGCTTCAATGCGTCCGGTAACGTTTGTTCGGTAACCTTGACTATTTCAAGGAGAAAATGGATATCCTCTTGGGCAAAAATATGCTGAGCGGGTACACCATCCACTTCAGTAAAGCCGGTTCGCAAACTTTCGTGACGCGCAAGCAAATCATGAAAAGCAGTTTGCAGTGCATCTACATTCAGCTCACCAGATAAGCGCAAAGCAACAGGGATGTTGTAAATTGCACTGGGCCCATTGAGTTGCTGAATAAACCATAACCTGCTCTGCGCAAAAGATAGCGGCAATGGCTCAGGCCGTTGTTGCGGGCGCAAAGGTGGGCGAACGGCCGTGTTTTGCGTAAGGCGTTGCGCCAGACTTGCAACTGTGAGGTTTTCGTACAACATTCGAATGGTGAATTCGACATCCAGCACCGTGCGAATGCGACTAACCAGACGCATGGCTAGCAAAGAAGTACCACCTAGGTCGAAGAAGTTGTCGTCAATGCCCACCTGTTGAACATCGAGTACTTCGGCGAATAGCTCAGCTAGTTTTTGTTCTTGCGGGGAGCGTGGCGTACGAGAATAGCCCGAAACAACCTCCGGTTCAGGAAGTGCGTGGCGATCCACTTTTCCGCTAGGAGTGAGCGGCAGCGCATCGAGCAATACTACTGCTACAGGTACCATATACTCCGGCAAGTGATGCGCTACATGCTGACGTAACCCGGCGACGTCCAGTTTGTTTTTCCCTTGCGGGTCGGCCACCACATAGCCAATCAATTGCTTATGTCCTTGTCGATCATCACGAATGGCGACAATGGCCTGAGCTACATCCGGATGGCGTTGCAATACGGTTTCGATTTCGCTTAGCTCGACGCGATAGCCGCGGACCTTGACTTGATGGTCACTACGACCCATGAATTCTAGATTGCCGTCAGGCAGATAGCGCGCAAAGTCCCCGGTCTTGTACATTCGTGCATTAGGCGCAGTCGAGAACGGATCAGATAGGAAGCACGCAGCGGTGAGTTCGGGGCGGTTCAGATAACCACGCGCGACGCCCGCTCCACCAATGTATAGTTCACCGACCGCGCCTGATGGCACTAAATGGCCATGTCGGTCCAGCAGGTAAATGCACGTGTTCGCGATTGGTTTGCCAATCGGCACGGTTTCTTCCGCATAATTCGCTGGACAGCACCAGGCTGTTACGTCAATCGCGGCTTCAGTCGGACCATAGAGGTTATATAATTGGGTATCAGGCAGCAGCGTCCGGCAAAGTTTCACACTCGCGCCTGGCAGCGCTTCACCACTGCAAAATAGCCGTTTTAGTGACGTGCAATATTGAACACCTTCGCTGCGCAGGAAGGGTTCCAGCATGGACGGCACGAAATGAACAGTGGTGATACGCTGCCGAATGATGAGATCGGTCAAGGCGGCAGTATCCCGATGAGCATCGGGCGCTGCTACGACCAAAGTCGCACCACTCATTAGCGTCCAGAAGAACTCCCAGACGGACACGTCAAAGTCAAAAGGCGTTTTTTGTAGCACCCGATCAGCGGGCGTCAACTGATAGGCTTGTTGCATCCATATCAAGCGGTTAACCAACGCTTGGTGTTCGTTTTGCACACCTTTGGGAGCACCGCTCGAGCCAGACGTATAGATGACATACATGAGATGGCGCGCAGTGAGCTGCGCAACCGACGGATTGGTGTCAGCACACTGCGATGGCACATTCGGATCAAGCACCGTGCGCGACGCGAGCATGGTCTCACCAAGCGCCGCACGGCCTGCCATGTCAGCCAGTACGATCACTGGCTCAGCATCAGCCAAAATGTGCGCGAGACGCTCGTTTGGATAGGCCGGATTAAGCGGCACATAGGCGCCACCAGCTTTCAGAATCGCCAGCAGTCCGACGACCATCGCGGGCGAACGCTCAACACAAATTGCAACACGCGCGTCGGGTTTCACGCCCAACTCAACCAACCGATGCGCGAGACGATTAGCCTGTGCGTTCAGCTGCGCATAGCTAAGCGTTTGTGCGTTGTATACTAGCGCAGTCGCATCTGGTGTGCGTGCGACTTGCGCCTCAACCATCTGGTGCACGCACCAATCGGCAGGATAATCACATTGTGTCGTGTTTCTCTCGACCAGCAGCAAATGCCGCTCGGCGGCATCAAGCAATTCAATGTCTTTAATCGGCCGTTCAGGATCAGCAGCAAGCGTTTCTAAAAATTGAATAAAACGACGTTGATGGGCAACAAGTTCATCCTTCGTATAGCATGCGGGATTCGCGTTAAAGTCAATCCGTAACTGATGGCTTCCCGGAAGCGTATATACTGCGACCATCAAATCTTCGACTGGACCATTCAGTAGATTATAGTTAATCGATTTGCACCCACCAAATTTCAGGTCGTAGTCAAACGGCATCACGTTGACCATGGTACCCAACAGCCGCTGGTCAGGCATCAATCCCAGTTTGCGCCGCAACGCTTCGTTAGGGTAGCGCTGATACCGGAACCCACGCTGGATCTCTTGCGCTGCGTGCTGCATCAACGATGACAGATTCATGTCCGGCTGCACGGCTATCCGAACGGGCAGCACATTAGACATCATGCCAGGCGTATTCCGATCAGCACCAAAGCGTGCCGTAACCGGAAAGCCCAATACCACGTCCTCCACGCCGGTTAGCCGATAAAAATACGCGGCCATCGCCGCTGTGATAAGTTGTGCTAACCGATTGGCGTCATCCGCATAGCGCTCTATCGATTGAGCAGAAAAGTAAATTGTTTGACGCAGTCGATGTTGTAAAGGAGGAGCAGATCGACTCGCCAGTGTCGCCGGCGACGACCAATCCGCGCAACGCTTGAGCCAATACGCTTCGTCGCGTTTCCATTGTGCGGAGGCACTGTATTGAACATCGCTTTCGAACAACTGGTGTACCGACCCAAAAGGACACGGCTCCAACTCAGTACCTTCGCACATCGCGCTATACAGATGGGCGACGCGTTGCGCGATAAGGAAGAAACCAAACCCATCCATCACAATATGATGACAGCGCTGGTACCAAAGCACCCGATCCGGTGCAACTTTTAATAATGCATAGTTGAACAAAGGCCCTTTTAATATGTCCACCGGCTGCTCATAATCAGCACGCATCCATGCATCGGCGGCCGCTTGCGGGTCCGATTCTGCACTAAAATCGACCAATGGAAAGGACCATTCCGGGGAACCAACATACTGTCGAACACCCTCGTTGCTTTCGACAAATTGCAAACGCAGGCTGTCCACTTCATCAACTACCTGCCGCATTGCCGCTTCAAACACAGCCGGATCAATAGCACCTTCGATGGATGTGTACTGCCCGATGTTATAGACAGGGCTGTCTGGGCGGAGCTGCTGCGCGAGCCAAATCGCTGTTTGCCCTGTGGTTAACGGATGCATAGACGATGTGATGCTATCAGACATAATTGAGCTCCAATCCAGGCAAAAGGATTGCCCGATCTAAATACGAACACTAGCTAAATACCATTAGCATCGTTAGCAAAATTTGGGCCTCGAGAACCAAAGACACAGACGTAGCCTATTCCTACGTTGGAACCTATAGAGATATAGCCCCTATGGAGAGGGCTGCATTGGCCACCTATCGCCTCAGCGAATTTTGATGATGCAACGAGGATAAGCTTGGTGACGAGCGATGGGCCATCATCCGGAAAACGCTCTTCAAAAAGGCTTGCATAGCTAGTCACCTGGCACTAAAGGGGCCACTCAAAACCGCCAACGCAAATTACCCGTACGTTTCGGCGATGCCGATTCCGATAGAAATTAGCTATCTAAATAGTAATCGGCCACCATATTGAAAATCGCTCCAGCCTTGGGGACATCTAGAATACTTTGATAAGCTGGCAGCCAAATCAGGAAGCTTTAATAAGCGCTAATTTACGTCAAATCTGCACACCAGACCTGGATAGCTTACCGCCGTTCTCTTCAAATGTCTCTTTTATAATATTTTCTTCAAGACGGTTTATCAATTTTAATAAACCAAACGGCGCAACCTTATTCTTGGATAGAATTTTTTGCGAAGCTCGCATTAATGCATCCCTAGCGGAGACAGGAGACAATTGAATGGATTCCGGAACCCACCAAAAATTAATATTACTATTAAATTCATCAAGATGCTTGAATGAATGGTACCAATAAGCAGGAACAAATAGCAAATCCCCCTTCTTAATTTCCCCTTCGTGGCACTCGACGCCGTCAAAAAGAGGAAATTTCTTCTTGCTAAAATTTTCTACGTCGATTTTTGAGAAATTATATCTACCTATATTCGAGAAATGGGTAAAATAATAGGGATACAAAGAACTCATCTGATATGGAGAATACATTTGCACATATTTTCTTCCTGTGATTTGTGCATTCAGATTATGAGACCCACCACCATCAAAATGAAGGTGAGAGCGCACACCCTTTGCGCTAAACCATAACCCTGCCGAGTTCATGCTTTGCTCATCAAAATATTTTGGCAAGATAAAGTCATCGCGCAGAACCTCAAGCTCAGGAGACCACTTCCCATTAAAAATTAATAGTTCGTCGCCAGTTAGGTAATAACGAGCTCCTTCGACTGGGTCGCTGATCAAATCCAAGTATTCCCCAAAGCTCATGCTTTTTAGGGACATTGCTTCTTTTGAAGATTTGGGGCGAATGCGTTTCAAAAAATATCTCCACCTTGATATTGGCTTTTGTGTTTCATAATAGGAGCCAATATTAGGGTGGATATGAGTGTCAGAATGTTTGCATTTTACTTGCAAACCTCCCAAAGCGTGACGAAGATAAGCGGGCGTCCATTTAGTCAAGGCGCCCCAATCTTCAATCGCGTTTTCTAAGATAAATGGCTGATAAAGCTGGACAAGTTCATTGAAATCATCGGTCGATATGTTCCTTACCCTATTGATTTGCATATGATTATTCATATTCAATTTAGGTTGATTATCTACCTTGCTTTACGCCTAAATCCTTTGTTCTAAGGATTGCAATGGCCACAACTCTTATAAAAAGCAAAGCCCCTTCTTGTAGCATAAACATTGGTTTAAGGCACGCGCCTTATCTTTAAACACAAGCCTTATCTTGGCACACTAACTTCTACATCTCACTTCGACCTATCGAGCGGCAGCTTGCCGTACCCGCTGAAAATTCAATTGAGAGGTCGACCCGTGCCATAACCCCGTTACCCGTACAGGGCAAAAACGTCCAGCCAACAACAAGAAATGATTGCAGAAAGTTGAATACCAGTAGTATTCGTTTGAGAACGAAGAGCCGCATTATACAAGTATGACACTTTTTGGTTTAATCCGAGGCACTTCGTCATTATGGTTAACTCCACACATCGTTTATGAACAGGAACCAGTCAGCTACGATCTACCTAATTCTACAACGAACCACCTTACCGCTCACACACGCTTTCTTATAGCCGCCCAGCTGATACTACTAGCAAACTCACCATAAGTTAAATATCACTCTAGAACATTAGTCGGACCATATCAAACATTTAACCTTTGCTTAATCGGACAAATTATGCGCAAAGATCGACGACCGACCAACAAGGAGCGGGACTTACATCAGGCTTCATACAGTCACACCTATTGACTAGCGGACTATTCACTTTCGATTCACTCTCGAGATGCTTTCTTTGCTTGCGATGTTGGTTTTTGACGACTATGCTCTACGTGGCAGGGGCCGCTTGTCTCACATGCCAAAGCGAATACAGCTGACAGCTGAAACGCTAGTAGCGCATTGACAGCACCCGAGCCACGTTCAGCTGAAAAAGACTGACGTTTCATCTGCAATTATTTCAAAAACTGAAACCTTTCCTTTCTGGTTAGCCCAACTATGCGAAAACTCTTTTGCTTTCCATTTGCTGGTGCAGGGGCCTCCGTTTTCCGGCCATGGATCGAGCCGCTTTCGGACAGCATTGAAGTCGTTTCGGTGCAATTGCCAGGTCGAGAGCAATTGCTTGCGGCACCACCGTTTACCAATGTCCATCAAGCCATTTCTAAGCTAAGCACCCATTTGGCCCCAGCCGTTGCCGAAGCGCATGAAATCGTCATTTTCGGGCACAGCCTTGGAGCAGTTCTTGCCTACGAATTCGCTAAAACGATACACGCGGATAAGTCTTGTCTGCTAATGGTCAGCGGCTCTCCAGCCCCAAGCCGCATGCGCGAACAACGCGCGACGGGTTTAGATGATGAACAATTCGTCGAGCGCGTGAGGGAGCTTGCAGGCTACAGTCACCCAGCACTTGAAGACCCGGACATGCGCGAACTGCTACTTCCGACACTGCGTGCAGATGTAGAAATGCATGAAGGATATAAGCCGATTAGCACCACGGCGCTCAAGATGCCGATCGTGGGTGTACGCGGCGATCGCGACGAGCTTGTGAGTCGCGAGGACGTTGTGGCGTGGGGCGACGCAACGCAATCCGTTTTCGAGTATGTCGAAGTAGAGGGTGGCCACATGTATCTAACAGAGACGCCTGAGAGGCTATTCGATCTGTTTAGGCAGGCCGGTAACCGAATGCTTTCGGGAAAACGCTATGCAGCTTAACGGGAAGGTTGCCGTCATTACGGGTGCCGCGCGTGGCATCGGGCGAGCCTGCGCGCAACAATTCGCGCGCGAAGGCGCTCAACTCATTTTGCTGGACATCGCAAACGACATCAATGGCGTGCCCTATCCGCTAGGCTCACAGAGCCAGCTCGCTTGCACCGAAGCGTTGTGCCGTGCAGAAGGCGCACCCGCATGGGCTTTATCGGTTGACGTACGCGACCCACATGCTATCCACGAAGCCATCGAGTTTGCCATCAAACGGTGCGGCTCCATCGACGTTCTCTTGAACAACGCGGGTATCGCCGCCCCTTCCGGTAAGGCTGTGCATGAAATCGACGAAAACGAATGGCAGCTGATGATTGATGTCGACCTTTCAGGCGCATGGCGAATGATTCGCGCGGTTGGCCAGTCGATGTTGGAACGCCGCTCAGGAAGCATCATCAACGTATCGTCGACGGCTGGGCTTGTCGGCTATCGCCACTTTGCGGGTTATGTGGCGGCTAAGCACGGCGTAATCGGTTTGACGCGTGCGGCCGCGCTCGATTTTGCGCCATTCAAAGTGCGGGTCAACGCGATCTGTCCAGGCTCGGTCCGTGACGACGCAGGCGTCGAAGGGCGAATGCTCTCCGAAATTGCGCGATCGCTGTCGGTGTCGGTGGACGAGCACGAAGCGACTTTTGTCCAAGCCCAGCCTATGAACGCGCTGATCGAACCTGAAGATATCGCATCCGCAGCGGTTTGGCTTGCGTCGGACGGAGCTCGTCAGGTTACGGGTTCAATCGTCACCGTCGATGGCGGTTTCTCGGCTCGTTGATCATCCAACTTTCTAATGCTATGTCACTTCACGTCACACCCAACGTCTCGCTTCAAGCCGAGCCACATTGCGACGAAGCGACTGACAATTACGACTACTTGCCCCTTCTTAGCAAGGGCCGGCCAATTAGTGCACTCTGTCACGGAATGCACGTTCGAGTCGGCAACCGCAGCGATGCGAGCCGGCTGATCGCACGGTTCCACGAATGTATTGCCTGTGCGGGACTCGCCTCCGATCAGGCCGCGCTATGGCATGAGGAGCTGCCGATCTCGTCGCACTCTGCGGCGGCAACCCGCAGGATTACGTTCGAATTGAGCCGACCAATCGATTCAGGCAGCAGCGCGCTGCGCGCGGTAGTGCTCGCATTTGCAGACGATGTTGCTGAATTGATTTTGATTGGCAGTCGTCGCTTCATTGACAGCCCCGCGCTGCGCACAATCGCAAAATGGCTGACGGGAACGGATTTGCCGGATACGCGTGCGCCGTTTGTCCGGAGCTATCCTGCCACCGACAACGTGCCTGATAGCCATCGTTCGGCAAGCATCCCCGAATGGGGACTGGGTGGTCAGCCCGCTCGGCCAGGCTACAGCGCGACCATAGGGCACGTGTGGGATTTAGCGGTGAACCCACGGTGCTTGGTCGAAGCGATCAGCGTCGTGCTAACGCGATTCGATGGCCAAACCCAAGCTGAGTTTGGCATGATCGGTCACCCGGACATGACGGGCGATGCTGGGTTGCCTGCGGCATGCGTCGTGCGCGTCAGTGTCAAGGATGACACAAGCGTTGCGGAGCTGGCCGCCGAAGTCAATCGCTGCCTGTCGTTCGCTCCCGAAACAAAAATCTCAGGCGATGTGAACATCACTCCAGTCGGAATCGTCTGGGATGACAAACGCGAAGCATATGACGAGGCAATCCACGTACGATCCTACTTGACACCACCGTTTGATCTAACCCTCGAACCATGCGTGCAAGATGGGCATGTTGTCAGGATTGCGTACGGCTTCAATCAAAGCTGTTTCTCACTAGAGATGGTCCGTGCGTTCGACCGCGCGCTCGCCATTGTTTGCGCCGAGCTTACCCGAGAACAAGGCAGCGGGAAAAACAAGGCTCTCGCAACCATTGGCCTACTCGACGCGGCAAGCGCATCGCAGGTCGCAGCGATCGGCACCTGCGGCGTGCTGCCGGCCGACTTCACGCCATTTCGAATCGAGCAACGGATCGCGTCCTTTGCGCTCAGCCAGCCCGACGCAAAAGCACTAACTTTTGAGGATCGAAGCCTCACTTACCTCGAGCTAGAGGAGCTGGCAAACCGAATAGCAGGCGTCTTAGGGATGTTGGGTGTTCGTGAAGGCGATCGTGTTGGCGTCTGCCTTGCCCGTTCGCTGGAACTCGTACCGGTGATGCTTGCGGTTCTTAAAGCGGGCGCAGCTTATGTGCCGATCGACCCGGGTTATCCGGCGGATCGAATCGCCTATACGCTCAAGGACGCATGCCCGTCGCTCGTCATCTCAGACAAGGCCGCGGCAGTGGCACAGAACATTCGGACAATCGACGTCGCCTCCTTGCTTGAGCGCGCAGCGGCGTTTGACAGCGCTGTGCGACCACCGGCGGCAGAGTCGGGTGTCGCTGCCTATGTCATCTATACGTCGGGCTCGACCGGGCGCCCGAAAGGCGTTGTCGTCCCACACCGAAACGTCGCCTCGCTTGTCGCCGCAACAGCGGACGACTTCGAACTGTCGAGTCAAGACACCTGGACAATGTTTCATTCGAGCGCATTCGATTTTTCCGTCTGGGAAGTCTGGGGTTGTCTCGCGACGGGCGGCCATCTGGTCGTCGCGCCCTATTGGGTCACCCGTTCGCCTGATGAATTCGTGCAGCTGCTCGTGCGTGAACACGTGACGGTGTTGAGCCAGACACCCTCGGCGTTTGCTCAACTGATTGCGTCTGAAAGCCGTTCCTGCGAGAAGCTCGCAGTCAGATTGGTGATATTCGGTGGCGAACCGCTGGATACGCGCATGCTGCTACGTTGGTTCGACCGCTATCCGGAAACCGCATGTCGTCTCGTCAACATGTTCGGCATCACAGAAACCACTGTCCACGTGACTGCCGAGACCTTAACGCGTGCCCATGCGCTGACCAATTCGCGCACAGTCGGCCGCGCGCTTCCGGGTTGGAAAGTGTACGTAATGGATGCTTACGGACACATGCTGCCACCAGGTGTACCGGGAGAAATCTATGTCGGCGGTGCCGGCGTCGCGCAGCATTATCTGAACCGTGAAGACCTAAACGCGCAGCGTTTTCTGAATGATCCGTTTCGTCGATGGCCGCATGTATCGCAGCGGCGATCGCGGACGTTTGGGAATCGACGGCCGCCTCGAACACCTAGGCCGTCTTGACAATCAAGTGAAGATTCGTGGGTTTCGTATCGAGCTCGACGAAATCCGCGCCGTCCTGCTCGAATACCCGTACGTCAGCGCTGCGGCTGTTGTGGTGAATCGCGCAAGCGTTGACGACGCCGCATCCGCCCGGCTCGATGCGTATGTTGTAACCGACCAAGATAGGATAGCTGACGTCCGTTGCCATGCTATGCGTTTGCTCCCAGAGCATATGGTGCCGTCGACTTTTACGGCGCTTGAATCTCTACCATTAACGGCCAATGGAAAACTCGATGTGTCCAAGCTACCCGCGCCAAAACTCAGCTCGTCGACGGACAAGGCCACTCGCCAGCCGGCCCTCGAAGTCTCGCAGGATCCTGCCAGCGACACACTACTGGAGAAGTTGCGGTGTATCTGGGGCGATGCATTCGGCGTGGAGGTAGGCCATGACGACAACTTCTTTGAGTTGGGTGGCAATTCGCTTTTCGCGGTGCGTATTGCAAGGGTGATGCGCGAGCAAGGCCTGCCGCCATTGCCACCGCGTGAGCTCTATCTGCGCCAAACGCTACGCAGTGTTGTCGACTACTTGAACGATGTTCACGAGCCTGCGTAAGCGAGGGTCTGCCCTAACGCTATAGAGAACGCATAGCGATACAGGTATCGGCGCATGACGGTCAGGCTCCTTCAAGACGGCCTTGCGATCAACCGCAAGGCCGTCTAACGCCTGATGACTGAACTGAAGCTTAAAGGGCTACGTTCGAATAAAGAAAAACCGAGCGTACAAAGGCCACAGTACGCCCCATTTTCTTGAGCGACAGTTCAACGTGCAACGTCTGGACCCAAAGCGCGTAACCGACATGACGAACCGCAAAATGGCGGCCAGAAGCTGTATTTTGCACCGACATTGGACCTCTACAACGGCGAGGTCTTTATCTATGAAACTTCGCAGCACCCGTTGTTCAGCATAGTCGGGAGGAGGCTAAACAAGCGATTGATCGACAGTCATCACACGGCCAAAGTTGCACTCAAACCCGGGCTGGCAGTATCTCGGCTAGGCCAGTTTCTTGCTCTCAAGTTGTCAATTCAATCGATTCGCGTCCCTGCAAGAGAAGGGGGGGCAATACAAAACCCTGCTCAAGGAGCCAAGCCATGGCTATGCCGCCTAGTGCTGTTCGCTCGACTCGGCAGTTCCTTCGCCAAGCACTTCTTTTCCGTTTTCGCGGGTTCGATGCCTCTGCGTGTTGGCAACGACTAATGAAGCGACATATTGGCATTATCCCAGTGCCAGCGTATGGGCTCACCCTCGCATGCTTAAGCGCGCTTATTGCGCTTGAGAAGCTACCGAGCGAATTGCCGGTGCTCATCGCCGCGCTTGCAGTTGTCGGGTTCACCTGTTTTGAAATCGGCGCCCGGGTGCCTGTGCTGCGTCACATGGGTGGTCCGGTGATCGTGACACTATTATTACCCTCTTGTTTGACTCATCATCAATGGCTGCCAACAAGCTTGATTGTTTCAATCCGCGAGCTGTGGGCGGCAACGAATATCCTTTATCTATTCTGCATCCTCGTGATCGCGGGCTGCCTACTGGGCATGGATCGACAAGTATTAATCAAAGGCATTACGCGATTTTGCGTCCCCGTCGTGGCCGGTTCAGTGACTGCTGCATTGGCTGGCACCGCAACGGGCATTGCATTCGGCTTGAGTGCGCACAATACATTCTTTTTCATTGTTGTACCTATTATGGCCGGCGGAATCGGCGAAGGTGCGATTCCTCTTACCATCGGTTATGCCGCGTTATTACAGCAGCCACAAGGCCAATTGTTTGCGCAAGTGGTACCGGCGATTGTACTAGGTAATTTAGGTGCCGTCGCTAGTGCCGCGATACTGCATCGAGTCAGCCGAAGTTGGCCCCAAGACGCCCAGGTTTGGCTGAAGACGGCGGATAACCCGACACTGTTATGCCGTAAGTCTGTTCCCATTGAGCACATTGCAGCAGCCGCAACGATTGCCATTAGCTTGTATTTTGCTGGCCTGGTTACCCAACATTTTACGGGCTTGCCCGCACCGATCGGCATGCTAGGTTTCGCCGTTTTGATTAAGCTAATCGGTGCAGTACCCTCTCACCTTGAACATGGCGCGCACTGGAATTATCGTTTCTTCGCCTGCGCAGTGTCCTATCCATTGCTATGTGGCGTGGGCATCACATTGATGCCATGGGATGCAGTCATCGCCGCTCTGAGTCCCGTGCACTTTGTCACAGCACTTGTCACGGTGCTTGTACTGATGACAACCGGCTTTCTCGTTGGACGTTGGACGGGGCTACCGGCGATTGAAAGCGCGTTGATCAACGCATGTCATAGTGGCATGGGTAGTGTCGGGGACCTGGCGATTCTCACCGCAGCCAACCGTCTACCATTGATGCCGTTTGCGCAACTTGCCACTCGGATCGGTGGCGCGCTTACGGTGATGGTAGCGCTGTTATTATTAGGCCAATGTGTTTGATGCAAAATGAAAATATTTTCTGCGTCAATTGCTTAACCAACGCCAGCCATGTTGTTGCCTTCGCATCGTAACGATAATCACGTCGCATGTCATTGTGGCCGTCATTCGGCTCCGGAATTATCCGCCTCGGGTTGGAAAAGCACGTTCCGTTTCAGGTAAAATTAAACGACCCAACGCCATTTTACCTGCACTCATCTGCCAAAGCCGACCCCGCTTGAAAGCAGGACACGTCACTTGACGATTCGATGATAAAAAATGCTTAGCTGATCGGCGCCGGTTTTCTTGGGATGTCCAACGTATCTGTTGCAACGTAGCGTACCGTAGCAATAGGACATCGACATGTTGCTGCATCGGCCTGAAATGGCGTCAAGGTTGAATTCCTCTGCGCGAACGCTATCGTAATCGATCTATGCCTTTTCGAATCACTGCCATGCCCGTTTCTTTCCGCCCGCCGCTTTGCCAACCCACCCGTCAGCTTGTTTGGGTCGCAACCGTATTCGTAGTGATGGTGGTCGCTTTGTCTGTCGCAGTGCGAGTAAGCGCAGCGCCCACTCCCACTCCTAGCGCTGCTGCGTCACCGTCATCTGGCACGCCGGCCACGTCCGCGAGCAACACCGTAGTCGCGCTCACGCCGGAGCAGGCGCGTGCCGCTCTGCAAGTATTGAACGATCCTCGGCGCCGCGCGCAGTTCGAGGACACGCTGCGGGCGATCGCCGCGGCGGGTACGCTGGCAAGCCCGACCGTACCGCCGCCCCCTGCCGTCGCCGCGAATGCGCCGCCGGCCGCCAGTGGTCCGGCTGGGTCGTTGGCCAAGGCACTCGACGCGGATGGACTGGTGACACAGTTATCGCGGCACATTGCACAATCCGCTTCCACTTTCGGGCAGCGCGTGCGCCTATCAAGCTCGGCTCTGCTCGACTTTCCGTCCGTGCGTCAATGGTGGGCGTGGCATTTATCTAGCCCACAGGGCAGGCATACGTTGCTAGGGCTGCTGGAACTACTGCTTGCCGCGCTGGTGCCGTCACTGATGCTAGAAATGCTGGTTCGACGGACGGTGCGGCGCTCACGCAGTGCGCTCGCGGCCCATCATGCCACACCGCATGAGCCACCTGCCCCATCGCGCCAAAGTGACCTCCGGCCCGGCGACGCAAGCGCGCCGCGAGCGTTTGCGTCGCATGCGGCACACCATTGGAGTCGCTTACAAGTGCTACCGCGCGCGCTGGTTCACTTGTTACTTGGCGCGGTGCCATTGACTGCGTTTGCGCTGTGTGCGTCCATGCTGCTGTCCGTGTTGGACGATTCCAACACTCAGGCAGCGAGCGCGGTGGGCGTGGTCGTTGACGCGTACGTGATTGGACGAGCGGTGTTACTCGCATGCGCATTCTTCTTTGCGCCCAACGCGCCACACCTGCGGCTACTTCCTTTGCAAGATCGCTGGGCGTCGTTTGCACAAGGCTGGATGACTCGGATAGTGGTCGTCGCAGGGGCCGGCGGAGCATTGGCGGGCGCAGCCGGCCGGCTCGGCATGACGCAGGAGGCGCAGTTGGCACTGGTCAAGCTGGTCGCGCTGGCGGTACACATCATGGCGGCGATCGCGATCCTACAATGCCGGGTACCCGTGGCGCGGGCAATCCGTGGTTATTTCACGAAACGGCCAGCGCTCGCGTACCTGGGCCACTGGCTGGCGGACATCTGGGCAGGCTCGACAGTATTCGTGATCCTCGCGCTGTGGCTGGTCTGGGCGCTCGACGTGCGCCACGGCTACGAGATGGTGTTGCACCTGGGCGGACTGTCACTCGCCGTGCTGCTCGCCGCACGCGTCGTTGCCATTGTTGTGTTCGGCGCGCTCGGACGCGTGTTTGGACAAGGCGTGGACGACAGCATTTCCAGCGTCGGACGTCGACGTGCGTACCGCTATTATCCGCTGCTGCGCAAAGTCTTGTCCGTAGTGATCGGCGTGGCAACTTTGTTGGTGCTGCTGTCGATATGGGGGCTACATGTCGGCACGTTTCTTGTCCACAATCCGATCGGCAACCGACTTGGCTCGGCGCTGGTGACGATCGCGATCGCGGCGCTGGTCGCCGTGTTGGTCTGGGAGATCGCAAACGTGGGAGCCGAGCGTCGGCTTGAGCGCTGGACGGCGGCTGGCGACGTGATCCGGGCGGCACGGCTGCGCACGCTATTGCCGATGCTGCGTACCACGCTGTTCATCGCGACCCTGATGATCGTCGGGCTCACCGCGCTGAGCCAAATTGGCGTCAACACGGGCCCCTTGCTGGCCGGCGCGAGCATCTTCGGCGTCGCGCTTGGATTCGGCTCGCAAAAGCTGGTGCAAGACTTCATCACCGGCATTTTCCTATTGATGGAAAACGCGATGCAGGTTGGCGACTGGGTGACGGTCGCCGGCGTATCGGGCTCTGTCGAGTATTTGTCTATCCGCACTGTTCGTTTGCGTGGCGGTGACGGCTCGTTGTACACGGTGCCATTCAGCTCTGTCACGACGGTCAACAACACCAATCGCGGCATCGGCAACGCCGCGGTAAAGGTGGTGATCGCAGCAGGAGCAGACGTCCAGTACGCGATCCAGACACTGGTCGATATCGGTGCCGAGTTGCGCAGCGATGACAAGTTCAAGGATGGTATTTTGTCCGACTTCAGCTTTTGGGGCGTCGACCAAATCGATGGCGCGAGCATTACGCTGGTCGGTCAGATCGCGTGCCGCGATACCCGTCGCTGGCCGGTTCAGCGTGAATTCAACCGGCGCGTGTTGGAGCGTTTCACGGAACGGGGCATCGAGTTGGCCAATCCACAGCGCAACTTCGTAATCGATGCGCGCGCGACGGCCCAGCAGCCGAGCGGGCCGGATGCGGGCACGTCACCGAACCGGTAGGATTCCGCTCGAAAGATGGACTGAACCGTAGACGCGAATCCCGGCGCGCCGATCAGGTGCCCGGCTTCGTGTGCCGCCGGCGCGCACTGCTTGGCCAGACGGCCGCGTCCGAATTGAACCGTTTTGTCGTATGGCTCGCGCTGCCAGCGCTGCTGTTCGACATCACCGCCCATTCGGACTGGTCGCAACTGGCCAATCTGGCGCTGGTCGTCACGTTCTCTGTTGTTTTACCGCCGCGCAGCCGCCGTGACGTCGCAGATGATCCTGCTGTCCACGGCTGGCTCCCTGGTGTCGCTATCGCTGTATTGGATGCGCGCACCGGGCGGCTGACTCGCCGCGCGCGATATGGGTCAATACAACTTCCGGGGCGGCAAAGAGCGGCGCATCTGCTTGCGCAATCTCGCCACGGCGGCTGCCTTCTTGCGCTTGCGCTCTGTGGTGGGCTTTTCATATGCCATACGGGCACGCAACTCTTTGATCAAGCCGGTGCTTTCGATCGAACGGCGGAAACGCCGGAGTGCAACCTCGACGGGCTCATTGGGCTTCGGGATAACAGTAGTCAAATCATTCCTTTGAGTTCAATGGGAAAAAAGCACCGCACGCCTGTGCGAAACCAAAGGCGCCGCATACTCGTGCGAAACATCAGCGAAAGCCAGTAGCGGCTGGCCCGCTCACATGCCGATCACCGACGCGCCGTCCACCTTGCCGTCGATGATGTCCTGCGCTCGCTGACAAGCGGCGCGTCGAGCCACGCCGAAATCGGCAAACACATGTTCCTGGTCTACCTTGAACACGCGGCCCGCGCCCGCGACGCCGTCTGTTCCCAGACGGCAGATGCGCACAGCAACATCATAACCTTCGGCATAGCGCGAGTGGCCGTCGAAACGGCTGAATTGGCGCGCGAAAACGAGCGGACGAAGCTCGAACCCCTTGTATAGAAGTCGCAGCGGTGTCGACATAGTCGCTCCTCAACAGGGGACGTCGGCCACTATACACGCAAATCACGGAGCAGGTCCCGATATTCTGATGCTCCGAGAATATCGGTGAGGCTACCCTCACATCAAGGCCGTTCTCAAGTGGAATTTCCAGCGCTTCGGGGTGACAGAATCGTCCTGGGGCCCGCACTGACGGGCGCACTCTGACGGCGTCCTCCACTGCAATATCCTCTGCAATACCAATACCCAGTGGGAAAACGCCTCATTATAATACCAGCGCCAAGCCTCGATTTGGCGCCTAGCGTCCTCAAGTGACAAGAACCCATGCGCGCTCAGGCATTTCTCTTGGAAGCGCCCGTTGAAAGACTCGTTCTTCACGTTATCGGTTGGCTTGCCGGGGCGAGAGAAGTCGATCCTTGACGCCGTTTTCATTCGTCCACTTGTCGAGCACCTTGGAGAGGAATTCGCTCCCATTGTCCGGCTTGATCAAGCGCGGTAATTTAAGAATCCCATTTTTGCAACCGACAAAGGATAAAGCCGTTGGCGACAAACAGCGAGTGCTGTGTCCATACCGGCGCGGCATGCCGGCAAATGGTTGCCGCTCATGGGTCGCGCGACCTCACCGGCGACTCATCAGACGCATGCCCGTCACCACCGTCAGAGCCGGGCGCTGCCGCCGCACAAGCGGCACCTTGAAGCGATCGCCGCGCTGCCTCCAGCATGCGCCACAACGTCGGGGAGGCGAGCTGTCGTCGATCGACGGCGGACACGACCAGGCCGGTGCCTTGACACCAGAACGCAATACCGGCCGACGGGAAAGTGTCTGCCGGCACGTGCGTCGATCCGGCGTCGGAATCCGCCGAGCCGGATTCATCGCATTTCATATCGCAATCGCGTAATCGAACTTCAGGTCCGTGGCGGCACGGCCGCCGTGTAATCCCCAGTTGTCGAGCGGCTCTTCACGCAACAGGACTAGGATGCGGGATGGATCAATCTGGCGCGCCTGCGCAACCTCCGCGACAATGCGTCCGTAAAGTCGGCGCTTGACATCGAGCGAGCGTCCGGCGAACAGCGTAATCTCGATCCCCAAATACTCGCCGGTGCCCGCCGGCGGATAAAAATCCTCTGGTTCGAACGTCTGGTATCTCGCTTGCAATTCGTTCGGGCTGACACCCAGTGTTTGTCGAAGTACGCTGAACAGCAAGTCGACGAGTCGAACCTTCTCGTCCGCTGTGCGCGGCTGCTGCTCTTCGATTTTAATGAGGGGCATAATCAGTTTTCCTGAGCAATGATCAGTGGATTTTCCGTGAAACAAGCGTAGGCACGAGACTGCATCTCGGCAAGGCGGCTGACTGTCCTCGACAGATCATGCGCACCTTCGAGACCATTGAGCGCATCGCTGATCGCGATGTCCGATGCGATACAGACACCGCACTTGCGGTCATACAGGATGTCGATCAACCACACCAGACGCTGCAATGTATCGGGATTTGCCAGTGCCGTCGCGTGGACGTTGTCGATGATGACCCATCGCCAGCGATCAGCCATCGCCAGGTAATCGACATGCGAACGCTGCGCCATACAAAGCACGTCGAAATCCACCCACACCGTTGACTCACCTGCGGCGCTCACCGGCAACGGCCGACCAGCTAACTCCACAACGCCAGGTTGCAGTACAGCTTCGCCTTCTCGAGCGACGAAAATGGCGCGCAACGGCTCGCGAGCCAGCGCAAGCGGCGAAAAAAACCGGGGCTGCGCGGTATCCGCCTCACTGAACCGATAATCGCGCGGTCCATCGAAGTGCACGATCGTGAAATGACGCTTAATCATGTCGATCGTCGGTGCGAAACGCGCGTGGTATTCCCGGTTCGGCAGCAGATCGTCTGGCGCATAGTTCGATGTAAGCACGATACGCACGCCCTCGGCGACGGCGGTCGTCAGAAAGCGCCCAATGAGAAACGCATCGGCGATGTCATGCACATGAAATTCATCAAAGCACAGCAGATCGACGCCATGCAGCCAAGCCTTCGCGACGTCCGCGAGCCGATCGCTGCTGCGCGGTGCCTTCACCAACCTGCAGTGGATGTCCCGCAGAAACTCATGAAAATGAATCCGCCGCTTCGATCCTGGCGCGAGCTGAAAAACCGCATCGACGACCATGCTTTTGCCTCGTCCGGGTAGACCATAGCAATACACGCCATGTAACCGGTGCAGCGCACCCAACCAGCGCCGACCCGGTGTCACAAGTAGCATGCATAACGCTTCGATCGCCCGGCGCTGGCTTGCATCCGGCTCGATTCCGCTGCTGCGAAGCGAGGTTACGACCTGCGCGTCATCGAGCATGCGCGGCCTCCTCCCAGGGCGGCAGGAATGTCTCCAACAGCGGCCGCAAACTACGCGCGCGCGTAGACAACAGGCAGTCGAGCGCCGCATACTGGTCCTCTAAGCCCTTGTCCTGCGAAAGCTTGATGCGCGCCTCCTCATGCTCGACGTGCACGCGCAACGCGAGCACGCCCGGCGCGAACCGCGCCACCCGTTCATCATTCGCATCGAACTGCCATCGCGCATCGTCGGGCTGCAAGCGGGCCGCTGTCTCGCGCAGCACCTCGATCTTCTGCGCCAGATCGGTCACAACATGCACAGTGCCCACCAGATGGACGGCCACGTAGTTCCACGTCGGAAGCTGTCGTGTCACGTACGCTTCGGGCGGAATATAACTGTCGGGTCCGGTGAACACGATACGCGCACGCGTCGTGTTGGCACCACAGAACTGAGGATTTGCCGCATCAACGTGACCGAATAGATTGCGCGACTGGCGCTCGCGAAAAAGCGGGACATGGCTCGCGTGAGATAACCCCGCGTCCGTACTGGCAATCAACGCCAGCGGAAAGCTGTCGATGATCGCGTCGATCCGCTCCGGATCAGTAAAGCGGAACGCATCATAATGAAACGAAACGGGTTGATTCGCTAGAGGTTCCATTTTTGTCCGTATCGTGGATGGCCGTAATGGCCGTGGCAGAAGGCGCGACGGTATTCGAGCCGGCACGTGCCGCGGGGCGCGACAGCTGCGCATAGAGCGACCGCGCAATGGCCTCGGAGCGCAACGCCAGCAGACTGAACGAACCAGAGTCCCCCATGCCGTGGGATGACTCGCATAGCCCGTTTAGATACAACGGTGCATCCGGCGCCACGGCACACGAGAAATGCACGCGGTAGTCGAACGACACGTCCAGGTGCCCGCGGCTTAAGTCGAGCAGCGGCGCCAGCTGCCGCAGCAGCGGTGGATAGGGCTCGTACCGTGGACCATCGCCAATGTCAAGAAAGCCCGTTGCCAGCACGACCAGGTCAAAGCAGTCGAGCGCATGCTCACCGCTCACCGAGTTGACGAGCGCCAGGCGAATCCCCTCTGCTGTGGCCGTCACCGCGTCGACGTACGTATTGGTCCGTATCGCTAGACCCTCGCGTCCCAATATCCGGTTCACGTAGCGCTTGACGTACAGCGCATCGAGTACGTCCTTGTCCGCCGAAGCATAATTGGTCGGCATCAGTTCCGCGCGCAGCCGATTGCGCGTTGCTTGATCCGCAAAAAAGAATGTTTTGACAAACTCAGGAAAATAAACTTCGTCGGAAAACGGGCTCGTGTCCTTCTGCCGGAATGCAAAGTTACGCGTGATACCGACAACCGAAGCACACGAGCCGGTACCGTACGCGTGCAGCAAAATCTCAACTGCGCTCTGGCTACCACCAATGACCGCGATTCGCGGCTTGCGGCCGCCGTCACACACCCGTCGCAGCGCAAAGAGATAGTCATTTAAGTGGACAATGCGCGGATCGTCCAAGCCGGCGAACTGCGCCGGCACGTTCGGCGTACGCCCCGGCGCGACGACGACCGAGCGGGCCCGCCATGCGCGGCCGGTGCAATCGCGCACCACATAGCCATCCAGCAGCCCAGAGCACGCGTCGATGACCGGCTCGATGCTCGTCACGTCCACGCCATAGCTGACTTGATGCGCGAAGAAGCTGGCCACCCACTGCACGTACTGCGCATACTCGATCCGCAATGGAAACGATAACCCGAGGTTCAAGTGCTCGAATAATCGCCCGTTCTCAAACAGGAAATTGGTGAACGAATAGCGACTGCGTGGATTGCGCGGCGTGACCAGATCGCGCAGCGGATGGTTCTGAATATCCGACTCCTCCAACAGCATGCCCTGCTGCCAATAAGCCGCATCGTGCTTTTCGAGAAACAAAACGTCGAGGCCGTCGGTCAGCTCCTCGATCGCTACGGCAAGCGCAATGTTGGCGGGGCCAAAGCCGATTCCAATCACATCGTGAACGCAAGGTTCAAGCGCCGTGGCGGCGTCGTGTCCTGCTTTCATAAGGTCTCCGATACAGGATTGTGAGCGTTGCAGCTAACGCCAGCAGGGGCCAGCAACGGCGCATCCATCGCGCTGATCACCGTCGACAACGCTCGTTCGAGACGAGCGAGTATTTCGTCCGTTTCAGCCTCTGTAATGATCAGCGGCGGCAGCAGCCGCAGCACCGCACCGTGACGTCCTCCCGTCTCAATGATCAAGCCTTCGTCCAGGCAAGCATGCTTGATGCGCCGCGCCAGTTCCCCCGCCGCTGGCGGTAATCCGCGCGCATCCGGCGGACCGTGCGGATCAACGATCTCGATGCCGAGCATCAGCCCGCGGCCACGCACATCGCCGATACACGCGTAGCGCCGCTGCAACGATTCGAGGCCGGCGCGCAGCCTAGCCCCACGCTCAGCTGCCTGCTGCGCGATGCCCTGCGAGCGTAGAAATTCGAGCGTGGCTGCACCTGCGACCAGTGCGATTTGGTTGCCGCGAAACGTCCCCGCATGGGCACCAGGTCGCCAACCGTCGTAGCAGCGCCGATAGGCAAGCACGGACAGTGGAAAACCACCGCCCACTGCCTTAGACATAACGATCGCGTCTGGTATGATGCCAGCCACCTCATGCGCGAACATTGTGCCGGTACGACCGAAGCCGGTCTGCACCTCATCAATGACAAGCGGAATCTGATGACGCAGCGCCAGCTCAGATAATCCGGCCAACCAGCCGGCACTGGCCGGAATGCAGCCGCCCTCGCCCTGTACCGCTTCCAGCAGGATCAGCGCGGGCTTCGTGATGCCGCTCTCCGGATCCTCAAGAAGGTGGCGGATATACGTCAACGACAACGCATCGCTTTGTGCACCGCCAACACCGAACGGGCATCGATAGGCATTCGGATAAGGCAAGAAATGCACTTCCGCCATCGCCCCGGCCACGCTTTCCTTCGGCCCCCGGTTGCCCATCAGACTCAACGCGCCCATCGTCATGCCGTGATACGCGCCATGAAATGCCAGTACCGACCGCCGGCCTGTGACCGTCTTGAATAGCTTGATCGCCGCCTCGACCGCGTCCGAGCCGGTCGGTCCACAAAACTGAAGCTTGGCATCGTTGGCAAACTGCGGCGGCAATACGCGATATAACGCTTCGACAAATTCAATCTTCGCCGGCGTCACGATGTCCAGTGCCTGCAGGATGTGGCCCGATGCGAGAAACTGGCTGACCCGCTCCATAACGTACGGGTGATTGTGTCCCAACGGCAGCGCGCCGGCGCACGCGAGGCAGTCCAAATACTGACGGCCTTCACTATCGTAGACTGTCGCAAGCTCTGCTCGCGTGAGGACGCGAGTGATCGAGCGCGCATACGTACGGGCATTGGACTCACGGTGCTCGAGCATGGACAATGCGTCCAGCGTCTGCTTATGCATGATACGACTCCTTTGAACGCTCACTGCTGGTATGCTGCTGCGCGCCAGCARATTGGCGCACACCGCAATCCGCTGTTGCAGCCTCACCTAGCGCACGCAACCAGCGTCGATACTCCACCGCGAGGCGGTCGCTGCGCACATGCATCTCTTCGCGCAAGTCCAGTGGTAGCCGATAGGGACGCTGCGATTCGACGATGTGGCGATCCTGTTCAAACACCCGGTCCTGGCGCTGGAGGATTTGTGCGTCGCTCAAATTTTCACCGAAGTTAATCGCCACAATAAGCTGTATCACGCACTCGTCCTCATCAACGGGCGTCGCATTCAAAAACGTGCAAAAGCGTTCAGTCACACCGGTCTTCTTCGAGAAATAGGCGGTCGTGGGCCGAAAAGCGTGATAGGTATAACGAGCGGTAACCGGGATCCCACGGTGATCGCCATACGGCTGAAATACCTCGATTTCCGATGTTTCAAGACCGTTTTGCGTCATTTTCACTTCGTAGTCCTCAATTTTATCGGGACAATTTGGATCGCCGTTCAGATTCGCATGCACGAATGGAAAATGCGAAGCATCGAGGAAGTTCTCTACTGAGCGCAATGCGTTGGCCCGATAGCGGTAAGGTCCCGCATACACCTTGCGGAAGCTCGCGTCATCCCATTCGGGGAACGGCGGCACGTCGGACGCCGGTTGTCCGACACAGACCCAGACTAGTCCGTAGCGCTCAGTGACACGGTACACGCGGACAAGCCGCTGCGCGGGCGGCGTTTGGTCCGGATGCGCAGGTACTTTCGTGCATTGTCCCGACGACGCATAACGCCATCCATGATAAGGGCACTCAATTTCCCCGTCGCGCACACAACCCAGCGAAAGCCGCGCGCCACGGTGGCCGCAATAATCGAGCCACGCGTTGATGCCGGCATGGTCCCGCCACAGCACCAAGTCCTCACCCAGCAAGCGCACGGCGAGCGGCATATCGCGTGCCACATCGTCCGAGCGGGCGACCACGTGCCATTGGTCGCGCAGTGCCCGGTAGTCGAGTGCATCCCGGTCCCACTTTCCAGAATAGATCATTATTCGCCTCATCACGCAAACGGGTGGACTTCACGCTGGCCGTCAAACTGCCATGACGGATCGTGCCAGCCATCGACGTCGTAATCGGCAAGACACTGCTCGACAAGCGACTTACATTGGTCGATCGCGCCACATGCGGTGGAATGGTTCAGCATGTCCAGCCGTACCTGCTCATGGTTACCCGCATAGTTGTACTCGTAAAGCTCATGCCGGCCGCCAAACTCGCTGCCGATCGCGTCCCACAGCAACTTCACAAGCTTGAGCCGCTCCTGTGCGCTCGAATCGGTACCTTGAAAGTACGTATCGATGAGCCCAGACAATTCTGGATTGCGCATGTCTGCGAAACTGGCCACCTGCATGATTAGCGAGCCACCGAGAATCGTGTCGAAAATCGGCTTGATGTGGGTCATCACCTGCGCGCCGAAGTGCCGCACTGTCGTTGCCGCTTCGAGCCGCGGTACGACAGAACCGTCGCTGCGCTTTTGCGGCGCCATGCACATCGCTTCGGTCATCGCCCACATCGCGTTGCGCCAGCCGACTACATCGGCCACCTTCGTGCGCACGCCCCTGAATTCGTAGCTGCCGTTCGATTCGAGCAGCTTAATCAACGCGCCGCATAGGAAATCTAATTTGACCGCGAGCCGCGTGCCGGACTGCAACGGATAACGATTCAGGAATCCCGAGGCCGAATAGAAACTGCGCGCCTTCGGTATGTCCCGGTAGATCAATACGTTTTCCCATGGCACGAACACGCCATCGAAAATCAGCACCGAGTCATTCTCGTCAAAACGGCTGGACAACGGATTGTCAAACGGACTTAACGACGAAGCTTCGTATGAGCGCCGACAAACAATCTTCAAGTTTGGCGTGCCCATTGGCAAAATGAAGCACAGCGCAAAATCCTCCTCCCGACCCTGCTGGTACTGCGTTGCACTGTTCTGTGCTACGAACGTGGCATTCGATATCGCCGCACTAGTCGCCACCATCTTGGCGCCACGCACGACAATACCGTCGTCACGCTCTTTTTCCACGTGCAGATAGACATCACGCATGCTGTCAATCGCCTTGGCCCGGCCCACCGGTGGATTCACCAGGACATGATTCATAAACAGCACCTTGCGCGCCGTCTCGTGATACCAGCGGATCGCATTATCGCGGAACGGATCATAGAAGTCAGGATCGGACAGCAACGTTGCGGTAAAGCCCGCCTTATAGTCGGGCGTGCGCCCCATGAAGCCATATGACAGCCGCGACCAGTGTGCGATTGCGGCGCGGGCCCGCAGCAAGTCGTCGGCCGAACGCGCTGGGGTGAAATAGCGATGCGTGCGATAACCGGCCGGATCCAGTGTCGTCATGGTGTCTCGGAACGCCGGTGCATGCAGCGCATCGTATAACCGAGCGATTGATCTCGCACTATTGCGAAACGCCACGTGCTGCGTGACGGATCGAACCTTTTCACCATAGATGAACACTTCACGGCCGTCGTCGAGACTGGCAAGATACTCGTCAGCCGTCAACATTTCGTCCTTCTCTGCGGCTTTCAACTTCAATGCCGCGGATGTGCTTTGAGTCATGAATACTCCTGGTAACGTTGAGTCTAACCGCGACTGCCTACAGCGCTATGGAACCGCCCGATCCGGCCGGGTATAGCCTATGAAATTGACGAAAAATACCGCACCAGCAAAAACACGCCGGATACAAGAATGACGCTATTCACCAGCTTGACGAATTGCTCACGCGAGAGCTTCAGCGTGATGCGGCGTCCCATCCACACGCCAGCCAGCATGCCTGGCGCGAGCAGCACCGCGAGCAGCAGCAGGCTGCGGTTGGCGTAGACGCCGGCCACCAGAAACATCACCAACCTGGTGAGCGTCGACAATCCAATCAGCGTGGTTTGCGTGATGCGGATATGCTCCTTGTTTTCAAGCCTGCCCTGCAGGTAAATCGCATAAATAAAACCGCCACTACCAAATAACGCGCTGAAGATGCCACCCACAAGGCCGAAAGGCACCGACGACCATGAACTCAATTGGGTCATTGGCCGATAGCCACTTAGCGAGTATGCCGCGTAACCGATCACAAAAATCCCAAGTAGCAACAACAGCAAATCCGGTTTCGTCGCCAACAAAATCACCGCACCCATTCCGCTGCCGGCAACCATCAAAGGAACCAGTCGCTTCAATTCGCCAAGCTCGGCTTTTCTGCCGTCTCGCACCACATTCGTGGTGGCCGCACAAAAATCCAGCAATGCGAGCAGCGGGACGATGTGCGATACCGGTATGAACTGAGCCAACAGCGGACTGGCCACCAGTGCCGTGCCAAATCCAGTCATGCCAAACACGACGTACGCTAATGCGATCCCTAACCATACGATGAACACATGCGTTACAGTCAGATCGAATATCAATTGCGGCCCCTTGATTTATTGCTATTTTGGTGTTATCCACCAGTCACTAGAAATAGGGGAAAACCACAGAATATGTTATGTCCCTTATTTATCAGCCCATTTATTTAGCCTAACCGCCAAATCCGCAGGCAATATATCGCGCTAAATTTGGGCCAACCAATATAATTTTGGCAAAGTGCTATCTCAATGAGGCATGGAGCATGATGTCGCTACGGCAACTGCGTTACTTTGTGGAAATTGTCGAGGCGGGCAGCTACAGTCTTGCCGCCGAGCGGCTTTTCATCGCGCAATCCGCATTGAGCAGGCAGATCAAGGAGCTAGAGGCAACGGCACAAGTGCAGTTACTCGTGCGCGGTGCGCGCCGGGTTGAACTGACCCGGGCTGGGAAGGCGCTGTATGATGGCGCCAAGCGTCTACTGTTCAACCTCAATGAAACGCTTGTGCAGACGCGTCATGCGAATCGTGGCGAGCAAGGCATCATCCGCCTGGTCCATTCAAGCTCGGTGCCATTTGCTGGACCCTTGCTGGAACGCGTTCGATGCTATCTTGACGCCAACGAGCACGTTTCAGCGCAGGTGTCTCAAATGCCATCCGAGGAGCAGATGGCGAGTATCGAGCAAGGCGTGAACGATGTCGGCTTTGTACGACTGCCCGTTCACCTGGAATATCCCGGGGTGCGTGCTGACGAGCTTTATTCGGAGCCACTGATGCTTGCCGTCAGTGCCACGCATCCGCTTGCGGGACGCGAAGCAGTCTCGATTGCCGAGCTACGCGAGGAGCCGTTCGTGTCACTGCCGCATCACGAACGAGGTGGGCTCAGTTTTCGTGTCGCAGAATTGTGCATGAAAAACGGCTACTTTCCACGTTCGGCTCGCGTAACGTCACGCAAGACAACGCAACTGAGTCTGATCGAAGCGGGTTTCGGCGTATCACTGGTTGCGGAAAGCATGCGCTTGATCGCGCCGGCAGGCGTGCGTTTCATTCGGCTGGCCGGCACCGGCAATACCACTGCCGTTGCGATGCTGTACCGGAGCAATGCATCCGCACTCGTCCAAGCGTTCGTGGCGGCAACCATGGGAAAAAACTGAGTACGGTCATCGCCGGCGTGGTCCACGCCCATGGCGTGGCACTGCCCGCTTGGCGTCATCCAGTCTGCCGCAGCAACGCGAACCGTTTGAGCTTGCCGTTTTCGGTGCACGGCAACGCATCGATAAGTAAGCCTCAACAGCTAGTCGCGTGCGCAAGGACTGCCGGGCGGCACACTCATCCGTCAGATGGACGCCCGACAGCAAACAAGCGAAGTGTGCCGGCGACCGTGGCGCAATCGACGCCCACGCCGCCACGCTGGTTGCACGCGCAACTTTGACGTAGCCGCTTCCTGCACCGATCCCGGCTCGCGGCGGCCCATCTCCTAGCAAGAGCACGGGTATTGACTCACGTCAATACAGGGTGTGAACGTGCGTTCGACAATATGCATGGCCCACCCACAACATTGCACAAGAGGATTACACCATGAACGCATTTTATCGTATCGCAGCCGGCCTGCTGCTCGCGGCGCCCGTTGTATTCGCGGCGCCCGTCCATGCCGAGCAGGGTGATATCCTGGCCCGCTTGCGCGCGATCAGCATTCAACCCGACGTGTCGGCCAGTGGCACACTCGGCCAACTTGGCACCGGGGTCAACAATGCGATCGTTCCGGAACTCGATTTTACGTACATGGCGACACGCAACCTCGGCATCGAGTTGATCCTTGGGACATCGCGGCACCAGGTCACGTCCAACATCGGCGCATTGGGTGGTGTCAACGTGCTGCCGCCTACGTTGTTGTTGCAATATCACTTCAATCCAGCCGGCACGATCCGCCCGTATGTGGGTGCCGGGTTGAACTACACCTATTTCTATAATGATGGGCTGCATGCGGGCGACACGCCGGTGTCAATCAAGCATTCCAGTTTCGGCCCGGCGCTGCAGGCTGGCGTGGACGTGCAAGTGACCAAGCGCGTCTTCGTCAACGCCGATATCAAGAAGATCTGGATGCGCACCAGCGCATCGATCGGCGACACGCAGCTTGGCTCATTGAAGATCGACCCGCTGGTGGCGGGCATCGGCGTCGGGATGCGCTTCTGATACGCTCGCGCCACGCGCAGCCGGCGTTCGCGCCGAGCGTGTGCTGCCAGCCTGTCGTGCGGTGGCCCGCAGCACAACCGCCGATCGACGCGGCTTCCCGGCTGACCAGGCCGCCAAGAACGCATACCAGCTTGGAGCGCTTTGATGGCTTTCCGGCGCGAAGGCTTACAGCAACAAGCAGACGTTTACACCGCCAGCGTGATCGCGTCCATCGTGCGGCCCACCTGGCGGCCAACTCGGTCTCGCTGTATCGACTCACGCGCGACTATGGGTTGCGGACCGACGTCGCCGGCTAGCCGAGCCCGCTCGGCGTCATTTCCGGCAGGGTCAGTTTCGGTTGGCTCGTCATCAATTGGCTCAGCACCGATTGCCCCGGCGCGCAATCACGGGGTGGCAACCAGTTGCCGCGGGCCGCATGCCATTCTTGGTATGCGCGCTCGACCCGACGCAAGTCGGCCTCCCGCCCGCTCGCATGCATCTCGTCCAATTCCGGCACGTCCAGTGCGAACGCCTCGCAGTATGGATAGTCGCGCACGCGTAGCGCCGGTGCAATCGTCGTGAAATACGCAGTACTTGGCACGCCAAAGCCTGCCGCCACGTGTACCGCGGCCGTGTCGGACGTCACCACGTGGCGGGCATGGGCGATCCAACTTAGAAAGCTCGCGGTATCGGGCGACAGTGCGGCAATATCCGTATAGTGATCGTGCTCCAGCGTGCCGAAGCCCAGCACCGGCAAGCCAAAGGTGCGCCACATCTCATCGACGATCGACACGCGCACGGCGGCCGGGATACTGCGCACCGGCGTGCTCGCCTCCGAACAAAGCAACGTGTAGCCACGCGCACGCCACGCCCCGCCGGGAGCTGGTAATGTTAGTGTGGTGAGCCATTCGTTCGCCTTGTACCGCGCGGGCACGGTGTGGGGCGCCATGCCGAGCGCGCACAGGAAAAAATCGATCATTGGTAGGGTCGCGAAGCCCGGCCAGAAAAGATGGTTGCCAACGTCGATGGCAAGCTCGGTTGCCGGAATCGAGTCGAGCGGCACCGGCAAGTCGATCATGCCGCCGAAGCGGGGTGCCGCCAATGCATACAGTTGCTTCACGTAATCCGGCGCATGGGCGGGCCGATAGATCGTCACCGACAACGACGGATGCAGACGTCGGATTGCATCTAGCGCGCTCAAACCAATAATCGAGTCGCCGAGCGTGACGCCCATGCCATTGATCAGATGCAAATGCGTTTGCTGGCGATAGTCAATCGTGAAGGGCGCCGCATTCGCATTGCGGATCCAGCTCACCGTCGACAACGGCCGATAGCCATGCGCCCGTTTGCCGGTCACCTCTAGGTCATACGGAGCCACCACGTGGGCGTGTGGCGACAGCAGCGAGCCGGGGCTTGACAGTGCGGACACCTCGTCAAGCATGGTCATGGCGTGCCGGTCTGAACAACGATTTCCCTGCCTTGTTTTCCTGCTTACGAGCGCGGCAGCTTCTTGCTCTCTGCGCCTGCGCCCAACAACAATCCCAACTCAAGTCTTATTCCAACGGCGAACGCTTGCTGACGCAGGCCGCTTTCACACGCGGCCGGCAAGCGGTTTTCCAATCTCAGCCAGAACTTCCTTTGAAGTGCCTGCCAATATCGACACAGATGGGCGCCTCGCAGAGCCAACTCGTACCCTATTCGTTTTCGCTGAAATAGTGGCCAAAGCGCTTGCGCTTGGTCCAGATATAGCGTTCATTTTCCTCGCGCATTGGGATGGCGAGGTCGACGCGGTCATGCACGGGAATACCATGACGCCGTAGCGTGTCGAACTTGTCCGGATTGTTGCTCATCAATCGTACCGACGACACGCCGAGCCAGCGCAGGATGCTCGCGGCTGAATCGTATTCGCGCGCATCATCGGGCAGCCCGAGGTCCCGGTTTGCATCGACCGTGTCGCGGCCCTGCTCCTGCAATGCGTACGCGAGGATCTTGTTCGACAATCCGATGCCGCGTCCTTCGTGTCCGCGCAGATACAGCAGCACGCCTGCCGCCTCAGCCGCGATCTGGCGCAGCGCCGCGTCCAACTGCTCGCCGCAATCGCAGCGGAACGAGCCGAGCACGTCGCCGGTCAGACACTCCGAATGCAGCCGTGTGAGCACCGCCTCGCGCGCGCGCACCTCCCCCATGACCAGTGCCAGGTGCTCCGTGCCATCGCCCCTGACGCGAAACACGTGGGACGCAAAAATCCCATAGCGGGTCGGCAGCGTCGCGCTGGCAATGTGTGCCGCGCATTCGCTGGCCTCGTCAAAATGTTGTTGCTGCATCGTAACCTCAAATCATTCGCACCGCCACAGGGGCTTCGGATGCAAGTCTACCGCGTCGTGGCGTCGGCTGCCGCACGCGTGCCGCATAGAATGAATCCGCTCCGCTGATTGCTCAACTTTCAGATGAAGATCGATATCCTCGGCGTACAAGCCTTCGTCGCAACCGCCGATCACGGCGTATTCCCACGTATCGCCGCGAGCGTGAGCCGCCGGGTGCTGGCACGCAATCACCGAGCTGCGCTGACGCAAGGTGCAGCGTGAGCGGCGCACCCATGCTCCAGTGCAATGCCTGGTGCCGACGCGCGACCGCTACGTCCATCCGTCGCTATCGCTCGGACTCGAACGCTGGCTAGGTCCGTACGAGCGCATTGAGATCGATGCGCCGCATTGGGTGATACTGCATGATGCGCCGGCGGTCGCCGCCCGGCTTGAGCGTTTCATCGAGCGGCACGAGCGCGACGAGTTCAGTGCTTCGGCACGCCATCGCGCCAGGCCTTCCAGTGCGTCACGATCTCCTGCACCAATGGATTGCCGGCCAGGTACAGGTTCTGCAACGCAATCTGAAAGCCCCCCTGCGCCGCATAGTTGAGCAGGTTGTCCGCGCTGCTCTGGCCCGCCGCCGGGCGATCGAAATCCGAGCCGGCGCGCAGCACCGCTACGCGCGACAGGTCCACCCGGTGCTCCGCGGCCCCCCGCTTGAGCGCCTCGTACGTCGCGTTGTCCTCCTGCTGCGTGGTGCAATAGACGCCCTTGCCGTGCGTCAATAGCTTTGTCCAGTCACGCGCACGTTGACCGAGCTGCGTGCCGGACCACCACGTGTCGCTCGCCAGCGTATCGCACTGGATTACAGACGGCGGCAGATTGGCCGGTGCGTAGCCGAACCGCACGCGGGCCACCTGCGCTGGTGCGCTATCCGATAATTGCACGCCGCGCGACAAGGCGAACGCGCGCTGTACCAGCGCGTCGTTCAGCTTGAATACCTCAGTGCGATAATCCAGCGGCGGCTTCTCAGCGGGTCCCTTTGTGTTGGCCCCGAGGTAACCGGACTGCCACCCGGCGGGAATCTCACGCGCATCCAGTTCCCATTGCAGACCGAAATCGACGAGATAATGCGCCCAAGCAGCGGAGCCGATCGTGCCCTGCGCCGGATCGATGCCCGCGATCCCAGCGACGAGGAAATAAGTCCGTCGCAGGTCGAACTGCCGGGATAGGACCAGCGCCATCGTCGATGCCGCCGCGTTTGCATGGCCCATGCCGGTCGTCAGCACGCAAACGTCACTTCGATTGCAGTGCACAGACGGATAGTCGGGCGACAAGCCCGGGACGCGGATCGCTTGCCACGGTCCCAACTGATCCAGCCATACCTGGCCCTCTGGCCCGAACATGGAAACGATCATCACCTTGACGGCGCGGCCGGACCCGCCGGCCCAATCCGCATGCAACGCCGGCTCCACCTGTGCCACGTCTACCGCTTGTTCTGCATGACCACTGCCGAGTCCGGCGCACGCCAGACTGGCCGCCAATACGGTACCGCCAATCAGCTTTTTGAACATCCTTCGCTCCTTGTTCGAACACGAGTCGCCCCACACCGCCGGCGAGACTATCGGGCCTTGCGGGACAAAACAAGGGACAAAGCGAACTCAAGATTACGATAACGATGTCTGATAGAACATCGGTTTGACGCGGTGCATCCTCGTACAGCAGCTGAGAAGCGTCCTTTTCCACATCGCGCCGCCCGCATCCAGCGCACTAAAGAGCGCAGATTTCCATGCAGACAGCATCCCCCTCCGTCCCGACAATCGCACGCCATTGACAGCCGACAACCTGCCGGTGGGCACCGCGTTACCATTCACATTGACGCACGCCGCAGGCACGCCGCTTTTGCCCGAAAGCGGTATTGCCGGACGATGCCGCGCGCGACTTTTTGCTTATCCATTTCTCGCTGCCGCATGCGGCCGCCGGCCTGCACGATGCGGACCACGCCAACGCGCAAGCCGGCGCAAGTCCTGGCACGGCGAGCCTCGATGTGGCTACCCCAGGTGCGAAGGCGCGCCAGCCCGGACGCCGGAGCCGCTGCGCGTGCACACGGGCAATCTGGTCCATATGCAGCCATTTCTCAGCCCCGGGAGCGACACACGCTGCGCGCGTTCCCCCTTTGCGACGATAATGCAAAGGTGCGTGCGCGCGCCCGGGCGCACAAATGGTCCATCACACCAGGAGAACGCCAGCATGTACCACCGCATCCTTGTGGCCATCGACGGCAGCCACACCTCACGCCATGCACTCAACGCCGCGCTCGATCTTGCAGCGTCCGAGGGCGCGCAGCTTCAGCCGGTCTTCATCATCGACGACGTCCCGCTCTACTATTCGGTGCCCGGCTACGATCCGTCCATCGTCGTGCGCGCGCAGACCGAGGAAGGCCAACGGGTGATCGACGAGGCGGCTGACGCGATGCGTGCTCGAGGCATCGCCGGCACGCCGCAGATATTGACGACATCGTCCCTCGAAGGGATTGCCGAGTGTATCGTGCGGGCGGCGCAAGCGTTCAACGCGGATCTGCTCGTGCTCGGTACCCATGGACGGCGCGGTGTGCGCCGACTGGTGCTGGGCAGCGTGGCGGAACAGACGCTGCGGCTCGCGCAGCGGCCGGTGTTGCTGATTCCCTCGGCAAGTCACGCGCCGCAAGCGGCGCCGTCGAGCATCGCGAACGGTTAACGCCGCGCACTGCACCACGCATCGCGCATCGTGATGCTTGCATGCGCACGCTTGCGCGGTCATCATGACTTTATCGGGTACGGTTGCGTGCCGCTGCGGCCGGCCACGAGACAGCATCCAACCCAATGGAGGAAACCGCAATGTGGTACTTCTGCTGGATACTAGGTATCGGCGTGGCGCTGGGCTTCGGCGTGATCAACGCGATGTGGCTGGAAAACGAAGGAAACTTGGCGCGGATGCGATCCGACTCGCTGAACGGTCGCGCCTGACGTTGGCGCGACTGGTCCGCGTGAGCACTCCCCGCGCGTGCCCCGGTCGCGCTGCACCGGGCGGGCTGCGGACGGCCACGACGATGACACGATTACTTTTCTTTTGCGGGCACGCCGGCACCGGCAAGACCACGCTGGCCAAGCAACTGGTTCCGGCGTTGCTCGAGGCCACGCGTGAGCCGCTGTGCCTGCTCGACAAGGACACGCTGTACGGCCGCTACAGCGCAGCCGCGATGCAGGCGCTCACGCACGACCCGAACGACCGCGACAGCCCTGTCTATCTACAGACATTGCGTGGCCCTGAATACGAGGGGCTGCTCGACACCGCGCGCGAAAACGTGTCGCTGGGCATCAGCGCGGTTGTTGTCGGCCCTCTATCACGGGAGGTGCGTGACCGGCGGATCTTCGATCGCAAATGGCTGCGCGTGCCGGCACATGTCGACGTGCACTGGGTCTGGGTCAGTGTGCCGGAACATATCGCGCACGAGCGCATCGTGCGGCGCGCGAACGTTCATGACGCGTACAAGCTCGCGCATTGGGAAACCTACCGCCAACGATGTTTCGAGCCCGATCCGGCCGACTACCCTCAACTGCTGATTTTTGACAACAGTGCGCCACACGACGCAGACCGGCGTGCGCTGCGAGATCGGCTCCTCGCGCCGGCCCATCCCACTGCGCCCGCCGCCCCCGCTGCCAACAGGCCGCCGTTCACGGCGGGATGAGTTCCCGCTTCGGCTGTCCCGTGTATAGGCGGCCAAAGCAATTCTCCAGAAGGCATCGAGCTCGACCTGCTTCTGCCGGATAAAGCGGCTTTGTGGCAACCTGCCTTCACGAAACAGCGCCACGACCGCACAGACTGCACCGGCGCTCGTCAGCTCGATCGCACTGGTATGGCATGGCGTGCGCCTGGCCGCAACGCGCGTGTCATGCGAACTCGCGCCCGAGCTCGACCTCAGACACCGGCTCGATCTCCTTGCCCAGCGCGTACTGCTCTTCCATCGAACCGATCACCGCCTCTAAGTAGGCGCGCAGCACGGCTTCGGCCCGAGCGCGCTCGTTGGGCGGCGCGGCCGCATAGCGCGCCAGACTCGAATCGACGAACACCACATCGAGCATGACCTTCGAGTGCCGCCGCGAAAAGGGCGAGACTGTCCAGTCGATGCGCAGCGCCGGATGGCCGGCCTCGGTCTGCGTATCGGTGAAATGGGCGGTTTCCGGCAACAGGTCGCTGACGACGCGGGCAAGGTGCTCGCGCAGCGGATCATTAAAAAGAAAAGGCGGACGGGCCATGGATGGGGAGCCTCGAAAGAGTGCCGAGGCTATCATAACGGGCCGCGCATGCAAGTCGGGAAGGTATCGGCCCTATGAAGTCCGCCGCCGCGACAAGCTTGCCGTGGCCGCAGCGCTAAGCGCACGTTAAGGTGGCTGCGATATCCTTGGGCGTTCGTCATTTCTGAAATCGTGCCGCCCCCATCGATGGAATCCTTGAATCAAACGCTGTTCCTGTTACTCAACGCAAGCGCGCCGTCGCCGGCGATGCACGCGTTGATGTCATTTTGCGCGAATGCGCTGATCTGGGCCATGCCGGCGACGCTCGTCGCCGGCTGGTTGCGCGTGCCGAGCCGCACGCGTCCAACACACGTGGGGGTCCCCACCCCTGCCGCCGGCCGCTCACAAGCATGCCGCGGCCATTTCGTCGAAGCCGCCCTGGCCGCCGCGCTCGGCGTTGGAATCGCCCAGATCATCGGGGCAATGTGGCCCCACCCCCGGCCGTTCGCGATCGGCCTGGGACACGCATGGATTGCTCACATCGACGACGCATCGCTGCCCAGCGACCATACCACGCTCGCCTTTTCAGTCGCCTGCAGCCTACTGCTGCACGCCGGCACTCGGGTGGCCGGAGCGGCCCTGGCGTTGGCCGGGCTGCTGGTCGGCTGGGCCCGCATTTATGCGGGCATCCACTTCCCGCTGGATGTCGGCTGCGGCATGCTGCTCGGCATGGCGTGCGCCGTGCTCGCTCACCGTCTCGCACCCCGGGTCGTGCCGCCACTGTTGCGCCGCAGTGAGCCGCCCTATCGGTTCCTGTGCGCGGCGCTGATCCGGCGCGGCTGGGCGGTCGCGTAGGACGGCCGTCAGCACTGCTGTGTCGACGCGCGTCGCTTGCCTATCACCTGCCTGTCGCCTGCCTATTGTCCAAGCCAACCGTGTCGCCCGGCTGCCCGTCAAGGGTGCGGTCAACGAGCACGGCAGGCCACTCGCCATCGCGCAACGGACACGGGACCGATTCCTGTACACCGATCGCGCACGATGACACTCACTGCTCAAGCGCATCCAGCGCCGCCCGTGTAGGCAAGCCTTCGCTGTCGCCGATGACCTGGATCGCCAACGCACCGATTCGATTGCCGCGCTCGACTGCGTGCCGGACCGTGCGCCCCTGCAGCAGCGCACTGATCACGCCGACCGCAAAGCCATCGCCGGCGCCGACCGTGTCCACCACCCGCTCGACGTAAACACCCGGCACGATGCCCTCATCATCGCCGTGCCGATAGTACGCGCCGTGCGCCCCCAGCTTGACCACCACGCCACGCGCGCCCCGCTCGATGTAGAAGCGCGCGATCGCGGCCGGATCGCCGCTGCCGGTCAACACCGCGCCCTCCGCCACGCCCGGCAACACCCAATCGGCGAGCGCCGCCAACGCATTAATCTGCTCGACCATCGCTTCGCGCGATGGCCATAGCGTCGGACGCAGATTCGGGTCGAACGACACTGTCTTGCCGGCCCCGCGCATTTCGCGAGCCAATTTGAATGCCAACTCGCGGGAGCTCTCCGAGATGGCCGCGGCGACGCCGGTCAAGTGCAGGTGCCGCGCGCCGAGCACGTAATCGGCCGCATAGTCGTCGAGCGACAGGTGGCTTGCCGCCGAGCCACGACGAAAATGCTCTACTTGCGGATCGCGGCCGTCATCGGCGCGGCTTTTCAGTTGGAAGCCGGTCGGATAGCGCGGATCGACCGTCACATGCGTTGCATCGATCCCCTCTTCGGCCAATACGTCCAGTACATAGCGACCAAATGAATCCGCGCCGACGCGGCTGATCCAGCCAACACGGAAACCGAGCCGCGCGAGCCCAGTGGCGACGTTCAGGTCCGCGCCGGCGATGCGTTTGGTGAAATGCCTGACGTGGGCAAGGTCATGAGCACGCTCAGTCGCCACGAACAGCGCCATCGCTTCGCCGTAGGTCACCACATCCAGCGGCAACAGGGTTTCGATCATCGTTCGTCCTCGACTGCCAGTGCAGTCTTAATCTATGTCGGGGAACCGGTTCCCAGTCCACACCCAAAAGGCGCGAGGTCTGTGCCTCATTGAGGCAGAAATGGTCCGCACAGGCTGCACATCACGCCATAGAGACTATCCCGAGTCGATGCCGCATAGGGCCAGGAATTTGAGCGCCGCGCGCGACGCCGCCGAACCGTGCATGACCAGGATCGAGAAACGCCGCGTCAGCGGTTGCGGCGCCAGCGACACGCTGATCAGGCGCGCATCCTCATGCCGCATCGCCATCGCCGACACGAAACCCACGCCCATGCCGGCGCGCACCGCCTCCTTCACCCCCTCGACGCCGGCCAACTCCAACGCGGCCCGCGCGCTCGCACCGGCCCGCGCGAACGCGCGCTCGACCTCGTGCCGCACGCCGGAGCCGGACTCACGCCAGATCAGTGGAAACTGGCTGATCCGCGACAACGGTGCGGCTCCATCGCTTGCCAGCGGGTGACCGGCTGGCACGATCGCGACAATCTCGTCGTCGTGCCACGGATGCACGTGCGTGTCGGCCGGTAGCTCAGCGGGCACACTGCCTTCAATCAGCGCGATGTCCAACTCCTGTAGCGCATGGCAGACATCGCTCGTGTTGCCATAGATGGTGCGGATCTCGATATCGGGATGGGCGCGGTGAAAGTGCGCGACCAGATACGGCAGCAGATAGCTGGCTGGCGTCGTGCTGGCCCCGATGCGCAATGTGCCACGCTCCAAACCCCGCAACGCGTCGCGCAGCGCATGCGCCTGTTGCCACGTATCGCGCAGCCGCGCGGCATGGACGGCCAGTTGCCGGCCGGCATCCGTGAGCCGCACGCCGCGGCCGTTGCGCACGTACAACGACTCGCCAAATTCCTCTTGCAGCAGCCGCAGCTGACCGGACACCGCGGGTTGCGACAAATGCACCGCTTCGGCCGCCCGGCTGATGTTCTGATGTTCCGCGACGGCGGCAAAGGTCAAAAGTTGATCAGGGGTCATGCATTCAAACCATCAGTTAAGCCGATAGTTTACATTTCAAATGACGATTTTTCATAACGATATATCCAATTTAGGATGGGACTGTCGAGGTCACCTGTCACTTGAACGCCATGTCCATCCTCATTTCCAAGTCATCCTCGCTGTCGCCGGGCACGCCCGCGGGCGCGGGCGCGGCATCACGCCGCGGGCTGCTCAACGGCGTGCTGTTCGTCGCGCTGTTTGCCTTTGCAGTCACACAATTGGCCGCGTGGCCGCCCATCGCCAGACTCGGCATGAGTCCGCTGATCGTGGGCATTGCGTGCGGTGCGGTGTACGGTAACGCATTGCGCGTCGCCATGCCGGACAGTTGGGCCGCCGGCGTGAACTTCTCCGCGCGCAAACTGCTGCGCATCGCGGTCGCATTTTTTGGGCTACGCGTCAGTCTGCAGGAAATCGCGCAAGTCGGACTAACCGGGCTGGCGATGTCCGTCGTGGTCGTCGCTGCGACGCTGGCTATTGGCTGGTGGGTCGGAACCCGATGGCTGAAGCTAGACCGGGACACCGCGCTGCTCACAGCCGCGGGCAGCGCGATCTGCGGCGCGGCAGCCGTCGTCGCGTTCGAGTCCACGTTGCAATCCAAGCCACACAAGAGTGCGATGGCGGTCGGCACGGTGGTGCTGTTCGGCACGCTGTCGATGTTCGTCTATCCACTGATGGCCAATGCCGGATGGCTTCATTTGGACGCGACCGGGCTCGGTCTGTACTTCGGCGGCACCATCCACGAGGTAGCGCAGGTGGTCGGCGCCGCCAGCGCGATCAACGCGCAAACGGTACACGTGGCGACGATCGTCAAGATGACCCGTGTAATGCTGCTGGTGCCGGCGATTTTCGTGGTCGCCGGCTTCATCGCCCGGGCCGCGCGCAATGCGCAACCGGCCGGCAGTAGCACACGGCGCGGCAAGTTGCCCGTGCCGTGGTTCGCGCTCGGCTTTCTCGTGCTGGTGCTGGTGAACTCGCTGCACGTGATCCCGTCGCACGTGTCCTACATCCTCAATAGCCTAGACACCTTCGCGCTGACAATGGCGATGACCGCGCTCGGAATCGAAACCCGGGTCGCGCAGATTCGCGAGGCCGGGCCGCGTGCGCTGATCGCCGGCGCGCTGCTGCAGCTCTGGCTGATCGCCGGGGGTTACGCGCTGACGCTCGGCGTCGAGCGCTGGCTCGGCTAGCGCAGCGATACGGCAGTCAATGGTATCGTAACGACAGGCGCGGCCCGACTTGCGGCGCCGCGCGGGTACAGCGGCCGTTGCACGCCGGGTCACCGGCTGCCGACGGCCGCTGTCCGTCGGCACACTGTCCCAGCACTGTGATTATGAGCTACGAACTGTACTACTGGCCGGGCTTGCAGGGCCGCGGTGAATTCGTCCGCCTAGCGCTCGAAGAGGCGGGTGCGGATTATCTCGACGTCGCGCGCCTGCCGCCGTCCGGTCGCCGCGAGGACGCCAATCCGCAGGGCACGGAGCACGGCATCGGCGCGATGATGTCGATCCTGCAAAGCCAAACCGAGCCCTACCTCCCATTCGCTCCCCCCTTCCTGCGCGACGGCACGACGCTCGTCGCGCAGACCGCTAACATCCTGTTGTACCTAGGGCCCCGGCTCGGCCTGGCGCCCGCCGATGAAGCGCTACGCCACTGGGTCCACGGGCTACAGCTGACGATTGCCGACATGGTGACCGAGGCACACGACACGCACCACCCGATCGCCAGCGCGCTGTATTTCGAGCAGCAGCGCGACGCCGCCCGGCAGCGCGCCGCCGATTTCATCGCCAACCGAATACCGAAGTTCATGCATTATTTCGAGCGTGTGCTCGAGCAGAATCCCGCGGGATGCACGCACTTGGTTGGCGCGACATTGAGCTACGCAGACCTGTCGATGTTCCAACTCATCGATGGACTGCACTACGCGTTTCCGCGTGCCACCGCTCGCTTCGCGACACAGTATCCGAAGCTCACGGCGCTACATGAAGCGGTGCGCACGCGGCCGCGCATCGCCGCGTACCTGGCGTCGCCTCGCCGCGTCCCGCACAACGAGTCGTGCGTGTTCCGGCACTACGCGGAATTGGACACGCGTTGACCCATCGTCACCGCGCCGTACTGGCCTTCTTGCTCAGGCTGCGCACCCGTGCGCAACGCCTGTTCAAGCTGTCCGACAAGCATACGATGCTGCTGTGGGCTACCCTCGCCGGCTTGGTCGGCGCAGCCGCGACCCTCGTGTTCCGCCTCGGCATCGACTGGCTGGAATCGCTCATCGACCCCAATGCGAGCGGATTGGTGCAGATCGCGCGCGACTTGCCGTGGTACGCGCGGCTCGCGCTGCCCAGCGCTGGAGGCGCCGTGGCCGGCATGCTACTGCTGGCGGCCCGGCGCAACGACGATGGCAAGGGCCATGCCGACTATATGGAAGCGATGACCATCGGCGAAGGGGTGGTACCCGTGCGACAAAGCCTGTGGCGCAGCGGCTCGTCGCTAGTCACGATCGTCTCCGGTGGCTCGATCGGCCGCGAGGGCTCGATGGTGCAGCTTGCCGCGCTCAGCGCGTCGCTGCTCGGCCGCCTCGTGCATGTCGACCCCGAACGTCTGCGCTTGCTGGTAGCGTGCGGCGCCGCGGCCGGCATCACGTCCGCGTACAGCGCCCCGATCGCCGGCGCGCTGTTCGTCACCGAAATCGTGCTGGGCTCGATCGCGATGGAGAGCTTCGGGCCGATCATCGTGTCATCCGTGGTCGCCAATGTCACGATGCGTGCATTGTCCGGCTACCAAGCGCCCTACGAGATGCCGCCCTTTCCGGCCATCTCCGGCCTCGAAGTGCTGTGGTTCGTCGGGCTCGGCATCCTGTGCGGGATGCTCGCGCCGGCGTTCCTGCTTTTGCTGAGCGCATCGCGCAGGCTGTTCGGCCGATGGATAGCGCCCCTGCCCTGGCGGCTCGCGCTGGGCGGCGCGTTAGTGGGTGCCTTGTCGATCCAGGCACCGCAAGTGTGGGGCAATGGCTATAGCGTGGTGAACGCCATCCTGCACCAGCCGTGGACCTGGCAAGCGCTCGTTGCAGTGCTGGTGCTCAAGGTGGCGGCGACCTGCGCGACAGCCGGCTCAGGCGCGGTCGGCGGTATTTTCACGCCAACGCTGTTCGTCGGCGCGGCGCTCGGTGCGATTTACGGACTCGCGGCCCATGCGCACTTGCCGCTCGCCACGTCGGCGCCACTCGCGTATGCGATCGTCGGGATGGGCGCTTTCCTCGCGGCAGCGACCCATGCGCCATTGATGGCGATCCTGATGATCTTCGAGATGACGCTCAGCTACCAGGTCGTGCTGCCGTTGATGCTAGCCAGCGTGATCGCCTATTTCATCGCGCGGGCCCTGGCCGAGACCTCCATGTACGAGGTCACGCTGCGGCGCAACCGCGAACGTCGTGAACGGCTGCGCCTGAAGGCCACGCAGATGCGCGAACTGGTGCGCCCGGCCGACACTGTCCTTGGCCTGGACGCGAGCGTGGCGGACATGACGCGTGTCTTTCTCGAGTATCCGGTCAAGTACATCTATATCGTCGACGCCGCCGGCTGGTTCCAGGGCGTGGTCGCGTTAAAGGACATCACCTCCGACCTGCTCGACAAGCACGGTCCGCGCGAGCGCCGCGCGCGCGACTACCTGCGCCGAGATTTCGCCGCGCTGACACCGGACATGCCGCTTGCCGCCGCGTTGCAGCACTTTCTCGCTTTCCAAGGCGAGCGGCTACCTGTCGTCGCATCGACGCAGGCGCCTAAATTGCTAGGCGTAGTCTACAAAACCGCGCTGCTGCAGGCATACTTCCAGATGAATGCCAGCGACTGAGCCACGCCACGTGCGGCGCGCCGCCGCGATGGCAAAGCGCAACGGATTCACTACAATGGATTCGGAGGGTGCGACATGTCCGAACAATCGATTCCTACACTGCGGCGCGACCAGGCCGGCTGGATCTTCGTGCATATCGAGGGCGCGCCGTACGAGCGCGGCCTGCAGCACGGCCAATTACTCGCCCGCGAGATCAGCAGCGCGATCCGCACCGCGCAATACCTGGCCAAGTGGGACACTGGCGAGGAGTTCGACACCTTTGTGAACGCTGCAATCGATCAGTTCACCGACCGTGTCGATGACGAGTTCACCGCCGAGATGCGCGGCATTGCCGATGGCGCGCAGATGCCCTACGAACTGGTGCTCGCCTGGAACGGCTACATGGACCTGCTGCAAAGCTGGTGGCCCACGCATGTCAGCCAAACACGGCCACAGCTTGCCGGCAAGCCATGGCGCGGGCGCCTCGGCCATCACTGCAGTGCGTTCATTGCAACCGGCAGCGCCACGCGCGATGGTCGCATCGTGATGGCGCACAACTCGTGGGACCGCTATGCGGTTGGCGATGCGTTCAACGTGATCTTCGATATCGTGCCCGAGCAGGGCAACCGGATCCTAATGCAGGGGCTGCCCGGCTGCATCTCCAGCCTGACGGACTTCTGGATCACGTCGGCGGGCCTAATGGTGACCGAGACGACGATCTCCAATTTTGTCGGCTACAACACCTCCGGCTCGCCGGAATTCTACCGCTCGCGCAAGGCGACTCAGTACGCGGATAGCATCGGCTCGTGGTGCGAGCGCTTCGCGACCGACAACAACGGCGGCTACGCGAACAGTTGGCTGCTTGGCGACACCAAAACCGGCGAAATCGCGCGCTATGAACTCGGGCTGCATTATTCCGGGTTCGAGGTCACCAAGGATGGCTTTTACAGCGGCTTCAACACGGCCAATGACCTGAAGATTCGCAACCAGGAATGCGTCAGCGAGGGGGACGACTACAACGACGTGCGGCGCAATGGTGCGCGCCGACTGCGCTGGATGCAACTGATGGAAAAGCACCACGGCCGGATCGATGTTGAACTGGCCAAAGAAATCATCGCCGACCATTACGATGTGTACCTCGACCGCGATGATCATCCGAGTTCGCGCACCCTCTGCGGCCATCTGGAACTGGACGACGCACGCTTTGGCGGCGCCACTCAGGGTCCGTTCAATCCGTGGGGGGCCAACGACGGCAAGGTGGTCGACAGCGACATGGCGGTGCGGCTCGAATTGTGGGCCCGCTGGGGTCACCCATGCGGCCGGCCGTTCGACGCACAAGCGTTTATGCGCCGCCATCCACAGTGGAATTGGCTCAACGGTTACATGCGCGATCGCGCGTCCCAGCCGTGGACGCTGTTCGACGCGGTCCGTTGACCGCATGCCGGCGCGCAGCGCGGCGCGTGCCCTCGAGGAACACGGGCACGCAGGTTGCGTAAGCATCGCCATTGCGCTTCAGTGGAGGACCGACGCCATGAATCTGACCGTGTCACATCCGATGGCGGCACTGGCCGCGGCCATTGTCAGCACGCCGCTCGTCGCCATCGTGCCGTGCGACAGCGGTGTGCCCAACGCTGCCGCCAAGCTCGCGCGGCATGTCAAGATCCGAACATGAGCGGCACGGTATCGCCAATGCGCCTACCCCCCTGTTGTTTCATCTGGAGACCTAACGAATGAGCACCACCGACCCAATCGACCAACAAATCAGCCAGACGCTGCGCAACGTGCGCTACCCGGCCACGCGGGATACGCTGGTGGCTGCTGCCTGCTCGGCGGGTGCCAGCAACGACGTATTGCTCGCGCTGCAGGCGCTGCCCGAGCGTGACTACCCGGATCCGCAGTCGGTCGCGCGCTGGATCGGCAGTGCCGCGGGCCCCGGCCTATCCGCCTAGCGTGTATGCGCGCGGCGACGCACTCAGCGGGGCCCTGCCGCCCGATGACCGAACACCGCCGCGCTGAAGAACGCCGCCAGCACCTTCTCTGTCATTTCGTCGGTCACGTGCGGATCCGACGCGTGGAAGAACTGGATGCCGTCGCACAGCGCCACCAGGCCAAGCGCGAGTTGCGCGGCCGACACGACCGACCTGATGCGCCGGCGCGCGCAGAGTGCATCGATGAAGTGCGCGATGTCCGAGCGGGTCTGCTGCGACAGCGCATTGAGTCGCGCGCGAAACTTCGCGTCACGCGTGGCCAGCAACCGCGCCTGCATCCACACCAGGAAACACTTGTTCTCGCGGTACAGCGTACTATAGTACGTCAAGATCCGCGCCTCGATGTCCTGCGCGCTACTCTGCAGATCGAAAATGCGCTGCAACTTTTGCTGAATATCGCCGTGATTGCGCTCCAGCACCGCCAGCAGCAACTCCGCCTTGTCCTTGAAGTTCGAATAGAACGCCCCACGCGTGTAGCCGGCTGCCGCGGCGACGTCCTCGACGCTGGACGCGTCGAATCCTTTCTTTATAAAAAGCGTCTGCGCAGCATCCATCAGACGCTGACGCGTCTGCTCTCGGCTTTGCTCTCGCGTGAGCCGGGTACGGGGGCGGGGGCGGGCACGAAACATCGACATGGACGTATGGTATCACCATCGGCCACGTAAATACGTCTTTGCATTCGGATACGACGGTGCATTAAAATGCGACCCAGTATTTAGCGGGCAGATGCGGCGCCACGCGCATCACAGGCGTGTCCGGGCGACGCATCGGCTCATTGCGTCCGTCGCCCCTCGCCGGAGTTGCCGTGAAAGCTCTTGTCTTGCCTTCCGCCTCACGTCGTCGCCCGCGCCTGGCGCCGTGCGGCACCGCCATCGCCAGCGTGCTGAGCGCGCTCGTGCTGCTTAACGCGTGCCGCGACCGTGCTGCACCGGCCGCGCCCGCTCGACCGGTCGTGGCGGCTACCGTGCACAGCGCCACAGCCGGCGCCATGGCCGCGACAACCGTTCCCGGCGAGGTGGCCGCACGATTCTCGACGCCGCTGTCGTTTCGCGTCGGCGGCAAACTGATCGAGCGCCGGGTCCATCTGGGCGACGCCGTGCACGCCGGTCAGATCGTCGCGCAACTCGATCCCGCCGATGCGCGCAAGAACGCCGCGAGCGCCGCCGCACAGTTGCGCGCGGCCGAACACCGGCTGCTGTTCGCCCGGCAGCAGCTCGAGCGCGACCGCGCGCAAGCGCAGTCAAACCTGATTAGCAAGCTGCAACTGGAGCAAACCGAGGACAACCATGCCGCGGCCCTCGCGCAGCGCGATGTCGCCGCTCAGCAAGCCGCGCTGGCGAAGGATCAGCTCGGCTATACCACGCTCGTCGCTGACCACGAGGGGGTAATTACGCAGGAACTAGCCGACACTGGACAGAACCTGTCGGCCGGACAAGCAGTCTACCAACTCGCGTGGTCTGGCGCGCGGGACGTGATCTGCGACCTGCCGGAGCGCACCCTGGCTTTCATCGGTCTCGGCGCGAAGGCCAGCGTCACGCTTGCCGCGTTGCCTGGCCAGGCGTTCACCGCGACGCTGCGCGAGTTGGCGCCGTGCGCCGATCCGGCCAGCCGGACCTATCGCGCCAAGCTCACGCTCGAGTTGCCCCACGGCGGCGCCGACACGGTGCGCCTGGGCATGACTGCCCGCGTGGCCTTTCAGCCGGACGCCACGCGTGCGGCGCTCAACCATGACATCGTCCTGCCCGCCACCGCACTGTTTCATCAAAACGAACGCCCCGCGGTATGGGTGATTCGTGCCAATGCCGCGTCGCGCGACGCCGGCCAGCCGCGCGATGCGCACAAACAAGATGTGGGCACGCTGGAACTGCGCCCGGTCACGGTGTCGCACTACACGGAGCGCAGCGTGGTGGTCAGCGCCGGACTGACCGACGGCGAGCGCGTCGTGCTACGCGGCGTGCACACGGTCAGCGCGGGTGAGCAGGTCAAGCCCGTTGCGCCGCTGCATCCGGAGGATTTCGCACTATGACCGGCGCTCCATACAAACCGCCTGGTCATTCGCATGACGAAGGCCGCTTCAATTTGTCCGCCTGGACACTGCGACACCAGGCATTGGTGGTCTTCGTGTTGGTGCTAGTCACGCTTGCGGGCATCCTGTCGTACCGGAATCTGTCGCAATCGGAAGATCCGCCCTTCACCTTCAAAGTGATGGTGATCCAGACACGGTGGCCCGGCGCCGATGCCCAGCAAGTCCAGCAACACATCACCGACCGGCTCGCCCGCAAGCTGCAAGAAACCCCAAAGATCGACTTCCTGCGCAGCTACTCGCGCCCTGGTGAGTCGCTGCTGTTCTTCACGATCAAGGATTCAGCCCCAGCCTCGACCGTGCCAGACACGTGGTACCAGGTCCGCAAGAAGATCAGCGACATCGCCCCTACCTTGCCGCCCGGCGTGCAGGGACCCTTTTTCAACGACGAGTTCGGCGACGTCTACACGAACATCTATGCGCTGGAGGGCGACGGATTTTCCGCCGCGCAGTTGCACGACTACGCAGACCAGTTGCGCGGCGAGTTGCTGCGCGTGCCCGGCGTCGCAAAAGTCGATTATTTCGGCGATCCAAACCAGCACATCTATATCGAAATTTCGAACGCACAGTTGTCCCGGCTCGGCATCAGCCCCCAACAACTCGCCCATGCGATCGACACGCAAAACGCCGTCGCTGCGGCCGGCGTGCTGACCACCGCCGATGACCGCGTGTTTGTGCGGCCGAGTGGCCAATACAATCATGTCGACGCGCTCGCCGATACGCTGGTGCGCATCAACAACCATTCATTCCGGCTGGGGGACATCGCCACGATCCGCCGCGGCTACGATGATCCGCCGGTCACGCAGATGCGCTTCAACGGCCGCCCAGTGCTCGGCATCGGCGTGACGATGCAACCAGACGGCGACGTGATCAAGCTCGGCAAGGCGCTGGACGCGCGCGTCCAGCAGTTGCGCACGCAGTTGCCTGCCGGGCTGGCGCTGACCGAGGTCTCCAGCATGCCGCACGCCGTGTCGCATTCGGTGGACGACTTTATGGAGGCCGTCGCCGAGGCGGTCGGCATCGTGCTGGTGGTCAGCCTCGTATCGCTCGGGCTGCGCACCGGGATGGTCGTGGTCATCTCGATCCCGATCGTGCTGGCCGTGACCGCGCTGGTGATGGGCGTGTTCAATATCGGGCTACATAAGGTGTCGCTGGGCACGCTGGTGCTCGCCCTCGGCCTACTGGTCGATGATGCGATCATTGCGGTTGAGATGATGGCAGTCAAGCTCGAACAAGGCTGGAGCCGCGCGAAAGCGGCTGCATTCGCGTACACCAGCACCGCGTTTCCCATGCTCACCGGCACGCTGGTAACCGTATCCGGTTTTCTGCCGATCGCGTTGGCCAAGTCGGCCACCGGCGAATACACCCGGTCGATCTTTGAGGTTTCAGCGATCGCGCTGCTGTTATCGTGGCTCGCCGCGGTGATCGTGATCCCGCTGCTCGGCTATCACCTGCTGCCCGAGCGCAAGCGGCCTGCTGTTCCCGAAGCGCGGAGGCACGCAGACGAACGCGAACAGAAGCCAGTATACGGACACAAGCAACGGAATGGGCACGAACAAGAACAAGAACAAGAACACGAGCATGATATCTACGACACGCCCTTTTATGCACGCCTGCGCGTATGGATCACCTGGTGCGTCAAGCGCCGCTTTGCCGTGCTGGTTGTGACGTTCGTGCTTTTCGTGGTCGCGCTCGGCGGCTTCGGGCTAGTCGCGCAGCAGTTCTTCCCGAGTTCGGAGCGGCCAGAGCTGTTGATCGACGTGCGGCTGACCGAAAGCGCATCGTTCGACGCGACGTTGCGGGAAACGCAGCGCATTGAGGCGCTGCTCAAAGGGCGGCCGGAGATCGATCATGCGGTCAGCTTCGTGGGCAGCGGCGCGCCGCGCTTCTACCTGCCGCTAGACCAGCAACTGCAACTGCCCAACTTCGCGCAGTTCGTCGTCACCGCAAAGTCCGTGAAGGACCGTGACACGCTCGCGCGCTTTCTTGACGACAAACTCACGACCGACTTCAGTGGCGTTCGCACACGGCTGTCCCGACTGGAGAATGGCCCACCGATCGGCTATCCGGTGCAATTCCGCGTCAGCGGCGACGACATCGCGACGGTACGCTCAATCGCCACACAAGTCGCCTCAGTGATGCAGGACGACGCTCGCACGCGCAACGTCCAATTCGACTGGGACGAGCCGGGACAGCGCTCGGTGCATTGGGTGGTCGATCAGGCCAAGGCTCGCGAGTTGGGCGTATCGTCGCAGGATATTGCCAGCTTCCTGCAGATGTCGCTGTCCGGCTACACGGTCACGCAATACCGCGAGCGTGACAAGCTGATCGGGGTAGACTTGCGCGCGCCCCACAACGAGCGTGTTGACCCGTCGGCGCTCGCGTCGCTGGCGATGCCCACGCCGTCCGGGCCTGTGCCGCTCGGCACGCTCGGGCAACTGTCGTATGGGCTCGAATACGCGGTGATCTGGGAGCGCGATCGGCAACCAACGATCACGGTGCAGTCCGATGTGCGCGGCGGCGCCCAGGGCATCGACGTCACAAAGTCGATCGACAAGGCATTGGCGGGGCTGCGTGCGAAACTGCCGATAGGCTATCGCATCGAGGTCGGCGGTTCGGTAGAGGAAAACGCGAAGGCGCAAGCATCGATCAATGCGCAACTGCCGCTGATGATCATCGCCGTGCTGACCTTGCTGATGATCCAGTTGCAAAGCTTCTCTCGCGTGATGATGGTGGTGTTGACCGCACCGCTCGGGCTAATCGGCGTAGTTGCCGCACTGCTCGCGTTCGGCCAGCCGTTTGGCTTCGTCGCATTGCTCGGCGTGATCGCGATGTTCGGCATCATCATGCGTAACTCCGTGATCCTGGTCGATCAAATCGAGCAGGATATCGCGGCCGGACATGGCCGCCTTGCCGCCATCGTCGGCGCGACGGTACGCCGTTTCAGGCCCATCACACTGACTGCCGCCGCTGCGGTGCTGGCACTGATCCCGCTACTGCGCAGCAATTTCTTCGGCCCGATGGCGACTGCGCTGATGGGCGGTATCACCAGCGCCACCATATTGACGCTGTTCTACCTGCCCGCGCTGTACGCTACGTGGTTCCGTGTGCGTAACGACGAAACCCAGCCGCCGCCGCAGGAGGCACGATGATGCGCCGTTTTCCAAGAGTGTTGTTGTCACCCATGTCAACGCCGGAGCCCGTGCCGAGCTTGTTCTTCATGTCGAGGCGGTGGCCTGGCTTACGCGCATCACCCACCTGCAGGATCCATCCGTGCCGCGTCGTCAACAGGCGAGCGGCGCTCGCCACGACAGCATGCGTCGCCGCGGCATGCGCCACGCTGCTCGGCGGGTGCGCTTTCGCGCCGAGCGAACGGCCCGCGCCGCCTGCGCCGCCCCACTATGCCGCACAGCCCGGTGCGGCGCAGAGCGTAACAGCGGCAGGCGTAGCGCAGCGCTTCGCGCTCGGCGCGCGTGCAGTGCCGCGCTGGTGGATGCTGTACCAGTCCGACGCCCTCAACGCGTGGGTCGATGAAGGGCTGCGCAACAACGCCACGCTGGCGGCGGCAGAAAAAACCCTCGCCGCCGCGCGTGAACAGCTGCATGCGCAGATCGGCGAATCCATGCTGCCGTCAATCGATGCTGGGGGGCAGGTGCAGCGCCAACGGGCGCTGGGCATGCCCATCCAGGGGCCGCCGACATTGCGCTACAACACCTTTGTCGGACAAATTCGCGCGAACTACACGATCGACCTGTTCGGCGCAGCGCGGCTGGCCAACCAGGCAGTGTCTCGGCGGGTCGATGTCCAGTCGTACCAGTTCGACGCCGCGCGTCGCACGCTCGCTGCCAACATCGTCAGCGCCGCGCTAGCCGCGGCGTCGCTGCACGAACAATGGGATGCCCAAGCGCGCATCGCCGCATTGGCGGCGGCCGAAGCTGACGACACGGACAAGCGCGTCGCACTGGGCGCCGCCTCGCAGGTCGATGCGCTCAATGCGCGTCAAAGCGCGCAGGCGGCCGCAGCCGCGGTGCCGCCACTGCGCGCGCAATGGCTAGCGGCACGGCATGCCCTGGCTGTGTTGATGGGCCGCACGCCGGATGCAGCGCCTGAGGACCTCCCGCTGGACCGCCTCACATTGCCGGACACCGTGCCCGTATCACTGCCATCGACGCTGCTGCACGAGCGCCCGGACGTGCTCGCCGCCGACGCGGCGGTGCAGGCGGCAGCGGCCGAGGTCGGTGTCGCAACCGCACAGATGTTTCCGAGCCTGACCTTGTCGGCATCATGGGGCCAGGGCGGCTTGAGCTGGCCGTTGGCGACCCGTGCCGCCGGCCGTCTGTGGAACCTCGGCGCGGGTCTAACTCAGCCGCTATTCCATGGCAGTGCCCTGCGCGCGCAGCGCAGGGCCGCACTCCACGCCTATGATGCGGCGCTCGACCAGTACCGGCAAACCGTGCTGAACGCATTCCGCGACGTGGCTGATACGCTTGTCGCCCTGGAGCAGGATGCCCGCACGCAGGCAGCCGCGCTTGCCGCGCAGCAGGCGGCCGAACAAGCCACGCAAGTGGCAAGACAACGCTATGAGTCGGGTGCATTACCGATATCAGCGGTACGTGCCAGCGAACAGCAGACGCAGTCGACGCGAATCCATGCGGTACGTGCGCGCGCCGCGAGGCTGGCAAATACCGCATCGTTGTTCCAGGCCATGGGCTCGCCCGCCGTCGACACATCGGCGCAACGCTAGCGACCTCACCGTGCGCAGACGTCAGGCTGTTCGAGCGACATGCGGATTGCCCTCGCTACCATGCCGTGCCTTGTCGTGCCGCATCGTACCCTGCCATGCCTTATCGTATCCTGCCGTGCCTGGCCGTACTTTGTCGTACCCTGCCATGCCTTATCGGCGCACCGCCATATCACCCACGCGGTGCAGGTGGCGGCTGGCATACGCCGTGCTACGAACATACAAGACTGAACGCGACAACGCGCCGCCAGCGTTGTCCACCTTGCCGGGAGAAAGCCATGAGCGACCACGTGTATAAACAGATCGAATTGACTGGATCGTCGACGCAATCCATCCAGCACGCCATCGAAAACGCAATTGAGAAGGCGTCACGGACCTTGCGCAACCTGCATTGGTTTGAGGTCACCGACACGCGCGGCCATATCGAGAGCGGCAAGGTCATTCACTGGCAGGTCAGCCTAAAAGTCGGGCTGCGGATCGAGGACTGATCCACCGCTGCCGAACCGACGTGGTGCCGCTCACGCCGCCTGCCGCGGCCCCGTCGCATTCAGTGCGATAACGCGGTACCCATGCCCGTAGAGCGGCTGAATCGCCCATCCGTTCTCGCCGTTGAGCGCGAGCTTCTTGCGCAGCTTGTAAATGTGCTGGTCCAGCGCGCCATCGACGCGTTTGTCGGAACCGGCCCATACCGTGCGCGCGATATGTGCACGGCTAACATATTCGCCTTCGTTCGAGAACAGTATCCACGCGACTTCGAATTCGCGCGGCGTAAGCCGCACCTGTCTGTCCCGCAGCAATACGGTGCATGCACCCCGATCCAACCGGTACTCGCCACGCTGCAATACAGGCTCCCGAGCGTCGCGCGCGCGCGCGTCGCGGCGATGACGCAGTATCGCGAGTTGCAGCCGGATCATTAAATCGCGCGCGTTGACCGGCGCCAACACGACGTCGTCGGCACCCGACTCGAACAACGCCGTGCTGTTCGCCACGTCGCCTGCCACGCCAATCAGGATCACCGGCATCAGCAGCGCGCGATAGCAAAGCCGGCGCGCCAAGATGGGTTGCAATGGATCGACGCCTGCCGTCGCATCGAGCAGCACCGCACTAAATGCATGACGAGATACCGCACGGACCAGCGAGATGTCGTCGCCAAATTGTCGGCAGGCGATCCCATATTCCTGCAGCACAGCCCTCACACGCGCATGAAGCCCCACGTCCTGGACCAGCACTGCGACGGTCAAGCCCGCGGCGCCCTCATCCAACAGGCACGTGGCGTTGGCCAGGACGCCCCGTTGCCCCGCGCGCGGTGACTGGAGCAGGTCACTATTTCGATCGGTGACACAAAACATAGCAGTCCATAAGATATTGACGTCTACCCACGTCGCACTGAACCACATCGACCCATTGCTGCGGGCAACGACTTACGCTAACATTTCATTATTCTTTCAACTTATTTCATTTATCTGACGGCGAAGCAACGATCGCTGTCCGATTCAGACTGCTAAAAGCAACGACCATGCCATTGGCGTCGAGCTGTCGTAAAAAACGAACTCTTGCAAACGTTTACGAGTTTCGGCATGCTCACATGCAAACGATGGCTTGAGACAGTTTTGACCCATGCAGCACCGCCGGCCGAGTGCCGGATGCACACGCTTCGGACCGCCAGCCGCGATTGACGGGGCCGGCAAGGCGATTCATGGGCCTGGCACACAGTGTCTCACGCATCGATACACTGATACATTCGCAAATGAAAGACGGGTGGCAGGATATAGGCCTCGAATGCCTGCGGGATACGAAGGAACAATCAGGCGCATGACGGCCGAAGAGTGGTGACTTCATGGCAAGGGATCCGAAAACCGCCCACGTAGACCGTGTGATCGATGCGGTCCGCAATGGCACGAGTGATTCTCCGGATACCAGCCCGCGGCTGCTGTCGTCGTGGCACAGGTCACTGCAACTGTATGGCATCGACCCGACATCGCCGGTATCGCCGCGGATCCTGACGGCGTACGAACTCAAGCAGATTCAGCAACAGGAAGAGGATTTCCTGCTCGCCTCCGGTCAATACCTATCACGCCTACATGACACGCTGCGCAGCGCGGGCTACTGCGTGCTGCTGGCCAACGCGCAAGGCGTGACGGTGGACTACCGAGTCGATCCACATTTACGCCGTCAGTACAAAGAGGTGGGGCTGTACATTGGGTCCTGCTGGTCCGAGCGCGAGCAAGGCACCTGCGGCATCGGCAGCGCGCTCGCCGAATGCACGCCAATGACCGTGCATAAGGTCGATCATTTCCGTTCGCTGTTCACGACCCTCACGTGCACCGCCGCGCCGATTCTCGCGCCGGACGGCAAGCTGATCGGCGTTGTGGATGCGTCCGCGCTGCAGTCGCCCGATAGCGCGGACAGCCAGAGCATCGTTCATCAACTGGTACGGCATACCGCGCAGTTGATCGAGGATGGGTACTTCGTGAAGCAGACGACGCAGTACTGGCTATTGTTCGGTCACGGCAACCCGCACTTCGTCGAGGTGAATCCGGAAGTGCTGATTGCATTCGATGAGCGTGGCGCCATTGTCGCGGCAAACCGCGAGGCCAAGCAGCGGTTTCCGATACTCGCGTCGGGCGCGCCCGCGCACCTGTCGATGCTGTTCGACGTGCGTGACGCGGACCTGTTTTCCATCGACGGGCTGCAACGAATGACCGCGCTGCGCTCGCATGCCACGAGCGATATGCTGTACGCGCGGATACGCGCGCCACAGGCAGGCATGTCGCCGTGGCAACCGTCGCCGCTAACCTTGCCGGCCTCCCCTCGCGCGGCCGACGATACATCGGTGCGCTCGGCGCCGCCGTCGATGCGCGTATTTCTCGACAGTCGTGACCCGGTGATCGCGCGCAATGCGCGCATCGCATTGCGTCTGTCGGGCGAACATCTACCCATCCTGATCCTGGGCGAAACAGGCGCCGGCAAGGAAATGTTCGCTAAAGCCATTCATGCTTCCGGCGAACGAAGCAAACAGCCCTTCATTGCGGTGAACTGCGGCGCCATTCCGGAATCGCTGATTGAGAGCGAGTTGTTCGGCTACGCGCCTGGCGCGTTCACCGGCGCGCGCTCGAAAGGCGCGCGCGGGCGCATCGCGCAAGCCGACGGCGGCACGCTGTTCCTCGATGAAATCGGCGACATGCCGATCGATCTGCAAACGCGGTTGCTACGCGTGCTCGCCGAAGGCGAGGTGTTGCCGTTGGGTGCCGATACGCCAGTGCAAGTCGACCTGAGCGTGATTTGCGCGACCCACCGCGACTTGGACGCGATGGTCGCTTCCGGGCAGTTCCGCGAGGATTTGTATTATCGGCTCAGCGGCGTCGTGCTGACGATGCCGGCGTTACGCGATCGAGCCGATATCGAAGATGTAATCGTCGCCGTATTTCAGGACGAGGCGCGGCGTGTGCCCCGCGCGCTCACGCTCGACAGCACGCTGCTCGCACGGCTGGCGCGCCACCCGTGGCCGGGCAACGTCCGGCAACTGCGCAACGTGCTGCGCTACGCGTGCCTGCTTTGCGATACGCAGCTGATCACGGCAGCGCACCTGCCGGCTGATGTCCGCACGCAGCTCGATACTCTGGCGCAATCACCACATCCACATCCACATCCACATCCACATCCACCGCACGCAAGCGTAGCATGGCACGCCACGAATGGCGATGCAACGGGCGAGCGGTTCGGCAACACGCATGCCTACGATATGCTGGCCATCGAGCGGTCCAGGATCCTGGACGCACTGGCTGAGCATCGCTGGCATGCCACGCGCGCCGCGCGTGCATTGGGCATGTCGCGTGCCACACTGTATCGGCGACTGGCCAAGCTGGGCATCGCTCGCCCCCGCTTCGGCGAAGCCGGCTGACACAACACGCGCCTATGGTGCCGACGTGAAGCACCGCGGCAACCTGACTTCGGCAACGCGCCGTCCTCATCTTTCATCTACGCGTTGATCTGCGGCAACGGCGGCGATGCCGAGCGAGCACCGCACGGGCACGCCCGGGCAGTGGTCCGCCACCAGGCGGTCGTGCGCCGCGGCGCTGCCATCATCCGAACTGGCGTAGCACCTGTAGCAAGCGGCTCGCAGACGTATCCCAGCGATACTGCTGCGCATGAGCGCGGCCCTTCTCGCGCATTGCGCGGCGCTGCTCAACGTCGCCCATCAACTCGACGATCTTCGCTGCAATGTCAGCTGCATCATGCGCGTCGCAGTAAAGTGCCGCGTCACCACACACTTCGGGCAACGACGCCTCACGCGAGGCGATTACCGGGCAGCCGCAGTACATCGCCTCGAGCGGCGGCAAGCCGAACCCTTCGTACAACGACGGAAACACGAAGCATGCCGCATTCTCGTACAACGCCTTAAGCTCACCATCGCTGACGTAGCCGGCCCAGACGATGTGCTTGGCGGCGCTGGCGGCGCGCGGCAACGATGAACCGAATACCTTCACGTTTTGCCCGCCGGCGATCACAAACGTGAGCCCCGGATGCTCGCGCTCGAGCAAGGCGATTGCTTCCAGCGTGCGTGCGAGATTCTTGCCCGGCGCCAGCGAACCGACGATTAGCACGAAACGGTCAAACGACAGGCTCAACCGCTGCAGCACGGCATAGTCGCTCTCGAGTCGATCAAAGTGGTCAACACCGGGCGGAATCACGGAAATGCGCTCGGGCGGCACGCCGAGCCGCGCAGCGATGCGCCCCTTCGAGAACGACGAGACCGTGAGAATATGCTGCACGTTACGCTTGAGCAGCGCAAACGCGAAGCGATACCACAGGCGGAACTGGGTCGAGTAACCTTGCGGCAAGTCAAATACGGCAGCGTCGTGGATCATCAAGACCTGACGGCGCTTAAACAGCGGGCCGATGTTGCACAGACTGAGCAGCGTGCGCGAGCCAGCGGCAAACGGCAGCGCGAGCTGCTCCCAGAGCATACCGCGCAGATACGGCACCACGTGCCGCGGCGTGGCGGCCGGCAGTTCACTGTCTATGTGGTCGCGAGGCACCAGCAGCAGCGGCGACGCAGCGAGTGTGCCGCACTGCTGCGATAACGCCGCGGTCAATTCGCGCGCCACGCGCTGTACGCCGGTGAGCCGCTGCGACGTGAACTTGCCGTTGATTGTGAGGGGCGCCGGCAACAGCACCGCGTGGCTGCGCTCACCATCCAGCGCGGCGCCGCCATGCGAACACTCACGCTCAGGCTGCCGACGCATCGCCTTCCCGCGTATAAGCGTAGATGTACTCGTAACTGCGGCGGTCGCTGCGGCGCGCCGACATCCCATTGAAGATCGCGCCGGCTATCTGGGCGCCGGCCCGGCCCAGGCGCTTGAGCGTTTCCTGCACTTCCAGTTCGGTCTGCGCGTTCTCCCGCATCACAAGCACCGTTGCGCCCGCGTAGCCGGCGACGATCGACGCATCGGCGACTGCCAGCACCGGCGGCGTATCGACCAACACCAAGTCATACCGTTCATTGAACTGCGTGAGTTGCTCCGCCATGCGCTCCATCGCCAACAGCTCTGACGGGTTGCCGGGASGTGCGCCAGCCGGCAGCAGCGACAGATTGGCCACRCTGGTTGGATGGATCGCCTGTTCCGGCGCCAATCCGTCGCCGAGTAGCTCGGCCAACCCCACCGTATCTGCCACTAGTCCGAAATGCATGCCCAGCCGGCCACGGCGCAGATCCGCATCGACCAGCAATACGCGCTTGCCCGCTTGCGCGTACAGCAAAGCGAGATTGGCGGAAATAAAGCTCTTGCCGGTGCCAGGCGTCGCGCCGGTCACCATCACGATCCGATTCGTAGCACTGAGCAGTTTCGAGTTGAGCATCGTGCGAATGCCGCGCAGCGCTTCGGTCGCGACATCGTGTGGGCGCGTGGCCGCCAGCAGCCTGCCGGCGTGCGGACGCGGCTGATACCCGTCCGCTACCGCATCGGGCGACGCGACCAGCGCCATCGCGCCGCGCGCGTCGCCATGCAGCGACGGCTCGCGTGCCCCGGGCAACACGGGCAGCGGCGGCGTGCGCGCCAGCCGCACCTGCTCGTCGCTGAACAATACCGCGCCGAACACCGGCAAGCGCAGCTTGCTCTCGAGCTGCTCGGGCTCGCTGACCGATTGCGACAGATAGCGACGTGATATCACATATAGCACGCCGAGCATCAGGCCGAGCACGATCGCGGCCGAAATGATCAACGCGCGTCGCGGCTTGACCGGCGTGGAAGGTTGCACCGCGGTGTCGATCACATGCACGTTGCCTACCGTGCCGGCGCGCGACACGGACAGCTCGTGTGCCTTATTGACCATCGCTACGTAAATTTCCTCAGCCACCTTTGCATCACGCGCCAGATCGGCAGATTGCCGGTCAGCGCTTGGCAGCGAGTCGAAACGCGACTCGAACTTGCCCTTGGCCGCACGCAACTGCGCCAGCTGCGCATCGACTGTCTTGACTTCAGGACTTTGCGGCGTAAACCGATCCAGCAGTTGAGTACGCTGCAGGTTCAGTGCGGCGATCTGGCGGTCGAATTCAATGCTGCCTTGCAGATAGCTCTGACTCTCGGTAGTCGCCTGCATCGAGCCAGATGCAACCCGATGCGACTGCAGTTGCGCCTCAGCCTGCTTCAGGTCGTCGCGCAGCCGCGGCAGTTCATTGTTGATGAACGCCAGCATCTTGCTCGCCTCTTCCTGCGTCTGCGTGACACGCGAGCCGATGTAGTTCTGCGTCACTGCATTGGCCACCGCCGTAGCCAATGCAGGATCATCGTTCTCGTAGCTGATCTGCACGATGCCGGTTTCCTTGCCGACCTGCACGACCTTGAGCTGATTGATGAAGCGCCGTACCGCCGTCACCTCGTTCAAACGCTCGACTATAAACGTCTCGCCGTCGCGCGCCGCCAGCCGCTCGACCAGCATCGATACCGGGCCGGCTTGCGCCAGTTGCCCCTCGACACCCTCCACCAGCAAATTGCCCTGCTCGTCCAGCAACTGATAACGCCGCGCGCCGAGCACCTTAAGCTCAAGCTTCTTGTCCTGCAACTCGCGCGGTACGTTCAGCTGCGCGATGTCCACCAGTTCGCCGCCCCATGCGTACTTAGACAGGCCAAACCACGCCCGCGACGGCTCGCCACGCGTGGCCAACGCGTCGGCGATCTTGCCCAGCACCGGAAACCGATGCGGCGTCACGAGCACGTCCAGCTTGTATTGAGCGATCACCGGTGCGAGGACCGCGCGGCTGGTGACAATTGCCATTTCGGTTTGTGTCGGCGGTTCATTCGGCGAACTGTTGTTCTGGCTTGGCTGCTTGGTGACCAGGTCTGCCAACTCATTTTGCTTGGGCACCTCGACCTGCACCAGGGTGTCTGCCGAATACAGCGGCGTGGCGAGGAACGCGTACGCGCTCGCCAGCGCCGTGATCACCGCCGCGATGCCGACCACGGCCCACAGGTTGTCAGTGATCACGCGAACCAGGTCTCGCGGTACGAGCCCCTCGCTTGCGCCCGACGACGGCAAATAGCCCATGTCGATGTGTCGCGCTTCCATTTGAAATCCTCAGTTATCGCTCGTTGCCATAGATTCGAATCATGCCCAGATGTCTGCGTCGATCAATGGTTAGCGGTTATGCGCCACCGACCAGACCAGGTAGAACGATTCGGCCGAAGGCAGGATTTGTGCAAGCAGGCGGTTGAAGCGAGCAGCCGGTGCGGTGCCGACGTAGACGACGTCCAGTGGCTTCATGTCGAATTCGGTGGCCAGCATCATGGCGTCAACCTGCGTCATGTCCAGTCGGAAGATCTCCGGCTTGTTGTCGGCCGGCGCGTAGCTAGCCTTCTTGAAGCCCTCCTCCAAGCCATCCTGCCCATTGGAAATTTGCGTGAGCGGTGGATTGGGATGGCGGATCACGATGATCTGCCGTGGGTTCGCCCCGGCCGGATCAATACTGCCGGCTGCGGTCAGCGCGTCAGCCAGTGTCAACTGGCCTTGGTTCATGAACACCGTCTGCGGCTTGGGTACCTCGCCCATCACAAACACGCGGTTCTGCGTCCGGTCCGGCACGTTCACGATGTCGCCGTTCTGCAACACGATGTTCTGCCGCATGTCGCCCCGGTTTAGGATTCGCGTTGCATCGATCGTGATCACTTTGCCGCCACGCGACACCAGCACCCGCTGCAAATCCGCGTCCGGATTGCCACCGCCGGCACGGTTGATTGCATCGATCACCCGCATCGGCGAGCCGGTCAACGACAACTGCCCCGGATTTTTCACACCGCCAGTCACCTGTACTTGCTGGCTGCGATACTGGATCACGCGCACGTCAATCTGCGGATCCTTCAGACGGCCCTTCAACCGGTTATACAACAGTCGCGAGATCTGCACCGTGCTCTGTCCCAGGACCCGCACGCGGCCCAGCGACGGAAAGAAGATCGTGCCATCGGCGGCGACCCGCTGGCCCTGCGCGTCAAGCTCACCCGGACCATTGGTGCTGAATGCGCTTTGCGGCTGCTGCTGGCCGGCCCCCAGGCTGCCCATGCCCTGCAGCGTGCCCGTGTCCGGCAGCGGAGCCGTCGCCGCATTGCCGCCTTGCGTCAGCTCCAGATGCCCCCATACGGTGATGCCCAGCACGTCGTTCACCCCGACCCGGTAGTCGCTCACCTCATTGGCCGGCATCGCGTGCAGGCTCGCCTCGCGCGCGCGCGCATCGGCCGCATCCGATTCTTTCAGCTTGAAGACGAGTTCCGGAGTGATCAGGTTCACGTCGTAGGTCGTCGTATCAGTCGGTTTGCTTAGATCGTCATGCATGCGGCTCGAGTCCAATGTCGGTCCCGGAGCCAACGCACAGCCGGACAATGCCACCGTCATGGCGACAGTCATCCACATGGGGCACTTCAACATCTTCGTTTCTCCTTTTTGCGCGGCTGGCTGGAGCAAACGCGCGACATGCGCGGCGTATGGCCTTGGGCGCAGATTTTCTTTCCACTTTATCCAGCAGCAATGCGTCGGGCCACCGGGCCGACGTGCGGCACATCGATCGGTACGGCTCAAAATGCGTTACGGCCGACAAAACCCTTCACCAGCGTAATCAAGATAATCTTGATGTCGAACCAGAAAGTCCAGTTTTGTATGTAGAACAAATCAAATTTGACTCTCGCCTCCATCTTTTCCACTTTGCGCGTCTCACCGCGGTAACCATTGACTTGAGCCCACCCGGTGATCCCCGGACGGATGCGGTAGCGATACATGTAGCCGTCGATCAAGTCCTTGTACAGGTCGTCGTGCTCGATCGCGTGCGGCCGCGGGCCAACCACCGACATTTGCCCCAGCAGCACGTTCAAAAATTGCGGCAGCTCGTCCAGCGACGTGCGGCGCAGGAACGCGCCGACTTTGGTGATGCGCGTGTCATGACGCGAAGCCTGGCGCACCACACCATGCTGCTCCTGGTGCACGCGCATAGTGCGGAATTTGAAGATCTCGAACTCCTGTCCATCAACGCCCTTGCGCTTTTGTTTGAACAGCACCGGGCCGGGAGACGAGAGCTTCACCGCGATGCCCAGCACAATGAACAGCGGCGACAAAGGCACCAGCACGGCTAAGGCGAACAACCGGTCAAACACCCGCTTGGGCCACAGTTGCGGGTCGGAAACCGGACTGGCCGCCAGGTTGATCGCCGGCATGCCCAACACCTCAGTGACCGACTGACTGAACAGCGTCATGCTTCGCACGTCCGGCAAGAACCTCAGGTTGACGAAATCGTGGCGAAACTCACGCACGATGCGCTGGATCACACGTTCATGCGACAACGGCAACGCAAGCCACATTTCATCGATCCCGCCGGCACGCACGATGCGAGCAAGTTGCGCGAAGTCCGTCAGTACCGGCACGCCGCCAATGCAAGCCGAAGGCACCGTGCCGCTATCGTCGAACACATACACTGGCCGAAAACCTGCTTCCGACGCCGCATGCATCTGGTCGAGAACGGCGCGGCTATAGCTTTCGGTACCGACGATGATCACCGAGTGTGTGGTTCTTTCCGCTTTGCCGGACCTTGCGCAATACCGCATGGATAAACAACTTGCCCGCGAGCAGCAACGCGCCGCAGGTCAACACCGCCGTGCCCAGCCACAGGCGCGAGATGTCGTTGCTGCGATGCAGCGTGAAGATGAAGCACAAGCCGAGCACGACCACCGCGAACCAAGCAAGTGTGACGCGTGACAACAATCGGTGCAGTGTCTGCCCTCGCCACGAGCGGTAGATACCCAGTGGCGGGAAGACCAGCAGCGTCAATGCACACGACAGCGCCACCAGCGAGCGCTCCGCGTCAGTCAGGTCGAATGAGCCGTTGTAGCGCAACGCATGCGCCAGCCATGCGCCCGCTGCAACGAGCAAGACGTCCGATAGCCTTGCAACGATTCCTAGCATTGTGAATTTCTCCGCGCGAACGCTTAGGCGGGTTGCAGCACACGGACGTAGCCGAGCGTGCGCAGTGCACGTCCCTCGGCCGGCGCGATCGTGCGCGAGCGCTCCAGCGCCACGACATCGGCGGCACGCGGCAACAGCCGATCAAATTCTCGACGGATCATGCTGTAACACTCACAGGCACGCGCCTCGAGGCCATGCCGGTCAAGCACGGTGATATGCCCTCGGCGTTGCCTGATCAAACCTGCTTCCTGCAGTTTGCCGGCCGCCTCGGTCACCCCCTCGCGACGTACCCCCAGCATGTTCGCAATCATCTGCTGGGTGACCGCCAACTCGTCCGTAGCCAAACGGTCATGCGCAAGCAGGAGCCAGCGACAGAGTTGCTCATTCACCGAATGGTGTCTGTTGCATAGCGCACTTTGAGCGATTTGCGTCATCAGCGCCTGAATGTACAACAGCATCAGTCGATGAATACCCATCGACTTTTCGAACTCCTTTCGGAATACGCTGGCGGGCACGCGGTATGCAAAACCGCTGCTGCGCACCTCGACACGGCTGGGCATCGTACCGCCGCCGGTGAGCACGGGCACCCCGACCACACCCTCGTTGCCGATCGCCGCGACCTCGACCGTCGCGCCGTCCTCCATCAGATACAACATCGACATCACCGCAGTCGTTGGGAAATACATGTGACGGATCGGCTCGTCGGCATCGCAAAGCAGTTGCGGGCTCTTGACGCGAACCAGCTCGAGGTGTGGCTCGAGTGATCGCCAGTCCTCCTCGCTCAAGGCGCCGAGCAAGTGGTTCGCATGCAGATCATCTCTGGGGTAGAGCATATTGGTGTTCCGGTTTGGCTATGCTGCGCAAACGCAGCGTGGTGTCCGTCGAATTTCGCTGATCACAATCCAAGAACAATTGCAACCGCTGCAATCTTTACCTTGACTTCGGATCCGCGGCCTGTTGAACGTTTTCTGTCACGTTGCCGTGTCGCCCTCTGGAGGGGACATAGCCTTGATTCAGCGAGTTGTGTGCCACTAGATCAGAAGTCCTTGATTAATAAAGGTCTGCGCGTAACGCGCACAGCCGCGACACCGCCGCGCCGCCCAAAAGCGTCGCATTTATGAACAGACTAGCTGCCGCGAGACACACCCGATGTTGCATTGCGCCATGAGTGTGGCCCGGTTCAGAACGTGCGCTTTACCGCTTATCGCTTTTCTGCGCGCGGGTTAAGACTCGTTCGGCATAACCAAACACCCCGCCGAGGCACCGGATCGACGCCCGAAAAGCGGTGTGATTAAACGCGCAAAACTGTTTCAAATTTGAATTGCCAAGCCGGTGCCAGTCTATGTTCGGCACCCCACACTTCGCCCTTAAATTATTGATTAATATTAATTTTTATTAATTTAACAAAATACAGAAACTGCAACCCGCGGATTTGCGTAATAGTTACCGATAATGGCCTAGACGCCACCCTTTCGATCGGCATCCATTGCGTCGATGTAACACCATCGACATCGAATTTACAGTTTGAAACGCGTGAACCGTGCGCGCGGCGGTGCGCGCACAACACAAAAGAGATTATTCGGGGAGGATATCGCTCGACGGCGTAACGTCGGAGGCGGGGGTAGGAGGCATTGCTGCATGGCAGGGGGATCCCAACCCAAGCGGCGCAGCGTACAAATCGCGCAGATGCCGCGCGACACTGACATCCGTATCGTTGCGATAACCGTCTATGCCGCAGACCATCATCGCGTGATTGACCAGCGCCAGCGCGCTTCTCGATACCCCGGTCCTCAACACCTGCATTTCATCGACGAAGGCGCCATCGCGCGGCGGCAAGCCGCCAGGACCGCTGCTGGCCTGCTTCAGTGCGCTGCCCAGATGCGCGCGCATCATCTGCAACAGCGCATTCGCTTCGGCAAGGCGCGCGGCACCGGGCATCAGCACGTGCGCCGACTCGCCCCGCCCCCTCGAGTAAGCCTGCGCTCGTTCCAATGCGCTGGTGGCGATGCCAACCCATACGGCGCTGTGCAGCAATTGGACAATCGCATGAAGGTTGCCTGCGCCATGGCGCGCCGTATGCAGGATTTGGCTCGACTCGCCCGTGACGACCACACGGAATTCGTCGCTGCACAATCCTCGCATGCCAAGCGCATCCCAGCTTTCGCGCCGCTCCAGCTTGTACTGTTCCTTGGACACGGCGATAAATCCATTTTCGCCCGCCGGCAGCAATAGAGCGTCCGCGTAAGCGCCATACGGGATCGTCGTGCCGTCGATCACCAGTGTGAATTGCTCCGCATGGTGCTGCAGCAATGCGGGCCTGGGCCCACTGGCGGTGCCCGCGACCGGGGTCGCGTCGGCCATACCGGCAATGCCGAACAGCATTTGCTCGGCGCACAATCGCTGCAGCAATGCGCGACTGGCCTCATGCGCTTCGTGATGCAGCACGAGCCATGCGACGCTCGCCTGGTGCATCGCGAACATCATCGCGCTGGATGCACAAGCGCGCGCCAGCGCCTCGCAAATACCCGCAACGGTCTTGAGCGATGTTGCGGCTCCGCCCAGTGACGCCGGCACCAGCGATGACATCAAGCCTGCTTCACGCAACGCGCCCAGCGCCTCGGTGGGAAAGCGCGCGTCGCGATCCACATCGGTGGCATGTTCAGACACGATGTACAGCAGCGGCTGCAGGTGGGCGTGTTCGGCCGGCCCGGACCATCGCCGTGAGCTCGTGCGGGCCACGCCGCCGACCTTGGCCGGCATCGCCCGCGTTGGGCCCCGCGCGATCGCTACCGCTTTCTGCCGCCCGGGCGCCACCATCATGCGGCTGCCTCGTCGGACTGGAGCTGCTTGATGGCCTGGCTCAACGAAGCAACGCTCGTAAACAACTCGCGCGTGAGCCACTCGTCCGGAATTTCGACATTAAAGGCGTTCTCAATCGCCATCAGGATCTTGACGGTGGCCAATGATGACATACCGGCATCGTACAGGCTGGCATCGTCGGGCAGCGACGCGATGGGCACGTCCAGGTCGGCCCATTGGGCAAGGATTTCTCGCAGCTTGCTATTCATGGTGTCCCCAGGTACGGCCCAGCGCCACTACTCGGCGGCGGCAGAGCCTGCCTCTTAAAGATTCGTTAATAATCGAACCGATTTAATCCGTTGAGAGGCATTGCATTCAGTACGCTTGCGAACAAAGTCGCAGCGCCGCCGGCCTGGGGACCGGGGGGGCGCACGCCCGACGCGTATCAGCAGCCACAGCGCGTCAATTGCGCTGCAAGAGCCGAAGATCCTTGACGATGTCGTTCAATGTCTCGTCAAGCATCGTGCGGCGACCGCTGCCGGCAAGGTCGAAAACGCAGTGCCAGCTACGTTCGTCTGGGTCGGGCAGCGTATCGGCGCCGGCATGTGGGCTGCCGGGAAGCCATGGATTGCGCCGATGCGCATGCAGCGATGTGGCGTCAGCCCGCGCTGTCGTCGATGAACACGACCGGTGGGGATCAAAATCGCACACCACCGCGTCGTCTGCGCAGGCAGTATCGCCCGATGTTCGCGCCGGCGGATGTGCCGAGTGCGGCGCGTCGTCCGGCGCGGCGCGAGCCAGTCTGGCCCGAGCGTCAGCGGCCAGCCCACGGCCGGTTGCGCGCGTCAACGACACGGCGCGCGACGGCTTCGGCCGGGTATCATCCTGGCCCTGGCGCGTGCGCATACCGTGCGAGAGCATCAGCCGGTACAGCGTGGCGCGGGACACGCCGAGTTCCTGCGCGGCACCGGCAAGCCGGTTCCGATGTCGCGCGAGCGCCCCTTCGATCGCGCGGCGCTCGGCGTTCTCGCGAGCGAGCGCCAGCGTCGGTGCCTGTTGCTCAAGGACATCCTCTAGCTCCAGGTCCTCGGGGGTGATCACTCGCCCCTCGGCCATCACGATCGCGCGGCGCACTCGATTGATCAACTCGCGCACGTTGCCCGGCCACGAATAACGATACATCGCGTTGAGCGCCGCCGCAGAGAAGCCGCGGATGTGCCGCGGGCTGTCGCCACGATAGCGCTCGAACATGCGCTGCGCAAGCAACTCGATGTCACGACCGCGGCCGCGCAGCGGCGGCTCCTCGAGCCTGAGTACGCACAATCGATGATAGAGGTCTGAACGGAAGCGCCCCGCGCTCACCGCCGCCTCCAAGTCGACGTGCGTGGCAGAGATGATTCGTACATCCACCGAAATCGCATCGTGTCCGCCCAGGCGTTGTATGGTGCGCTCCTGCAGAAAGCGCAGCAGGCCCGCTTGGCTCTCAAGCGGAAGATCGCCAATCTCGTCCAGAAAAAGCGTACCGCCATTGGCCGCTTCGACGTAGCCGATCTTGCGCTGATTCGCGCCGGTAAACGCTCCCCGCTCGTAGCCGAACAGTTCGGATTGCAGCAGATGAGGCGGAATCGCACCACAGTTGATGGCAACGAACGGCCCCGTTGCGCGAATCGACTGGTCGTGGATCGACTTGGCCGTGAGCTCCTTGCCCGTGCCAGACTCGCCGAAAATTAGCACTGGCGCGTCAGTATTGGCAACCTTGCCAATTACGCGGAATAATTGCTGCATCGCCTCGCAGGCGCCGATCATCTCGCCTTGTGCACGCGGTGCGTCGCCCCCCGCGTCAAGCTCTGCCATCTGGTACGCGCGTGCGACCACATCTACCACTAATTGCGCGGGGCCCGGCATCGCCACGAAGTCAAAACAATGGCTGCGCACACATCGACGCACATGCGCCGCCGCCAATTGCGCGGCCGTGGGCGTGGCCACCCACATCATGTCCGGGCGAAGCAGCACTGGTTCGAACTGCGCGATTGCCTCATCAAAGCCGCTGCTAACATCAAAGATGCCCACGCGTGCGCCAGTAGTGTTCACCAGGCGCTCTGCCTGACGCGCCGTATCGCACGTCGCGACGCTCCATCCATGCCGGGTCAGCAACCGTTGTAGCGCACGGTCCGCTGACCGCGTCACGTAGACGAGTTGCCGCCTGTGTCCGCTGTTCATTCACTCTGCCCCTTATCGATAGGATAGCGCGTGGCGCCCTGTCCCGGCGAACCTGTGCATCGTTGATGCATACAATCGCCCTGATCCCGCACACGGCCATACCTGAGTGACGGCCATGCCATCATCATGGACTGCGTACGAAAATCCAGCCCGTGGCGAAAAGCGTTGCGTCATGTCAATGCCCTTTTGGACGGGGGACAAGCCAGGTTGACGCACGGCCTGCGGCACGCAACGCCCCACGCTCGGACATCACCGCCTCACATTGCCTATTGGCTGGCCCGAGCGGTACACGGCGCTCGCGCGTCCGATCGCTGAGACCTGTCAGTCACCGATCCTGGCCTCTGCGAAGTTCTGTAAAAAGGTGCCGGTCTTTCAAGCACCGCCGAGACAAAACCCATAGTAAGCGAGCACGGCGTCATTATGGCGTCGAAGCGTTACAGACGCCGACGGTTTGTAAATCTTTGTATCTCCGCAGTCCCACGAAAATCCGGTATGGCATTGGCGCATTCGTGCCGCAAAGACTCCATTTCGCGACACCTGCAATGGTCTGCTTCGTTTTTGCTATGCTTGTCCATCCATCCCGGGTTACCACTCGAAACATTTCTTTCCCCTGACGTGTCCGATAGATCGTTTAGGCCGTCCAAATTAGGCAGCCGTTCACGGCGGGTAAGGAGAAACCGTGCGAAGCGAAGGCAACTCGCGCGAAGCAGCCAGCCTGTCAGCGTGCGTTTGCGTACAAACACTCGTGCCCCGCATCCGTAAAACCCTCGGTACGCGACGGGCGTGGCGTGCCGATAAAGAACGCCGCGATGAAAACGTTATATGACATCCTGGGGGTCACGCCTCACGCAACGCCAACCGAGTTGAAGGCGGCGTGGCGGCGTGCAGCGATGAAGTGGCATCCGGACCGCAATCGCGGGCGGGAGCACTATGCGCAAGCGCAATTCCAGCGGATTAACGACGCATACGCCGCGTTGACCAACCCGTTACGCCGCGCCCAATACGATCTTGCACTGCATGCCAGCGTGCGCCGTATTGCGCCGCAGTCCCACGGCCGTCATCGACGAACATCGCGGTGGCGGTGGAGCAAGTGGATGCGCCTGTTTCTACGCAACGCACGCAGGGTGCCACACGCGCGTAGGGCCGCACGAGACGTGTCACGTTCGCACTGGATGGCCGGTATCGGTACCGCGATCGCCGCCGTCGCGCTAATTGCCGACCTGAGCATCGACGATGCGCCACTGCGCTCAAATTTCGTGTCCACGACCGGGGCTGCGGCGGCGACGTCCGAAGCCGATCCTGCGCTGGAAGAGATGCATACTGCGCTCGCACAATTGCGCGCGCTGGCGCGTACCGCGCGCGACGATACAGCCCCGGCGGGACACGATCGTCATCCGCGCGGCAGCATCAATGAGGCGCATAGGCGCGGAATAATCTGTGGTCCCGGGGACCGGACTCGAACCGGCAAGCCGTGAAGCGGCGGATTTTCTTCACACCACGCCTTTCGGCGCCGCCGATCATCGCGATGACCGGCGTTCGTGCGCTGGACTATGCCTTCGCCATCGCGCGGTGCCGCTCGTGTTACTGCGGTATCGCGCATTAGGCGCCCTCCGTCTAGTCTCTACACCTTCCTGCCAGGCCCAGCAGGCCCGACCGGCTTGGCTCGGCGTTGCCTCGGCTCATGCGCCAGGGGGTTCGCCGAATTTGAAGGGTTCTACATCGGCCGTTTCCGGCCGTGCACTCAAATTGTTAAGTCCGCTATGTTTACCAATTTCATCACCCCGGGAAAGGGCGGAGCGCATTCTACCATCTAGACGCGCAAGAAAAAAGCCATGCCCAACGATCTGCATCGCCGGGCATGGCCGCATTTTGATCTGTTGCACGGCAGCACCGTTGTTGCAACGATAAATCCGTCGGGGACCCGATAAGCGTCGTCGTTGTACGGGGCAATCATCACTGCAATAGCGCGGATCCGCTTGTGGGCAGCCCACAGTTGTCACCAGCGACTGCCGCGCGCTGAGCAGCAGGCTGCTTCGCTGCAAGAGACCGTCCCCAGCATGGAAGCGCTGACCACGCCCGTGAAACGGAACGCGCAGAACGTGCAACAGGCCAGCCCGCAGGCTGCTAACGCATCGGAAGTGGCGCACGAAGCCAGCGCCGTGGTCAGCTAAGTGGTGGAGACGATGACCGATACCAGCGCCCGCTCGGCCCACGTTGCCAAAATCACCGGCATCCTCAAAGGCATCGCGTTTCAGACCAACATTCTTGCGTTGAACGCGGCCGTGGAAACGGCGCGCCGAGGAACAGCGGCGCGGCTTCGCGGTCATCGCAAGCGAGGTGCCCGCGCCGGACCAGGGCGGCACAGCTGGCCGCATTAGGCGCTTCGGTGGCAAAGGGCAGCACCTTGTCTGCCACGACGCGCGTCAGGAAAACTCGAATGGCATCGGAAACAGTGAGACCCATCGAGGCCAACGTTTGCGCAGCCTGCGCTTTGAGGGCCTCGTCAATACGGATATGAACCATTGTCGTTGCAGCCATTACGACCTCCTATCATGTAAGATACTTTGTATCTCGCCCAGCAAGTCAATACCACTTATCGAGATGAACGGTTCATATATGCAGATTTTTCCGACGCGCCGTCTGGCAAGATTTTGCGTGTAGGCGTGGTAGGTTAAAATCGTGATGAGAGAAAGGGATGGATTCGTCTTTACAGCCTATGCTGGAAGCGGTTGACGCCGACAAGGCGAAGCTTGATGCAGCGCGTCCACTGCCGCCGCATACGGTCGCATCACTGCGCGAAAAGCTGATGCTGGAATGGACGTACCACTCGAACGCAATCGAAGGCAACACGCTAACATTGCGTGAGACGAAGGTGGTACTGGAAGGCATTACGGTGGGAGGCAAGTCGCTGCGCGAGCACTTCGAGGCCACGAACCATCGCGACGCTATTCTCTACGTCGAAGAGATCGTCGCGAAGAACGAGACGCTGTCCGAATGGCAGATTCGCAACCTTCACAGCCTAGTGCTGAAAGGGATTGATGACAAAGAAGCCGGCCAATATCACCATGAGAACGTGGTGATCGCGGGCGCTAGTACAACGCCGCCGGACTTCCTGCATCTGCCGGCCGAAATGGCTGCGCTCATTGATTGGCACGCGCAAGCTCAGACGGTGCATCCTGTCACGCGTGCAGCCGAGCTGCATACACGGTTTGTAAAAATCCACCCGTTTGTGGACAGTAACGGCAGAACGGGCCGACTGCTGCTCAACTTTGAGTTGATGAAGTTTGGTTATCCACCTGCCGTTATCCGTAAAGAAGATCGCCTCGCTTACTACGACTCATTGGATGAGGCGTGCGTGACAGGCGATTACAGCGGCATTACACAGTTGGTCGCTGCGTCGGTTCAGCGTGCTCTCGGCACATACCTTGACGTGCTCGGTCTGCGCGAGGATCACCGCTGAAGACTGTGGTTCAGCGGCACGAGGTCGATGTTTCATCGCTGCGCCAATGGATTGCTGGTTATCCCGCACACGCTGAGGCAGGTGTTGCCAAAAAGAAGCGAGCGTTCTACAGCGTCGAATTCAAGCTTTCGGTGCTGAAGCGGATGCGTGAAGAAGAGTTGCCACATCGACAAACTGCCGCTGCGTTCAATGTCCGACACTTCAACCCCATGCCCATGCGAGTCGTCCTCGCTAGTCCGTACGCAAGCGCAATACGGAGCCGGACGCGGGGCGCCAACTATCATGCGCGCAATGTCGCCCACATGGCGACGCGCACGCGTAACAATAGCGCATCCGGGCTACCTGATACGGCACGCTGTGATAGCATCGTGTTGTTTTCTTCATTCCCCGTTCTCCGGTTGAGACCCGCCATGCGCGTGTTCCTGTTCCCAGTGCCGTTGCGACGTCGCCACGCCATGCGTGCGGCGGCAGCGGCGCGCGCGATCCGAACGGACCGACCTGGTATCAACCTGCTCCGATACATCGCCGCGGCACCGCTTTCATTGGCCCGGCACTCGCACTAAGCGGCCCCTTGTTTCAGCCGCTGCCTGGGCGGGTACCGGGCGCACCCAACCATTTGACTTTTCGTTGCGTTGGAGAAACAAGATGAAGACCTGCTATCTGACAGAAACCGACGTCAGCCGACTCGAGCGCCATGCGGCACAAGCGAGCCCGCAATCCGGCTACCAGACGATGCTTGATGCCCTGCTCGAGCGCGCGGCCGTGGTTGAAGCCACCGACATCGACCCGAGCGTCGTTACGATGAATTCGACTGTGACGCTGTCGAATCCATCGTCCGGCGAACGCATGACGTGGACCGTCGTCTACCCACCGAACGCCGACTTCTCACAGGGACGGTTGAACGTGTTCTCGCCGGTCGGCCTCGCGCTGCTCGGCGCAACGCCGGGCGACGAGTTGCGCGTGACGCCCCCCAGCGGGGCACCGCAAACGCTCAAGGTCGAGCAGATCGTATTCCAGCCCGAGGCGGCTGGCGACTATCGGCTTTGACACCGTGGCCGCGCCGGCCCGACGGCGCAGCCGTGCCGTCGGGTGTGGCCGCGGGCGTGCCCCCGGTCAGCCGCCCAGGTACGCGCTTTTAACGCGTTCGTTAACCAGCAAATTCGCGTCGGTATCGGCCAGCACCACGCGGCCGGTTTCCACTACGGAGCCGCGATCGGCCACCTGCAGTGCGTTGTTCGCGTTCTGCTCGACCAGAAACACCGTCACGCCCTCGTCGCGAATCGCGCGAATGATATCGAAGATCTAATACCATGCGCTCGAGCCAGCGCGCCGCACGCTTTAGTGCATCGCGTTCCACGCGCCGATATACCGGCGTGGCCAGCAACCCGCGCAATAGCCCGCTTTGAGTCAACCGGTGCTGCGCGGCTAGCAGGTTCTCGATCACGGCCAACGACTTGAACAGTCGGATGTTCTGGCATGTGCGCACCAGCCCGCGGTGCGGATCGAGGCTGCCGCCGCTGCGGGCGACAACGTCCGCCCGCCTTCGTGCGATAATCCCGGCCGCGTTTGCCTACTCGCGTCCTCGCCCGTATGCCCAAGCCCGTCAAAAGACGAAAGAACATCGAATGTCCCCCCATCGGCGCGCTGATGCGCTATCGACAACGGATCGTGCGCGTCGTCGCCGAAGCCCGCGGACAGCGCGCGATGATCGAATCGATCGATGAAACGGGGCGGACGCTGATAAGCACGGTCAAATGGATCAGCCTGTCCAGCCTGGGCAGGCAGCTGTTTTGACATCGAGCGCAGGGCAACATGCCTGCGCGCGGCACGGCGTCACGCGGCGCTCACCGCGTCCTTGAACGCCTTGCCGGGGATGAACTTGGCGCTAACGTAGCGCGATCCGCCGCCGATCAGTAGGTCTCCAAATGGAGGCGCCCTTCACGTCTGAGGTCAGCCCACACCCGTTGCCAATCCAATCCATAACACTGCGCAATATCCCTGAGTGCGAGCAGTACCCCTTCTTCCATTCCCTTCAGCCCGCACACATAGACATGGGTATTGCGGTCCGCCAGCCATGGCCCCACGTCGGCCGCTCGTTCGCGCAGCGCATCCTGCACGTACCGCTTTGGCCGCCCGGGCATGCGTGAGAACGCGAGCTCGGCATCGATAAAGTCTTTCGGTAGGGTCGTCAGTGGCCCAAAATACGGCAACTCCTGCGGCGTGCGCGCGCCAAAGAACAGCATCAACCGGCCGCTCGCGCCATCGCCCCGATGTCGGCGGCGATATTCGGTCATCGCGCGCATCGGCGCGGCACCCGTGCCGGTGCAGATCATCAACAGGTGTGAACCGGGATGGTTTGGCATCAGGAACGTACTGCCGAACGGACCGATCACCGCAACCCGGTCACCTTTGCGCAGGTCGCACAAGTAATTCGAACACACGCCGAGGGCAGGGTTGCCCTCGTGGTCGCAAGTCACACGCTTGACCGTGAGCGATACATTGTTGTAACCGCGCCGCTCTCCGTCACGCGGGTTGGCCAGCGAATATTGGCGCGCGTGGTGCGGCCTGCCGTTGGGCGCGGCGCCCGGCGGCACGACACCGATCGATTGGCCTTCGAGTACGGGGAAGAGCGTCGCGCCAAAGTCCAGCACGATGTGATGGATGGCACTGTCGGCAGACTCGTCCGTCAAGCGATAATTGTCCGCCACGATTGCCGTAGCGGGCGCATCGCACGTATACAAATTCACATGCGGTCTAGCCGCCGACCCCGGCGCCACGCTGGCGCCCCGCAGTACGTCGCTGCTGCTGACCGCCAAGTGCTCCGGCCGGTGCAGGGCGCTCGCGACGCCCACGCCGGCACCCTGCTGGGCGGGCGACTGTCGGGGCGGGAGTTCTTCCCAGGCAAGCTGGGCGTCGATACTGTACGCATCGGCCTCGAGCACTTGGTGCCAATTGTCGATCGCGCCGGTCGGACACGGCGGCACGCACGCCATGCAGCCATTGCAAACCTGCGCGTTCACGACGTAGTTGTTCGCATCGTGCGTGATCGCATCATTCGGGCACGTCTCCTCGCACGTGTTGCAACGGATGCAGACCTGCGGATCGATCAAGTGTTGATTCAGCATAGCCATTGGCGCCGGCGCATGTCAGCGGTCAATTGAACCTGACATATTGGAAGTCGATGGGCTGCCGGTTAATGCCCATCGCCGGCGGCGCGATCCAGTTTGCGAACCGACCCGGCTCGACTACGCGGCCCATTAGCGAGGCCACGAACGCGCGATCTTCCGGCGTCGGCAGCCAACTTGCCTGGTTGGCCGCCCATTCGGCTTCGTCGATCACCCGACCGTGCGGCGACACGCGCACGCCGGCAAACGAGCCGATCCTGCGGTTGAATGCCTTGTGCGGCACGCTTAGTCTAGATTCAATGCCCGCCTTCTCCAACGCCTTATTCCAACGGTTAACGCCGGCTATCGAGTCCTTGATATAGTCGTCACGTAGCACTTCGTTCATCGCGTTAAGCATCGGCACTTCGCGCTCGACCAGTTGACCGTCGCGCACGTCGAGCAGCCAGTAGCGCTGTGTATCGAGCCGATGATCGTCGTCCCGCTTGCTCTCCCCAAAACGCCCCTTCAGGCCCAATGAGTAGAACGTCGCGGCATTGGATGACTGGTCTGCGCCGAACAAGTCGATGGTCACTGAGTAATGGAAATTCAGGTAGCGCTGGATCGTCGGCAAGTCGATCACGCCCGCCGCCCGCAGCGCACTCACATCGTCTGTGCACAACGCGTTCATGACCTGAGCGGTGCGCTGAATTACTCGCGACACGCCAGACTCACCGACGAACATATGGTGCGCCTCCTCCGTCAGCATAAAGCGGGTAGTGCGAGCCAGCGGATCGAAGCCCGATTCGGCCAGCGCCGACAGTTGAAACTTACCGTCGCGATCGGTGAAGTACGTAAACATGAAAAACGCTAGCCAGTCCGGTGTGCGTTCGTTGAACGCGCCCAGAATGCGGGGATGGTTTTCGTCGCCGGAGCGGCGCTCCAGCAGCGCCTGCGCTTCCTCGCGGCCGTCGCGGCCGAAATAGCGGTGCAGCAGGTACACCATCGCCCACAGGTGACGGCCTTCCTCGACGTTGACCTGAAACAGGTTGCGCAAATCGTACAGCGACGGCGCGGTCAGCCCGAGGTGCCGCTGCTGCTCGACTGACGCGGGCTCGGTATCGCCCTGCGTAACGATGATGCGCCGCAGTTTCGCGCGATGCTCGCCAGGCACGTCCTGCCACACTGCCTCGCCGCGGTACTCGCCGAATTGAATCTTACGATCGGGCTCGCCGGGCGCCAGAAAAATGCCCCACCGGTAATCTGGCATCCTGACATAGTCGAAATGTGCCCAGCCGCCGGGCTCGACGCTCACCGCGGTGCGCAGGTAGACGTCGTCGAGCTGGCTGCCAGATGGTCCCATATCATTCCACCACGACAAGAAATTCGGTTGCCACTGCTCGAGCGCGCGCTGCAGCATGCGGTCATCGGCCAGGTGGACGTTATTGGGAATCTTGTCGCTGTAATTGATCGAAGACATGATCGATTCCTTGATCGAAAAACGTTGCATGCGTGCGCCAGCAACTCGCCTTAAACGCGAGCGACATCGAATTGAGGCTTGACGCCCTCGCCATAAACCTTCAACGCGCCTTTGTCGCCGGCCGCATTCGGGCGATTGAAAATCCAGTTCTGCCATGCACTGAGGCGTCCGAAGATCCGCGACTCCATTGTTTCCGGACCGTTGAAGCGCAGGTTGGCTTCCAGACCAGTCAACGCATCCGGCGACATCGCGGCGCGCTCCTCGAGCGCGATGCGGATCTCATCGGACCAGTCTAGGTCGTCGGGTGCGGCGGTGACTAAACCCAGTCGTTCCGCCTGCAGCGGATCGACCGGTATGCCGATCTTGTCGCGCAGCGCCTCGAGCAGCGCGTCGTCACCGTAGAAGCGCCGCGCCAGCCGCGACTGCTGCGTGACCATCGGGTATAGGCCGAAATTGGCCTCGGACAGCACGATTGCTGGCTGCTGCGACAGACTGCCCGGCAGCGCCTGCATGTATGAACGGTCCGCCGCGAACGCGAGTTCAGCGAGTGTGCCGGCAAAGCATGACCCAGATTCAATCAGCGCGAACAATGATCGCGACGACACGTCGATGCGCGCCAGCGCACGACGCAGCAAGCCAATCGTCTCGCGCACGAACCAATGATCACGATGGCTCATAAGCGCAGCATCGACGTCAAGCACGGCCTGCGCATCGCCCGATGTCCTAAGAACCCACGTGCCGATCTCGCCTTCGTTCGTGCGCAGCGACAGGATCGCATCATCCAATTCGCGGCCGAACCGCAGCGGCCACCAGTTGGCCCCGGTCGCAACGATCGCATCGAGGTCCGCGGGCTGCGGCCCACATGGCGCCTTCGCGGTCAACGTCGCGGTGCGCACGGACCGATCTAGCCTGACCTCGAGCGTCTGGTACACGATGCCGTCGTCGTGGGTGCTGCGCTCGATCGGGGTCAATGCGACGCCCCGCGCGTCGCCGGGACGATCGCTTTGTGCCGCTAGTTCGAGCGCGCGCGCCTGGACCGCCTGCGCAAACTGGCTGGGCTTGACCACCTCGTCGACCAGCCGCCATTGTTTCGCGCGCTCGCCTCGAATACCCTCCACCACGGTGCAGAACAAATCGGCCCGGTCGTGTCTGACCTTGCGTTTATCGGTGAGCCGCGTGAGGCCGCCGGTGCCGGGCAGCACGCCAAGCAACGGCACCTCCGGCAACGCGACAGACGATGTCCGGTCATCGATAAGCCAGATCTCGTCGCAAGCCATCGCAAGCTCGTAGCCCCCACCGGCGCACGCGCCATTCACGGCAGCCAAAAACTTCAGCCCCGAATGGCGCGATGCATCTTCGATGCTGTTGCGGGTTTCATTCGTGAACTTGCAGAAGTTGACCTTCCACGCATGCGATGACATGCCAAGCATGAAAATGTTCGCGCCGGCGCTAAACACCCGCTCTTTGCTGCTCGTGACCACAACGGCGCGTACCTCGGGATGCTCAAAGCGGATACGCTGCAATGCATCGTGCAGTTCGATGTCCACGCCCAGATCATAGGAATTGAGCTTGAGCTTATAGCCGCTGCGAATGCCTCCCCCCTCGTCCACATCGAGTGCCAACGTCGCCACCGAACCGTCGAAGCGCAGTTTCCAGTGCTTGTAGCGCGACGGATCAGTACGAAAGTCGACGGGGGCAGCAACGGGTTCCAGCGTGGCCATAGGCGTCTCCGAACAAGGCAGTACACGATTGTTTATTTGAAAAATAGTGCATGACGACGCCATCGCAAAGGCAATTAATGAACTTTATTTCATATTTTGGCTAATATTCAGACACACAAATTAATTATCCGCCACCAGCCGCACGGCCAGCCGATCGCGCAACTGCAAATAAGCATCGGCCAACGTCTTATCGCTGGTATCGAAACTCAGGTCGGCCCGGCCGTACAACTCGCCGCGCCCCGCCAGGATCCGCTTTAAATCTTCCATGGCCTCGCTGCTGCCGGACATTGGACGCAGATCACCTTGGGCGATGACGCGACGCATATGTTCGTCCGGGTTGGCTTGCAGCCATACCGTAAAGCAATGGGCGAGCAGCATGTTGAACGTGGCCGGCTCCGACACGAGGCCGCCCGTTGTCGCGATCACCGCGCGCGGGTGTTCGGCAATCACCGCCTCCAGCGCGCGATGCTCGTAGCGCCGGTACGCGTTAGCGCCATATAGCGAGTGAATTTCGGACGGGGAGCACCCGGCTAGCTGCTCGATCACCCGGTTGAGTTCGACAAACGGCACCTTGCGCTCTTGCGCCAGCATCCGGCCAAGCGTGGACTTGCCGGCGCCCCGCAAGCCGATCAGCGCGATCCTGTGGTTCCGGTCGGGGTCGCGCTGCGTCTGCTCGAATAGGTCAGCGAGCGCCATGCGTGCGCGTTGTAGTGACGCCGGATCGCGCCCGTGAAGCAACTGGCGAATCAACAGCCATTCGGCCGACGACGTGGTCTCGTCGCCGATCACTTCCGCGAGCGGGCAATTCAAAGCCAGCGCGATCTGGCGCAGTACCAGCACTGAAGCGTTACCGACGCCGGACTCTAAATTCGCTAGATGCCGCTCCGACAGGCCGGTTTCAGCCGCCAGGCTCTTGCGCGTCATCCCGCGTCGCGCCCGCAGCAGTCGCACGCGCTCGCCCATGGCGGTCAGGAACGGATCGCGCGGATCACGTCCGGCGAGCGAGCCGTCGTTGGCGGGCGACTCGGGACCGTACTCCATGGGCGAGTTGGCAAGCCGCCGCGATGTATCACTGTGCTTCATATTCAGCCACTTTTGTCACCCTGTCACTATATATGCACTATATTGCTTGACAACAGCATGCTCAACGACTAATTTCATCCCCATCGTACTGAATGATAACCGTGGCCAGCCACCGGCATCGCATCACGGCGGCATACCGACGCCGCTGACCGACGCCCGCAACGCTAACCCGGAGGCCCACATGTCGCCACAAGACTTTCACCGCATGATCGCGCGTGTAACGGAACCGTTGGTCGGACGTGAACTTGACGGCGCGCTGGCCGACTGGCTCAATACCCGCTGGTCGCCAGAGAGCACCGAATACCGCGAGTTGGCGCAAGCCTGTCGGGCCGGTGTCTCACAGGGTTGGATGTGCAACCGCGAACACGCGGGCATCCGTTATGGCCGGATTTTCAAACCCGACGCCAGCATTGGCGGCTTCTCCGTCGACATGGCCGACGTGGCCGGCCCACATCACGTCCATCCGCACGGCGAGATCGACTTGATCATGCCGCTCACGCCGAACGCAACGTTTGACGGCCACGCTGCCGGCTGGTGCGTCTACGATCCCGGCAGCGCGCATCGGCCAACGGTCTCGAACGGCCGCGCGCTGGTGATGTATCTGCTACCCTACGGCGCAATCGAATTCTCCCCCGCCTGATCAACATACCAGGCTGCACGGCATGCGCGGCGGTCCACCACACGCATACCTGCCGTGCGCGTGCTTGCGCGCTGGCGTGTCATGGCCCCCTTTCGCGTCATTGTCGGAGGAAAAATGCAAGCCTTAATGGAGTCCCACGCTGGCGCGACGATTTCGGCCAGCTCGCCGCCGGCCCAGTTTAACTTCGCCACGCATCTGTTCGAGCTGAATCGCCAGCGCGCGCAGCGACTGGCCTACATCGACGACGCTGGCACACTCACTTATGGGGCGTTGCAGGAGCATGCACGCCGCTTCGCGAGCATCATGCGTGCACAAGGGGTGCGGCCGGAAGAGCGGATTTTGCTGGTGATGCTGGACACCGTCGAGTTGCCCATCGCGTTCCTCGGCGCGCTTTATGCCGGTGTGGTCCCGGTCATTGCCAACACGCTGCTCGGCCCAAGCGAATATGCGTACATGATCGCGCACAGCCGCGCACGCATCGTGATTGCTTCCGCGTCACTGCTGCCCGCCGTCCTGCCAGCACTGGACCAAGCACAGGCCGATTCATGCGAGCTCATTGTCAGCGGCGTCGACCACGGTGCGATGCCAGCGTCTCACCACAATACTGCGCCCACGTTGCAACACTTGCTGGACACCGCGATGCCCACGGCCGAGCCGATCCGCAGTAGCCGCGACGACATCGCATTCTGGCTCTATTCGTCTGGTTCGACCGGCAAGCTGAAGGGTACCGTGCATACCCACGCGAACCTGTACTGGACTGCGGAACTGTATGGCAAGTCGGTGCTGGCCATCAACGAGCATGACGTCGTGTTCTCGGCGGCCAAGCTGTTCTTCGCCTACGGATTGGGCAACGCGCTGACCTTTCCACTCTCGGTCGGCGCAACCACCGTGCTGATGGCCGAACGCCCCAGCGCAAAGGCGGTGTTCGCACGGCTCGTACGGCATCGCGCCACAATCTTCTACGGCGTGCCCACACTGTACGCAAGCATGCTTGCCTGTGCGCGCCTGCCCAGACGCGAGCAGGTTGCGCTGCGCCTCTGCACGTCCGCCGGCGAGGCGCTGCCCAAGGCGGTCGGCGAGCGATTCAGCGCACACTTTGGCTGCGAGATCCTCGATGGCATCGGCTCGACGGAAATGCTGCATATTTTCCTGTCGAATCGGCCGGGCGACGTCGAGTATGGCACCACCGGCACGCCGGTACCTGGCTACGAGGTCGAACTACGCGACGAGACCGGCGCGCCCGTCGCGGACGGCGAGATCGGCGACCTGTTCATTAAGGGCCCCAGCGCGGCGCTGATGTACTGGTGCAACCGCGAGAAGTCCCGTACGACGTTCCTGGGCGATTGGTTGCGCAGCGGCGACAAATTCCGCCGCCAGCCCAACGGCCGCTATGTGTACGCGGGCCGCAGCGACGACATGTTCAAGGTCAGCGGCCAGTACGTCTCACCCGTCGAGGTCGAGATGTCGCTGGCGCATCATGAGGCGGTGCTGGAGGCCGCCGTCGTCGGCGTCGAGCGCGACGGTTTGCTGAAGGCGTACGCGTTTGTCGTGCTCAAGGCTCACGTGAGTGCGTCGGATGCGCTGGCCGATGAGATCCGAGCATTCGCCAAGCAACGGCTCGCGCCGCACAAGTGTCCGCGCGAAATCGTCTTCGTCGACGAGTTGCCGAAGACCGCGACAGGTAAAATTCAACGCTTCAAGTTGCGAGCACAATCCTGAGGCCTTCATGCATCATTGCGCAAGCTCCGCCAGGGCACACACCGCCAAGGCCGGCACACCGGGCCCAGTCACCACAGATGGCGGGCTGACGACGCTGCCCGCCGGTGCGACGCGCGGCACGCTGCAAATTGAGTATCGTTGGCTGAACCGCACGCGTCACGACGCGCCGATCGCGGTATTTTTGCATGAGGGACTGGGCAGCGTGGCGATGTGGAGGGACTGGCCACAAACGCTGTGCGACGCGCTCGGCTGGCGCGCACTCCTCTATTCGCGGCCCGGCTACGGGCGCTCCACGCCGCGCGAGCCGGGCGTTAAGTGGCCCGTGCGGTTCATGCACGAGCAGGCCCACGACGTGCTGCCGTCGCTGCTCGATGCGCTGGGCATCGACGCGAGCGAGCGCGCGCGGATGTGGCTCATTGGGCATAGTGACGGCGGCTCGATCGCGTTGCTGTACGCCAGCGCGTTTCCTCGCGCGCTGGCCGGTGCGGTCGTCATCGCACCGCACGTGAGGGTCGAGCAGCTATCGGTGGACAGCATCGCGCAAATGAAGATTGACTACGAACGCGCGAGCCTGCGCAACAAACTTGCACGCTACCACGACGATGTCGATTCCGCATTCTACGGCTGGAATGACATCTGGCTGGACCCGGCGTTCCGTGACTGGGACATCACCGGCATGCTACCGCGCATCCAATGCCACCTGCTGGCGATTCAAGGCTACGACGACAAGTACGGCACGATGGCACAGATCGATATAATCCAGCACAACGTGCGTCACGCGCGGGTGGCCAAGCTGCCCACCTGCGGCCATTTGCCGCACCGAGACGCACCGGTCGAACTCAATCGGGTGATTGCGGACTTCATCCGCGCCACGACCTTTAACATGTAGTCGATGTCCCCTGTTACCGAGAAGCACTCCTGTATCTACGTAAGTTCGACAATCCGTTCGCGAAACGGTGCCCTGTGGCGGATAGGCCCGCGCTCCATCGTCACATGGATGGACGCGACGACGTCAATGCCTATTTTTGGTGCAGCGCGGCGGGCCTCGTACTGCTTGATCACACCGTGCTCCTCCAGGCGCCGACGGCAACACAGCGTCTGCGCCAGCGATAGCCGGATCGTCTTAGCCCACTCCAAGTGTGATGCACGCGCCTGTTCCTGTAGTACGCTCAATAACTGGCGGACCGTACAATCGAACTCGAGTATCTGCACTTTGATTCCCGGTTTTCGCAAAACACGGAACTTTATAGCAAGGGTTTACCTCAGCGGGTTGCACAATACTTTTTCCCGACGCAATCGATAAACTCAGCGTGTACTCAAGGGCCGCATGGCCGGCCGACTTCCCCATTGACACGGCACCACACCGAATTCCACAAGAATAGAGGGTCACATGGTAGTAGCAAACAATACAGAGACCGCACTCAAGCGCGGATTGAAAAACAGGCATATCCAGTTGATTGCGTTGGGCGGCGCCATCGGCACCGGTTTGTTCCTGGGCATCGCGCAGACGATCCAAATGGCGGGACCGTCAGTATTACTCGGCTACGCGTTGGCCGGCGGCATTGCTTTTTTGATCATGCGGCAACTCGGTGAGATGGTGGTCGACGAGCCGGTCGCCGGCTCGTTCAGCTACTTCGCCGACAAGTACTGTGGCCGCTTCGCCGGCTTCCTGTCTGGTTGGAACTACTGGGTACTGTACATTCTCGTGGGCATGGCCGAGTTGTCGGCGGTCGGCATCTATATCCAATATTGGTGGCCCGGCGTGCCGACGTGGGCCTCGGCGCTGGCGTTTTTCGTGCTAATCAACGCGATCAACTTGGGCAGCGTGAAATCCTACGGCGAGATGGAATTCTGGTTCTCGATCGTCAAAGTGGCCGCGATCGCCGGCATGATCGTATTCGGCGCCTACCTGCTGTTGTCCGGCTCGGCGGGCCCGCAAGCGAGCATTGCCAACCTGTGGCAGCACGGTGGCTTTTTCCCGAACGGCGCCACTGGCCTGGCGATGTCGATGGCAGTGATCATGTTCTCGTTTGGCGGCCTGGAATTGGTCGGCATCACGGCCGCCGAGGCCGACGATCCGCACAACAGTATCCCGCGCGCCACCAACCAGGTCGTCTACCGAATCCTGATTTTCTATGTCGGCGCACTCGCCGTGCTGCTGTCGCTCTATCCATGGCAGAATATCACTAGCGGCAGCAGCCCGTTCGTGATGATCTTCCACGCGATGAACAGCAACGTGGTGGCCACCGTGCTCAACGTCGTGGTACTGACCGCCGCGCTGTCAGTTTATAACAGCGGGGTCTACAGCAACAGTCGAATGCTGTACGCGCTCGCGCAGCAACGCAATGCGCCGCGCGCACTCGGCGCGGTGAACCGGCGCGGCGTGCCGGTCGCCGCCCTCGCTGTATCGGCGACAATCACCGGCGTGTGCGTGGTCATTAATTATGTGATACCAGCCCAGGCGCTTGAACTGTTGATGGGGCTCGTGGTATCGGCGCTGCTGATCAACTGGGCCATGATCAGCATCATCCACCTGCGCTTCCGGCAGCATAAGCGCAGGACCGGCCAGACGAGCCGCTTCGCCAGCGTCGGCCATCCGTTCACGAACTACCTGTGCCTGGTGTTCCTCGCCGCGATCTTGATCGTGATGTACCGCACGCCGCCGTTGCGCCTGTCGGTCTACTTAATTCCTGTCTGGCTGGCAGTGTTGGCGGTAAGCTATCGCTTTCGCCAACCCAGTGCGCCGTTGACGATATCCGGCGGGACCTCCAAGCGGTAACATCTTATCTTTTCAGGATAGTTCATGTTCGAGCACGTCGAAGCGTTTCCCGGTGATCCGATCCTGTCGCTCAACGAGGATTTCCAGGTTGACCCTCGGTCCGACAAGGTGAATTTGAGCATTGGCATCTACTTCGACGCGCACGGCAAGCTGCCGGTGATGGCTGCCGTGCGCGATGCGGAGCAGGCGCTGGCCGGCGCGATCGGACCCCGTCCCTACCTGCCGATGTCGGGACTGCCCGCGTATCGCGACGCAGTACAACAACTGGTGTTCGGCGACACATGCAGCGCGCGCGCCGGGCGGCGCATCGCGACGCTGCAGACACTGGGCGGCTCGGGTGCGTTGAAAGTCGGCGCAGACTTTCTGCGACGCACCTTCCCCGATGTGCAGGTGTGGATCAGCGACCCCAGTTGGGAAAACCACCGCGTGGTGTTTGAACGCGCCGGCTTCACGGTGAACACCTATCCGTACTACGATGGCGCCACCGGCGGCTTGCGCTTTGATGCGATGCTCGATGCGTTGCGCGCTATTCCGAAGCGCCACATCGTGCTACTGCATGCGTGTTGCCATAACCCGACCGGCGTCGACCTGGACCACGACCAATGGCGTGAGGTCATCTCGCTAATCGAGCAAAACGAGCTGCTGCCGTTCGTCGACATGGCGTACCAGGGTTTTGGCACGGATCTGGACGATGATGCCTTCGCGGTGCGAGAACTGGCCGCGCGCGGCATATCGTGCCTAGTCGCGAACTCGTTTTCGAAGAACTTTTCGCTGTATGGCGAGCGCTGCGGTGGCCTAAGCGTCGTGTGCCGATCCGCCGACGAGGCAACACGCGTACTCGGGCAATTGACCGGCGCGATACGAGCTAACTATAGCAATCCGCCGACCTATGGCGCCAAGGTGGTGCACAAGGTGCTCTGCACGCCGGCGCTACGCGCGTCTTGGCAGTCCGAACTCGCCTCGATGTGCAAGCGCATTGCCGCGATGCGCCGCGCGATCCACCAGCGGTTGCAAGGCCATATCGCCGACGAAGCCTTGTCGCGCTATATCCGACAGCGCGGCATGTTCACCTATACCGGACTGAGCGCCGCGCAGGTGGACCGGCTGCGCGCCGAGCACGGCGTGTATCTGGTTCGCTCCGGGCGGATGTGCGTCGCGGGCCTGAACGAGCAGAACGTCGGCGTGGTCGCCAACGCCCTCGCAAGCGTGCTGCGCGCGTGACGGCTGGCGAACGCTAGGCCCGTACGGCTCACTCGCCCGCTGAAAAAGGCGTGGCCCGCGTCGCAGCCGGCCCGCGACGAACCCAAGTATAGTGATAGTAACGCCCATTGCCGCGATACGCAGAGCAGGAACACGCCTGGCATGCCAAAGAACACAACGGGGCCCCAAGACCGCTGAATTGGGACGACCTGCGCTACTTCCTCGAAGCCGCGCTGGGCGCCGTGCTGTTCGACAAATCGCGCAATATTACGCGGCGCTGCAAGGCCATGCGCTAGCGATCCTGCCGTGCTTTATTGAGGCTCGAACACCCGTGCACCAAACTGGCACGATCACTGCACTCGGGAGGTTGCCCATTCTTTTCAGTGAGTCGAACTAACACGATCGGTGCGGTGGCGCTCAGCGCGCCCGTCGTCATAGTTTAGTGCGATCTGCGCGAACATGTCGTTGTCGAATGGCTTGTGGTAGCCGGCGCCGTCTATTACGCTGATAAAAAGCCATTGCCAAACTGCGCGCAAAAGCCCAAGTCGAACTCCGGCCGATAACGGCGACTGCCCAGGTAGCGCGGTGCTACACCGCTGCCGTCCACGATCGTATCGGTGTTCTCAGCATGAGCCGGTGGCGCGACGGGCAGCGTGGCCAGCGGTAACGCTAGGGAGAGCAGACGTTTGTACGCGGGTCGAAACGCGGGTCGAAAAAAGGTTGTGGTGGAAACGATAGTCTAGGAGCGCACCGACTTTACATTTGTTTTGAAGTGGTGCAGATTGGTGTCCAAGTTTGACAGGTTGTCTTGGGCTGTCTGCGCACTATCCATGGCACCGCCAGGCCGGATAGAATCGGCCAGTGTGACGCAAGAAAGACCATGGAAGACGTACCACTCAAACACAAGGTCCTGCTGGTCGAGGATGACGACCGGCTCGCGCAGTGGGTGCGCGAGTACCTCGACAACTACAAGCTCTCGGTCCATGGAGACCGGCGCGGTGACGTCGCGCTGGATGCGCTGCGCAAGCACCGTCTCGCGCTGATGATCTTGGAGCCGATGCCGCCGAACTTGAACGATATGGCAGTGTGCCGCCGCATCCGCAAGCTGTCCAACGTGCCGTGCTGATCCTGACCGCACGCGTGGACGCCCACGATCAGATCGCCGGTCTAGAGACCGGTGCGAACGACTACAGGATCAAGCTCCTCGGGCCGCGGCTGCTAATCGCGCGGGCGCGAACGTTGCTGCGCCGCATGCAGCCAGCGCCGACGGCGGTTGGCGCTCCACCGGTCGGCGACGCGCTAAGATCCGGCGAGATCGTGGCCTCGCCGCCCAATCGCAAGATCACATGGCGCGGCGAAATGCTAAAAGCGCTGCGCGGCATCGAATTCGACGGACTGGACCATTCCGTCAATTCCAGCATCTCGCGAGTCAGGCGACGCTTCGAAACTTCTTCGGAGCCGCGCAAGGTCAAGACCATCTGGAGACGCGGCGACCTGTTCAGCCCGTCCGCGTGGGAGGAGTAAATGCTTCGTTCGCTGATCCGTCTGTACTTGGCCGTCATCGTCGTCGCAGGCGCCGCCATCGTATTGGTCGACGTGTCGTCCGTTCGCATTTTTTCCGAGCGCGCCAGCGAGCAGGCGCGCCATTCGCTGAGCACCTACGCGTTTGTACTGACCGACTATCTCGAGCGGCACGCCGGCAATCAGCGCGCCGCGGCGCTACGCGCGTTGAGCAAGCATGACGCTGAGGGCTTCAGCCTCATGACATGGCAGGACGTCGAGCAGTTGCTCGACGCGCGGCAGTTGAGCGAGCTGCGTGCCAGCAAGATCGTGCACGCCAATCCGCAGGAGCCGACCTATCTGGACATCCAGATCTACGCATACGGGTTCATCGTGCTCGCCACGCTGTTGGCCGTCGGGGCATGGGTTCATTACCACTGGCGCGATCTGCGCGCACTCGAGGCCGCCGCCCGTGCATTCGGCGCAGGCAAGCTGTCCACGCGGGCCCCGATATCCAGCAAGTCGAGCATCTATGAGCTGTCGCGGCAATTCAACGAGATGGCCGAGCAGATCGAAGCCTCGATCCTGCAGCAACGTGACATGATGTACGGTATTTCGCACGAGCTGAAGACGCCGCTAGCCAGACTCGAGTTTGGGCTGGCACTGCTTGCATCGCCGGACTCGCCTGAGCGCCAGCGCGAACGCTACGACGCGCTACACGCTGACGTGCGGGAACTCGACGATCTGGTTACCGAATTGCTGACACTATGCCGTTTTGAGCAGCGGGCGTCGCACAAAACGCCGATGCGCGTGGCAGTCGGCGAGCTGCTCGATAGCGTCGCCGACAGCGTCGCACATGACGTCGGCAACCGAGGGCTAACACTGTCGGTATCGACGCAGGGCGCGCCACAGTGGCACGTATGCGATCCGAAGCTGGTCGCCCGCGCGTTATTAAACCTGGTCCGCAACAGCCTGCGCTATGCAGCCAACACCATCACGCTGAGCGCGACGACTGACGCGCATGGCGCGCTGCAGCTTGCTGTCGAGGACGACGGCCCAGGCATCCCCGTCGAAGATCGGCAACGGATATTCGAGCCGTTCTACCGGCCGCACTCCAGCCGCGACCGGCAAACCGGCGGCTTCGGCTTAGGACTGGCGATCGTGCGACGCGTCGCGCTGCTGCACGGCGGCAGTGTATGGCTCGAGCACGGTGAACTTGGCGGCGCGCGCTTTGTCATGACATTGCCTGCGCTGCCGGGCGAGGAACCCCAGCAATCGCTGACGGAGGAGCCTGTACCCGCCGCGGCGTGAAGCGGCTCCCCCTGTGGACGGTGCGCCCCCGGACTTGAGCGAAAGATCGATTCGATTTGTTTATCGTCTCCATGTTTTCAAGGATTCGAGCACATCGCAGCGCTCCGACGATTGTCGCTTGAGTTCGCCGATAGGGTAAAGCGTCGTTCACACAAGCGCTGGCAAGCTGGATGCGTCAAGTGCAGGCCAGCGGCGTGCCGGAAATGCGGCGATTCGCGGCAGATATCGGCCACGACTACGACGCAGTACACGCAGCACGGCTGGCGCCCTGTTCCTTCTGGAGCGTCGCCAGCCCTCTCGCGAAAAAGGCTGACTGTACTGAAAGGTGGTCCAGATTTACTTTGCGCGAAGTGGCTCATTTTTAATTTTCGCACAACAACTGCAGGTTTTTTTATCACACTTATGTAATATATTGAGCTTGCGTTGTAAAATCTGGCCAATTATCGTAGTTGGCAAAGGCTTATCCATGTCATGATGTTTGCATGGAATGTTTTGTATTTCAATCTCCCCTAACACGTACGGCCGCCATGCGTCAGACGGAATGAGATCAGTCGATGCATCCTGCACGACCGTTGCCCGGAAAAACAGCATGTTACCCGCATACATGCGGGGGGAAAAACTCTTCAAAAGCTTATAATTATTTTGAACAACTGTCCGGCTTTTTTCCCATAAATCGTGACCGACATTTGACTTAATTTGTCCATCATCATGAGCCAGTAGCTTAATATAAGCCTCCTTCAAATCCATCTCCGGTTCATCGTCTCGTTGCACATGCTTTGGTGCACTGTCCAACAGTGCCAGTAGCGCAATTTGTTCGCCTAGCTCTTCAAGTTGTGTGGCCATGTTATAGGCGATGTTACCGCCCAAAGACCATCCAAGCAGATAGTAAGGCCCATGAGGCTGAATGCGTCGAATTTGCTGGATATAATCCGCGGCCATTGCGTCGAGCGTGGGTGCCAACGTCTCGCCATCAAAACCCCGGGCTTGTAAACCATAAACGGGCTGCTCGGCATCTAAATGGCTTGCCAGGCCCCGGTAATGCCAGCTGAGTCCACTAAAAGGGTGGACACAGAAAAGCGGGGGACGGCTACCATTGGTCTGAATCGGTAGCAATACAGCAAAGGAATCGTCTTGCATGCTACGGTGCGTCAATAAGCGCTGTGCCAATGCAGCGACGGTGGGAGTTTCGAACAGCATCCGTATCGGGATAGAAACGTTCAGTGCTGTGCGACTGCAGCTAGCCATTCGCACCGCCAGCAGTGAATGGCCGCCAAGCGCAAAGAAATTGTCGTGCCGGCTGATCTTCTCCACGCCCAGCAGCTCGGCCCAGATCGCCGCGAGCGTGGTCTCGAGCTCACCCTGCGGCGCCTCGTACGCTTGATGCGCGAACGCGTCGGCATTGGGGGCCGGTAGGGCACGTCTATCAAGCTTGCCGTTTGGCGTCAGTGGCAATGCATCAAGCCGCACAAACGCACTGGGCACCATGTATTCAGGCAACGCTTCCGCCACATGCACACGCAACGTATTGACCAGTTGCTCATCGGCCTGGGCCACCACATAGGCCACCAGGCGCTTGACGCTGCCTTCACCTGTCGTGAGCACCACCGCCTCGCGCACCTGCGAGTGCTTCGCCAAGCACGCCTCGATCTCACCCAACTCGATGCGAAAGCCGCGAATCTTGACCTGATCGTCGTTACGGCCCAGGAATTCCAGATTGCCGTCGGACCGGTAGCGGGCAAGGTCTCCTGTCTTGTACATTTGAGCGTTGGTTTCAGCCGAGAACGGATTGCGCACAAAACGCTCAGCCGTGAGCTCCGGGCGGTTCAGGTAGCCGCGCGCCACGCCCGCCCCCCCAATATATAGCTCCCCGACCGCGCCTAATGGCACCAGCTGGCCGTAGGCATCAAATAGATAGATTTGCGTATTCGCAATCGGGCGGCCAATTGGCACGGTGTCTTCCGCATAATCCGATGGACAATTCCAGGCTGTTACGTCAATTGCAGCTTCCGTCGGACCATACAGGTTATATAACTGCGCCCCCGGCAACCGCCTTTGGCAAAGCCGCACACTTGTTCCTGGCAACGCTTCACCACTACAAATTAGCCGTTTTACGGATGTACACTGCTCAACTCCTTCATTGTGCAGGAATGTGCCAAGCATGGACGGCACGAAATGAACGGTGGTAATGCGCTGCCGGATAATCAGCTCCATCAAGGCAGTAGGATCTTTATGGACCTCGGGAGCCGCCACAACCAAAGTTGCACCATTGAGCAACGTCCAGAAAAACTCCCAAACAGACACATCAAAACCAAAGGGTGTTTTTTGAAGCACGCGGTCAGCAACCGTTAAGCCATAGGCTTGTTGCATCCAAAGCAAGCGGTTGACCAACGCCTGGTGTTCATTCATCACGCCCTTAGGCGTACCGGTCGAACCGGACGTATAGATTACATACGCAAGATGACGGCACGTTAGCGCCGGTATCAGCGGATTCGTTCTCGCCCGCTGCGGCAACGTGTTCGGGTCCAGCAGCACCGTGCGATTGGTCAAGGCCGCTTCACCCAGTGCCACCCGGCCCGCCGCATCGGCCAGCACAATCTCCGGTGCCGCATCCTGTAGAATATGCGCGAGTCGCTTGCCCGGGTACGCCACATCCAGCGGCACATACGCCCCGCCCGCTTTCAAAATCGCCAGCAGCCCCACCACCATTGCCGGGCTGCGCTGCACACAGATTGCCACTCGCGCGTCCGGTTGGACACCCAGTTCAATGAGCTGATGCGCCAAGCGATTCGCTCGTGCATTCAGTTCAGCGTAACTTAGCGCCTGGTCCTCATAGACCAATGCTGTCGCTTCTGGCGTGCGCTCGACTTGCGCCTCGAACAATTGGTGGATGCATTGGTGTGCTGGATAGTCCTGCTGCGTCGCGTTCCATGTCTGCAGCAGCAGTTCCCGCTCCTCATTGGGCAATACCTCCAATTGTTCAATCGGCCCCTCAGGCGCCGTCTCGAGCGCCTCAGCCAAGCTATGCAGCGCCTGCTGCATATACCCACATATCCGATCTGGGTCCAACGATGCCACCGCTTGCGCGGTGAGCCCCAACGCTTGGCCAAAGTCCTCCACCGACAGTGTCAACGGGTAATTAGTGCGCTCCTCCGCCGTCAATAGCTCGACACCGGGCAGTATGCTGCGCTCGCTTGAACTAGGCGCATTGTGCCGGTAATTGAGCAGTGCGCTAAACAGCGGCGTGCCCGCCGGCACCCCACTGCAGCGCTGTGCCAGTGCCAGCGACGCATGCTCATGCTCAAGCAGCGACGCCAGCCGCGCATGCGTGGCGCGCACGGCTGACTCCACAGTGCCCTCCAAGTCCACACGCAGCGGCAGCGTATTAATAAACAGCCCCATCGCACTATCGGCGCCCTCACCCGCTTGCATCCGGCCAAACAGCACCGTACCAAACACCACACGTCGTTGGCTACTGGCGCGTGCGAGCACCTGTGCCCACGCCAGGTGACACAGGCTCGCCAGACTCACACCCAGCCGCCTAGCGTGCGCACGCAGCCGATCGTTCAATGCCTGCGGCAACATCCGCTGCGCTTCGGCGACCTGCGCACTGTCGTGATGCACCTGCGACAGACCAAACGGCAGCGTCGGTTCCTCGATGTCGCCGAGCTGCTCGGTAAAGAAGCGCGCGTGTGCTGCTGGACTCACGCCCAGTCGCGCCTGCGCGATCAGATTGCGGAACGGCTGTGCCGCGGGCAGCGTCTCACCTCGCCCTTCGATGAGCGCGCGCACCTCCGCCTGCATGACCTCAGCAGTCGAGTGATCACCAATCAAGTGGTGCAGCAACTGGACCAACAGCCAGCGACCATCGGTATCCTGCGCAATCGCCAAGCGCAGCAGCGGCGCTTGCGTCAGGTCCAGGCGAGTGTGCCGAGGATCGAAGCGCCGCGCCAACTGCTCGGCAACGGGCCCCTCCTTCGCATCTAGCGCAAGCTCGGTCACCGACAGCGGCGCATGGCGCCAAACCACTTGCGCGGGCATGGACAGCCCTTCCCAGACAAACGCGGTGCGCAGAATGTCGTGGCGGTTGACGACCTGCTGAATAGCATTGAGATACTGATCGAGCCGCGCTCGCGTGTCGAAAACCAGTTGTGTGGTCAGCAGATACGGATCACCCTCGCTGGCCAGCAGATGATGGAACAGGATGCCATCCTGCAGGGGTGACAGCGCATAGATGTCCTGGATATTGGCGACGCCACCCGGCACCTGCTCAACAATGCGATCGATCTCGGCCTGCGTCAGCTCGATCAGCGGCAGCAAGTCCGGTGTCAGCGCGCTCGTCTCAGGCATGATGCGATTGGGCGGCACAGCCACTTCGCGATGCTGACCCAGCAACTGGGCCAGCATACTGAGCACCGGTGTGTCAAACAACGCACGCACGGACATCCCCAAGCCGCGGCGGCGCAGGCGCTCAATCAACTGCACCGCGAGCAGCGAATGTCCACCGAGCGCGAAGAAGCTGTCGTGCCGACCCACCTGCTTAACGCCGAGCAGTTCGCTCCAAATGGCTGCAAGCGTGGTTTCAAGTTCGCCTTGCGGTGCCTCGTATACTTGACGGACCCACGCTGCATCGTCCGGCGCGGGCAGAGCGTGCCGATCGAGTTTGCCATTGGGCGTCAGGGGGAGCGCATCGAGCCGCACAAATGCGGCTGGTACCATGTGGTCGGGCAGGCGGGCTGCGATGTGCGTGCGCAGCGTGCTCGCTAGCTGCTCATCGGGCTCAGCGACCACATATGCAATCAGCCGCTTTTCATTGCTTTCACCCCGCGCCAACACCGCCGCCTCACGCACCTGTGGGTGCTGAGTCAAGTGCGCCTCGATCTCGCCAAGCTCAACCCGAAAGCCGCGAACCTTAACTTGGTGGTCGTTGCGACCCAAGAATTCGAGATTGCCATTGGGCAAATAACGCACCAGATCCCCACTTTTATACATCCGCGCGCTGGGCATCACCGAGAATGGATTAGGTATAAAGCGCTCGGCGCTCAAGCCCGGACGGTTCAGATAGCCGCACGCGACACCCACTCCGCCAATGTATAGCTCCCCGGCCACACCCATCGGGACGGGGTGCCGGTACGTGTCTAAAATATAAAGTTGCGTATTGTCAATCGGTCGGCCAATGCTGCGCCAGTTGTCATCGTCTCGGGTGATTTCATGCACAGTAGCAGTTATCGTTGTTTCGGTCGGACCGTAAACATTAAACAACCTTGGCCGATGGCCACCGCCGGCAAACCATGCATCGCGTGCCGCCGCACTTAACGCATCTCCACTAATCATGACCACGCGGACACAATCTGGAACAGCGACTTTTTCCTGCGTTAATTGTGTCCAAAATTGAGTGGGTAAATCCGTCACACTTACACGGTTGGCTTTGCAAAGCGCCCAGAATTGCTGGGCCCCGGCTAACCAGGCATCGGTGCGTAGCACTAGCGTCGCACCCTGAGTTAAGGTGACAAAGATTTCCCCAATCGCCGCATCAAAGGACAGCGAAGAACATTGCAAAACTCGGTCTTGCGCAGCCAAGTCAAGTCTGCGAGCCATGGCCGTCACAAGATTGACCAAGCTGTGATGTTTAATCAATACCCCTTTAGGTTGGCCCGTGGAGCCCGAGGTGTAAACTATATAAGCTAAATGCTGTGCTTTCAGTGCTAGTTTATGCGACTCAAAACCGTATGCACTTCGGTGTTCCCACTGCGCTGTACCCGCTTGTATATCTAGTATTGGTACGCCATTTTCCACGCATTGCGTCACTGCAGCTTGCGGGGTGCCGACGCTGAGCAAAACGACTGGTTTACTGTCCGCCATCATAGAAGCTAACCGTTCTGGCGGATAGGTGGGATCGAGCGGCACATAAACTCCTCCCGCCTTAAGCGTAGCAAGAATGCCAACTACCATTTCCGGACAGCGGTATGCATACAGTGCTACGCGACTGTTGGCGCGCACACCCAACTCTCGCAGCTGATGTGCGAGGCGGTTAGCTTGTGCGTTCAGCTCAGCATAACTGAGCGTTTGTTGCTCGTACATGAGCGCGATTGCCTCTGGCGTACGCTTGGCTTGCATCTCGAACAGTTGATGAACGCATAATTGCGATGGATAATCGCGCTGCGTCGCATTCCACGTGTAAAGCAGCAGTTTACGTTCATCGTCAGCAAGCAGTTCAAACGTTGCCACCGGTTGCCGTGGATGGGCGACCATCGCTTGCAACATCGCCTTGAAATAACCAACGTGCCGCGAAATTGTGGATTGGTCAAACAATGCGCTTGCATAGCCTAATTCTCCGATGATCTCCTCGCCCGACTCATACAGACCTAGTTCAAGATCAAACTTGACCGTATCGTAATTAAGTTCGACCGGCGTGACCGCTAAATTCGGCAGCCGCCAGTTTGCTATTTCATTGTTTTGCCATGCAAACATCACTTGAAACAGCGGCGTATAGTCGAGCCGGCGCGGCGGCTGTACGATTTCGACAACCTGCTCGAACGGCAGATCCTGGTGCGCATGCGCTTCCAGCGTCGTGCGCCGCACCCGCTCAAGCAGTTGCGCAGTGTCCGGCTCACCAGATAAATCGAGGCGCAATGCCAGCGTGTTGACAAAAAAGCCGACCAGCGGCTCGATCTCGCGGTGATTGCGATTGGCGCTCGGAACGCCGATAATCAGATCCTCTTGACCGGACAGGCGCGAGAGCACCGCGCCCCACGCGGCAAGTACCGTCATGAACAGCGTTGTGCCGTGCGCGTGGCTGAGGCGTTTGAGCGCGCGCGTCGTTTTTGCATCAATGTGAATGGGCACCTGCGCGCCGGCAAATGATTGTTGCGGCGGACGGGGCCGATCAGTCGGTAACTCGAGCAGCACCGGTGCATCGGCCAGCGTTGTGCGCCAATAGTGACTCTGGCGCTGGAGTTGTTCGCCTGTGAGCCACTGCCGCTGCCAGGCTGCATAATCTGGATACTGGATTGCAGGTGGTGGCAGCGGATCGGCTTGACCAGCACACGCAGCAGTGTATAGGGTATTCAACTCGCGCACCAGCACCCCGATTGACCAGCCATCCGAGACGATATGGTGATGTGTGAGCAACACCACGTACTCGTCTTCAGCCAATTGAATGCCGCATGCGCGAATCAGCGGCCCGCGCTCCAGATCGAACGGCGTGCGGGCTGCCTCAGCGCTAAGTTGTGCCAGCTGCACGTCGGCGTCGGGCGCGCCGCGCAGGTTATGCCAGCTCATCGGCATACCTGTTTCGGCGGGCAACAGCTGTACCTGCGGCTGACCCTCGACACTGACGAACACCGAGCGCAGCGCTTCATGGCGTGTCCACAGTGCATCCAGCGCGTGCTGCCACGCCACGCGGTTTAAGGTGCCGCGCAGGCGCAGCGCTAGTGGAATATGATATGAGTCGCTCGCGCCATCGAGCTGCGCGAGGAACCACAGCCGTTGCTGCGCGAACGACAGCGGCAACGTACCGTCACGCGACACGGGCGTGATCGCCGGCAGCGCCGCACCATTTGATGTGTGCTGCGCATCGAGCGCGGCAGCCAACCCGGCCAGCGTCGGAGCAGCAAACAAGGTCGCCAGCGGCAATGCGATACCGAGCGCGGCAACTCGGTTCATCAAGCGCACCGCCAGCAGCGAATGCCCGCCCAGGGCGAAAAAGCTGTCGTGTCGGCCTACCTGCTCCACACCGAGCAATTCAGACCAAATCTGAGCCAGCGTAGTCTCAAGTTCGCCTTGCGGTGCCTCATACGCCTGGCGCGCAAACGCCTGCACATCAGGCGCCGGCAGAGAACGCCGGTCGAGCTTGCCGTTTGGCGTCAGTGGCAATGCATCAAGCCGCACGAACGCACTGGGCACCATGTATTCAGGCAACGCTTCCGCCACATGGGTGCGCAATGTACCGGCTAACGCATCATCGGGCTCGGCCACCACATACGCCACCAAGCGCTTGGCGCTGCCTTCGCCCACCGCCAGCACGACCGCCTCGCGCACCTGTGGGTGTTGGCCCAAGCACGCCTCGATCTCGCCCGGCTCGATGCGAAAGCCCCGGATCTTGACTTGATGGTCATTGCGGCCCAGGAATTCCAAGTTCCCATTGGGCAGGTAGCGCGCCAAATCCCCCGTTTTGTACATCCGCGCATCCGGCTCAGCTACGAACGGATCGCGTACGAAGCGCTCAGCGGTCAATTCGGGACGGTTTAGATAGCCACGCGCCACCCCCGCGCCACCGATATACAACTCGCCGATCGCACCCATCGGCACCGGCTGACCGTAGGCATCCAGAATATAGAGCCGAGTGTTGTCAAGCGGCCGGCCGATCGTGCGCCAGCTATTTTCGTCGTCGGTGACCTCATGCACCGTGGAGGTCACCGTCGTCTCTGTCGGACCATAAACGTTCAACAGGCGCGGCCGGTGGCCATTATTTGCAAACCAGGCATCACGCGCCGTCGCGCTCAACGCGTCTCCCCCAATAAGGATCACGCGCACACTGCTTGCTACGGGAGCCGCTTCTTGTACCAGCTGTGTCCAAAACTGCACCGGCAAATCCACCACGCTTACATGATGGGTATCACAAAGCGCCCAGAACTGTTCGGCTTCAGCCAACCAGGCATCCGTGCGCAGCACGACTGTCGCACCTTGAGTCAACGGCGTAAACAGTTCCTCGACTGATGTATCAAAAGACAATGGCGCAAATTGCAGCATCCTGTCTTGTGCGGTGAGTCCAAGCTCTCGAGCTATAGCGGTGACGAGATTTACCCCACCCTGGTGCGGAACCATCACTCCTTTGGGCTGGTCAGTGGAACCTGACGTATAAATCACGTAGGCCAGGCTCTGTGCAGTCAGTGCCAATCCAGGATTGTGTGTGCTTTGATGTGCCCACTGTGCTGCATCAGCCTGCAGGTCCAGTACCGGAACCCCGGCCCTTAGGCGTTGCGTCACTGCGGTAGGCGGTGTACCCACACTAAGCAGGACTATCGGCGCACTGTCCGTCACCATATAGGCCAAGCGCTCTCGCGGATAGGTGGGATCGAGCGGCACGTACGCGCCGCCGGCCTTGAGCGTGGCAAGCATGCCCACTACCATTTCCGGACTGCGCTGCGCGTACAACACCACCCGCGCATCCAGTTGGACACCCAACACGATGAGCTGATGCGCCAAGCGATTCGCCCGCGCATTCAACTCCGCGTAGCTCAGCGTCTGGCCCTCATAGACCAATGCTGTCGCCTCGGGCGTGCGGACTACCTGCGCCTCGAACAGCTGGTGAAGGCATTGGTGTGCTGGATAGTCCCGCTGCGTCGCGTTCCACGTCTTAAGCAGTAAGGTCCGTTCGTTTGCGGGCAGTATCTCTGACTGTTCAACCGGCCACTCAGGCGCTGTCTCGAGCGCCTCAGCCAGGCTAAGTAGCGCCTGCTGCATATACCCGCACACCCGGTCAGGATCCATTGGCTCAACGATTTGTGCAGTCAACCCCAACACTTGACCATAGTCTTCTACCGACAGTCCGATCGGATAGTTGTCACGTTCTTGGACACTGAGCAACTCGACACCGGGCAGTATGCTGCGCTCGCTTGAGCTAGGCGCATTGTGCCGGTAATTGAGCAGTGCGCTAAACAGCGGCGTGCCCGCCGGCACCCCACTGCAGCGCTGTGCCAATGCCAGCGACGCATGCTCATGTTCAAGCAGCGACGCCAGCCGCGCATGCGTGGCGCGCACGGCTGACTCCACAGTGCCCTCCAAGTCCACACGCAGCGGCAGCGTATTAATAAACAGCCCCATCGCACTATCGGCGCCCTCACCCGCTTGCATCCGGCCAAACAGCACCGTACCAAACACCACACGTCGTTGGCCACTGGCGCGTGCGAGCACCTGTGCCCACGCCAGGTGACACAGGCTCGCCAGACTCACACCCAGCCGTCTAGCATGCGCACGCAGCCGATCGTTCAATGCCTGCGGCAACATCCGCTGCGCTTCGGCGACCTGCGCGCCGTCGCGATGCACCTGCGACAGACCAAATGGCAACGTCGGTTCCTCGATGTCGCCGAGCTGCTCGGTAAAGAAGCGCTCATGCTCGGTTTGACCCACGCCCAGACGCGCTTGCGCAATCAGATTGCGGAACGGCTGCGGCGCCGGCAGCGTCTCACCTTTTCCTTCGATAAACGCTCGTATCTCCGTGTGCATCGCCTCCAGCGTCGAGTGATCGCCAATCAAGTGGTGCAGCAACTGGACCAACAGCCAGCGGCCATCGGTATCCTGCGCAATCGCCAAGCGCAGCAGCGGCGCTTGCGTTAAGTCCAGGCGAGTGTGCCGAGGATCGAAGCGCCGCGCCAACTGCTCGGCAACGGGCCCCTCCTTCGCATCTAGCGCAAGCTCGGTCACCGACAGCGGCGCATGGCGCCAAACCACTTGCGCGGGCGTGGACAGCCCTTCCCAGACAAACGCGGTGCGCAGAATGTCGTGGCGGTTGATGACCTGCTGTAGTGCGTCCAGATACTGGTCTAGCCGCTCTCGAGAGTCAAAGGCTAGTTGTGTGATTAGCAGATACGGATCACCGTCACTGGCCAGCAAATGGTGGAATAAGATACCGTCCTGCAACGGCGAGAGCGCATAGATGTCCTGGAGATTGGCGACACCACCAGGTACTTGCTCAACGATGTGGTCAAGATCGGACTGAGACAGGTCGATCAGCGGCAGCATCGATGGTGTGAGCGCGGCCGTGTCGGACGTGATCATGTTGGGCGGCACGACCACTCCACAATGCTGGCCTAGCGTCTGCGCCAACGCACTGAGCACTGGTGTGTCAAATAGCGTGCGCACGGACACCCCAAATCCCCGGCGTCGCAGGCGCTCAATTAACTGCATCGCGAGCAGCGAATGGCCACCGAGCGCAAAGAAGTTGTCGTGCCGGCCCACCTGCTCAACACCAAGCAACTCCGCCCAGAACGCCGCCAGCGTCGTCTCAAGCTCACCTTGCGGTGCTTCATACACCTGACGCACTAATGCTTCATCATCGGGCGCCGGCAGCGCGCGCCGGTCCAGCTTGCCATTGGGCGTCAGTGGCCACGCATCGAGCCGCACGAACACACTGGGCACCATGTACTCGGGCAGCGCCGCTGCCACATGTGAGCGCAGCGTGCTGGCCAGCTGCTCATCGGGCGCAGCCTCCACATACGCGACAAGCCGCTTATCCGAGCCTTCGCGCGCGAGCACGACTGCGTCGTGCACTTGCGGGTGCTGAGTCAAGCACGCCTCGATTTCGCCAGGCTCAATGCGAAAACCGCGCAGCTTGATTTGCTCATCATTGCGCCCCAAGTATTGCAAATTGCCATCGGGCAAGTAACGCGCCAAATCACCGGTTTTATACATGCGCGCATCCGGTACCATCGAGAACGGATCCGGCACAAAACGCTCGGCGGTCAACTGCGGCCGGTTCCAATAGCCGCGCGCAACCCCCGCACCACCAATATACAGCTCCCCGACCGCACCGAGCGGCACCGGCTGGCCCTGCGCATCGAGCAGGTAAATGCGAGTGTTCGCAATCGGTCGGCCGATGCTTTCAATCCACGGTTCTTCGCGATGGATTGAGAGCCAGGTTGAATAAGTAGTACACTCTGAAGGCCCATAAAGATTGCATAGACGCTGGACTGGTGTCTGCTCAAAAATTTGCTGAATCAGTTGTGCTTTTAGCGGCTCACCTGCCAAATTGATGGTAGTTGCCGACGACAAATCTGCTCGATGATCCAACAAGGACCGCATTGCAGAAGGTACCGTATTGATCAGTGAAATGGGCTCGGAATGGTTTGTCAAAGCCAATGCATTATCGACCAAGCGCACGGTTGAACCTTGCGCGAGCGGCACGAAGCATTCGTAGACGGAAAGATCAAAATTGATTGAAGTTGAAAACAGCGTATGCTGTGTCTCCGATGGGGTAAAGGCTTGAAGAGCCCAGAACAATAAATTGACCGCTTGAGCATGCTCGACCATCACGCCCTTGGGCATGCCAGTGGAGCCGGACGTATAGATCACATACGCAAGATGCCGAGCGGTGATCTCTGGTACCCATGGATTGGTGTCGGCCAGCTCCGACAGTGTGTTCGGGTCCAGCACGGTGCGGGATGCGAGCGTCGCGTCTCCCAGCACGGCCCGGCCTGTTGCATCCGCGATCACAATGGCCGGTGCTGCGTCTGCAAGAATATGCACGAGGCGCTCGCTCGGATACGCGGGATCGAGCGGCACATACGCGCCACCAGCCTTCAAAATCGCCAGCAGCCCAATGATCATAGCGGGTGAACGCTCGACACAAATCGCCACGCGCGCCTCTGGCTTGACGCCCAATTCGATCAACTGGTGCGCGAGGCGATTGGCTCGTGCATTCAGTTGCGCATAACTCAGTGTCTGCCCTTCAGCCACTAGCGCCCTGGCGTCGGGCGTGCGCTCAACCTGCGCTTCGAACACCTGGTGAATGCATTGGTGCGCCGGATAATCCTGCTGTGTGGCATTCCACGTTTCAAGCATTAATTGGCGCTCATCGACAGTGAGAATATCGATACTGCGCAGCGGCTGCGTGGAATTGGCGGCCAGCGTTCTTAAAAACTGAATAAAACGGCGTTGGTGAGCAATGCACTCATCTTCAGTATAGCGAGCGGGGTTAAAGTCAAAGTCAATTTGTAGCGTATTGGCGTCAGGTTGGGTAATGACAATCATTAGATCATCCACCGGACCGTTGAGCAAATTATGGTTTGTCGATGCGTTACCATCAAAAGACAAATCATAGTCAAACGGCATTACATTGACCGCCGTATTAAACAGTTGTTGGTGGTTCACCAACCCAAGCTGGCGCCGCACTCTTTCACTGGGGTAGCGTTGATGTTCAAGAGCGCTTTGTATTGCTTGAGCGGCTTGCTGCATCAACAATGACAAACTCATATCCGGCTGTACCGTAAGCCGCAAAGGGAGTACATTGGACTGCATACCAGGAATCTGTCGGTTTGCCCCAAACCGGGCTTTAACTGGTAAACCGAATACGATGTCTTGCACACTGGTCCAACGGCACAGGTAAGCAGCCAGCGTAGCAACGCCGAACTGGGCTAAATTTCTACTATCCGCCGTCTCAATACCTATTGATTTAGAATCAAGGTAGATGGTTTGCCGGAACCGATGAGCAACTGCAACCGCAGGCGCGGACCGGCTCGCCAATGTAGCGGGTTCGGGCCAGTCCATGCAACGTTTGAGCCAATACGATTCATCCTGTACCCATTGTGCGGAAGTGCGGTACTGCACGTCGCTTTCTAACAGCTGAAAGACCGATCCAAAAGGACACGGCGGCGGCTCGGCATGTTTGCATAGCGCGCTATAGAGCTGCGCGACACGCTGCGCAATGAGATATAGGCTAAACCCATCCATCATAATATGATGGTAGCGCTGATACCAAAAAAAATGCTCGGGCCCGACTTTCAACAACGCATAACAGAATAGCGGATCTCGTAGAACATTCACTGGCCGCTCGTAATCGGTACGCATCCATGCGTGGGCGGCTGCTTGGGGATCTGCTTCTCGGCTCACATCAATGAACGGCAGAAACCCATCGACTGAGCCAACCGTCTGCTGAAGGCCCTGATCGGTTTCGACAAATTGCAGCCGCAGGCTATCCGCTTCGTTGATCACCTGCCGCAGCGCCACTTCAAATAGAACCGGGTCAACAGCACCGTCAATGGTCGTGTACTGAGCAATGTTGTAGACGGGGCTGTTAGGATGGAGTTCTTGGGCAAGCCAAATTTCTGTTTGCGCGGTGGATAACGGATGGGTGAGTGGGGCAACGCAAGCAGGCATCAACGGCCTCCAATTTAGATAAAAGTTTTATCTTTACTTGCCACTTACCGAGTAGGCTAAGCGACTATGGCATACTGCTTAAAAGATGAGGCATTGAAAAGAATTAGCAGATTAGAATACTGCCAGCATGATGTAGCGAGACATAATTTTAATTATGCCTTTATTAAAGATATGTACACCCCCTAGCATGCCACTAGGATGAGTGCAACATTGGGTGCTATAACCCAAGTGGGGTTGTCCAATTTTCATAAATTCTACCGGCCACCTTTTCCGTGATGCTGCCGTGTCGTCCTTTTTTATATTTCATTATCAGCATATGGAGATGCGTGACGCCGTCATCGCGAGCAGTCTTTTTCATTTGGGAAACGACACCTTCGCCGTATCCAAAAATAGTGTTGAATCTGCCGACAAAATCATCATAGGAAATGGGCTGCCGGTCTAGAATAATCTCCACCGCTTGGCCTGGCAAATGATTCTCGAGAATTTCATATAGTTTGAATGGCCTCTTCGCATCTCCCGGCGCCATCGTGACCACCTGGAGCATGCCATCATCTGTTAAGTGCTGGTCGATATTGGACAATATCTTTTCAGCAAAATCCATCCCGTAAATGCCGGCTGCAGAATTGACGTAGTAATCGATTCCGGGTGGCGTAGGCTCGAACGGCGGGTTAGAACAAATAAAATCGAATTGCTTATCCTTGACAGATGCAAAAATATCCGAAGTGCTGCCATCCCGAATATCGAAATTCTTATCGATATGGTTGAGGATGGCGTTGTGTCCGGCCAATATTTTCGCTCTTGGGTTGACATCCAATCCAACACAAGAAGTGGCACCATTGAGTAGGCAAAAAATGCTCAATACGCCCGAGCCAACACCGATGTCTAGGACGCTAGCCTGTTCCAAATCTTCTGCGGACGTGTAGTCCATGAAAAATAACTGTTCCGGCTGTATAGGAAGAACCTGATCAGCATGAGGATAGTGAAAGGCATCCGTCACGACCTTGATGGGATAGGGCGACGACAATAAATTATTTTTCTCGTCATGTTGACCATTCAAGCCATGATGCATTGAATTCCACTGGGCTATCGGCAAGCAGTCAGCTATTTGATGATGGCTTGCCGTCTGGCCATGGTTTTTCGTGATGAAAAAAATACATTTTTCTTCGTTTGTGTGGTGCATCGCGATGTCCCGTACCATCCTGTTGTTAGTCTGGCTGTTGTTGGTCTGGCGATCGAACCCTAGTTTATCTGACGACAAACCGATTGCCAATAAACAAAGCATCAATGGCCGTTCCCTGGAACGTCTTGATCGCATCCGATGGCGTGCAGACGATGGGTTCGCTATCGTTGAATGAGGTGTTGAGCACCACGGGTACACCGGTCATTTCAAAGAAATGCTGGATCAGCGCGTGGAATTTAGGGTTGCGCTCTTGACTGACCATCTGCACACGGGCGGAATGATCCTTATGCAGGACCGCTGGGATCGATGCTTGACGATCTTGTTTGGCCGGGCAGGCGAACAGCATCGATTGGTGGCTCATCGATGCTTGGCCCAGCTCAAACCAGTTGGCCGCTTCTTCAGCCAGTACGCTGGGTGCAAGAGGGCGAAATTCTTCGCGATGCTTGACCTTCACATTGAGCACCTCGCGCATCGACGCGCTGCGGGGATCGGCCAGTAGTGAACGGTTACCCAGCGCGCGGGGACCAAATTCCATGCGGTCTTGAAACCAAGCTACGATCTTGCCGTCGGCGATCAGCGTGGCCGCATCGCGCGCGGGATCGGCGCTGTGTCGGGGCGACAGACCGGCGTCACGGAATGCGGCATCGATCGCCGCATCGGAAAACGCCGGGCCCAGGTACGGGTTGTCATCGGCCTGCGATGGACGTTGGCCGGAAAGCGAATAATAAAGATGCAGCGCCGCGCCAACCGCCGTGCCTGCGTCATGGGGCGCGGTGGGGACATACATTTGAGAGAACAAGCCGCTTTCCTTGATGACGGAATTGCTGACGCAATTTAGCGCGACACCGCCTGCATAGCACAATTTATCGGAGGCAGCGCGCTCACGCAGCTCGCGCACCAATCCCATCAGCGCGTGATCTGTGGCTTCTTGAAGGGCGGCGGCAACATGGCGGTGATGATCGAGGATCGGTTCTTTATCGGCTCGTGCCGGACCAAACAATGCCTCGATCCGCTCGAAGTCCGGCAGACGGAAATGGGCCACGTCCGGATCGATCGTATATCGGCCTGCTTCTGAATTCAGAAGTTGCTTGAATGTCTCTCTGAAGACAGCGGGATCACCATAAGCGGCCAGCCCCATCAGCTTGCAAGCATCATATTCAGAAAAGCCCAAATATTTGCTCAGCTTTTCCCACAGGAACCCAAGCGAGTGCGGATAGGGCACCTGATCCAGTGTCGTTATTTTATTGCCGTCCCCACGCGCCAGCAAAGTACAGCCTGATTCGCCGATCCCATCGACGACAAGGATCGCAGCCTGATCGAATCCAGACGGATAGAAAGTCGAAGCGGCATGAGCGATATGATGCGGAACAAAGGCTAATTTGCTGCCAAACTGATGGTCTAGTAGCGCATCGATTGCACCGGGAACTTGCTGGAGCTTGGCAAGAAAAATGCCCTCTCCCTGCGCACTTCCCCAATCACCCGGTAGGCTGAGCGAATCGAGTTTGAATTCACGCTTTCTGAGGGCGGGATCAAACGAGTAGGCGATGCCATCCAAATCCGTGGCTTTTAATCCTGCATGGGAAAGGCAAAACTGTATGCTGTTTTTCGGTAGCTCAGCCGGGCCACTTACACAAGCTTCTTTCGCATGCTTGATTCGGGTGAATCGCTCTTCTTCGACTGCCGCTACGATCTTGCCGTCGATGACAATCGACGCGGAGGATTCATGATAGGCGGAATTGATACCAAGGATTTTCATATTAGCGTGGCTCATTCATAATATAAACCACTATAGGCTTAAATCGTGAACTAACCAAACATTATTTCTTTTTCAAAACCGCCAAAATTGCACTAAAAAGGACGCAAGCAACGTGCAACAATAGAATTATCCGCTCGGCCTCCTTGGACTTGCTTATTCCCGTGCCAAACGAAACGGTAGATGCTTCGAGTACCTGCATTTCGATATGGCGCCCGGCAGTCGTCGTGAGGCTGACCCAAAAAACTGGACCATTCAAAGGTAGAAAAATCCGGCATGATGCAACCGTATTGGAATCGCGCACCCGATGTCAATGAAAGGACGCGAACATTGTGCCGTGCCACATGATCGAGCGGGTGACGAATGGGCGGCAGTGGGCTACTTGACGTGAACCTTGATCGTCTGGCTCATTTCGGGCCCATACGAGCGATGCGCGCCGTCGGCGAACTGCATCGTCAGCGTATGGTCGCCGGGCGTCAGCGTGACGTCCGTTTCCGTCTGGCCCTTGCCGTAGTGAATCGAATGATCATTGACTGGTACAACCTCACCGCTGGGCAGCGCTTGACCGTCGACCAGCAAGTGATGGTGGCCCGTTCCTGGGGTCATGTCGCCGGCCGGCGCCACCTTCATCCCGTCCACTGCGAACTTCAGATGGATAGGATTGCTAACCTGTGCACCATCCTTCGGCTCAACAAAGCTCACGTCGGCGGCATGCGCGGTGACACAGCCCGCAAACAGCGCTGACAATAGCGTCGTAGTACGGCACAGCGACTTCGCAAAGGCACAGATCATGACGAATTGCTCCTCGTGACAAGAAACCAACAAGGGATGCGACCGCGCCGATCGGCCACGATCGGCTTCAGCCGCGCTGTGCAAAGTATGCCATGCAAGCCTGCCGGACCTCCCCGACGCATGCCGGTGAATCATGACACTGATTGATACCGGTCAGAACTCGATCATCGCGAAGTCCGCCTTGCCAACATCGCAAAGCGGGCACCGCCAATCGGCAGGCACATCCTCCCAGCGGGTCCCTGGCGGGATTCCGTCGTCCGGCGCGCCGTACGCCTCGTCATAGACCCAGCCGCAGATCACGCAAACCCATTGCCGGAACGCGACCACATCAGGCTCCACCGAAGCCGGCTGGACCGCGGCGGCGGTATCAAGCCCTGCAGCGAGGTCAGCCTGACGTGGTGTGTCACGCGCTGGGTCGTGTCCGGCTGCCGGTGCGTCCAGCGATACGATAAGCGGTTGAGCTTGCGGCGTTGCATTAGCAAACCTGGCGTGCAATTGCCGATACAGCGTCACCGCCTCGTCCGGGCCCAGGTCGATCCAGTAAGGCTCCCCTGCATGGTCGTTGAGCCGGTGGGCGGTGAATTGAATCTCGACAACAGCGCCTTTCTTATACATACAGAAAATCGTGACAAGGAGGAAAGCGCGACGCCCTAGCCGCCAGCGCGAAGCCGATATTTTATCGGCAACGTCCAGTTAGATTGTGTCATTAGCGTTGTCAATCGATTTCGGGATCGGCAACACCGCGCCGCTCAATGGAACGGTGGAGGAACTTTCCCGCCATTGGCGGCCAGCGCATGCATCAACTTGTCATGCAGCCGCTCGATTGTCGCCGGGTCGTCAATCGGGCCATTGCAGCCCAATTCGCCGGCAAGCCGGCTGCGCTGCGCAAGGCCGTCGTCGACATCCAACGCGGCCAACAGGTCGGTCAACGATCGACGCCAATCCAGCGCACGCCCACTTTTGCGCACCCGGGCATCCAGCACGGCGGCGACATCAACGCCACTCAGCGGTGTTGGCGCCGGAAACGGCGCGTCGGTCGATACCGTAGCCGCTGCTGGATCCGGCGCGGGTTCCGGCGAAACGATGCACGCGTCCGGCCTCGCGCTACGCAGCAGCTTGCTCACAATATCACCAAAGATCGTCATCGCTTCCTCCGCAGACTTGAAACACCGAGCGGCAACGGCAGTCGCAACGGCGCTCTTCTATGCTATGAGACGCCATAACCACGATTCCGCCATTTATATTGGATATTCTCAATGGCCGGCGGCTACGCGATCGACAATGAATATCGTCTAACCGCCATCCAATGCCCAATACAGCGTTACTACGTTGGTCAGCCATCCTTGCTTCAGCCGCATCAGCTCCTGCACGGATTCGTAGCCGCTGCGCTGTGCATCGAGCCGTTCGAGGTAAGTTGCCACTCCACTGCGATAGCACCGCTCGATCAGGCGCCCGCAATCCGCATTGGCATTGGCATTGGCATTGGCATTGGCATTGGCATTGGCATTGGCATTGGCATTGGCATTGGCATTGGCATTGGCATTGGCATTGGCATTGGCATTGGCATTGGCATCGGCATCGGCATCGGCATCGGCATCGGCATCGGCATCGGCATCGGCATCGAGATTGTGGACCGCCTGTTGTGCAACAAGCGGCACGCTAAGCGCATGGCGCGCGGACAGCCTGCCGTCGCAGTAGGTCGGATGCCAGCCTCGCCGCCACTGGAGCAAATGACAGTTAACGAAGGGCCTGACTGAGTCCCAGCGGCACGGCGCTCCCCGGGGGAGCCGAAGTCTTTCCCCCTATCAGGGCTTGCCACCGCGCGCTGTGACGCGCCGCCGCGGCGCCCGGCAGCGAAGCGTCGGCATGAAGCTTGCTGTCCCAGCGAGCAAGTGCACCATCGAAGCATCCGGCCATTGGAAATCGCTATCTTTAACATTAACGGCCTGCGGGCGCGACTCGGCCAACTGCTGGAATGGCTCGAGCACGAGGGGCCTGACGTGGTCTGCCTGCAGGAACTGAAGACACCCGACGAGCGCTTTCCGGCAAGCGACCTGGAGCGGGCCGGCTACGGCGCGCTCTGGCGCGGCCAGGCAGCGTGGAGCGGGGTCACGATTCTGGCGCGTGGCGAGCAGCCACGTGCTGTGCGACGGGCGCTGCCCGGCTTCGAGACCGACACGCATAACCGGTACCTGGAAGTCAGCGTCGCTGGCTTGCTAATCGCGTCGTTATACTTGCCGAACGACAATCCGCAGCCCGGCCCGAAGTTCGATTACAAGCTCGCCTGGTTTGACAAGCTGATCGAGCACGCGGCGACGATGGTCAACGACAGCCGGCCCGTCGTGCTAGCAGGTAACTATAACGTGGTGCTGACTGACGAGGATATTTACAACCCCCGCTCGTGGCTGAAGGATGCGTTGCTACAGCCGCAGAGCCGGCAACGATATGCGCAACTGCTCGCGCAAGGCTGGACCGACGCGCGGCGCGTGTTGCATCCTGATAAGCGGAACTACACGTTCTGGGATGACTTCCGGCAACACTGGCAGACCCACTCCGGGCTGCGAATCGAACATCTGCTACTCAACCGCGCGCTTGCGCCGGCGTTGACCGCCGCGGAGGTAGACATATGGGGCGCGGCCAGTCACAAGCGAGCGACCATGCACCGGCCTGGATTGAACTGCGATGGGATAGGGACGCGGACGGCGGGCCGGCACACCCCAAGCGCAACACACAGGCCCAACGCACGAACGGAGACTAGGATGCGCAAGGCACTGGATGAATACACGCGTAAGCGCGACTTCGACACCACCCCAGAGCCGCCGATGCAAACAGGCAAGTCCCCAGCACGGCGGGGACGGGCCAATCATGCATTGCAGTTTTGCGTGCAGAAGCACGACGCAACGCAGTTGCACTACGACTTCCGCCTCGAGTTGGATGGCACGTTGAAAAGCTGGGCGGTCCCAAAGGGGCCTAGTCTGGACCCGCATGTCAAGCGCATCGCGATCCATGTGGAGGATCACCCACTCGACTATGCGGCGTTCGAAGGTCATATTCCAGAAGGCCACTATGGCGCGGGCGACGTGATCGTATGGGACCGCGGCGTCTGGGTGCCAGACGGCGATCCCGCCGAGGCCTACCGAAAAGGCCGGCTGACCTTTCGCCTTGACGGCGAAAAGCTCGCCGGCCGCTGGCATCTCGTGCGCACCCGGCTGAAAGGCAAGCAAGAGCAATGGCTGCTGATCAAATCGGACGACAACGATGCGCGCTCCGAATCCGAGTACGATATCGTACAAGCGCTACCGGACAGCGTGCTCAGTGACCGCACCCTGCGGCCCACGACATCGGCCCGACAACTCGCGACGCGTCAGGCGGCGCGCAAGCGGCAACCTGAAACGGCAAACGACGCGTCGGCGCAAGCCCCGCTGCGCAAGCCCGTCACGACACAGAACCGGCGTAGGTCCCACTGGCCCGCGCTGGACGGTGCACGCGCCGCGCCGCTGCCCGAATCGCTCAAACCGGCGCTCGCGACGCTGGTGGACGCCGCTCCGGCCGGCCACTGGCGGTATGAAATTAAGTTTGATGGCTATCGAATCCTGGCGCGGATCGACGGCGATGAGGTCAAACTGTTCACCCGCAACGGCAACGACTGGACCTCGAAGATGCCGCGCCAGGCAGAAGCGCTGAGCCGCCTGGGACTCGACTCGGCATGGCTGGACGGCGAAGTGGTGGTCCTCGACAAAGCAGGACTGCCCAACTTCCAGTCATTGCAAAACGCGTTCGATGCGCGGCGCAGCAACGGGATTGTCTATTACTTGTTCGACGTGCCTTACTTGAATGGCATGGACCTGCGCAACGTGCCGCTAGAGCCGCGCCGTGCCACGCTGACTGCGCTGCTCGAGCACCATGAAGGCGACGTGCTGCGGCTGTCGCGTGATTTCGATGAGTCACCGGAGTCGATGCTCGACAGCGCATGTGAGATCCAACTCGAGGGCGTGATCGGCAAGCAAGCTGGCAGCCTGTACGCGTCGCGCCGCACCACCGACTGGATCAAACTTAAATGCAAGCACCGGCAGGAGTTCGTCGTGGTCGGCTACACCGAGCCGAGAGGCAGCCGGCAGGCATTCGGCGCATTGCTGCTCGGCCTACACGATCCCGATACCGGCGCACTGCGATACGCGGGCAAAGTCGGCGCCGGATTCAGTGAAGCGACGTTGCAATCTGTGCTCGGGCGGCTAGACCCGCTGCGCACGAGACATGCCGCGTTGGACAACCCGCCGAGTAGACGCGAGGCAACGGGCGTGCACTGGACCCGACCTGAATTGCTTGCCGAGGTGGCCTACGCAGAGATGACGCGCGAGGGCATCATCCGTCATGCCGTCTTTCGCGGATTGCGCACCGATAAACCAGCCAGCAACATCGGACCAGAACACGCAGTGCCGGCTGACGCCATTGCGGCAGCGCCCGCACGTCGTGGCCGCGCGCGGGCCGGTCCACCGGCCGATGCGCCACCCGACGCACGCGCCGAGACGGAGACGGTCCGCGGCGTCCGGATTACGCATCCGCAGCGCATCATCGATTCGGCCAGCGCGACGACCAAGCGCGAACTCGCGGAATACTACACATCGATCGCGTCGCGAATACTGCCGCATCTAAAATCGCGCCCCGTGGCGCTGGTGCGCGCGCCGGACGGCATCACGGGCGAGTTGTTCTTTCAGAAGGACGCCGGCAAGCTGCCGATTCCCCATATCCACATGTTGGACAAGGCCTGCGCGGGCCAGCCTGTGATGACGATCGACAGCGCGCAAGCGCTCGTCGGGGCAGCACAGATGGGCGCCATCGAGTTGCATACATGGAACGCGACCACCGAGCGGCTCGACCAGCCCGACCGTTTTGTATTAGACCTCGATCCGGACCCGGCGCTACCGTGGAAACGAATGATCGAGGCAACACAACTCACACTGGCCGTGCTGGACGAACTCGGCCTGAAATCATTCCTGAAAACCAGCGGCGGCAAGGGGATTCACCTGGTGGTGCCGTTGACGCCGTCGCAGGGATGGGCAGACGTGAAAGGGTTCACACAAGCGCTTGTCCAGCATATGGCGCGACAGCTGCCGGACCGATTCTCGGCGGTATCCGGCCCGAGGAACCGGGTCGGTCGTATTTTTATCGACTATCTGACGCAACGGCCAAGGCGSGACGACGATCGCGCCGTACGCGGTCCGCGCCCGAGCGCAGTTGCCCGTTTCGGTTCCAATCCGGCGTGACGAACTCACGTCACTGAAGAGCGCCAATCAATGGACGATCGCCAACCTTCACCACCGTCTCGCCGAACAGGATACCGATCCGTGGCACGGCTACGCTCGCGTCCGGCAGACGATCACCGCGCAGATGCGCGAGCGAATCGGCATGAAGGAAGCGATTCGCTTGATCCGCGGTGCCGCTCAATGACCGAAATAGACCGAGTTCACTGAGTTCGCAGGCCTTGCCGCATTGTCTCGGCCTGCGCCGGATTGCACGGAGCCGCTCATCGACGAGCCAGCGCTGGTGTACGCGATACTCTGTTGAGCATCGACGCGTGCCTGCGCGGCGTGAATGTTATCCGGATAATAGGGATCGGCCGACTCCGGGCTATAACCAGCCTTTTCAAGTTGAACCAATTCCGCGCGCACTTGCTCCCGCGTCAACGGGCCTTTCTGTTGCGCAAACGAGGCAAGCGGGGTGGCAACAATTGAAGCAGCAATGGCTGCATAGACGATGGACTTCATGATTTAACCTCCAGACTTGTTTTTAAGGCACCAAGCCTGCTGCTCGGGCCCACAACTGAAGTCTAGAAAGGCCATCGGACAGAAAAAACCGCTAGTTCAGCCATACACTATTACATTTTATATAACAATAGTATGGCTAGTAACGTCACCGCGCGTGGCCCGCGAAGATCACGGCCGCCCCAGTACCGCACACAGCTGCTCCGCAGTGTACGGTTTGCGCAACGCTTCCCAAGCGAAACCCAGATCGCAGTCGCACGGAACATCATTGCCAGAGGTGAAGATCACGCGCAGACTGCGCTGCACGTCGACCGAGCGTTGGGCCAATTCGATCCCCGACATGCCAGGCAGCATGATATCAGTGAGCAATACGTCGAACCGGTCGCGCCGAATCGCGTCCAGCGCCTCCTCCGCCGTGCCCGCCGCGATTGTCACGTGCCCCTGCATCGACAGGATTTCCCGCACCGCCTCGGTCGCTGCCGCGTTGTCGTCGACCAGCAGGATGCGCAAGCGATTGGCACGCGCGGCTGGGTCGTCCAGCGCCGGGGACTGGTGCGCACTGGCCACCCCCTGCAACGGCTGGTCAATGCGTTTCGCGGGCTGCGGAGCGCGGCGTGGCGCGACAGCCGCATTGCTTGAAGCCGGCACCGGCGAGCGTGCCCGGCCGGTGGCAACGGACACGTCGTGATCGCCGAGCACGGCGCGCAAACGCGCCGCCAACTGCTCACGGCTGTATGGCTTGCGCAGCAGTTCGACGCTGTTGTTCAGCCGCGCGTTGTCCTCGATCGCATCCTTGGTGTAGCCGGACGTGAACACGATCTTCAACCGCGGCCGCAAGCGCAACGCAACGCGCGCAAGCTCGAGGCTGCGGATCGAACCCGGCATCACCACATCCGAAAGCAGTACGTCAACATGCACGCCGCTGCGGATCAATGCCAGTGCCTGATCTGCGTTGTCCGCGCGCAGCACCCGGTAGCCGAGTCCCATCAACGTCTCGGCCACGGTGGCCTGCACGGCCTGGTCGTCCTCGACCACGAGGATCGTCTCGTGGCCGCCCTGCGGCGCCGCACTCGGCAGCACCCGCACCGTATCGGCCGGCGCCGTGGAGCGCGGCAGGTAGATGCGCACGGTCGTGCCCCGTCCCGGCTCGCTACGGATCAGAATATGCCCGCCGCTTTGCTTCACGAAGCCGTACGCCATGCTCAAGCCCAGCCCTGTGCCCTGCCCTTCCGGCTTAGTGGTGAAAAATGGATCAAACGCCCGCTCGATCACGCTGGGCGGCATGCCGGTGCCGGTATCGGTGACCGCCAACGTCACATACTCACCAGGGCGCAAATCCGGAATGCCGGCCACCGGTTGCGGGCCGAGCACCGCATTGGCCAGCGTCAGCACCAGCCGGCCTCCATCGGGCATCGCATCACGGGCGTTGATGGCCAGATTCAGGAGCACGTTTTCGAGTTGATGGCTGTCTACGAGTGTGTTCCAGAGTCCGTCGGCCACCGTTGTCTCGATATGGATCGTCTCGCCAAGCACGCGTCGCAGCAAGTCGTCCATGCGGTGCAGCACACCGCTGAGGTTGACGACCTGGGGCTTGAGCGGCTGCTGACGGCCCAGCGCTAGCAATTGCGCGGCTAGCTTGGCTCCGCGGTTCACCGCGTCGATGGCCTTGCCGAGCCGCTCACGGCTCCACGCATCGTCGCCATGGCGATTCTCGAGCAACTCGAGGTTGCCACGCAGTACCTGCAGCACATTGTTGAAGTCATGCGCGACACCACCGGTCAACTTGCCGATCGCCTCCATTTTCTGCGACTGGAACAGCGCGGTGCGGGTTTCCTCCAGCGCCTGGGCTGCCTCACGCCGCTCAGTGATATCGCGCGTGATCTTGGCAAAGCCGATCAACTCGCCGTCATCGTCGCGGATGGCATCGAGCACCACATGCGCCCAAAAACGTGAGCCGTCGCGCCGCACGCGCCAGCCTTCCGACTCCCATCGACCTTCGCGCGCCGCCACTTCGAGGCCGCGTTGCGGCACCCCGGCGGCAGCCTCTTGCGGCGTGTAGAAACGGGAAAAATGCGAGCCGATGATCTCCTCGGCCTGGTAGCCCTTGATGCGTCGCGCGCCCTGGTTCCAGTTCGTGACAATGCCCTGTGGCGACAGCATGAAGATCGCATAGTCAGTCACGCCCTGAACGAGTAGCCGGAAGCGCCGCTCGCTCTCCATCGCCACATCGTGCACTTTCTTCTTGTCGCTCATGTCGCGCACGATCTTGCCGAAGCCGAGTAGCTGGCCGTGCGCGCCATGCAGCGGCGTCATTACGACGCTGCCCCAGAACGTCGTACCGTCGCAGCGCACGCGCCATCCCTCGCTCTCGTAACGGCCGTCGCGCGCCGCCGTGCGCAGCGCGGCCGCGGGCGCGCCGGCCCGGCACTCCTGGTCCGGATACAAGTCATCGAGCATGCGCTCCAGGGCTTGCTCGCGGGTATATCCGTAAATACGCTCGCCACCGGCATTCCAGCTCAATATGCGGCCATCCGGTGACAACGCGAATATCGCATAGTCGGCAATCGTTTCGACCCACAACATCGGCCAGACGGACGTCAGGCTGTTGAGGGCAGGTCCGCGGTTGGTCATCGGCACAGGGGCTCTTCGCAATAAGCTCGATTACAGCGTGGCAAATCGTACATCGAAACCGCGCAACACGGCATCACGCGCACCGCCCTGCACGCGGCCCATCGCGCGACAGCCAGCAGTCGATCTAACTCATTCTATCCCAGCGTGGCGCCCTTGCGCCCGCTTACAGTAGGTTGCAGGGCAGCGCTTTAAAAAATCCGCCGTCTCACTTGTTTTATTGGCAAGCAGTAACCATAAATATCAAACAATGCACCCCCACAGGGACTAAGCGCGCCAGACAGCGAACGCATACTGCGCGCGTGTATTGGCACCGAACGCGTCCACGCGAGTCATTGCGGTATGCAAATCAATGCGCTGGCGCCCTATGCGGCGCCCGAAGTCGCCGCGCTGACCGGCAAGCCGGCTTCGGTGCTCACGGGCGGCACAGCGGCATGGAACGACGCGGGTCTTGCCATCGAGACCGGCAAAGTGCGCACCGCGTCACCGCGAATCGACCGCTACCGGTGTTCTGATCAAGGCACCAATAACCTGCACAGCACAACGCACGCGCACTTGGACTGGGAATATGCCCTCGTTGCGCAACTGGAGCGCGACGGCACGCACAGCTTCTTCGTGATCTAAGCGCCGCCGGCATACAGTGTGCCGTCGCACACCGTCCGACGCGCTCCGGCGTGCAGGGCGCGACAGCGGGAAGCTACGTGCCGAACGGGTCGTCCGGACGCACCACCTCGCCCGCCAGATTGTACTCCGCCCGCATCGCCGCCAGCACCGCGGCAATGTCTTTCTTGTAGCCGGCCGCGTTGCTGAAGTGTCCAAGCGTCCAGTTGCATCCGGATGCGTCGGGCGGTTGCATGCGCGGCCGCGGCACGCGGATCTTCACGCCGTCGTCGGCGATGTGATCAAGCCGGTGAAGTCGGCGCTCGAACTCCTGCTGTAGCCGCGTCGCGGTCAACGTCTTTCGAATCATGAACTCTTCGGCAGCCACCGGCGCGAGCGAGTGCGCCGGTGGCTGCCGCCTTCGTGGAACTCATCGGGTATGATAGCCGAACGGCAGCCGGCCGCAATGTCGCCGGCACGGCTGCTGGCGAACCTAGCCCGACTCCGGAAGTCCTGTCAATTGCCAACCTACACGCTCGCCGCTGCCGTCCACGCGGAACAGGATATTCGCAAAAGCCGCTTTGTCAGCGCCGTCGTGCCGGTCGAAAACCGCGATACCGCGATGGCCGAAGTCCATCGTCTGCGCACCGTCCACCCGAATGCGACGCACGTTTGCTGGGCACTACTCGCCGGCGGCCAGTCCGGCATGTCCGACGACGGCGAGCCGTCCGGCACCGCAGGCCGCCCGATGCTGGAGGTGCTGCGCCATCACGACCTGGACGGCGTGCTCGCGACGGTGGTGCGCTACTACGGCGGCATCAAGCTTGGTGCAGGTGGACTCATGCGCGCGTACACGGACGCGGTTGCAACAGCGCTACAGCACGCACAGCGCATCGAACGCATCGCCCAGAGAACTTTGACCATTGACGCCGACTATGCGGATGAGGCACGTATCCGACACTGGATCGCGCAGCAGGGCCATGTGCTCACCGCCAGCCAGCATGGGATGCGTGTCACGCTGACCATCGTGCTGCCGCAGGGATGCACTGGGCGCTGCCCAGCAGGCATTGCGCGACCTGACCCATGGGCGTGCCGCATTCGCGCCGCACTAAAGCGCGCTTACCTCATTCGCTCATCGCATTTTGCGCCGTTGCGCCGTTGCGCCGTTGCGCCGTTGCGCCGTTGCGCCGTTGCGCCGTTGCGCCGTAATCAGTGTAACGGCCGCGGCGTCGTCACGGCGACCAGCCGCGACGCAATCGCATCGAATGCGGTACAGATTAGTACATAGATGAAGGCGACCAGCGCGAAAATCTGAGCCGGATAGACCATCAACCGGTTGTTGACCTGCGTGGCGAGCAACGACAGTTCCGGCACACCAACGATGTACGCCAGTGACGTGTCCTTGATCAGCGACACCCACTGGTTGATGAACGACGGTGCCATGATCCGCAACGCCTGCGGCAGCACCACAAAGCGCAGCGCCTGCATCCGCGTGAAACCCAGCGACAGCCCGGCCTGCAGTTGAGCGGCGCCCACCGCGCGGATGCCCGCATACACCGCATGCGACAGGTAGGCGCCGCCGATCAGCGACAGCGCACAGACAACGGTCAGTTGACCGGGCGCATCGATATGCAGCACAACGGGCAACAGAAAATATGTCCAGAACATCAGCATTAGCACGGGAATCGCGCGGAAGAACCCGATCACGGCGAGCAGCACCGTATGAACGGCGCCGCGCGTCAACGCCAATGCGATGCCGGCGGCGAGCCCGAGCACACCGGAGACAAAGGCCGACGTCAGCGCGAGCACTAGCGTCAACGCCACACCGCCAAGCGGCCCGTTCGGGAACGTGCCGACCAGCAAATACGGCAGATTGTCCAACAGGATCGAGACGTCCATCGTCACCCCGCGCGGGCAGCCGGGTGACGCCGCTGCACCACGTGCGCAAGCGCCTCGATCACCGCGATCGTGCCAATATACAGCGCCGTCGCCACGCCGAATGCAGCAAACGTCTTGAACGTCTCGGTCTCGACTTGGCGAGACGCATACGAGAGCTCAGCTAAGCCGATCGCCATCGTCAACGACGAGTTCTTCACGATATTCATGTACTGGCCGAATAACGGCGGCATCGCGTTGCGGGCCGCCTGCGGCAGCACGACATGGCGGAACGCCTGCCAGCGCGTGAGCCCGAGCGCGGCGGCGGCCTGGCGTTGTCCGCCGGACACGCCCCGCAGGCCGGCGCGAAACTCCTCGCCGACGAACGCGCACGAGTAGAACGTCAACCCGATCCAACCGGCGACGAATTCGAACGGCGGCCAACGCAGCGACAATGCGCCGACCTGGAACGCATGAGGCGCGTTCAGCCACTGCATCAACCCATCGGGCAGCAATGTCGCCGCGCCGAAATACCAGAACATCAGTTGTACTAGCAACGGCGAATTGCGAAACACCAGCACGTAGGCCGCGGCGACGCGACGCACCAGCCGCGCGTCGGCGCTATGCGCCATCGCCAGCGCGAAGCCGCTCACAGTGGCGGTGACGATCACCGTCGCGGCCAGCGCCAACGTGACACCAAAACCCTGCAGCAGCCAGCCGACGTACTTCGGCTCCAGAATCCACTCCTGCGGCACGGCTCAGACCTTGTCGCCGATCTTAAACAGGCGCGGCAGCGGCGTGCTCGTGCGCGGGCCAAACCAGCGATTGTAGATCTGCTCAGCCATGCCACCCTTCTCCAGCCCGCGCAACGTATCGTTGACGAACGCGACCAGCCGCGTCTCGCCCTTTGGGATACCCACGCCCATATAGTCGTTGGAAATCGTGAAGGCTGGGATTTCGTAGTTCTGCTTGTCGGGCACGTTGGCAAGCAGGCCGACCAGCTTTGGACCGTCCTGCGTGATCGCCTGCACGTTGCCGGCCCGAAGCGCGGCGAACGCGAACGGCGTGTCGTCGTATGCGACGATGGTGGCCTGCGGGAATTTCTCGCGCAGCGTGATTTCGTTGATAGTGCCTTTGTCCGCGCCGATCCGCAAACCGTTGAGCTGCTCGGCCGACTTAAGCACGCCCTTCTTGGCGAGGAACTGCTGGCCGGAAGCGAAATATGGAATACTAAAGTCTACTTGCTTGGCGCGCTCCTCAGTGATCGTAAAGTTTGCCAGCACGAGATCGACCTTCCTGGACGTAAGGAACGGAATCCGATTCGCTGGATTGGTCGGCTGCAACTCCAGTTTCACGCCGAGCTTATCGGCCAAGGCCTTGGCGTAATCAACGTCCAAGCCGACGATGTGATGCGTCTTCGCGTCGACAAAACCAAATGGCGGATTGCTGTCAAACGTCGCCACCCGTAACACGCCCGCTTTCTTGATGTCGTCGAGCCGGTCAGCGTGGGCAACGCCGGCCGCGACGATCAGCAAGCCGGCCAGCAGCGTGGAGAGCACTGTCGATTTCATATCTTGTGGACCTTCATGATTGAGCGGCGCGTGCACCAAATCAGTGACGCAAGGTGGCTTACCATAGCATCGACAGGACGATTCTCAAACCAATAAATGCTGCACAGCATAGAACGCCTCGGAATAATGCCCGCGCGGGTTTCCGGCCATGCCGTGTGGCAGTGCAGCATGCACGCCGCATGGCCGCGCACCGGCTTCGCGCTGCACCTTGGCGTAGGCTGTTCTATGCCGATCAGGGCGCTATGCTGAAGCCGACCCCGGATGTCTAGCTAGGGCGGCCGCCCGCTCGCTTGACGTCGCCCCGGCGCAGTGCATCGGCTTTATCGCCTGGCGCATCGCACCACTCGATGCCGACGGCGCGCTGGTATTCTATGGTCGAGCGAGACGTAAAAAGTGTCCGTCGCATCCGGGGTGCACGAACCGGCGACGAGGCGACGATCGGCAGAGGTTACGATCGGCAACTGCCCCGAGCCTCTGTCGCTGATCACGCGGGCGTATGGCATGTCCGCCCGCACGATGACGGTCGAGCCGCTGGCCAACGCCGCCTATCTGTACGCCAAGTCGCCGTTGGCCAACGACGAACTGATCGCGCGTATTCTACCATTGGAGCGCCATGCGAAAGGCGCGGTCGTCATGCTCGGCGCCGACCTCGACCATTGCCCTCTGTTCGACGCGCAAGGCCGAGCCTTCGAGCAAAAATGGCGGCGACGCTGGCCGCCGCGTAACGCGCGTGCGATACGCCGACGAAGGCAATCGTCGGGCGTTGCGGCGGCGAGTCGAGCGGTAAGCTGGTGGCGCGGCGCCCAATTGACATGTCGATACGCCGGCCGCATGCATCCGGCCTCGCGCATCGATTGACCATCCCAATATCTTTGCAACAGCGCCCTGCTTGATTATTTCGTCGAGTTCGGCGTCCGACACGAAACCGCCTCCGTGCAGCGGGCATGCGGCCCCACGTGACCGATGCCAATGAACACGGCGTCCGCCTGCCTCGACAGCGCCTTGACGATCCGATACAACCGGTGCTGCGCCATTGCGCGCGTTCAGCCTCGCTATCGGCGAATGTCAAGATTTCCAGTAACCTTGCATTTTGGCTGCTGCGTCGGCGCCTCGCGCCGGCGCGGTCCAACACCGGAAACGTGCAATGAACTGGACTCTAATTGGAATGGCTGACCTGGTCATCAACCTGGAGTTGGTCGGGCGGCTGCTGATGGCGGCGGCGCTCGGCAGCGTGATCGGCATCGAGCGGGAACGGCTGCAGTGGGCAGCCGGACTACGCACTCACATGCTGGTCTGCGTCGGCTCCGCCCTGATCATGATCGTGTCAACCTATGGCTTCACACAGGTGCAAGGCAAGGAAGGCATGGTGCTGGATCCGTCGCGGGTCGCGGCCCAGGTAGTGTCTGGCATCGGGTTTCTTGGTGCCGGCTCAATCCTGCTGCGCGGGGAAGTCATCCGGGGGCTGACGACCGCGGCGAGCCTGTGGACCGTGGCTGGCGTCGGGCTCGCCGTGGGCGGTGGACTATACGTCGCGGCCAGCGCCGCGACGGCGATCATCCTGGTGATCTTAGTCGGTGTGAAGCCGCTCGAGCGACGCTTCATTGCTGCGAAGCTCCGCCGCGAGGTGCGGCTCGTCGCCAGCCGCGGTGCGTTGTCGATTGACACCTTGTCCGAGGTGCTTGGCCCGAGCAGCGCGCGCATCAAGCGCTTCATCGTACAGCAACAGGAAGACGGCAGCGGCATCGATGATGTGACGATCGCGTTCTCGCGGGTCACTGATCCGGAATTCGCGACCATTGTGCGCCGGCTCGAGCAGATGCAGGGTGTGCGCCATGTGCGTGAGGTCGCTCCGTCATAGCCCGCAGCGCGGATCGGTTCCTGGCGGCAGCCGCAGCGGCGCGGACCGCCCTAAGGCCGGGACGTCCCATCGGCCCACGCTGCCGGGTCAAAGCCAACCCGCCTTCCTAAACCGCCACCACAATACCGCATCGATCGCCAGCATGACCGCTAGGCACGCCGGATAACCATACTGCCAGTGCAACTCCGGTATGCTCTGAAAATTCATCCCGTAGATCCCCGCGATCATCGTCGGACTGGCGAACAGCGCGCCGAACGCGCCGAGCCGCTTAGTCGTCTCGCTTTCAGCCAGCGAGATCATGCCCAGGTTCACCTGAATCGCAGTCGAGATCATCTCACGGCGGCCTTCGATCAGCTTGTCGATGCGCACCAGATGATCATAGACATCCCGGAAATACGCCTCCATGCCGGCGCACAGCGTCGGGACGCGGCCACCCTGCAATTTTCCCACCGCCTCCAGCAAAGGCGCGACGTGGTGATGCAGCCGCACGAAACGGCGCTTAAGCGAATACAGGTCCTCGACCACGTCACGCGAGGCCGCGGTGCCCTTATTCTCGAAAATCCGGTCCTCGACGATCTCCGACTCATCGATCAACGCCTCGACGACGGGAAAATAGCGGTCCACCACGCTGTCGATCAGTGCGTACAGCACGAAGGCCGAGCCGTGCCGCAGCAAATGCGCGTCGCGCTCGCAACGGGCACGCACATCCTGAAAGCCCTGCTTGCTGCCGGCACGAACGGTCAACACATAATTCGCACCGGCAAAAACCGCTACCTCGCCGACTTCCAATTCTTTGTCTGACGTTTGCTCAACCGTGTGCAACACGGCGAACAGCGACGCGCCATACTCTTCGATCTTCGGCCGCTGATGACCGTGGCTTGCATCCTCGACTGCAAGCTCGTGCAAGCCGAACTCGTGTGCCATCTGCGCCAATTCCTCGGGATTCGGGTCTTTCAGCGCCACCCAGACAAAACAGTCCGGTTTCGCGACATATTCGCTAATGTCACTCACCGGGATGTCGCCCATCTTGCGACCATCGTGGTATGCAGCGCAGTTGATCAGCATCGGTACCTCCACTTTTTGCAACCGCCGAAGGATAAGCCAGTTGGCGCAAGACGGCGAGGCCCCCGATGCGACGCGAGCGCCGCCCCCGTACCCGATGGACCCGTCAACGTTGCGGGCCGCGTTTGTCGATGAACGCCTGAACGCCGTCCAGCGCGGCGCCGTCTATCATGTTGCGTGCCATCGTCTGCTCAGCCAGTTAAGGAGGCGTCAACGCCCATCTCGGCCTGCCGATAAAACAGATCCTTGCCGAGCGCTACCACGTGTGCCGGCTTCGCGCAGATGCGCTGGGCCAGCTCGCGTAACGTGTTATCTAGTTGCACGGGCCCGGCGGCCCGGTTGACCAGCCCTCGTGGGTGTACGGTCACCGCATCGATAAAATCACCGGTCACAAGCCTCTCAAACGCCGCCTTGCCCAGCACATTGGACGACAATGGCACGGCAGGCGTCGAGTAGAACAAACCGAACAGCCTCCTTCGCATTGCGTGCGCCGTCGCAGTACGCGTGCGGCAGCACCGATGTCGCCTCAGACAAAATCAATCCGGCACTGGCGCGTTCGGCGTAGTAGCGTACTATCAGCGCGTTGGGCACGCGGCGCTCGCGCACCGCCGCGTGAGCGCCGGCCCTGAGTCTATATGCTCGACAAACGCCTGGATCACAGCTTTGTTACGCTTGACAATGTCTGTTGTCAAGTAGGATGCAATATGATTTCACTGTCAAATCGACAGACCAATGCTCTGCCGGACAATCCTAGCTCCTTTCTCCTCCATCAAGACTGCGAGTATCGTGGAATAGCTCCCTAAATCTGAATCTCAGGACTCCGCTACCTCCTAAAATAGAGGTCAGTTCGGTGACTGGCTTCAAGCCTAGGCATCAGGAAAGCGTTGTAATGCTAAGTGAGCCGGAGCACCGTCGCTGGCGTTCTGTGGAAAAAATTGGCCATCGTGTAGGCGACGTCTGCCCCCCGAAGAGACGGGCTCGGGAGATGCACGATGGCATGGTATGAATGAGAATCAGGTGTTCACATGGCGCAAGCAGTATCAAGAGCGTTGAGATACCGCTCACCTCCAGAAGCCCGGCGAACGGCTGAGTCACTTACCTGGTAGTGTCCAGGTGTCCTGCGTTACTGGGTCAACTCCAGTTTGATGCCAATGCCTACGCAACGGCGCGAGCCTGAGTTCGTGTCGCAACGTGCTACTTCGTGATCACCGGGCTCCACGCAGTTCAGCATGGCATCGTTGTGCTGCTCGGTGACCCAAAGCCAGCCCAGCACTCATCTACTTCAAGGAGAGCATTATGGTTTCTACCATTGGCAGCGGTTTTATGGATCAGATTGACAAACTACAGTCGCTAGATCCAAAAACTATGTCGGCGGATCAAGAAAAAGATCTCGAAAAACTAAGCCAGTTTTTCGATAGGTGCATCGACCACGGCGGGCCGGTTGGAGCCMAGGTCAAGGAGATGATCGATACCTACCACGCGGCTCACCCCGACACGCAGCAAGCATAACTCCGAGGGAACCGGCCGACCGTGTGATCGACATGGGCGTCGCTTACATAAGCTTGGGCGGCTTGACCGCCCAGCCAGGCCGGTTTCTACGATGACAATCAGTCTACCGCCTAATTGCGATTCACCGGCATCCGAAGTTACCCATAGCGCCGTGGAGCCGCTTCCAGATTACGCGGCCGGAACCGGCTCTTCCCGGTCCCCAGCCATAGCAGTCATCACACATCTTGCTAATCGATGTACGAGGGCCAACCTACTATGGAACGCAGCAAGTAGACGCTGTCACCGGAGCGAGGAGCTACGCGGCAAGCGATTGGTTCCGATCGTAGGTTCAGCCGGCTTGGGAGACACAGCTTCTTCGTAGGTGGGCAACTTCTCTGGATGACTCCCTTCGCTTTCTTTGTACGTCGGCCGTGCCATCGGCCGCAATATAGCCGATGGCATCACGAACTGTGGCGAATCATGCTCGATCAAAGCAAAGGGATTCACGCTAGACTCATAGTCCCTTGCAGTCGTGACGCTCTTCGCTAGTTCGCTATAAATTTGGGTAGACAGACCGCGAGTCAATTTCTTCAACGAAACGGCTGGTTTCCTAAATTTTTTTAGTTTGGCGATGTATTCGCTTCGCTTTTTCTGGGCGTCCAATACCGACTTGCCGGCAGTTGTCGGGTTGCCATTGCTATCGAGGTATTTTTCCAGCGGCTGCAAGTTATGCATTTGCCCGTACACAGATACTTGTGCGAGTGTCCAGTTGTTATTTTGACGGTGGATAAGCTTGCGGGCGTGGTCGATCTCTACTGGCGACGGCGGCCGGCTGCGCCTGAGTGCCGGCGCTGAATGGCCGGTTCCGGCTAGCGACTGAATGGCTTTGCTGTCACGGTGTTTGAGCACTGCCAGTAGAGGATTGAGCACGCGGGGGCGAGAGCGGGTGCTTGGCGCCGCTTTTTCTTCAGTCGTACCGGGCTCGGCATCACGCTGCGCGTTAGATGGGCCCACAGAACGGGTCGGAATACGCATGAAAAGACCTGACTCAAATTCGATGTGTTCACCACAATAAGTAAGTGTCAACGACTTCAATTGTCAGATGCGATGTCATGTCAAGCCATACGCATGCACTTCGCGATTCGCCGGACCGTCCATTAAACGCAGAAAAGCGGCTCACAAGCGTGAGCGTCGGTCGGTTCGCTTAGGCACCAATCGCACACACGTGGCGTAACTCGAGCGTGAGTGCGCTCACGTCGGACACGGTTGCTTGCGCCCGCAACATCGTGCCAGCCGCTTTAGGGCCGTGGGCGGGGACAAACCGCTTCTATTCCCGCTGAATGCCAATCGCGCAAGCGCACCCACCTGCTCATTGCCGTGCCAGCAGCCCACTCCTGGCGTTTTGTGGTTTCGCGCACATCGGTCCGAGGTCTGCGCACAGTAGCATGTGTCTGGCGACAATTACTTTTGCCGGTGGCGCCAACTAGATTTGCCGGTGTGCGGCGGCTGAACTGTTGAGGTGGCGGCCGTCGCTATCATGCGGCTCCTTGCGGAGCCAGCATGAAAAAAGACGGAGAAATCAAATTGTTGCGAGAAGAACGGCGCAAAGGAGTGAGCCAGAAGCTGGCGGCAGCGCGAACAGGTATGAGTGAGCGTACGGTCCGTAAGTACGAGCGTGCTGGCACGTTACCGAGTCAAATGAAGAAGCCGCGCATGCATCGCACGCGGGAGAATCCGTTTAGCGTCGATTGGCCGTGGGTTGAGGACCATCTCAAGCGAGATCCGGCATTGCAGGCCAAGACCTTATTTGTGCTGCTGTGCCAGGCGTTTCCGGGGCGATATCAGGAAGGCCAGCTGCGCACGTTGCAGCGGCACATTCAAGCGTGGCGCGTTCGTCACGGCCCGGAACAAGAAGTCATGTTTGCACAGGAGCATGTGCCCGGGCGCATGGCTCAATCCGATTTCACTTCAATGAATAGGCTGAGCGTCACGATCTCGGGCACGGCATTCCCGCATTTGCTGTACCACCTGGTGCTGACTTACTCGAACGTAGAGGCCGTGCGCATTTGCTTCTCCGAGAGCTTTGAGGCGCTGGCTGAAGGGCTTGAAGCATGCCTGTGGCAGATCGGCGGTGTTCCACAATGGCATCGCACCGACAATCTGACTGCGGCCGTACGCGAGCTGGATCGCGAAGGCATGCATGAGTTCACGCAGAACTATCGTGCATTGCTTGCTCATGACAGCATGCAGCCATCAGCGAACACGGCTGGATGCGCTAACCAAAACGGCGACGTCGAGCAATCGCACTTTCGGTTCAAACAGGCCGTGGACCAGGCGCTACGGGTTCGCGGCACGCGAGACTTCGCAACGCGCAGCGACTACGAACACTTCCTTGGCGAACTTGTTGGGCAGCGCAATCTCACGCGCTCGCAACGATTCGAGGCGGACCGAGCGGCGCTTAGAGCGCTGCCCGCAGCGCCGCTGGACTTCACGCGCGCGGTCACGGTGCGCGTTTCTCGTTTCAGCTTGGTTCGGGTTCTCAACAATTACTACTCGGTGCCGTCACGATTGATCGGCGCCATGCTGAAGGCACGCATCCGCTCGGAGAACTTGGATCTTTACCACGGGACGGCACATGTTCTTACTCTGCCGCGCTTGAGCGGGCGCAATCAGCGGCGAATCGACTACCGGCATCTGATCTGGTCACTGGTGAGAAAGCCCGGCGCGTTCGCGGCTTACTGCTACAGAGACGAGCTGTTTCCAACGACCACATTCCGCCGGGCCTACGACGCACTGCTTGCCACAACGCCGACAAAGGCGGACCAGGAATATCTTCGCCTGTTGCATTTAGCTGCGAGCACATCCGAGGCGCAAATCGACGAAGCAATCGGCCGCTTGTTGCATGACGGGCGCATACCGACGCTCGATGTCGTGCGCAAACTCGTCGCAAGCCCTACGCCGACACCGGTGCCGAAGATCGGCAAGGCCGCCATCAACTTGCACGACTACGACGCCCTAATCCCGTCGCGGAGCAAGCATGCATAACGCCCGTGAAGAATTGCTGGTGTCGCTTCGTGCGCTCAATCTCGGTGCCATGGCGGCAGCTGTGCAAGACACGGCACTGCGAGCGGCAAAGGAAGGACTGACTCATGAGGCGTTTCTTCTCGAGCTGGCTCGTATCGAACGTGCAGCGAAGGCGTCGCGCCGAATCGAGCGACTACTGAGGCAATCCGAACTGCTGCCTGGGAAGAACTTGCGCACGTTAAAACTGGAAAGATTCGATCCGGCCACTCGCCTGCAGATCGAGCGGCTGCGCAGCGGCAGCTTCCTCAAGGATGCCACCAATGTGATCGCGCTCGGCCGACCCGGTGCCGGGAAAAGCCACCTTGCCTGCGCATTGGGGCACGCGCTCGTCGAGCAAGGGTATCCGGTCCTGTTCACATCCACGGGGGCCTTGGTGCAGCGGCTACTGGCAGCAAAGCGCGATCTGCGTTTGCCGCAGCAGCTAGCGAAGCTGGATCGCTTCGAGTGCCTCATTCTGGACGACATCGGCTACGTCCAGCATAACCGAGATGAAATGGAAGTGCTGTTCACGTTGCTCGCTGAGCGCTACGAGCGCAAGAGCATCGTCATCACGACAAACCTCGTATTCTCAGAGTGGGAGCGCATCTTTAAAGACCCAATGACCACGCTCGCGGCCATCGACCGCGTCGTCCATCACAGTGTCATTCTCGACTTGATGAGCGTTGAAAGCTATCGGGCAGAAGCTGCCGGCGCCAAGCCGACGGCGCCAGCCCCGGTAGCATCATAGGGCGGCAATTTTAGTTGTCGTCGGCGGCTTTTTTAGTTGACGCCAGACAAGCATGTCTGATGCGCGTACCGAAGGGCATCGAATGACACGTTATTCTTACTTGTTTGCGGGGATCGCGATTGTGACGTTGACCGGCGCGGCACTACAAACGGCCTTCAGCGATCAGACCGACGGGGACGTCGCATCTCACTTGCCTGTTTTGAAGGCAGGCGACGTGATAGTAGCGGCCATCCCATCGGCCGTGGCCAGCGCCGCTGTGAAGTCCGGTAGGTCAACGGACACGCCGGCTCCAACTGTGCCACCCACGATCCCGTGCGGCAATGGCACCAAGGGGGTCTTCTACGGCATTAGCGGTCACGTCGGGCAAGGAGGCGTGTACGACAAGATGAGTTACGAACAGCAACTCCGTCATATCAAGGAACTGGGTATGACGATGTACGGGCACGATGTTTTCGATTACGCCAGCACACAAAAGGTTCTTCGAATTGCTAAACAGGCAAAGAAACAATGCATCGGCGTCTTTGCTGCGCTGACCGCCGATCTGAATTCCTACGCCAACGAGGACGCAGCCTACCGCGACGGGTTAAAACTAGGGATGATGGTCGCTACGACGCTCAAGGGCGTCGTCCAGTATTACCAGGTGGGTAACGAGTATGAGAATGTCAGCATTCGCCGCGGACAGGGCAGCCATCCGGACGACTATGATAATGCCTCTTTTCAAAAGGCTCGTGGCTCGATTCTCGGCATGATTGACGGGATAAAGCGCGCCAACCCCTCCGCCACGATCGTGATGTGCCCGCTAGGGTGGCTACATTTCGGTTTCCTGGACATGCTGTACACCGGCACGCAACCCGACGGCTCCCGAGGGCACCGGATCCCGAAGTGGGACATCACCGCATGGCATTGGTATTCGGACATGGGGGACATCACCGCCGCGCGAGGCGTCAACGTGCTCAGGCGCTTGCACGAGACGTACCGCGAGCCAATCTGGATCACCGAACTAGGTGTCCGACCGGGCGCGAGCGAACAGGCATCGGCAGCCTACCTGGTTGGGCCCAATGCGCTCGGCGGCTTAATCCAGTATGCTAAGCAGTACAATATTCAGAACGTTACGTTGTATGAATTGCTTGACGATGAGGCGTACGGTGGCGACGGAAACTACGGCTTGTTGGGCGGCGACGGTATCGTCCGCAAGCATCGCTATGATGTAATCAAGCGGTTCATTGCGACGCACGCGATGCCGTAGGGCGCGCGGCTTGTGGAGCGACAAGTTCTCGGATACACGGATGGTTCCGACGATGTATTGAAGACTCACCGTGCACTGGCCGTCGCGTCACGCTGCAAACGCAGGTTCGGCGCTTTCGCTACGAGAACAGAACGCGTCGGCGACAAACATTTGCCGAAAGCCTTCCGTCTTGTGTCGCGCGCCATCAACGCCGCACAGCCCGAGCGCAGACAGTGCTGTGAAGTAACCCCACGCAGTTGGACGGTGTAACAGCTATGCCTGCGCGAACTGAGCCCGGTACGCCACCGGACTCATGCCTCCCTGCTTTTAAAAATAAGCTGCCGCGAAACAATGCACTTGACATCGCTCAATTAAGTGCGACCTGACATCATCATGTACACGTTGCCGATGCGCACAACAATGCAAAAATCATCTCACATTGCACTGTCTCACATCCAATATGAAATAAATGGCTAGTTCGGGAAGCACCTTTCATATTCGGTTCATTACTCAGCGGCTCGCAGACCGAATGCCATCGGTGGTGGGATTATCGTCCCTTTATGAAAAAATGACAGCATGAAAAAAACTTATTTTTCAATAAATTGGGTGATGACAAATGTCATTTGGCGACGACAAACAGTTACCCCAGCAGCTGAGAGGTCAACAGGTAACGTCAGCTTCTGGAGTGAAGTGCTCTCTTTTCAGGGCGATCTAATGAATTAGATTAGAGTTTTTTTATTGTCGATTTCTTGATCTCCGTGTAGCGCATTCAGCTTCTGGCGCAGAATGCGACCAATCTGTGCAGTAGGCACGGGCAACGCCATGTCGTAATGTTGGCAGGCAATGTCGTGAACCTCGATATTACCCATTACGTAAGGCTGCCATACCTTCGGTGAGATGGGTTGAGTCAATGCATCTTGTGCCATTGTCGCCCTGAAAAACAACATATCGCCACTGTAAATACGTGGTGAAAAACATTGAACAAGCTGCACATTATTTTGCAGCACTGCACGGGTTTTCTCCCACAAATAGTGGCCGGCTTCCGACAGACTACCTACAGCGTGGCGTACAAACAGATGATAAAAATCGTCTTCGGTGATTTCTGGCTCGTTATCCTGTTGCACATGATCTGGCGTCGCATCGAGCACCGCTAGCAACGCGACCCGCTCGCCCTGTTGTTCAAGCTGCGTTGCCATGCTATGGACCACTTTTCCGCCAAATGACCAACCTAGCAAACAGTAAGGTCCGTGTGGCTGAATACGGCGGATTTGCTGAATATAGTCCATCGCCATCGCCTCGATCGTGAAAGCAGGCGACGAAACACCGTCAAGCCCACGCGCTTGCAAGCCATAGAGGGGTTGATCTGCCTCCAAATGGTTCGCCAGGCCTCGATAGTGCCAACTTAGCCCAGTCACTGGATGGACGCAGAAAAGCGGGGGGCGGACGCCGCGCGGTTGAATCGGCAGCACAACAGCAAAGGACTTGTCCTGCACGTTGTCTTGTGCGGATACACGCTGCACCAGCGCGGCAAGGGTCGGCGCTTCAAACAGGACGGGCATCGGAATGGAGATACCCAAAGTGGTGCAGCTCCGGCTGATCATTTGTACCGCAAGCAGCGAATGGCCACCGAGCGCAAAGAAGCTGTCGTGTCGGCTAATTTTCTCCACACCGAGCAGCTCGGCCCAAATCTTGGCCAGCGTGGCCTCGAGCTCGCCCTGCGGCGCTTCATACGCTTGATGCGCAAACGCTTCGGCATCGGGCGCTGGCAGCGCACGCCGGTCTAGTTTGCCATTGGGCGTCAGTGGCAATGCATCCAATCGTATGAACGCGCTGGGCACCATATACTCAGGCAACGCAGCTGACACATGCGTGCGCAAGTTGCCCGCTAACGCGTCATCGGGCTCGGCCACCACATACGCGACCAGACGCTTAGCTTGCCCTTCGCCCCTCGCCAGCACCACCGCGTCGTGCACCTGCACATGCCTGGCCAAGCACGCTTCAATCTCGCCCAGTTCAATGCGAAAGCCGCGAATCTTGACTTGATGGTCATTGCGACCCAGAAACTCCAAGTTTCCATCGGGTAAATACCGCGCCAAATCCCCCGTCTTATACATGCGCGCATCGGGCTCGGCCGAGAATGGATCGCTCACGAAGCGCTCGGCCGTCAGCTCGGGACGATTCAAGTAGCCACGCGCCACTCCTGCTCCACCAATATACAACTCACCGACTGCACCTAATGGCACCGGCTGCTGATAGGCGTCGAGCAAATAGAGCTTCAGATCAGGAATGCGCACGCCAATCGGACTGCCCCCTTGCGTACTATCTTCAGGCCGAAGCGGCCGGTACGTCACATGCACGGTCGCTTCGGTAATCCCATACATATTCACCAGTTGCGGGCTCTGCTCTGCGCGTGTCGCATACCATGCTTGCAAGATGGAGGGCTCCAGCGCTTCTCCACCAAAAATCACATAGCGCAGCTGATCCCTTAAGGGGCTTTGCGCTTGGCTGGCAATCCATGCTTTGAACGCACTTGGGGTTTGATTCAATACCGTGACGCCCTGTTCACAGACTAATCGGTGGAAGTCTTGCGGTGAACGAGCCATCTGATAGGGAACGATGATGAGCTTGCCGCCATGACGCAATGCGCCCCAAATTTCCCACACGGAAAAGTCAAAGGCAAACGAGTGAAACAGGCACCAAGTATCGTTCTCGTCGAAGTGATACCAAGGTTGTGTCGCCTCAAACAGCCGCACCACCTGCGCGTGCTCGACCATCACCCCCTTGGGCATACCGGTCGAACCCGACGTATAGATCACATACGCCAGATGACGGGGCGTTAGACTCGGTACCGACGGATTCGTCTCCGCCCGATCCGGCAGCCTGTTCGGATCGAGCACCGTGCGATCGGCCAAGGCTGCGTCACCCAGTGCCGCCCGGCCCGCCGCATCGGCCAGCACAATGTCCGGTGCCGCATCCTGCACGATATGCACCAGCCGCTCGCCTGCATACGTCGGGTCCAGCGGCACATACGCCCCGCCCGCCTTTAATATCGCCAACAGCCCGACGACCATCGCAGGACTCCGTTCCAAGCAGATCGCCACCCGCGCATCGGGCTTCACCCCCAGTTCGATCAGTTCATGCGCCCAGCGATTCGCGCGCGCATTCAACTCAGCGTAGCTCAGCGTCTGGTCCTCATAGACTAGTGCCGTCGCCTCGGGCGTGCGCTCGGCCTGCGCTTCGAACAATTGGTGCACGCATAAGTGCGCCGGATACGTCTGTTGCGTCGCGTTCCACGTTTCAAGCAACAATTGGCGCTCAATCTCGGGCAGCACCTCTAGCTGCTGCACCGGTGTGTCAGGCTCCTGCTCCAATGCTTTAGCTAGGCTTGCCAGCGTCTGCTGCATATACCCGCATACACGCTCGGGATCGAGCGGCTGCGCAACCTGTGCCGTGAGCCCCAACGTCTGCCCATCGTCTTCAATTGACAAGCTCAACGGATAATTGGTACGCTCTTGTGCGCCAAGCAGCTCGATCCCGGAAGGCAGGTTAGGCGCATCTGACGGCGTTGCATGGTGCCTGTAATTAAGCAGCGCACTGAACAGTGGCGTGCCCGCCGGAACACCACTATAGCGCTGTGCAAGCGCTAGCGACGCATGTTCATGTTCGAGCAGCGCAGCGAGCCGCGTGTGAGTCTCTCGCACGCTGTCTTGCACGCTGCGGGGCAGTTCTACGCGCAGCGGCAATGTATTGATAAACAGCCCCATCGCGCTGTCGGCACCGCTACCTCCTTGCATCCGCCCGAACAGCACCGTGCCGAACACCACCCGCGGTTGGCCGCTCGCTCGCGCGAGCACCTGCGCCCACGCTAGATGACACAGACTGGCCAGGCTCACCTTCAAGCGTTTCGCCAGCGCACGCAGCCGATCGTTCAACGTTTGTGGCAACATCCGGTACGCTTCACTCGGTGGCGCACCATCACGATGCACATTAGCCAGCCCGAACGGCAGCGTCGGTTCCTCCACATCGGCAAGCATCTCAGTAAAAAATTTCGCATGTTCGTCTTCACTCACACCTAGCTTCGCTTGCGCAACCAGATTGCGGAACGGCTGAGCCTCTGGCAGGGCCCGACCTTGACCCTCGATGAACGCTTGTATCTCCGTATGCATCACTTCTAACGTCGAATGATCTCCGACCAGATGGTGCTGCTGCTGCACCAATAGCCAGCGGCCGTCGGTATTTTGCGCCACCGCACAGTGCAGCAGTGGCGCCTGCGTCAAATCAAGGCGGTGTTGGCGAGGGTCAAAGCGCCGCGCCAATTGTTCGGCAATCGGCCCATTAACTGGATCCAAAGTCAATTCAGTGACCGACAATGGTGCATAACGCCACACTACTTGGGCGGGAATCGTTAAGCCTTGCCAGACAAATGCGGTGCGCAAAATATCATGTCGATGGATCACTTGCTGCACCGCATGCAGATAACGATCCAGCAATGCTCGGCTATCAAAAGCCAACTGCACGATCAGTAAGTACGGGTCACCGTCGCTGGCGAGCAAGTGATGAAACAAGATGCCGTCCTGCAATGGGGACAAGGCATAAATGTCCTGGATGTTCGCCACACCCTTCGGCACCTGCTCAACAATCCGATCAATGTCGCTTTGCGTGAGCTTGATCAGTGGCAACATCTCGGGTGTCAGCGCAATGGTGTCGGGCGTGATCACGTTCGGCGGTACCATCACATCACGTTGCTGTCCAACCGATTGGGCTAGCGCACTCAACGTGGGCGTGTCAAACAACGCCCGCACGGACAGCCCGAGCCCCCGCCGCCTGAGGCGCTCAATTAATTGCACCGCAAGCAACGAATGACCGCCAAGTGCGAAGAAGCTGTCATGGCGGCTAACACGCTCAACGCCAAGTAGCTCGGCCCAGATGGCCGCCAGTGCGGTTTCAACCTTGCCTTGCGGCGCTTCATACGCTTGGTGAGCAAATGCATCCTCATTCGGCATGGGTAGTGCACGCCGATCGAGCTTGCCATTCGGTGTCAATGGGAACGCATCAAGCCGAACGAAGGCGGTCGGCACCATGTACTCGGGCAAGCAAGCGGCCACATGCGCGCGCAGCGCGCTCACGAGGTTCTCATCAGGCTTGGCGACCACATACGCGATCAGACGCTTTTCATTACCCTCGCCGCGTGCAAGTACCACCGCGTCGCGCACTTGTGGATGCTCAGTAAGGCGCGCTTCAATCTCACTCGGCTCAATACGAAAACCGCGGATCTTGACTTGCTGATCGTTGCGCCCTAGGTACTCAAGGTTGCCATTGGGCAGGTAACGCGCTAAATCACCGGTCTTATACATGCGCGCATCGGGCGCCGCCGAGAACGGATCTGGCACAAAGCGCTCGGCAGTCAACTCTGGCCGATTCAGGTAGCCGCGTGCCACGCCTGCACCACCGATATACAGCTCACCGACCGCGCCCAACGGCACTGGTTGGCTGTGCGCGTTTAAAATATAGAGCCGTGTGTTGGCTAGCGGACGACCAATCGCACGCCAACTGCCATCCTCATCTGTGACCTCGTGTATCGTAGCGGCAATCGTCGTTTCAGTGGGGCCATACGCGTTTAACAAGCGTGGCCGATAGCCCGAGCAAGAAAACCACGCATTGTGTGCCGATGCACTTAAGGCGTCGCCACCAATCAGAATTGCGCGCACACTGTCTGCAACGGAAGCCTTTTCCTGGACTAGCTGCGCCCAAAACTGAACCGGTAAGTCGACTACGCTCAAGCGGTTGGCCTTGCAAAGCTTCCAAAACTGCTGGCCTTCGGTCAGCCATGCCTTTGTACTCAGTACTACAGTGGCGCCATGCGTTAAAAAAGTAAAGATTTCCCCCACTGAAGTATCAAAAGACAGCGAGGAAAATTGCAGCATCCTATCTTGTACGGTCAGTTCAAGTGTTTGCGCCGCAGCCGTCACTAGATTCACAACGCTTCGATGCTCAACCATTACACCTTTTGGGGTGCCGGTCGAACCAGACGTGTAGATTACATATGCGAGGTGACGAGCAGTCAGACCGGGCACTTGTGGATTAGTATCGGGCAATGCTGGCAACACATTTGGATCGAGCACGGTGCAGGAGGCAAGCGCAGTGTCACCGAGCGCTGCGTAGCCCACTGCATCAGCCAGCACAATCGTTGGCGCGGAATCCGCAAGGATATAGGCAAGACGCTCGGCCGGATAGGTAGGGTCGAGCGGCACATAAGCGCCCCCGGCCTTCAGAATTGCGAGTAGCCCCACAACCATTGCTATAGAGCGTTCGACGCATATTGCCACCCGCGCATCGGACTGCACACCCCGCTCAATTAGCTGACGCGCGAGACGGTTAGCCTGCGCGTTCAGCTCCGCGTAGTTGACTGTCTTTTTATCGTATATTAGTGCAGTTGCGTCCGGTGCGTGCGCGGCTTGTGCTTCAAACAATTGGTGAATGCACAAATGGGCTGGATAATCCCGTTGTGTGGCGTTCCAACTTTGAAGCACAAGTTTGTTTTCTTCTGGCGCAAGCAGTTCAATCCTTGCCACCGATTGGCGTGCATCAGCGACCATCGCGTACAGCATCGTCTGTAAATAACCAACATGCCGTTCAATCGTAGAGCGGTCAAACAGCGCGGTACTGTACTCTAATTGCCCAATAATTGCGTCGCTGGTCTCTTGCAGGCTCAACTCGAGATCGAATTTGACCACATCACAGCTTGGCTCAACCGGCAGCACTTGCAGGCCAGGCAACTTCCATGCGGCGATGGCGTTTTGCTGCCACGCAAACATTACTTGAAATAGCGGCGTATGGTTTAGTCTTCGCGGCGGCTGCACAATTTCGACGACCTGCTCGAATGGCAAATCCTGGTGTACTTGTGCTTGCAACGTGCATTGCCGCGCGCGCGTGAGTAATTCAGTGATGTCCGGCTCACCCGATAAATCCATGCGCAACGCGAGCGTATTAACAAAAAATCCGATCAGCGGTTCGATCTGAGGGTGATTGCGGTTGGCGCTCGGTGTGCCGATAACCACATCATTCTGTCCCGACAGGCGTGACAGTACCGCCCCCCATGCGGCGAGCACCGTCATAAACAATGTCGTACCGTGCCTGTGGCTCATGCATTTAAGTGCATGCGTTGTTTCTGCGTCGATGCACACCGGCACATGCGCGCCGGCAAACGATTGCTGTGCGGGACGGTGCCGATCGGTGGGCAGCTCTAGCAACACCGGCGCCTCGGCCAGCACTCTACGCCAATAGTCACTTTGGTGCTGGAGTCGCTCATCGGACAACCATTGCCGTTGCCAGGCCGCATAGTCCGGATATTGGATGCTCAGCGGTGGCAGTGGATCGGCCTCACCGGCACAATAGGCGGCATAAAGTGCACTCAATTCTCGCACCAGCACGCCGAACGACCAGCCGTCCGACACAATATGATGTTGTGTGAGCAAGAACCGATGTTCGTCATCAGCAAGCTGCACCATCTGTGCGCGAATCAGCGGGCCATGCGCCAAATCGAACCGCGTCTGTGCTTCGTCGGCACTCAAGCGCGCCAGCCGCGTCTCGGCGTCGGGCACACCACGCCAATCATGCCAGAGCAACGGCAGGCCCACGTCGGGAGCCAGCAGTTGCACCTGTGGCTGGCCATCGACACTCACAAACGTCGAGCGCAACGCTTCATGACGCGCGAACAGCGCATTGAGCGCCTGCTGCCACGCGGTCTGATCGAGGGGCCCGCGCAAGCGCAGTGCGATCGGGATATGATAGGTGTAACTCACGCCGTCAAGTTGTGCGAGGAACCACAGTCGCTGCTGCGCGAACGACAACGGCAGACGGCCTTCGCGTGAGAGCGGCGTGATCTCGGGCAGTACATGGGAACTTTGGTGCAATTGCGCACTCATCACGGCCGCAAACGCAGCCAGCGTCGGTGATGCAAATAGGGACGCAAGTGGCACGTCAGCACCTAAGGTCCTTACCCGGTTCATCAGGCGCACCGCAAGCAGCGAATGGCCACCGAGCGCGAAGAAGCTGTCATGCCGCCCCACCCGTTCGACACCCAGCAACTCGGCCCAAATCGTCGCAAGCATCGTCTCCAGTTCGCCTTGCGGCACTTCATAGGCATGAAGCGCGAGCGCGTCGGCGTCTGGCTCAGGCAGCGCACGCCGATCGAGCTTGCCATTGGGCGTCAAAGGCAACGCATCCAAGCGCACGAACGCAGCCGGCACCATGTATTCAGGCAATCTGGCCGTCAAGTACGCGCGCAACACATGGGCGAGCCGGTGATCCGGTTTGGCCACCACGTACGCGACAAGCCGCTTATCCATCCCCTCGCCCAGCGCAAGCACTGCTGCTTCGCGTACCAATGGATGTCTAACCAGGCATGTTTTAATTTCGCCCAGCTCGATTCGAAGACCTCGAATCTTGATCTGATGGTCATTGCGTCCAAGGAACTCTAGATTACCGTCGGCTCGGTAACGAGCCAAGTCGCCCGTCTTATACATCCGAGCACCCTCACGATCGCTGAACGGATCGAGTAAGAAGCGCTCGGCAGTCAGGCCTGGGCAATTCATATAACCACGCACGACACTTGCGCCACTGATGTACAACTCGCCAGTCGCGCCAAGCGGCACCGGCTGACCGTGCTTATCCAGTAAGTAAAGCCGGTTATTAGCAATAGGCCGACCAATCGGAATATTTTCTTCCGAATACTCTGCTGGACAAGTCCAAGCCGCCACTCCAATCGTCGCTTCAGTTGGGCCGTACAAGTTATGCAGTTGTGCATGAGGCAAAAGACTTTGACAACGCCGGACATGTGTACTAGTGAGTGCTTCTCCAGTGCACAGCAGGCGTCTCACAGCGGTGCAGCGCTGCACACCGTCAGTAGAGAGAAACAGGCTGAGCATGGAAGGCACAAAATGAACCGTCGTGATGCGCTGCCGGATCATCAACTCTATTAGGGCAGACGGATCCCTATGGACACCGGGCGCTGCCACGACGAGGGTCGCGCCATTGAGCAACGTGCAAAAGCACTCCCAAACAGAGACATCAAAAGTAAAAGGCGCCTTTTGAAGGACACGATCGTCAGGTGTTAGTCCATAAAGCTTGTTGCATCCAAACTGGATGGTTTGTTGACGCTTGATTTTTCTTTTGGGCGTCGTCTAGTTTTGCGACATCAAATAAATGGACAATTTGAGCATGCTCGACCATCACGCCCTTCGGCGTGCCGGTGGAGCCGGACGTATAAATCACATACGCAAGATGGTGAGCGGTCAACTCAGGCACCTGTGGATTGGTGGCCGCCCGTTCCGGCAGTATGTTTGGATCTAGTACGGTTAATGAGGCCAGAACCGTGTCGCCCAGGGCAGACTGGCCAGCCGTATCAGCTAACGCAATTGCCGGCGCGGTATCAGCGAGAATATGCGTGAGGCGCTCAGATGGATACGCGGGATCGAGCGGCACATACGCGCCGCCAGCCTTCAAAATCGCCAGCAGCCCCACCACCATTGCCGGCGAGCGCTCGGCACAAATGGCCACCCGCGCATCCGGCTTGACACCCAATTCAATGAGTTGATGCGCCAGACGGTTAGCCCGTGTATTAAGTTCCGCGTAGCTCAATGTCTGCTCTTCAAACACCAGCGCAATCGCGCCGGGCGTGCGCGTAACCTGTGCTTCGAACAGCTGGTGAATGCATAGATGAGCAGGATAATCGCATTCAGTCGCGTTCCACTCAACCAGCAATCGCTGCCGCTCCACAGCATCAAGCAGATCGATGCTATTGATCAGCTGCGCAGGGCTAGTGGCAAGCGTTTTCAGCAAATTAACAAAACAACGTTGGTGAGCAATGACCTCATCCGTTGTATAGCACGCTGGATTCGCATCAAAATCAATCCGAAGCATATGGTTATTCTCAAGTGTGTGAACTGCAACCATTAGATCGTCGGCTGGACCAAGAAGCAGGTTATGACTTTCTGATGCGTGCCCGCCAAAAGACAAATCGTAGTCAAACGGCATCACGTTGACTATGGTACTGAACAGCGGCTGGCCCGGTGCCAATTTAAGCTTACGCCGCAACGTTTCGCTTCGGTAGCGTTGATACTGAAGCCCACATTGAATCCCCCGCGCAGCCTGCTGTATCACTGATGACAGGTCCATGTCCGGTTTTACAGTCAACTGAATTGGCAGTATATTAGAGGCCATGCCGGGAACATGCTGGTCCACGCCAAAGCGTGCTTTTACTACAAAGCCCAATACGACGTTTTGTTCACCGGTTAAACGGCAAAGATAGGCTGCCAACGCAGCAAGGATGAAATGAGACAAACATCTTGGATTAGTCGCGCCGCTGCCGATTGACTTGCATGGAAGATAGGCTGTCTGACGTAGCCGATGCTGCACAGCGGGCGTGGACCGACTCGCTAATGTGGCCGGCTCAGTCCAATCTGTATAACGCTCGGACCAATACGCTTCATCGCGAGTCCATTGTTCGCAAGCGCGGTATTGAGCATCACTTTTTAACAATTGGAGTACAGACCCAAAAGGGCACGGCTCTGGCTCAACACCTTCACATATCGCGCTATTACACGTGTGCGACGCGTTGTGCGATCAAGAAATAGCCATACCCATCCATTATGATATGGTGATATCGTTGGTACCATAGCACCTTCTCCGAGGTGATTTTTAGTAATGCGTAATGAAAAAGTTGGGCCCTGTAAAATGTTTACTGGCTGTTCATAATCGGCACGCATCCACGCTTCAGCCGCCGCTTGCGGCTCCGCTTCTGCCCTAAAGTCGACCACCGACAGCGACCATGCTGGTGAACCGATATACTGCCGCAGACCTTCCTCACTTTCGACAAAGTGCAAATGCAGGCTATCTACTTCGGCGACTACCTGCCGCAACGCCACCTTGAAAAGAGCCAAATCAAAGCCACCGTGGATAACTGTATACTGCGCAATGTTATAGACAGGACTGTCTTCATGGAGCTGCTGAGCAAGCCAAATTTCTGTTTGTGCGGTGGATAACGGATGGGTGAGTGGAGCGGCGTAAGCAGGCATCAATGGCCTCCAATTTAGATAAAATTTTTACCCTATCTTGCCGCCTACCGAGTAAGCTAAGCGGTTACCACATACTATTAAAAAGGTGAAGCATTTCTAAAATCCAACAAATTAGAACAATGCCAGCATAGTGCATGCTAAACATAATTTCAATTATATTTTGTTCAATATACCCACAAATAGTTTTTCGGTATCCAAATAAAGTGAAAGCAATATTGATTGCTACACCCCAAGCGGGGTCGTCCAATCCTCATAAGTTTTACCGGCAACCTTTTCCGTGATGCTGCCGCGTTGTCCTTTTTTATATTTTAATATCAGCATATGGAGGTGCGTGACACCGTCATCGCGAGCAGTCTTTTTCATTTGAGCAATGACATCCTCGCCATATCCAAAAATAGTGTTAAACCTGTTGACAAAATCAGCATAGGAAATGGGCTGCCGATCTAGAATAACCTCAACTGCTAGACCCGGCAAATAGTTTTCGAGGACTTCATATAGCTTGAATGGCTTCTTCGCATCTCCTGGCGCCATCGTGACCAACTGAAGCGTGCCATCGTCTGTTAAGTGCTGGTCGATATTGGACAATATCTTTTCGACAAAATCCATCCCATAGATGTCGGCTGCAGAATTGACATAATACTCGATTCCGGGTGGCGTCGGCTCGAACGGAGGGTTAGAGCAAATAAAATCGAATTGCTTATCCTTGACGGATGCAAAAATATCCGAAGTGTTGCCCTCCCGAATATCGAAATTCTTATCGATATGGTTAAGGATGGCGTTGTGCCCAGCTAATATTTTTGCTCTTGGATTGACATCTAATCCAACACAGGATTTAGCGCCATTGAGTAGGCAAAAAATGCTCAATACGCCCGAGCCAACGCCGATGTCTAGGACGCTTGCCTGTTCTATATCCTCTGCGCAGGTGTAGTCCATGAAGAATAACTGTTCCGGCTGTATGGGAAGCACCTGATCAGCATGGGGATAGTGAAAGGCATCCGTCACGATCTTGATGGGATAGGGCGACGACAATGCGTGATTTGTCTCGTTTTGCCCATTCAAGCCGTGATGATGCATTGCCCGCCACTGGGTTATCGGCAAGCAGTCAGTTATCTGATGGTGGTTTGTCGCCTGATCCTGGTTTTTCGTGATGAAAAAAATACATTTCTCTTCGTTTGTGTGGCGCATGAGCGATGTTTCCTGATTATCCTGGTGTCGGTATGACGATTGAACACAGGCTTATCTGACAACAAACCGATCGCCAATAAACAAAGCATCAATGGCCGTTCCTTGGAACGTCTTGATGGCATCCGATGGCGTGCAGACAATAGGCTCCCTATCGTTGAATGAGGTATTGAGCACCACGGGTACACCAGTTATCTCAGAAAAATGCTGGATCAGCGCGTGAAATTTAGGATTGCTCTCGCGACTGACCATCTGCACACGGGCGGAATGGTCCTTATGCAGAACCGCTGGAATCGATGCTTGACGATCTTGTTTGGCCGGGCAGGCGAACAGCATCGTTTGATGGCTCATCGACGCTTGGCCGAGCTCGAACCAGTTGGCCGCTTCTTCAGCCAATACGCTGGGTGCGAGAGGACGAAACTCTTCGCGGTGCTTAACCTTCACATTGAGCACTTCGCGCATCGACGCGCTGCGTGGATCAGCCAGGAGCGAACGGTTGCCCAGCGCGCGTGGACCAAATTCCATACGGCCTTGAAACCAGGCGACGATCTTGCCTTCGGCAATCAGCGTGGCCGCATCGCGCGCGGGATCGGTGCTGTGCTGGGGCGACAGACCCGCGTCACGGAATGCGGCATCGATAGCGGCATCGGAAAACGCCGGGCCCAGGTACGGGTTATTATCCGCCTGCGATGGACGTTGGCCGGAAAGCGAATAATAAAGATGCAGCGCTGCGCCAACCGCCGTACCCGCGTCATGGGGCGCGGTGGGGACATACATTTGAGAGAACAAGCCGCTTTCCTTGATGACGGAATTGCTGACGCAATTTAGTGCGACACCGCCTGCATAGCACAATTTATCGGCGGCGGTGCGCTCACGCAGCTCGCGCACCAATCCCATGAGCGCGTGATCTGTGGCTTCTTGAAGGGCCGCAGCAACATGGCGATGATGGTCAAGGATCGGTTCTTTATCGACGCGTGCCGGGCCAAACAATGCTTCGATCTGCTCGAAGTCGGGCAGACGGAAATGGGCCACGTCCGGATCGATCGTATATCGGCCTACTTCTGAATTGATGCCAAGGATTTTCATGTTGAAATGGCTCAGTCATAATATAAAATCAATATAGATTAAACATCCACAAAACCAAATTTTTTACTATAACGCACTTGAGGCATAACTGCGTCAAATTCACAAAGGGTGTTTAATAACAGATCAAGAAGGAAACCACATAAAGGCAGCGTGGTCTGGCTACATTAGGGAACTTCGCCATTGTGCTCACTCCAAATTTTGCATGAAAAAACAGCTGTCGCTGCCGACGCCCCCTTTTTGTTGTCTCGCACTACGCACAAGGATGAAGCCCCACTCTCATATGCACAGTTTCCCAATCAGATAAAACCACTATATGTCTAAACCCCAAATTAAACAAACATTTTTTATTTTTCACAACCGACAAATTTATACTAGAAAAGTACGCAAGCAACGTGCAAAAGACATCTAAGCAGTATCAGCAGACAAAAATAAAAATAGTTAAGATACTTATATTTTAAATCGCCCAAAGAAATAAACAATCCAAAATTAAACTTAATGGCAACTTTTATGAAACATTATTTTTCGGATTGATGGTGATAGGATGCTAAACGGTCGCCATGCTTACTTCCCCTGCCATGATGCCCTAACAAAAGCCGTGCTTCGGAAGTGTTAGTTAGTCCATCCTGAACAAATCTGCATCAAGCTTGCGAGCAAGGCTTAGAGTCCCAATTAGACGAAGAAGTTGCCTGGCAATGGCTTAGAGCATGTTAGGCACTTTTCATAATGGGTACAGCATGAACGAGCATGAGCATAACAAAGACAACGAAATGCAGGCCAGCCAGGGTTTCGGGCGAGCGCTCGTAGTCGCGTGCCAGTCTCCTGAACCGGTTAAGCCAGGCGAAGCTGTGCTCGACTACCCGGCGGCGGGGCAGCAGCGCGAAACCTTCCTTTGCCTCAGGCAGTTTGATGACCTGCAGTTGCATACCTTCATCGCGAGCGGCCTGCGCAGGCGGTCGCCCGTATGGCCCTGATCAGCCAATGCGAGTTTTACCGTCTGAGCGGTGACATGCTGAACCTGACAGGCAAGCTCGGCTAGCTGTGTGCGCTCCTGCGCGTTGGCCGGCGTAATGTGCACCGCCAGCAGCAGGCCCAGCGTGTCCACAGCCATATGAACCGAACGCCGAAGGTTGGACATCAACTGGAGGGGTTTGTGGGAAAATACACAGAGCAAGCTAAGCTAGTGGCTGTCAGAGACTACTGTTCTGGCGAGGCTGGCTTAAAGACTATCGCTCAGCGGCACAACGTCGACGTTCCATCGCTGCGCCAATGGATCGCTGGTTATCGCGCACACGGTGAAGCGGGTGTTGCCGAGAAGAAGCGGGAGTTTTATAGCGTCGAATTGAAGCTTTCAGTTTTGAAGCGAATGCGTGAGGAGGGGCTGTCGCATCGACAGGCCGCCGCACTGTTTAACATCCGACGCTTCAACATTATTGGCCGCTGGGAGCAGCAATACAATCAAGGTGGACTGGAAGCCCTGTCGTGGGGTTCCAGGGGACGTCGCAGGAAGATGACGAAGAACGCTCCATTACAAAACAAAGCGCAACAAGCTGATGATGCGAGAAGCCACCAGGAATTGCTGGACGAACTGTGCTATCTCCGTATGGAGAACGCCTATCTAAAAAAGCTGAAGGCCTTGGCTCAAGCGAGCGAGCTGTCAGCACGAGAGAGAGAACGCAAATCGTGCTTGAGCTGAGGCAACAATATCCGCTTGCAGGCCTTCTGAAGGTAGCTGGACTTGCGCGCAGCACTTTCTATTACCAGCAGAAGGCATTGCAGATGGCCGATAAGTATGCTGATCTGAAAGTGAAGGTTCGCACACTGTTCGATCAACACACGGGGCAGTATGGCTATCGGCGGATCACGGCCGTCATCCGGCGGGACGGTCAACTGATCAATCACAAGATCGTTCGACGATTGATGGCCCAGTTGCAATTGAGATCCTGTGTTCGGGTGAAGATGTATCGCGTCTACAGAGGACAGCTCGGTCACGTAGCGCCCAATGTACTGGAGCGCAGGTTCGAGGCGAGCCGTCCGAACGAGAAGTGGGTGACGGACGTCACGGAGTTCAACGTGGGCGGTCAGAAGCTGTATCTGTCGCCAATCATGGATCTCTACAATGGCGAAATCCTGTCGTATAAGATGGCCAAGCGTCCCTTGTTCAATATGGTGAGCGCGATGCTAGAAAAGGCGTTCAACCGGCTGAGACCCGGCGATAAGCCAGTCCTGCATTCCGACCAGGGCTGGCAGTATCGGATGCCAGAATATCGACGCCGCCTTGAAGAGCGGGCTATTACCCAAAGCATGTCCCGCAGAGGAAACTGCCTCGACAATGCAGCCATTGAAAGCTTCTTCGGTACGCTCAAGTCAGAGTTCTACTATCTCAATGAATTCCGCAACGTCGAGGAGTTACAAACCGGCATCGACAACTACATCAGGTACTACAATCACGACCGTATCAAGGTCAAATTGCGGGGACTCAGCCCGGTCGAGTACCGAACTCGATTTGCGCAGGCCTAGTCGTTCACTGTCCAACTTCTTGGGTTCAGTCCACTCGAGGGCCTTGAACATCTCTCGGCGCTCAAAGACCATTGTCCTCGGACGCATATCGTTGGCGTATGCGATCGCGAGGGCGATGTCTATGATGTATTCGTCGCCGAACGCCCCGCTGGCGTCGATTGGCTGGTTCGCGCGAGTTGGAATCGCAGTGTGGATCATCCGCAGAAGTACTTGCGCGAAGCGATGGCTACAGCGCCGTTGGTGGGGCAAACCGAATTGCAGATCCCGGGCTCGGGCCGCACGATGGCGCGTACTGCACGCCTGACGCTGCGATGCGCTCAGGTGCGCTTGCGCCCGCCGCGCTACCGGCGCTGCAAAAGCGTATCGAATGTTGAAGTCTTTGTGATCCATGCCCTGGAAGCAGCGGTGCCCGAAGGGCGCGAGCCGCTTGAATGGATGTTGCTCACTTCGGTGCCCACCCATACCCACGAACAAGCACTGGAGCGCCTGGCGTAGTACGCGCGTCGTTGGACGATCGAATCGTGGCATCGCGTGCTCAAAAGCGGCTGTCGCGTCGAGGCACGCCAATTCGGCAATCTGGATCGATTCGTCCGTGCAACCGCGCTATTTGCCGTGATCAGCTGGCGTATCTTGTATGCGACGTTGCTGGCCCGACTGGACGGGCACTTGTCGTGCGAAGTCTTGCTTCAGCCTATCGAGTGGCGCGCGCTGTATTGCCGCGTGCATAGCACCACCAAACTGCCCAACGAGCCTCCATCGCTGGCGCAAGTGATGCGCTGGATCGCCAAGCTCGGCGGCTATCTCGCGCGCAAGCATGATCGCCCCCCCCCGGGGCAACTGTTATATGGCGTGGCTTTCTCGTCCTGTACGAAGTCACCAAGATGTATTGCATCTTCAGGCAAAACGAGTGACCCATATTTGTGGGTAAACCTCAGGTCTTTTATGGAGGGGATTAAACTCGATTAACGCTGTTCTGCGATGGTCAATCTGGCGCCGCACCCATCAATGGCGAGCGCAGCAGGCTCATTATCGTGCTCGTGGTTGCGCGCCACCGTGAATAGTTACGACTGTAGTACTAAGTCACACCACCGAATTCGCCCGTCGTTGCAGGTTAATGCCCACAACAACGGATTCAAAGGAGCCGGAAATCTCTGATTCTGAATCAGACTAATACTGGATCAGGGACGATGGTCAATGTCATGGCTCACGTACTTTTTCAAACAACGCGTCGATATCCATGCCGTCAATATTGATACCGAACGTGCCGGCCAAGCACTCCGCCAACTCGGCGGCACTGGCCAGCCGCCGCCGCTGATCGCTGCCGTCACGCAAGCGCAACGTGAGCCGATCGTTGCGCAGCACGGCACGCACGTCGCCGACGATGCGGCACACGTTCAATTCGCGGACAAAATGGGAATCGGGATGGGCGCAGGTGTACCAATTGGCCATCTCATGGTCGATTCGATACGTGGGTCGCGGCTCGAACCAATAAACCTTCTGCCAGCGCGAGCCCAGCGCTACTTCGAGGTCGTAGCCCTGTTGCAGCGCAGGCTGCCCGATGAGCCGAGCCGGCTCAAATGGCGTCGGCTGAACAACGCCCGCGTCCAGCCGCAATGGCGCCGTCAGCGTGATCGCACCAAAGCCGACATCGGCGATGAACGGCCCTTCGGGTAGCGCGATATGCAACAACATATGGGACTTGGCCGTCACGTCGACTCCGTCGCGCATCCATAAGACGCGCGCGAGCATCGGCGTCACATCGAAGCCTAGTTCGGTGAGCACCGCGGCAAACAGTGTGTTGTGCTCGAAGCAATAGCCGCCTCGGCCACCGGTCACAAGTTTTTGCTGTATCCGGTCTAGATCTAACCATACGCGCTCGCCGCGCAACGGATCAAGGTTCTCAAACGGAATCGCGCGCGGATGTAGCGCATGCAACACACTCAGCACCTGGAGCGTCGGCTGTGCCGCCCCGGCATAGCCGATACGCTCAAAATAGGCAGCAAGATCGACGCGTTCAGCCATCACAGTGCGCCATCGCGCGACGCGCGCACGAACCTGCGCTCGCGTGGCGATGCCAGCGAGTCCCCGCCGCGTTGCAACGGATCGTCATGGTATATCCGCGCACTGCCGCGCTGCGCCCTCGATCCACAGGTTGCCCGGATGGCGTTTGCCCGGGTAGAACCGGAAGCTCGTGCTGCCATCATCATCGGTACGGATCTTCACGATGTTGGAGTCGCCGAAATCCAACATTTGGCCCTGGGGAATCGGCGACGTGCGAAATGACGCATGATGCCGTCTCGCGACATCGGTCATGCACGCGATCACGTCCTGCGTGCTGCGCCCAGTCGAGGCAACCTTCTCGGGTTCGCCGGCATCGGGGTTATACTGCATCAGCATGCAGCCGCTCAAAGCAACCGCAAAAAACATCAAAACAAAAGGCTTAGTCATCCCGTCTCCCGGTTGGGTCCGTTCGTCCCAACAGTAGCACGACCGGTGCCCACAGCACGTTACGCAGCGGACTGTTGCGTCGGCGCGAACGAATTACCGCGCGCAACCGGCCCCCCATTTCGTACAGCGGGTACCGGTAGTAGCCGACCGGCAAATCGCACGGCTGCCAGTATTGGAGCAACTCGGACATCAATTGCACTTCGTACGACGACACGCGCGTGACCGGCAAGAGCGGCTACAAGCTCACTGTCGCAGGCCAAGCGCAGGCTCGCGGCTTCGTGCCGAAAATCGACATTGACGAACTCGACATCGCGAGACACGCCGGCAAGCACACGTTCGCGCTATCGATGACCATGACGCCGGGCGTGTTCGAGCGCGTCGGCGATTCACTGGCCGTCGCGCTGGTCGGCTCACCGATACGCTAATCAGGGTCAGGCGCGCGAGATCCGCCCGCTGCACACCTGTGCCTCAATAAACGCCGCCGTGCGCCCCCGGTTCGGGCAGCGCGTGCTTGAAGCGCGCGGCCAGCGCGTCGGCACTACGCGCCAGCAACGTCGTATCCACGCCGACCGCGACAAACTGCGCGCCCAGTTCGATATAGCGGCGCGCGAGTGCCTCGTCAGACATCAGGATGCCCGGTGCCTTGCCGGCCGCACGAATCTGCTGGATCGCCGCTTCGATCGCCGCTCGCACCTGCGGATGCCCGGGCTCCCCCAGGTGGCCCAAGTCCGCACATAGGTCGGCCGGACCGATGAACACCCCGTCCACGCCCTCGACGGCCGCAATATCGTTGAGATGGCGCAACCCCTGCGCGGTCTCGACCTGCACCAGTACGCAAAGCTCGTCGTCGGCATGCTTCAAGTAGTCAGTCACGCGGTTCCAGCGCGACGCGCGCGCAAGCGCACTGCCAACGCCGCGCACACCGCGCGGCGGATAGCGGGTCGCCGCCACGGCGCGTCGCGCCTGCTGCGCGTTCTGCACCATCGGTAGCAGCACGGTCTGTGCGCCAATATCCAGGATCTGCTTGATCAACACCGTATCGTTGCACGCCGCCCTGACGATCGGATGCGACGCGTACGGCGCCACCGCTTGGAGTTGTCCCAGTATCGACGGAACCGTGTTCGGCGCGTGCTCGCCGTCGAGCAACAACCAGTCGAAGCCGGCGCCGGCCACGACCTCGGCCGCATAGGCATGCGCTAATCCGACCCACAAGCCGATTTGCACGCGGCCCTCGGCCAATGCACGTTTGAATGGATTGACAGGGAGTTTCATGGAAGCCGGCTGGTCGAGGCAATGAGTTAGTATATTACCTACATACCGTTTCCGGACGACCGGGTCCGGCCTTGCGCATTGACGAAGTCCAGTACCGCGCGATTGAATGCGCGCGGGTGCGCCAGGTTCATTCCGTGCGAGGCGCCGGTAATCGTCATTTGGCGGGCACCGTCGATGCGTTGGTGCAACCATTCGATGTTCCGATGAAAGATCGAAGGGCTTTTCTCCCCGCCGACCAGCAGGACTGGCACCGTGATTGCGCCGGCCTCGTGCGCGGCAAAGGCCGGCATCCGCTCCGCCATTTGTGGCCGCAGCGTATGTGCGTTGTCGCGCGCCATTGTCTTAAACCCGTATGGGCTTTGCATCCATGATCCTGGACGGCTGACCGAGTCGACAAACAACGCCAGGCCAGCGTCCACCTCGCCCTGCTCAATCAGCGCCACGGCGCGGGCACGCAGCGGGTTGTCCTTACCCGCCGCCTGCACGCCTGGCGCATCGCTGCCTTGAACGGCGCCGCCCGGGTCGGCCAGTGTCACGCTGCGTAACCGGTCGGGAAAGCGGCGGGCAAGATGAAACGCAAGGTAGGCGCCACGGGAATGCGCGACCACGTGCGCCGGCTCGCGCACGACCTCGTCGATGAACGCGGCGATCTGCTGCACATGCGCACTCCAACTAAACGGCAGCGCGCAATTCAGCTCGCGCGTCGGAAAGTAATGCCCGAGGCTAAGCGACAGCACGCGATGCGTCGACGCCAGCGGCGCGAACTGTGGCTCCCAATACCGGTAGTCGCACAGCGAACCGTGAACCAGCACGATCGGCTCGCCACTGCCTGCCTGCGCGAAAGCAACGCTTGCTCCGTCAGCCAGCGTGATGGTCTGCGCATGCGGCATCGCGCGCGGCATCAGGGACGTGCCGGTCATTGCTCCGGCTCGACCATGAAGTGCTCGGTCGACTGCCCCGCATGCACCGCGCGCTTGAGCCAATCGGGCATGTCTCCTTCACCATCCCATACGTTGCCATACGCATCACGAAACAATATGGGCTTTATTTTCTTTTCCTCTTCAGCGAGTACTTTGGCTAGATGCTCAATGGAAATGCCGTATTCGTCCATCCGGTGATGAATATACGCAATGATTCGCTGTCTCTTCTGTTCGTCCATAGGGGGAAATCATTATGTCGCGCAAGCTGCGCGGCGAGCCGGCGAGAATACGCCGGCGGCACAGAGGAGGTGCTTGCACCGCTATTTTAACGCGCTTTGTAAAATCCCGATCAGCTCGCCGGCTGGCGCCGGCCGCACGGGTCAGAATTGGAGCTTGCGGCCGCGCCAACCGCCGCCGTGCCACGCATAGCGCAGGAGCAAGGGAATCCCCCTCAGCTTCGCGATGAACCATGCCAGCGACGAGTCGTCATGGATATCAATGGCACGCAACCTGAACGGATCGGTCGCGTCATCGTTCCAACCGACATCGCACGTTCTGGCGGTACGGTAGCCGGCCGCCCGCAACAGCCGGATCTCCCTTTCCCCATAGTTGCCGTTCGGGTATGCAAAATGCACGCAGGGCCGGCCGGTCAACCGTTCGATGTCCCGCCGAGAGCCGGTGATCTCCTGCTCGCATTCGACGTCGTCGCAGCGGGTCGGGATCGAATGAAAACGCGTATGGGACTGAAAGTCAACCCGCGCGCGGTCGGCCGCGGCCCGGCTGGCTTAACGCGTCCAGCGCTGACCACCTGCGCGAGTCCGAAAGGCGCGGTGCATGATGCATTGAAAAAGCTTTACTGGCATTCGACCAGGCTGCTGTGTCATCCCGCCCGGGCGTTCAATCTGCTGTTGTGCCCCAGCCAGTACATGGAGCAAGCACTGCACCGCGTCGGCATCACGAACACGTCGCTGCTGCCCAACCCAATTGACGCGGACATGCCCGTATGCGCGCCCAAGCCGATCCACGCTAGCCGCATCAACCTCGCATTCGCCGGCCGCATCGCGGCGGAAAAAGGCTGAGCGAGTTCATCGCGCTGGCACGCGCCACGCAATTCGCCTGTCTGAATAAGCTGACGATTTTCGGCGACGGGCCAGAGCGTGCCGCGCTCGAGCACCGCAATGCCGATTTAATTGGTGCCGGAAGGCTCGAATTCCGCGGCAGGCGTGCCCCTCGCGCGCTCCTGGCCGAATTGCGCGAGACCGCGCATGCCGTGGTGTTGCCGTCAATCTGCGCGGAAAATGCGCCTCTGTCGATCGTCGAAGCAGCCATGCTTGGGTTGCCGGCGCTCGTGCACGACATTGGCAGCCTGTCGACGTTCGGCGACGAAATCCGCAATAAGTTTAAGTATCATTGCGATATGGTGAGCTACCGCGCAACGCTCGACGCTCTGATACGGCATCTCGGCCAGCCGAATCGCCGCTATGACGTCGCCGAATACCACCCGCAGCGGTACGCGCAGCGACTCGCCACCGTGCTACGCCTGAAGCGGAGCAACGAACAACCGGAAACCACGCACACGGGCAGCCTGGTCGCCGCGGACGGTGACGCATTCCCCGTCGTGTAGGACAGCTCGTTTTACAGTCTGTCCAACAGCTGCGCATACTGGCCGCCGTTTGTATTTTGCGGTCACCGCTTGCATGGCGTCTGCTGCAGTGCAGCGCCAATCCCGCGTCCCGGCGCACCTTGGCGTAAGGCGCGCCCACGTGTCGCGCCATCGTCTTGCTCAATGCCGCATGGATACGTCCGCTGCCACGCAACGCAACATGATGCTGCAATGCAGCATTGAAACCTTCCCACAGGCCGCCTAAAGTCAAATCAGGCGCACACATGCCGTGTGCCGCCTATAACTTGGCAAGCTGGATATTTAGAGGAGCAGATCATGCGGCTCACGACCCATCCCCTGCGGCACGAGAACCACTTCGAGCTGCGACATGCGACGATTCCGACCTATATCGCAAGCTACCTATTCCCCGCGGTGCTGTTGCTCTACGAAGTATGGCGGGTAGGCTCATGGATATATGTACACGGCATGAACTTTGCCAACTTCAATTCGATGGGATACGAGTACACCGTCATGCTCGCCTGGTTCGGGCTGCAGGTGGCAACCGAGATCGTGTTTTTGATCGGTGCGGCGCTCAGCCGCCACCGCGACTTCGGGCATCGCATCGCCAATTTGCTGTGCGGCGTATTTTGCTCCGCGGTCGTTCTGTTGTTCGATTTCGGCCTGCAGCACTGGATATGACCGAAGCGGCCGCCCATCAGAGCGGCCGCGCTAAAAATGCCCGTGTCTCGCGTGCGAGGCATTGAAGCGATCTAGCAATAGGAGAGCGGTGCTAGAACTTGAGACCTATAGGCCCAACCCTGATAGTCAACAAAAAATAGTTTGTTGATTCGAGCACCGTTTTCCGATTTATTCCTATGGGTCCGCATACTCAGTACTTTTTTAGGGAAATCGCCGTGACTGGATTGCTGTTGTTCGGCCGTTTGCGCCACGGCAGGCCCACTGACTGCCGACTCGATCAAGCTTCAGCGCTTTGCACAGCTGCAATTTGTCCTGTTTCAAATTCAGACACGCACCCTTAATAACTCGTTGTAGACCGATAGCGGATGTTGGAAGCGTTCTGCGGCTCTGAGCGTCGATACGTTAGTGCTGGCATTGAGACAACGACGCTCTTGGGACGATAGGGCTGGCAGACTCGCGGCGTAAAGCCGAAATTTTCAACGAGCCGATCTTGTGTTCCGATAGGAGTGGCACTACCGGAGGCCAGAATATAGACGCCGCCTCCAAGAGCGCGCTATTACTGAGAGTACGGTCCCGCAGAGGGAACTGCCTCGACAATGCGGCCATTGAGAGCTTCTCCGATACGCTCAAGTCAGCGTTTTACTATCTCAATGCATTGCGCGACGTCCAGGAGTTACAAACCGGCATCGACAGCTACATCAGGCACTACAATTACGACCGCATCAAGGTCCCATTGCGGGGACTCAGCCCACTCGAGTACCGACCTCGATTTGCGAAGGCATAGTGGTTCGCTGTCTAATTTCTTGAATTCAGTTCACTCGGGAGCCTGCCCCACCTTATCGTTTGCTGCCAGGCTGGCTCGCATGGCATGCCTTAGCTTCGGTTGCCTCTCAATGCCGCGCGGTGTGTGCCGCAACAATAGCCTCACCTTTCTTTTCACAGCAGGCAGCCGCCGCGCGGCTGACAAGCCGATCATGGATACTCGTGACTTATTCGCTCCCCACACATCGGATCCGATGCTTGCCTCGAACCGAGATGGACAATAGGACCGAAGCGCCGGCACCGCAACCCGTCTAACGACCGGCTCCGCGTATCGGTGAGCGGGCACACGCTACCGATCCTGATTTGGTCCTCCAGCGATCGGCGTGGACTGAATACGCTGCCGCAGAGCCGCCACGCGTATGGCATGACGTGGCATCAGACGGTCCAGGTCAGATCGGCCCGGTGCCCCACATCGCCTATGGCGTCAACGCCGGCGCGGCGACCCGAATGGTGCTGGTTGGCCTGGTCAACGCCACCCACTCCCGGAGTTACCCGTTTCGTCCCAATCCCCAGGACGCCGCGCTTCTCCAAAATCTGTCTGCGCGCTTGGCTGCCTATTGCGACCCGAAGGATGGGAGGACGCGGTTGAAAGAAAAGATTATATGGCGGCACGTGCGCAACCTCCACGACAAGCCACTTGAATCATTCCATGCGTCACTCATGCTAAATTCTCCTATTCACTTTCCGGGGATAGACATCCGTGCTAGACATCAAGCTTGTGCCACAGGATACGCCGATTCACGCCGTTGATCTGCCAATTCATTTAGCTTCCTCGCTATCACGCGACCAATTGCAGCGGCTGGTTCCGGTTCGAGCAGCGCTCTATGGACGCAATGAATATCGTAAATCTCGATATTCCCGCGCACATAAGGCTGCCATGCATCGCGAGGTACGAGCGTGGGAGATGCATCGTCCACTAGGGTTGTGTGGAAGAAAAGCGCATTGCCACCATAGATGGGCGGAGAAAAGTCTTTCAAAATACGGTGATGGTTTTTTGCGATTTCCCAGGCGTTCCACCGTAGCGGTTCATCCATAGCCGAAATCAATCCTTCACCATACTGCGTCACCAGCGCAGCATAATGGGCCGCTTCATCGAATTCGGGCACATCATCCAATACGCCGGGGCTGGGATGGCTATCCAACAACGCCAGTAGTGCCACTGACTCACCCTGCTGCTCCAGCTGCACCGCCATGCTGTGAGCCACCATGCCTCCCAGGCTCCATCCTAATAGGTAGTACGGTCCTTGAGGCTGAATGCGGCGAATCTGCTCAAGATAGTCCGACGCCATCGTCTCAATCTTGGAGGCAAGCGGTCGTGTTCCGTCAAATCCCCGGGCTTGCAAGCCATAGAGGGGCTGATCACTATCCAAGTGAGGCAACAAGCCCATATAGCTCCAGCTCAGCCCCATGGCGGGATGGATGCAAAAAAGCGGAGGACGACTACCTTGGGGTTTGAGCGCAAGCAGCACACCAAATGAGCTTTCTTGGCTTCCCTGCTGCTCGACTAAGCGTTGTGCCAAACCTCTAAGAGTAGGTGCCTCGAACAGATTGCGAATGGCCAGCTCCACTCCGAGCACATCACGAACACGGCTCATCAAGTGCATCGCCAATAGCGAGTGCCCGCCGAGCGCAAAGAAGCTATCGTGCCGACCGACACACTCGACGCCCAGCAGTTCGGTCCAAATCGCTGCGAGCGCCGTCTCGAACTGACCTTGTGGCGCTTCATACACTTGACGCACCAACGCATCCTCGTCCGACGCGGGCAACGCACGCCGATCGAGTTTGCCGTTGGGTGTCAGCGGGAACGCATCGAGCCGCACCAATGCGGCCGGCACCATATAGTCGGGCAGGTTGGCCGCCAGATGCGCGTGCAGCACACTGGTGAGCGTTTCATCTTTCTCAGCGACCACATATGCGATCAGCCGCTGATTGACGCCCTCACCACGCGCAAGCACCACCGCGTCGCGCACCTGTGGATGGGCAGCCAGGCACGCTTCGATTTCGCCCAACTCAATCCGAAAGCCGCGAATCTTGACTTGATGATCATTGCGGCCTAGGAACTCCAGATTGCCGTTGGGTAAATAACGCGCCCAATCCCCTGTCTTGTACATCCGCGCATCGGCTTCTTGAGAGAAGGGATTGCGCACAAAACGCTCAGTGGTCAGCTCCGGACGGTTCAGATAACCCCGCGTGACGCCCGCGCCACCAATATACAGCTCCCCGACTGCGCCCAACGGCACCGGCTGGCCGTATGCATCCAACACGTAGAGTTGCGTGTTCGCAATAGGCCGGCCAATGGGAACAGTGGGTCCATCCGTGTCGCGTGGACCCACCCATTGCAAGGCAGAGGACCAAATGGTCGTCTCTGTGGGACCGTACAGATTCCACAATCCTCCCGTCGCGCGACCCAGCCGGATTGACAGACTCGAAGGTAAGGCTTCTCCACCGCATAATACTTTTAGGTTAAGCATCGGCTCGGGTAGCTCTAGCAATGCCCGCCAAACGGACGGCACGGCTTGCATCACCGTGATGCGTTGCTCAATGATCCGATTGTGCAGCTTGACCGGGTCAGTGACCTCATCACGGCTAGCCATCACCACCGTCACACCCTGGCTCATCGGCAAATACAACTCCAGGCCAGCGATGTCAAAAGCGATGCTAGTCACGGCCAGCAAACGATCATCGCTTGTTATACCGGGCGATGACGACATGGCGGTCAAGAAATTGACCACATTGCGGTGCTCGACCATAACCCCCTTGGGCTTACCCGTGGAGCCAGAGGTATAGATCACGTACGCAAGATGATGGGACATGAGGCCGTCTACGACCGGATTGGTATCCGCCCGCTGCGGCACGCTATGCGGGTCAAACACCGTGCGCGATGCAAGCACCGCGTCCCCCAGCGCGGTCCGGCCCGCTGCATCCGCGAGCACAATGGCGGGTGCCGCGTCCGTAAGGATATGCGCGAGGCGCTCGCCCGGATACGCGGGATCCAGCGGTACGTACGCGCCGCCGGCCTTTAAAATCGCGAGCAGTCCCACCACCATCGCGGGTGAACGCTCGATACAAATGGCCACGCGTGCATCGGGCTTGACGCCCAACTCAATCAACTGATGGGCGAGACGATTGGCTCGCGTATTGAGCTCGGCGTAACTGACTGCCTGATCCTCAGAGACCAACGCCGTTGCCTCGGGCGTGCGTTCGACCTGCGCCTCAAACAACTGATGCACGCACAGGTGCGACGGATAGGGCTGCTGCGTCGCGTTCCACGTCTGCAGCAGCCGCTCCCGCTCCTCATTGGGCAATATCTCCAATTGTCCAATCGGCCATTCTGGCATCGTCTCGAGCGCCTCAGCCAAGCTGTGCAGCGCCTGCTGCATATACCCACATACTCGATCCGGATCCAACGACGCCACGACCTGCGCGGTCAACCCCAGCGCATGACCGAAGTCTTCGACCGACAGCATCAATGGGTAATTGGTACGCTCTTCGGCACTGAGCCACTCGACACCCGGCAGCATGCTGTGCTCATCTGTGCTGAGCGCATTATGCCGATAGTTCAGCAGCGCGCTAAACAGCGGCGTACCCGCCGGCACGCGACTGCAGCGCTGCGCCAGGGCCAGCGACGCATGCTCATGCTCGAGCAGCGCCGCCAGCCGCGCATGCGTGGCGCGCACGGCTGACTCCACGCTGCCGGCCAAGTCTACGCGCAGTGGCAGCGTATTGATAAACAGTCCCATCGCACTGTCGGCACTGCTACCTGCCTGCATCCGGCCAAATAGCACCGTACCAAACACCACACGTCGTTGGCCACTGGCGCGTGCGAGCACCTGTGCCCACGTTAGATGGCACAGGCTCGCTAGACTCACGCTCAGCCGTTTAGCGTGCGCGCGCAGCCGATCATTCAATGCCTGCGGCAACATCCGGTGCACTTCGCGCACCTGCGCACCGTCGCAATGCACCTGAGACAGACCAAACGGCAACGTCGGCTCCTCAATGTCGGCAAGCTGCTCGGTAAAGAAGCGCTCGTGGGCGGCTTGACTGACGCCCAATCGCGCCTGCGCGATCAGATTGCGGAACGGCTGCGGTGCCGGCAACGTTTCGCCCTTTCCTTCGATGAACGCCCGCACCTCCGCATGCATGATCTTGAGCGAGGAAACGTCATCGATCAGATGGTGCTGCAATTGGACCATTAACCAGCGACCGTCCGTATCCTGGGCGATCGCACAACGCAGCAGCGGCGCTTGCCTCAGATCCAGCCGCGTGTGGCGCGGATCAAAGCGCTGCACCAGTTGCTCGGCAATCGGTCCATCCTTCGCCTCCAACGTGATCTCGGTTACCGACAGCGGCGCGTGACGCCAGACCACTTGCGCGGGCTTGGACAGCCCCTCCCAGACAAACGCCGTGCGCAAAATGTCATGCCGGTTGACCACCTGCTGAACCGCGTCCAGATACTGTTCGAGCCGCGCTCGCGTGTCGAAGGCGAGTTGTGCAATCGCCAGGTACGGATCACCCTCTGTGGCCAGCAGATGGTGGAACAGGATGCCGTCCTGCAGGGGCGAGAGTGCATAGATATCCTGGATGTTCGCGACGCCACCCGGCACTTGCTCAACAATGCGATCGATCTCGGCCTGCGTCAGTTCGATCAGCGGCAGCAAGTCCGGTGTCAGCGCACTCGTCTCTGGTGTGATGCGATTCGGTGGCACCGCCACTTCACGATGCTGGCTGAGCGACTGGGCCAACGCACTGAGCACGGGCGTATCGAACAACGCCCGCACGGACAACCTCAGACCGCGACGGCGCAGGCGCTCAATGAGCTGCACCGCCAGCAGTGAATGCCCACCCAACGCAAAGAAGCTGTCGTGACGGCTGATTCTCTCCACACCGAGCAGTTCGGCCCAAATCTCGGCCAGCGCGGCCTCCACCTCCCCCTGCGGCGCTTCATACGCTTGATGCGCAAACGCCTGCCCATCAGGCGCCGGCAGCGCACGCCGGTCCAGTTTGCCATTGGGCGTAAGCGGCAACGCATCGAGCCGCACGAACGCACTGGGCACCATATACTCAGGCAACGCGGCTGACACATGCGTGCGCAAGTTGCCCGCTAACGCGTCATCGGGCTCGGCCACCACATACGCGACCAGACGCTTAGCTTGCCCTTTGCCCATCGCCAACACCACCGAGTCGTGTACCTGCGCGTGCTGAGCCAGGCACGCTTCAATCTCGCCCAGTTCAATGCGAAAGCCGCGAATCTTGACTTGGTGGTCATTGCGACCCAGAAACTCCAAGTTTCCATCGGGTAAATACCGCGCCAAATCCCCCGTCTTATACATGCGGGCATCGGGCTCGGCCGAGAACGGATCGCGCACGAAGCGCTCGGCCGTCAGCTCCGGACGATTCAAGTAGCCACGCGCCACTCCTGCTCCACCAATATACAACTCGCCGACCGCCCCCAGCGGCACCGGCTGCTGATAGGCGTCGAGCAAATAGAGCTTCAGATCAGGAATGCGCACGCCAATCGGACTGCCCCCTTGCGTACTATCCTCAGGCCGAAGCGGCCGGTACGTCACATGCACGGTCGTCTCGGTAATCCCATACATGTTCACCAGTTGCGGGCCCTGCTCTGTGCGTGTCGCATACCATGCTTGCAAGATGGAGGGCTCCAGCGCTTCTCCACCAAAAATTACATAGCGCAGTTGATCCCTTAAAGGGCTTTGCGCTTGGCTGGCAATCCATGCTTTGAACGCACTTGGGGTTTGGTTCAATACCGTGACGCCCTGTTCACAAACTAATCGGTGGAAGTCTTGCGGGGAACGAGCCATCTGATGGGGAACAATGATGAGCTTGCCGCCATGGCGCAATGCGCCCCAGAGTTCCCACACGGAAAAGTCAAAGGCAAACGAGTGAAACAGACACCAGATATCGTTCTCGTCGAAGTGATACCAAGGTTGTGTCGCCTCAAACAGCCTCACCACCTGCGCGTGCTCGACCATCACCCCCTTGGGCATACCGGTCGAACCGGACGTATAGATTACATACGCCAGATGACGGGGCGTCAGCACCGGTACCGACGGATTCGTCTCCGGCTGCTCAGGCAGCCTGTTCGGATCGAGCACCGTGCGATCGGCCAAGGCTGCGTCGCCCAGTGCCGCCCGGCCCGCCGCATCGGCCAGCACAATCTCCGGTGCCGCATCCTGCACGATATGCGCAAGCCGCTCGCCCGCATACGTCGGATCGAGCGGCACGTAGCCTCCCCCGGCTTTGAGGATCGCCAGCAGCCCGACGACCATCGCCGGACTGCGCTGCACGCAGATCGCTACTCGCGCATCCGGCTGCACCCCCAGTTCGGTCAATTGATGCGCCAAGCGGTTCGCCCGCGCATTCAACTCAGCGTAGCTCAACGCCTGATCCTCATAGACTAGCGCCGTGGCCTCGGGCGTGCGCTCGACTTGCGCTTCAAATAGCTGGTGAATGCATCGATGCGCCGGATACTCTTGTTGCGTCGCATTCCACGTCTCGAGCAACAACGTGCGCTCAGCCGGCGTCAGCAACTCAACACGGGTGACCAGATGCGGCTCGTCCGCCGCCATTGCTTGCAACATCGTCTGCACATACCCGACGTGTCGCTCGATCGTTGCGCGATCGAACAGCGCCGTCGCATAGCCCAGGCTCCCAGCAATCTCTTCCTCTGCCTCCTGTAAGTGCAGCTCCAGATCGAACTTGACCACGTCATAAGCCAAGGGCGCTGACGTGACGTCCAGCTCCGGCAGCTGCCACGCTTCAGTCTCGTTGTTCTGCCACGCAAACATCACTTGAAACAGCGGCGTATGCTCGAGCCGCCTTGGTGGCTGCACGATCTCCACCACCTGCTCGAACGGCAGATCTTGATGCGCTTGCGCTTCCAGTGCCGTGCGCCGCACCCGCTCAATCAGCTGCGTCGTCGTCGGCTCACCAGACAGATCCACACGCAGCGCCAGCGTGTTCACAAAGAAACCAATCAACGGCTCAATTTGACGGTGATGACGATTCGCACTGGGCGTACCAATGACCAGATCGTCTTGCCCCGATAGGCGCGCCAGCACCGCACTCCACGCTGCGAGCACCGTCATAAATAGTGTCGCACCGTGCGCTTGACTCACGCGCTTCAGTGCCCGGGTGGTTTGCGCATCGATCCGGATCGGCACATAGGCCCCAGCGAACGATTGCTGCGCCGGCCGCGGCCGGTCAGTGGGCAATGTCAGCAGCACCGGTGCATCGGCCAGCCGCGTGCGCCAATACTCGCTTTGCGCTTGCAGCCGCTCGCCCGAGAGCCACTGCCGCTGCCATGCTGCATAGTCCGGATATTGGATCGTCAGTGCCGGCAACGGCTCGGCCGACTCCCCGCAGGCCGCACGATATAGCGCATTCAATTCGCGCACCAGCACCCCGATTGACCAACCATCCGACACGATATGGTGCTGCACCAGCAGCATCACATGCTCGTCATCGGCCAATTGCACCCCGCAGGCGCGGATCAGCGGGCCACGGGCCAGGTCGAACGGCGCCTGTGCCGCCTCAGCGCTCAGTCGCACCAGTTGGGCCTGCGCGTCGCGCTCACCGCGCAGGTCATGCCAGGTCATCGGCATCCCTGTCTCGGCCGGCAACAGCTGCACCTGCGGTTGACCGTCGACGCTCAAAAACACTGAGCGCAGCGCTTCGTGACGTATCCACAGCCCATCCAGCGCTCGCTGCCAGGCGACACGGTTCAAGGTGCCGCGCAGGCGCAGCGCCAGCGGGATATGATAGGTGTCGCTCACCCCGTCGAGCTGCGCGAGGAACCATAGCCGTTGCTGCGCGAACGACAGCGGCAAATGGCCTTCTCGCGGCACCGGTGTGATCTCGGGCAGCACGGCGCTGTCCGTACGTTGCGCATCCAATGCCGCGGCGAACCCGGCCAGCGTCGGCGCAGCAAACAACGTCGCCAGCGGTAATGCGATGCCCAGTACAGCCACCCGGTTCATCAAGCGCACCGCGAGCAGTGAATGCCCACCCAACGTGAAGAAGCTGTCGTGTCGGCCCACTCGTTCGACACCGAGCAGCTCAGCCCACATCTCGGCCAGCGTGGTCTCCCATTCACCCTGCGGCGCCTCATACGCTTGATGCGCGAATGCCTCGGCGCTGGGTGCCGGCAGCGCACGCCGGTCCAGCTTGCCGTTCGGCGTCAGTGGCCACGCATCGAGCCGCACCAATGCAGCCGGCACCATATAGTCGGGCAAGTTGGCTGTCACATGCGCGCGCAGCGTGCTGACTAACGCGTCATCGGGCTCGGCCACCACATACGCGACCAAGCGCTTGGCGCTGCCTTCGCCCATCGCCAGCACCACCGCGTCGTGCACCTGGGCATGCTGAGCCAAGCACGCCTCGATCTCACCCAACTCAATCCGAAAGCCGCGAATCTTGACTTGATGGTCATTTCGACCCAGGAATTCCAGATTGCCATCCGGTAAATACCGCGCCAAATCCCCAGTCCGATACATCCGCGCCTTGGGCTCGTCCGAGAACGGATCGCGCACGAAGCGCTCAGCCGTCAGCTCAGGCCGGTTCAGGTAACCCCGGGCCACGCCGACGCCGCCAATGTACAGCTCGCCCATCGCCCCCAGCGGCACCGGCTGCTTGTGCGCGTCCAGGATATAAAGCCGGGTGTTATCAATGGGACGACCAATCGTGCGCCAGTTGTTTGCTGCGTCAGTGACCTCATGCACGGTGGCCGTCACCGTCGTCTCAGTCGGGCCATAAACATTTAACAAGCGCGGTCGGTGGCCTGCCCCCGCAAACCATGCGCTTTGTGCTGACGCGCTCAGCGCCTCGCCACTAATCATGACCACGCGCACGCTGTCCGGAACAGGGACTTTTTCCTGTGCCAATTGTGCCCAAAATTGGGTAGGCAAATCCGTCACGCTCACCCGGTTCGCCTGGCAAAGCGCCCAAAATTGCGCGGCCCCCGCTAACCAAGCATCGGTGCGTAGCACCAACGCCGCGCCCTGGGTTAAAGTGACAAAGATCTCGCCGACCGACGCATCGAAGGACAGGGACGAGCATTGCAACACCCGGTCGTGCGCAGTGAGACCCAGTTTCTGCGCCATGGACGTCACCAGGTTGACCGCGCTGCGATGGGGAATCATCACCCCTTTGGGCTGGCCCGTGGAGCCTGACGTATAAATCACGTAGGCCAGGCTCTGCGCAGTCAGTGCTAATGCCGGATTGCGTGCGCTTTGGTGTGCCCACTGCGCCGCATCCGCCTGCAGGTCCAGTACCGGCACCCCGGCTCCCAAGCATGGCGTCACTGCGGCAGGCGGGGTGCCCACGCTCAACAAGACTACGGGCGCACTGTCCGCCATCATATGCGCCAAGCGCTCTGGCGGATACGCGGGATCGAGCGGCACGTACGTACCGCCCGCCTTGAGCACCGCGAGCAGTCCGACTACCATCGCGGGTGAGCGCTCCACACAAATGGCCACGCGTGCATCGGGCTGGACGCCCCATTCGATCAGCTGATGGGCGAGACGATTTGCCCTCGCATTCAGCTCGGCGTAACTGAGCGTCTGCTCTTGCGCCACCAACGCCGTCGCCTCGGGCGTGCGTTCGGCCTGCGCTTCAAACAACTGATGGATGCACAACTGCGACGGATAATCGCATTCTGTCGCATTCCACGTCTTGAGCAGCAAGGTACGCTCGGCCGGTGCCAGCAAGTCAACGCGTGTCACAGGATACGTTGCGTCAGCCGCCATCGCCTGCAACACCGTTTGCAGATACCCGACATGCCGCTCGATCGTCGTTTGGTCAAACAACGCGCTCGCATAGCCCAATGCGCCAACAATTTCGTTGCCCGACTCGTGTAGCCCCAATTCCAGGTCGAACTTGATCGGATTGTCCCCAAGCTCGGTCGGGGTGAGCGTGAGTTCCGGCAGGCACCAATGCTCTGTCTGCTCCCCCTGCCACGCAAACATCACTTGAAACAGCGGTGTGTGATTGAGCCGGCGCGGCGGCTGCACGATCTCCACCACTTGCTCAAACGGCAGATCCTGGTGCATTTGCGCTTCAAGCGTCGTGCGCCGCACGCGCTCCAGCAGCTGCGTCGTCGTCGGCTCACCGGACAGATCCACACGCAGCGCCAGTGTATTGACAAAGAAGCCAATCAAGGGCTCGATCGCTGGGTGGCCGCGGTTCGCGCTGGGCGTACCAATGACCAGATCGTCTTGCCCCGACAGGCGCGCCAGCACCGCGCTCCACGCCGCCAGCACCGTCATGAACAAGGTCGTGCCGTGCTCCCGGCTCAGGCGTTTGAGCGCGCTTGTCGTGTCGGCATCGATGCACACGGGCACCTGTGCACCCGCAAATGATTGCTGCGCTGGACGCGGCCGGTCGGTGGGTAGCTCCAGCAGCACCGGTGCGTCGGCCAGCGTCGTGCGCCAATACTCGCTTTGCGCTTGCAGCCGCTCGCCCGATAACCATTGCCGCTGCCACGCTGCATAGTCCGGGTACTGAACCGCCAAGGGCGGCAACGGATCGGCCTGCTCCGCACAGGCGGCCGTGTACAGCGCGCTGAGTTCACGCACCAGCACCTCGATCGACCAGCCGTCCGACACAATATGGTGCTGCGTCAGTACCAACATGTGCTCGTCGTCGGCCAGTTGCATGCCGCACGCGCGCAGCAGCGGCCCGTGCGCCAGATCAAACGGCGCTTGAGCGGCCTCTTCGCTGAGCTGCGCTAACTGGGCTTGCCTATCGGGCACGCCGCGCAGGTCATGCCAGGTCATCGGCACGCCCGTCTCGGCGGGTAGCAGCTGCACCTGCGGCTGACCACCGACGCTGACGAACACCGAGCGCAGCGCCTCATGGCGGGCGAACAGCGCATCCAGTGCGTGCTGCCACGCGGCCCGATTCAGCGGCCCGTGCACACGCCACGCGATCGGCATATGATAGGTGCGGCTCACGCCATCAAATTGTGCGAGAAACCACAGCCGCTGCTGTGCAAACGACAGCGGCAAATGGCCTTCGCGCGACACCGGCGTGATGGGGGACAGCGTCTCGGTGCCGTGATGCCCTTGCGCCTCCACCGCGGCAGCGAATCCCGCCAGCGTCGGCGAGGCGAACAGCGTAGCCAGGGGCACGTCGACACCGAGTGCACTCACTCGATTCATTAAGCGCACGCTCAACAACGAGTGGCCGCCAAGCGCAAAGAAGCTATCGTGCCGACCCACGCGCTCGACGCCCAATAGCTCAGCCCAGATCGCCGCCAACGCCGTCTCCAGTTCGCCCCGCGGCGCTTCATACACTTGGTGCACGAGCGCATGGCTATCGGGCGCGGGCAGCGCACGCCGATCGAGCTTGCCGTTGGGTGTCAGCGGCCACGCGTCAAGCCGCACGAATGCGCCCGGCACCATATAGTCAGGCAAGCGAGCAGCCACATACGCACGCAGCGTGTTGGCCAACGCGTCATCGGGCTCGGCCCGCACATAGGCGACCAGCCGCTTCTCGTCGCCGTCGCCGCGCGTCAGCACGAGCGCATCATGCACCTGGGGATGGGAATTCAGGCACGCTTCGATCTCGCCCGGCTCAATGCGAAACCCGCGAATCTTGACTTGATGGTCATTGCGGCCCAGAAATTCTAAATTGCCATCGGGCAAATACCGCGCCACATCCCCCGTCCTGTACATCCGCGCATCCGGCTCGTCCGTGAACGGATCGCGCATAAAACGCTCGGCTGTCAGCTCCGGGCGATTCAGGTAGCCACGCGCAACACCCGCGCCGCCAATATAGAGCTCACCCACCGCACCGAGCGGCACCGGCTGCTTGTGTGCATCGAGCAGGTAAAGCCGTGTGTTTGCAATCGGCCGGCCAATCGGGACGACTTTGCCGTCAAAATCACGGGGGCCACGCCATATCGTGGCACAAACCGTGGCCTCCGTTGGGCCATACGCATTAAAGACGGTGCCTTGCTTGGCCAAGGCTTGAATCAATGTCGAACTGGGCGCTTCGCCTGCTAGGATCACCGTTAGGGGGAGACTTAGGCTCAGTAAATCCTCGCTATGTTGAAATAGTGCAGGGGGTAAGGTGGCATGCGTGATCGCATGTCGTGCTAAATAATCCCACAGCCCGCGTCGGTCATGACGAATCGTCTTGGGTGGCAGATACAAGCTCGCCCCACTGCCGAAGGCCATCACCATTTCCGAGCTGCTCGCATCAAAACTGAACGACGCAAACTGCAAAATGCGGCTGCAAGCGTGGACGCCAAAGCAGGCAATTTGCGCCTGCGCAAGGTTCACCACACCACGGTGCGGCACCATGACGCCCTTCGGGGTGCCAGTGGAGCCGGACGTATAAATCACATACGCCAGATCACGCGCGGTCAAGCCTGGCACCGCTGGATTGGTGTCAGCCAACTCGGGCAATTCATTCGGATCGAGTACCGTGCGCGACGCGAGCGCCGTGTCCCCCAGCGCGGTCCGGCCCGCTGCATCCGCGAGCACAATGGCGGGTGCCGCGTCCGTAAGGATATGCGCGAGGCGCTCGCCCGGATACGCGGGATCCAGCGGCACGTACGCGCCGCCGGCCTTTAGAATCGCGAGCAGTCCCACCACCATCGCGGGTGAGCGCTCCACACAAATGGCCACGCGTGCATCGGGTTTGACGCCCAACTCGATCAACTGATGGGCGAGACGATTGGCTCGCGTATTGAGCTCGGCGTAGCTGACTGCCTGATCCTCAGAGACCAACGCCGTTTCCTCGGGCGTGCGTTCGGCCTGCGTTTCGAACAACTGATGCACGCACAGGTGCGATGGATAGGGCTGCTGCGTCGCATTCCACGTCTTAAGTAGCAAGGTGCGCTCGGCCGGTGCCAGCAAGTCAACGCGTGTCACAGGATACGTTGCGTCAGCCGCCATCGCCTGCAACACCGTTTGCAGATACCCGACATGCCGCTCGATCGTCGTTTGGTCAAACAACGCGCTCGCATAGCCCAATGCGCCAACAATTTCGTTGCCCGACTCGTGTAGCTCCAACTCCAGGTCGAACTTGACCGTATTGCCCTCAAGCTCGGTCGGGGTGACCGTGAGATCCGGCAGGCACCAGTGCTCTGTCTGCGCCCCCTGCCACGCAAATATCACTTGAAACAGCGGTGTGTGATTGAGCCGGCGCGGCGGCTGCACAATCTCCACCACCTGCTCAAACGGCAACTCCTGATGCGCTTGCGCTTCGAGCGTCGTGCGCCGCACGCGCTCCAGCAGCTGCGTCGTCGTCGGCTCACCGGACAGATCCACACGCAGCGCCAGTGTATTGACAAAGAAGCCAATCAAGGGTTCGATCGCTGGGTGGCCGCGGTTCGCGCTGGGCGTACCAATGACTAGATCGTCTTGCCCCGACAGGCGCGCCAGCACCGCACTCCACGCCGCCAGCACCGTCATGAACAAGGTCGTGCCGTGCTCCCCGCTCAAGCGTTTGATCGCGCTTGTCGTGTCCGCATCGATGCATACGGGCACCCGTGCACCCGCAAATGATGGCTGCGCCGGACGCGGCCGATCGGTGGGTAGCTCCAGCAGCACCGGTGCGTCGGCGAGCGTCATGCGCCAATACTCGCTTTGCGCCTGCAGTCGCTCGCCCGAGAGCCATTGCCGTTGCCACGCCGCATAATCCAGGTACTGAACCGCCAAGGGCGACAACGGATCCGGTCGGCCCCGGCAGGCGGCCGTGTATAGCGCGCTGAGTTCGCGCACCAGCACCTCAATCGACCAGCCGTCCGACACAATATGGTGCTGCGTCAGTACCAACATGTGCTCGTCGTCCGACAACTGAATCCCGCAGGCGCGCAGCAGCGGCCCGTGCGCCAAATCAAACGGCGCTCGGGCGGCCTCTTCGCTGAGCTTCGCTAACTGGGCTTGCCTATCGGGCACGCTGCGCAGGTCATGCCAGGTCATCGGCACGCCCGTCTCGGCGGGTAGCAGCTGCACCTGCGGCTGACCGCCGACGCTGACGAACACCGAGCGCAGCGCCTCATGGCGGGCGAACAGCGCATCCAGTGCGTGCTGCCACGCGGCCCGATTCAGCGGCCCGTGCACACGCCATGCGATCGGCATGTGATAGGTGCGGCTCACGCCATCAAATTGTGCGAGAAACCACAGCCGCTGCTGTGCAAACGACAGCGGCAAATGGCCTTCGCGCGACACCGGCGCGATCTCAGGCAGCGTACCGGTACCGTGATGACGTCGCGCATCGATCGCCGCCGCGAACGCGGCCAGCGTCGGTGATGCAAATAGCGTGGCCAGTGGCACATCGGCACCCAGCCCAGCGATACGATTCAACAGCCGCACCGCGAGCAGCGAATGGCCGCCGAGCGCGAAGAAGCTATCATGCCGGCTGATGCGCTCGACACCAAGCAGCTCAGCCCAAATCGCCGCGAGGTCAGTTTCAAGCTCGCCTTGCGGCGCTTCGTACGCTTGATGCGCGAATGCTTCGACGCTGGGTGCCGGCAGTGCACGCCGGTCCAGCTTGCCGTTCGGCGTCAGTGGGAACGCCTCGAGCCGCACAAACGCACTGGGTACCATATATTCAGGCAACGCGGCCGCCACATGCGCGCGCAAGGTACCCGCTAACGCCTCATCGGGCCCAGCCACCACATACGCGACCAGGCGCTTAGTTTGCCCTTCGCCCATGACCAACACCACCGCGTCGTGCACCTGCGGGTGTTGGGTCAGGCACGCCTCGATCTCGCCCGGCTCAATGCGAAAGCCCCGGATCTTGACTTGATGGTCGTTGCGGCCTAGGAATTCTAAATTGCCATTGGGCAAATAGCGCGCCACATCCCCCGTCTTGTACATCCGCGCATCGGGCTCGTCCGTGAACGGATCGCGCACAAAGCGCTCGGCCGTGAGCTCCGGGCGGTTCAGGTAGCCACACGCGACACCCGCTCCGCCAATATAGAGCTCACCCACCGCACCCAGCGGCACTGGCTGCTTGTGTGCATCGAGCAGGTAAAGTCGCGTATTTGCAATCGGGCGACCAATCGTGCGCCAGTCACCCTCAACGTGAGTGATCTCATGGATTGTGGCACTCACTGTCGTTTCAGTCGGACCGTAACTATTTAACAAGCGTGGCCGATAGCCACGGCCTGTAAACCAGGCATTCCACGCTGACACGCTCACTGCATCGCCACTGATCATGACAGCGCGCACACTGTCTGCAATGGGAACCTCTTCCTGGACCAATTGCGCCCAAAATTGTGCAGGTAACCCTACTACACTTATGCGATGGGCTTGGCACAACGCCCAAAATTTCCTGGCCTCCACTAGCCAAGCATCCGTGCGTAGGACCAGCGCCGCACCCACGGTCAACGTGGAAAAAATTTCTTCTACTGACGTATCAAAGGCTGGCGAAGCAAATTGCAACCGTCGGTCCTGTACACCCAACTCCAGTTGTTGAGGTAGCGCCGTAATCTGGTTGATCACACCACTGTGCCGAATTAAGACCCCTTTGGGCATACCGGTGGAACCGGACGTATAAATCACATACGCCAGATGATGGGAGGTCAGATCCGGCACGAATGGATTCGTGTCCGCCCGATCCGGCAAGGTGTTCGGGTCCAGCACCGTGCGATCGGCCAACGCCGCCTCACCCAGTGCGGCCCGGCCCGCCGCATCCGCAAGCACAATCTGCGGCGTCGCATCCGCAAGAATATGCGCGAGCCGCTCGCCCGGATACGCCGGGTCTAGCGGCACATACGCGCCGCCGGCCTTCAGGATCGCCAGCAGCCCCACCACCATCGCGGGCGAGCGCTCCACACAAATGGCCACCCGTGCATCGGGCTTGACGCCCAACTCGATTAACTGATGCGCTAAGCGATTCGCTTGCGCATTCAACTGAGCATAGCCCAGCGTCTGGTCCTCATAGACTAGCGCCGTGGCGTCAGGCGTGCGCTCGACTTGCGCTTCAAACAACTGGTGAATGCATTGGTGCGCCGGATAGTCTTGTGCTGTCGCATTCCACGTCTTGAGCAACAACGTGCGCTCGGCCGGTGCCAGCAACTCAACGCGTGTCACAGGGTGCGCTGCGTCAGCCGCCATCGCCTGCAACATCGTCTGCAAATACCCGACATGCCGCTCGATCGTCGCGCGGTCAAACAACGCGCTCGCATAGCCCAATGCGCCAACAATGGCGTCGCCCGACTCCTGTAGTTCCAGCTCCAGGTCAAACTTGACCGTATTGCCCTCAAGCTCGGTCGGGGTGACCGCTAAATCCGGCAAGTGCCACCGCTCCGGCTGCGTGTTCTGCCACGCAAACATCACTTGAAACAGCGGCGTGTGATTGAGCCGGCGCGGCGGCTGCACGATCTCCACCACCTGCTCAAACGGCAGATCCTGATGTGCCTGCGCTTCGAGCGTCGTGTGCCGCACGCGCTCCAGCAACTGCGTTGTCGTCGGCTCACCGGACAGATCCACACGCAGCGCCAGCGTATTGACAAAGAAACCAATTAGCGACTCGATCGCTGGATGTCCCCGGTTCGCGCTGGGCACGCCGATGACCAGATCGTCCTGGCCCGACAGACGCGCCAGCACCGCGCTCCACGCCGCGAGCACCGTCATAAACAAGGTCGTGCCGCGCTCTTGGCTTAAGCGCTTCAGTGCCTGCGTGGTCGAGGCATCAATACACACCGGCACCTGCGCGCCCGCAAATGATTGCTGCGCCGGGCGCGGCCGATCGGTCGGCAGCGCCAGCAGCACCGGTGCGTCGGCCAGCGTCGTGCGCCAATACTCGCTTTGCGCTTGCAGCCGCTCGCCCGACAGCCACTGCCGCTGCCACGCCGCATAGTCCGGATACTGAACTGCCAAGGGCTGCAACGGATCCGGCTGACCCTGACAGGCGGCCGTGTACAGCGCATTCAATTCACGCACCGACACTTCCATGGACCAGCCGTCCGATACGATATGGTGCTGGGTCAGTACCAACACATGCTCGTCATCGGCCAACTGAATGCCGCACGCGCGTAGCAGCGGCCCGTGCGCCAGATCAAATGGTGCGTACACCGCCTCGTCGCTTAAGCGCGCCAATTGCGCGTCGGCGTCAGGCACGCCGCGCAAGTCATGCCAGGTCATCGGCACGCCTGTGCCCGCCGGTAGCAATTGCACTTGCGGTTGACCCTCGACGCTGACAAATAGTGAGCGCAGCGCGTCATGACGCGCAAACAGCGCATCGAGCGCCTGTTGCCACGCGGCCCGATTCAGCGGCCCGCGCACGCGCAGTGCACGCGACATATGATAGGTGCGACTCACGCCATCAAGTTGCGCGAGAAACCATAGCCGCTGCTGTGCAAACGACAGCGGCAAAGCGCCTTCGCGCGGCACCGGCGGGATGGGGAGCAGCATATCGGTGCCGTGATGCCCTTGCGCCTCCACTGCGGCAGCGAATGCCGCCAGCGTGGGCGACGCAAATAGCGTAGCCAATGGCACGTCGGCACCCAGCCCAGCGATACGATTCAACAGCTGCACCGCGAGCAGCGAATGGCCGCCGAGCGCAAAGAAGCTATCGTGCCGGCCGACGCGCTCGACACCTAATAGCTCGGCCCAAATCGCCGCGAGGTCAGCTTCAAGCTCACCTTGCGGCGCTTCATACACTTGGCGCACGAGCGCGTCCGCGTCAGGCGCGGGCAGCGCACGCCGATCGAGTTTGCCGTTGGGCGTCAGCGGGAAGGCATTGAGCCGCACAAACGCAGCCGGCACCATATAATCGGGCAACCGAGCGGCCACATGCGCATGCAGCGTGCTCGCGAGTGGCACCCCGGATTCAGGCGTGCTGGCCAGTGGCGCATCGGCTTCCGCAATGACATACGCGACAAGTCGCGTGTCCTCGCCGTCGCCGCGCGCCAGCACCACCGCGTCGCGCACCTGCGGGTGCTGGGCCAAGCATGCCTCAATCTCGCCCGGCTCGATTCGTTGACCGCGCAGCTTAATCTGATCGTCGATGCGGCCCATATAGTCAAGCCGACCGTCCACCCGCCATTTGCCCAAGTCGCCCGTTCGGTACAGCCGCTCGCTGTGCCCGAACGGGTTGGCGACAAAGCGCTCAGCGCTTAACGCCGGCTGGTTGAAGTAACCGCGTGCCAAGCCCGCACCCGCGATATATAGCTCGCCAGTCACGCCCGGTGGCAACGGCTTGAGTTGCCGATCCAGCACATACACGCGCACGTTCGACAGCGGCTCGCCGATTGGCACCGACCCCTGTGCGTCAGGCACGGCCGCAAACCAGGTCGAGGTCATCGTGCATTCGGTCGGGCCGTACTGATTGAACACCTGCACCTGCGCGCCGAGCGTTTGATGCACACGCGCCACAAGCTGCGCGTCCAGCGCTTCGCCACTCACCAAGATCAGGCGCAGTGCGTCACACACGCCTCGGTGTTCAGCTGCCTGACACACGCTACGCAGCAAGCTAGGCGTTATACTGAGCAATGCCGTGACACGCTGCTCATGGAGCACACCCACATAGCGGTGCGGCTCCTTGGCGTGCGCGGTCGGGATGAGCACCACGCGGGCGCCTGCAATCAGCGGGCCGATTAGGTCACGCACCGACGCATCAAAGGCCAGGCTCGCGACATTGAGCACCACCTCCTTGTCGATGACACGATAATGGCGAACTAAGAAGTTCAGGTAATTGGCTGCGCCACCATGCCGGGTCATCACCCCTTTAGGCTGGCCGGTTGAGCCCGACGTATAGGTTACGTATGCGAGATGCTCAGGCAACACGCCGCTGGGCGGGCGCGTGTCGGGCTCCACCGCGATCTGCGCCCAATCGATATCCAGGCACACGCATGATGCAGGCGTGCGCGGCAACGCCTGCTGCAGGGGCGACTGCGTAACCAGGACCGGCACGCGCGCCTGTTGCATCATGTATGTGAGGCGCTCGTGCGGGTAGCTCGGATCCAGCGGCAAGTATGCGCCCCCGGCCTTCAAGATGCCCAGTACGCCGACCACCATCTCGATTGAGCGCGTCACGCCTAACCCCACCACGACGTCGGGTCCAACGCCCAGCGTGCGCAAATGCCACGCTAGTTGATTAGCCCGGCGCTCTAAGTCAGCGTACGTGATGGACTGCTCGCCCAACACGACAGCCACCGCCTGCGGCGTGCGCTCGACCTGCGCTTCGAACAGCTGATGCACGCACAGGTGCGACGGACAGTCCTGCTGCGTCGCATTGCAGTCAGTTTGGGACGTACTAAGCGGAACTGGCATACTGTAAACAGACATTTATAACCTTCGATCAGATAAAGTCAAACCGTTTTAGCAGCACTAACCCACTGAACGACTGCCATTGCTTTAACAATCGGCCAGGCAGCAAGAAAATAAAGCTCTACGTTGGCGAGCACCGGTTACATAGCGCTTCGTATGCATCTCGCCTGCCACTGGTACAGCCTTTTTAGGCCATTGCTTTGAAAAACAGCGGGGAGCTTTCGATACCTCCACGTCACAACGAGGCGGCCATATGGCTAGCGCGGCATAACGTTGCGTGTGAGATGAGTGTGGTCCGCTTCGGCCTTAGTCGATTCGCATCAAGACAAACGCTGTGTTAATGATGCCACCGGACCACCATGCGCGCGTGCCACGAGCATGGTGAGCATGCGTCAACGCGACAGCAACGTGGCGAATAGAGATACCGAGCGAAGGCAGGAGGATTGTGCGGCGGAAAAGTTGGACGCACCACGCCTATACAGCATCACCGGGTGCAAGCTGGGGTACTTCTGCATTGTATTCCCTCCAGACATCACTTTTAGCCAGCAAAACGGCGACTGCCATGCGCCCGTTCGCTGACAAATCACCTCATTGTACGACTGCCCGCTCACGCGACGCGCCTAAGCAGGAGGCCAAGTTGTCGTGCACCGCTTCACAGATAAGGCGACTACGACTATAAGGCGCCTGTTGTGACAACACAAGCTTGTTACCATCACTTAAACTGACAAATGTTATATAGGAAAAGCAATGAAGCACTCACGGCGACAAACGACAGCGGTCGACTTGCTGCCGCGCAGGGTATGGCGCTCATGAAAACGCTCGATCGCATATTCAAACGCCGCTCCCCCAACCCGTCTAGCTTCTTAGCATGAATCATGCCGCGTGCCTATTGGGAAGGAAGCGTGCGACTATGTCATGCAGGCCAGATCTGGAAATGCCCGGATCACCACAGGCCGAATAGATAAACGCGAGTCGCTAGCCGCCACCAGTCTGCGCTTGCGGTTTGCGGGTGGACCATAGAAAGTCCATACTCCCAATCTCGTTGATCGAGGTCACGAGCTGCTTGGGCTGCCGCAGCCGCGCCGCCTTGTTTCGCCGCGGCCTCTTATGCCGCAATGACAGCCCCGGCTCACGATAGAGCCGGTAAACCCTTTATCGTCTAATTCCTGTCAATAAGCTTTATCTCTGTTGCAATGCTTCATAGAAGCCGTCTCGTTGTCGTCTACGTGGTCGCAGTGCGCCACAACGTGCCGTTGAAAGTCGCTACAGCGTTCCGATGTGATTGCCGCGGTGGGACCGCAAAGAGGGTGAAGGAATCGCTGCGGCGACGTAATCAGCCTGAATGAGGTGTTCGGGTCTGGCAGTGCAAATAGTCAAATCGAATCCACTCTGTCATTACCTTGAAGTCTGTTTGCCCCTTCCACATAGAGAGCAGTACGGTCGCTAATTTGCGCGCGGTGGCGACCATCGCCTTGCGAGCGCCAATGCGAGGAATAAGCGTCAGTGCCCATCGTCTCAGATCGCAGTCCTGCCGGTATCGGGAGATTAGAGAAGACGCCGCTTCGAACAGTAGATGGCGCGTAAGCCGGCATCCTGCTTTCGAAATACCTGCGTTGCGATCGACATTGCCGGATTGATATTTCGTCGGCGTCAGCCCAAGGTAGGGTCCAATGTCACGCACGCTTGAGAAGCGGTCAGGATTATCCACAGCCGATGCAAACGCCACTGCAGTCAGCGAGCCCACGCCGGGCACGGTCATTAAGCGTCGGCAGACCGGACTTGCTTGAGCCACGCGACGGATGGCCTGATCGAATGCATTAATTTGAGTTCCAATATGGCGCAAGCTATCTATTAGGATATCAAGTACGCCTTGTACGAGAGATGAAGGGGGCATGTTTTGCTCGACAAGCCGTTCGAATGTCACACCTTTACCTGCAGGCAGGATGACGCCAAACGTCTTAAGTACGCCCCGAATCGAGCCTGTCAGAATTTTAGTGTGCCGGGGTCATGAGACGATAACGGAAATAACGTTCTATGACCAATGCAACCGTGACCAAGAGTAAGAATGCGAAGGCGCCGAAGCTGTTTCCCGATGAACTGATTGACCAACTGCTGGCGCAGGTGCAAAGCAAGGATGCCGAGTCGATTCTGGGCGAATCGGGCTTAGCCGGGCGACTGAAGAAGCAACTGGCTGAGCGCATGCTCGCGGCGGAACTGACGCACCATCTGGAAAGCGAAGTCGAGCAAGGTAAGGATGGCAATCATCGCAATGGGAGCAGCCCCTAGACGATGATCATGCCCAGCGGCGAACTGAAGTTGGCTATCCCCCGTGCTCGGCAGGCCAGGTTCGAGCCACAGCGGGTGGGTAAATATTAGCGCCGGCTGCCCGGTTTTGACGATCACGTCATTAGCCTGTATGCGCGCGGCATGAGCGTGCGCGAGATTCAAGGCCATTTGCGGGAACTGTATGGCCTTCAGGTGTCGCCCGATCTGATTTCGAGCGTCACCGACGAAGTACTGGCCGAGCTCGAGCAATGGCAGCAACGCCCGCTCGAGGCGATGTATCCGATCGTGTATTTTGACGCGCTTCGATTGAAGATCCGCGACGAAGGCACGGTCAAGAACAAGGCGGTGTACCTGGCGCTGGGCATCGGGGTCGACGGCCGCAAGCAAGTGCTGGGTTTGTGGATCGAGCAAACCGAAGGCGCCAAGTTCTGGCTGAAGGTGTTCAACGAGTTGAAGAACCGCGGCTTGCACGACATCCTGATCGCGGTGGTCGATGGTTTGCGCGGCTTTGCTGAAGCGATCGAGGCGGTGTATCCGGCTGCGCACATCTAGACCTGCATTGTTCATCTGATCCGCAATTCGCTGAAGCTGGCCAGTTGGAAAGAGCGCCAGCCTCTGGCTGCCGCGATCAAGACAATCTATCAGGCCGCCACGGCCGAGGCAGCGGCAGCGGCAGCGGCGCTCGACGCTTTTGCGCACAGCCAGTGGGGCCGCAAATTCCCCTACCGTCGCGGCCATGTGGCAGCGCCAATGGGAACAGGTCATACCCTTTTTTCGCCTATCCGCCCCAGGTGCGTCGAATCGTATATACGACAAACGCTATCGAGAGCATGCACATGCAGTTGCGCAAGATCGTCAAGAACCGCGGCCACTTTTCAAGCGATAAAGCGGCCAACAAACTACTGTATCTGGCCTTGCGCAACATCGAAAAGGATTGGAAGATGCCACCTATTATCTGGCGGCAAGCCGTCAACCAGTTCGCGATCCTGTTCGGCGACCGATTCATTTGTGCCATCAGCTGAGATTTTTTAACCAACCTCAGTACACAGAATTTCTGACACCTCCATTACCCGAGAGTAACATCATCCCCTGAGGCAACACGCGCCGGCACCAATGGATTCGTGTCCGCCCAATCCGGCAATGTGTTGAAATCCAGCACCGTACGAGAGGCCAAAGACGCCTCACCCAGCGCGGAGCGGCCCACTGCATCCGCGAGCACAATGCTCTGCGCCGCATCCGCAAGGATATGCGCGAGCCGTTCACCCCGTATACGCTGGGTCCTTGCTTTAGCTCAATACTGCAGTGTCGTGCAGTGCCATGCTGGCTCTTCGCCTAAAGCATAACAAACAGAGTACTTTTATTTAACTACCTATTGTAAAATCAAGGCTTTTATTTATCCCGCAGCATAATAAACCGAAATGGAGCCACGTTCATGAGTCAAAAAGCTTCTCAAACAAAATTTAAACCTTATACACGCCAATCCATTCAACAAGCGCATCAGTGGGCAACACTTCCCGAAAATCTACGTGAAGCAGTAAAAGTCATTTCTCGCGTTCTCCCATTCCGGACCAATCAATATGTTCTAGATACACTTATTAACTGGGAGCGTGTGCCAGATGACCCGATTTACCGCCTGACCTTTCCTCACTCAGATATGCTGCCGGCCGATGAATATGCAACGCTTCGGGACTTAGTGCTCATTAAGCAAGACGAAGCAGCCATCGAAAATGAGGTTAGAAAAATCCGCATGCGGATGAATCCACATCCAGCAGGACAAATGACACACAACGTCCCGATTTTAGACGGCAAGCGAATGCACGGCCTTCAGCATAAATATAAAGAAACGGTCTTGTTTTTCCCCAGTGCGGGACAAACTTGTCATGCTTATTGCACATTTTGCTTTCGCTGGCCGCAATTCGTCGGCATGGAAGGCCTGAAATTCGATGCAAAAGCATCGAATGAATTAGTCGCCTATCTGCGGCGGCACACAGAAGTCACCGATGTGCTGATCACTGGTGGTGACCCACTCATCATGAACACGCGCTCGCTAGCAGATTACATCGAACCGCTGCTCAGCCCTGAACTAGCCCATATTCAAAATATCCGTATCGGCACCAAATCCGTTGCTTATTGGCCGCAAAGATTTGTAACAGATAAAGATGCTGATGATCTTTTGTGGCTTTTTGAAAAGGTTGTCAATGCCGGCAAAAATCTTGCTGTAATGGGCCACTACAATCATCCAGTCGAATTACGTCCAGATATCGCACAAAAAGCCGTGAAGCGCATCGTGTCATCTGGCGCCACGTTACGGATGCAATCACCTTTAATTCGTCACATCAATGACGATGCAAAAGCATGGGCTGAACTTTGGACGACGGGCGTTCGATTAGGGGCAATTCCTTATTACATGTTCATCGAGCGTGATACAGGCCCGCGCCAATACTTCCAGCTCCCTTTAATTAAATCCTACGAAATTTTCCAAGCAGCTTACCAGTCCGTCTCAGGTTTGTCTCGGACAGTGCGTGGTCCTTCAATGAGCGCTTTTCCGGGTAAAGTTGTCGTTGATGGTATCGCAACGATACAGGGTGAAAAAGTGTTTGCTTTGCAATTTTTGCAAGCACGCAATCCGGATTGGGTACGCAGACCTTTTTATGCAAAATTTGACCCGAACGCAATGTGGCTTAATGATCTGACTCCTGCGTTTGGCGAAAAGCGTTTTTTCTTTGAAGAAGGGATCTCGCCAGAAATAATAGAGAAATCGTCAGCCGACACGAAGCCAATCGTCATGTTGGCTTCCCATCCATTAAAGTAGACGTTGTCTACTTGCGCTCTTATTTAGCGAGATGGTGGTTCAACGGGGCCGTTATCGGCGTGGGCGTGGGCGTGGCCTACCCGTCCCACCTTCTCTACAAAAGACCACGCTGGCGCGGCGCGCCCAATACGGCGCCACGCGGCACCCTCTCGTCGTGTCAACTCGCGGCTTTCCGACCCCGTCTGCGAGCGGCCGCGCGGACGTCGGTCACCATCACAATGGCCTCGTTCCATAAGTGCTACAGTGCCTCTTGCTGCGTGAGCGATAATGCCGATAGCTTCTTGCGCATGCGCATAGCGCGATCCAGCGCGCCGGTGCCGCCTTCGGCCACCCAATCCACGAGTCAACAATTGAGCAGTTGCGCAAGCTGTGCCAGCTGGTCAAGTCCAGGTAATATTTTGCCGCGCTCAATTTGCGACAGCGAGGCCTGCGCCAGTCCCGCCGCTTCCGAGCGCTGCTCCTGTGTCAAGCCACGCAGCCTGCGCTGACGCGCGACGGCTTGGCCTACCGTCCGCGCCAATTTGCTGCGCGGGCCATTTTCCTGCGTCACCTGCCCTTCCCGTTAAACTGGAACAGTGAGTGTGCTGGCAAATCCCATGATGCTGATGGTGACGCTGGCTGACTTAATCCGAGCGATTGCGTGCGTCACGACACTGGACCGGCGTATGATGTGTCACTGGATTCATGCCAGCGAGTTTCCCGAACGGGCGCAGCGTCCACCAGCGACCAGCAAGCTGGATCCCTATTGAGGCTATCTTGCCCAGCGCTGACGTGAAGGCTGTCAAAATGCGGCGAGGTGATATTGGGAGATCGTGAGCCGAGGACTCAGCGGTAGTTGCGGCATCGTGCGCCAAGCCCTCCAACCTTGGCAACAAACCAGTACGCCCACGCAGCAGCAACACATGTATGCGCCGCGAGCGGTGCCTTGCACTCGCCGCGTAGCTGCGGGTTACTGAATCAGGGGGCACAGCGTCATTCACCGACGACAATAAGCGGCACATCGAGCGTTTTGTTCCACAACTCGGCGAGCGCTTTTTTGATAGCACATCCTGTAACATAGCTTTGTTTAGCGACAAATCCACCATCGCGCCTAAGCCTCACGCACTCTTCCTCGAGTTGCTTCAACCGGCTTAGCGCCGACGGGCCTGGGCCCCATACTTCTGCCGCCAATTGTAAAATGTCACATCGCTGATGCCCATCTTGCGGCATACCTCAGCCACCGGCGTACCCAGCCCTGTCTGCTTCAACGCGAACGCAATCTGTTCTTCAGTGTACGGGCTCTTCTTCACGACATGACCTTCTGCTTGCCAAGGTAGCACCATCATGCCGGATTTTTTATTTTTGCATGGCCCAGTTTTTGGCCAGCCTCACAGACTTTCTACGGTAAAGCGACCGGCAGCCGGAGCGCTGGAATGGGGATATCCGTGGCGCGCTCGACGATTTCGTTCAGAGGTGCCCAGTGCCGAATAACAGGTTATCCATGCGCCAACGAGCAATACCAGGATTTCTATAAGGGTTTGTAAACGGCTGGGGCAAGCAGCGGCAATCCGAGCTTAGGCGTCTTCTTGAAGGCAATTACGGCACTCGCCTTCAATCGCGCAAACTAACAACACTCACAGGTAATTTTTTCCTTTCTGCGCCGCGCCGCCGGTGAAAACCGTCAGTCAATTATTTTTAATCCAGTGGTTGGCTCGGCTGTCGGCGCGTTAAGGTATAATGGATAACCTTGTAGGGCCGCCGGTCGTCGTAAAGAACTAGCTGGCATTGTTTATGCGCACACACGGTAGAAGGCAAAAAGCTAAGCGATGTTTGATCATCGAAAGTGACCACTATCCCGGCCCCAAGTGGTTAGTCTGCAATCAAGCTTGCGCGGTGGGGCTATATATAGGGTGCTAACTTGGATGATGTCGCAACGAATGAAGGAATATTTGCGGCAAGCGCAAGAGCATGGCCAGACACGGAAACCTCAAGATACAGGGTAATAGAAGAAGGAAATTGTTCAAATAGAGTCCATGCCACCAAGCGCTTCGTCTATCCGAGGCGTAGGCATAGGCGTGCAAGCGAGTTGACTCAGCCCGCGTCTGTCCGGGGTATCTTTAACTTAACATAGGGAATGAACATGGCGACATACCAAGAGTTGCGCGCTCAAATTGAAAAGCTTGAAGCGGAGGCAGAAGCCTTACGGGCGCGAGAATTGGAAACGGTGATCGCACAAATGCGTGAGAAGATCACCGAATTGGGGATCACGGCCGAAGATTTATTTGGGCGTAAGCGTCAAGCTCGCGGCACTGCCCATGCGAAGCAGCCGGAGCCGAAATACCAGAATCCCAAAACGGGTGAGACCTGGAGCGGTAGAGGTCGGGCGCCGTCATGGATTGGAAAGAATCGCGAGCGCTTCTTAATCCAAAAATAAGGTGGAGCGGCATGTTGGTGAAGGAAGCGAATGTGCCGCTGTAGTCCGCGTTAATTTTTGCCGCACCCGCAAGGCTAGTGGCAAAAATCTCGTTGTGGCACCGGCTTAACCCGGTGCACCGCTGTTGACGACGGCAACGAGCACAAGTCCTGTCTGATGCTGTGGTAATAAACGGCTTACGGGTTTGACCTGCTAGCGAACGCGAGCAATGGGTGACGACCTCGCCGAAGATGCGTGAAGTCTGCCTGCATTTGCTTGCCAAGCGCCGTTTCAAATCGCACCACTGGCTCGGGCTCTTGTGCTCGATACGCATTGATGAATGGCTTAAGTTGCGTCACGCCGTCGGCATAGCCCAACTTTTGCATCTCTCGGTGTCATACCATTGCCGCAATCCAGTGCGGGCGAGCAGCCTCGATGCGCTCGCGCAGAGAGTCTTTGCACGAATCGAGCTTCGCCGCTTGCGCTTCGCGCTCCGTATCGCCACGCCTCGGCCTCACACAGATACCGTCGCACGGTACAGCACGAGCAGCCCAGCTGCTTGTCTATCTCCCGGGTCCGTACGCCACGACTCGCCAATACCCTGGTTTCTAATGCTTGCTCCTGGGCCATCATCGTCGGTGGGCAAAAAACCACCCTCTTCGCCCAGCAAGCAATTTTTGCCCGACGCCCCAAAGCACGCGATTGTACAGACCGCCAAGCGGCTCGGATTGATATGCGAGTGCGCTTATGCGGTAAGCTGGACGGGCCTTTATGCCATCTGAGAATGAAGAGGAAATGATGGCTTTTCGCGAGCGTGTGAATACGTCCATAAAGGAGGCAAACGATACGCTCGATGATACGCTGTCATTCGTCGCAGAGTCGAATAAACACATCACAGCGATGACGGAAGGTAAACGGTAAACAGGTAACCGACAAGGTATGGGGCGCACTCAAGAGCGTTACCATGGAAAATGAGTCCGAGCGCGGCACACGCCGCGGCGCGCTAGGCTAGCATCAAGCCCGGCGCAGCATGGATGACTGACGGCGATAAGCCGTACAACGATGTCACCGACACCCATTAGCTGGTGCAGCTGGGCTGCTGGGCGCACGCGCGTCGCTACAGGATCGGGGCGAAAGAGAACCTGCCGAAGGCGCAGCGTGGTCGCGATCATCCCACCAGCGAATTCATTCGACTGTCGAGCGGCTGTTTGAGATCGAATCGCGCTGCGAAGACAGGTCGCCGGAGAATCGGTTGCTCGCAAGGCAACGCCAGAGTCGTGTGGTCCTCGGATAAATCGAGGCACTGCTTCTGCGTCAGTTGCACGCCGTGTTGCCGCAAAGTGCCTTCGGCAAAGCACTGCACTACCTGCAAGGTCAATGGTCGAAGCTGATTCGCTACGTCGAGAACGGCACCTGGCCGATCTCGAACAATGCTTGCGAGAACGCGATCCGGCCATTGACTGTCAACGTCGGTTAAAAAAACCGACTTTGCTTACGGTACAGTCGCCGGTGCGAATGCCGCCGCCAGCCTGTATTCGCTGATCGAAACCTGCAAGGTAAATCGCCTTGAACCGTATGGCTATCTCGTCGCACTGTTCAGGGCCATATCACTGGCAAACACTGCCGACGAGTACCCTGCCCTGTTGCTGTGGAGGGCGCACCTCAACACACTGACGCATGGCAGAGCGCCCGCGCAAACCACGATCCATTGGCGCAACGAAGAACTATCAGGTAGCGATAGTGACGACATAGCTTCCAAAAACGCCATTTATGCGTGTGATCGCTGTTCGATTAGCCTGAGTCTGTTATCCTCGCGGGGGCAAAGATTCGATAGACTATCGCTTCGCCCGGCCCACGCTGACGAGCCATGCTGTTCACAACCCGACGCCAGGAATTTCCGAAATGGAGCAGCACGCCTCGTCGCCGTGCCGTCATGATTATTGGCAAGCGTGGCAACGGTAATTGCCAAGCTTTGAGGTGATTGAGGTGAACTCATCGTGCCATATGACGTTATTGACCACACCCGGGATGTTTGACGTGGTCGCAGAATTTTGCGTGTCGCTATATGGGCAAGAGTGGCTCAAGGGTAAGCGCGGTGTCAGAAAGAACTGTCTTAACGTAGGAGGTTAATTTTAAATAGGGAACGATACTGCCAGCGATATCGTGTGCAACTCGGATGTCGACAGTATCGTGACAGGGTTACGAAAAAATAGAGGTGCCTGGTTTTGTAGCCGGGTAAATTGTCCGCTTGTTAGCATAACGGACCGGCTTTTTTCATGTTTCAAGACATGCGGTGCATCCCTAGCCGGTCATGATCGACGGAGACAACATGACATCTAGTCTAAGTACAGGTGCCGCCGAGCAAGTCGCGGCTGTGCCATTCCTCTCCAAGGAGCGCATTGTAGCGAGGCCAGGCTTCAACCGCTGGCTGGTCCCTCCGGCTGCCTTGGCGATTCACTTGTGCATAGGCATGGCTTATGGCTTTTCGGTCTTTTGGCTACCCTTGTCGCAGGCCATCGGCATGACCCATCCCATGGCCTGCGGCCCCGAAATCGGCTTCTTGCAAGAGTTGTTCGTCACGCATTGCGACTGGAAGATCTCCACGCTGGGATGGATGTATACATTGTTCTTTGTGCTGCTTGGCAGTTCTGCCGCCATTTGGGGAGGCTGGCTGGAACGAGCCGGTCCGCGCAAGGCTGGCGTGGTCAGTGCACTATGCTGGTGCGGCGGCATGCTGCTTTCCGCACTCGGCGTCCACCTACATCAGTTCTGGCTGATGCTGCTGGGCTCCGGCGTGATTGGCGGTATTGGTCTGGGTCTCGGGTATATCTCGCCAGTCAGTACACTGATCAAATGGTTTCCAGATCGGCGAGGCATGGCTACCGGCATGGCCATCATGGGATTTGGCGGCGGCGCGATGATTGGCTCGCCGCTCGCCACCGAACTCATGGCGGCCTTTGCTACGTACGAAGGAGGGGGCGTGACGCAGACGTTTGTCGCTATGGCCGCAATGTACTTTGTATTCATGATGAGTGGCGCGCTGGCCTATCGCGTACCCCCGCCCGGATGGGCACCCGCTGGCTGGAAGTCCACTAACGATCGGGCAGATGGCGCCATGGTGACTCAGCACCATGTCCATGTGAAGAGAGTGTGGGGTATCCCGCAGTTCTGGCTTGTTTGGATGGTGCTTTGCATGAATGTCTCGGCCGGCATCGGGGTTATCGGCATGGCCAGTCCGATGCTGCAAGAAGTCTTCGGTGGACACCTGATTGGCCAAGCCATGTCATTCTCTGATCTCAACAAAAAACAATTGACGTCAATAGCGTCTTTGGCGGCCGGTTTTACCGCGCTGCTAAGTTTGTTCAACATCGGTGGCCGGTTTGTCTGGGCCAGTCTTTCCGATAAGTTCGGACGCAAGCAGACTTACACCATTTTCTTCGTGCTAGGCATGCTTCTATATGCCAGCATTCCGTCGAGCATCACTGCCGGGTACTTGATACTCTTTGTTGTTGCTGTCTGCGTCATCGTCAGTCTGTATGGTGGAGGGTTTTCCACGGTGCCGGCTTACTTGGCCGACCTGTTCGGCACTCAATTTGTCGGTGCCATCCATGGCCGACTACTCACAGCTTGGGCCACCGCCGGCATTCTTGGACCGGTCGTCGTGAACTACATGCGCGACTACCAGCTTGCTCTGGGCCTGCCGCGTGAGCAAGTGTACAACCAGTCGATGTATATCTTAGTTGGCATGCTGTTAGTGGGCTTAGTTTGCAACCTTCTGATCAAGCCAGTGCACCCGAAATATTTCATGAGCGAGCAGGAACTCGCGGAGGAGAAACGCGTGGCGCACCCTGCGCCACCCATGTGCGAGCTGTCTGCCGAAACGCCCACCATGCGGGCGTCTGGCAGCAGTGCGCTGGTCGTGCTCGCTTGGGTCGCGGTTGGGCTGCCACTCGTGTGGGGCATCTATCGCACGATGCTCAGTGTTGTGGCGCTCTTCCACGGCTAGTGCCCGTTAGATTCAACCCGTCATGAAGCACTACCGCTGCAATCGATACATCCGCGCGATTGCACGGGGGTCACAACATTGGTCTGGCGGTGTGGCACTGGGTTCATGGTGGTGGAATCGGTTGCAGCACTTGCAGCAACGCCTGTTAAAGCAACCGATACCGATCCGTCACTGTCGGGATGCCTAGCTTGCGCTCACCTGCGCCTGGCTTGGGGATTGTCACCCATCGCGCCGGCCCCGGCTGATACGTCCGCCGCAACCGCGGCTCCCGTATCACCAGCCAAGCGCTCACCAGAGGGTACAACCTCACTTCATTCGCGATGGCCAACTGAAGGCGGGACCGACACCCATAGGGGTGTACCCATGCTGGGCACACCCCTCAAAAAAAAGCACGGCTAGCAGCCGTGCATCCATTCGCGGTCCGGAATCGTCTGGCGCGCTCCGTAGCCCGCGTCTCTCAGGTTCCAACTCCACCCTCTCTATCGGGATTTACCGCCCAAAATTTAATGTATCAGTGGTTTGACGCACTGTAAAGAACTGATTTTGGGATTTTAACCCCGCGGCCTCTTGCGAAAAGAGGTGGTCGGCGCTTCTGGCGTTCACCCTAAAAGCGATTGGCCGCCTTTGACACGCTATCGGTAACCGATTGCGACGGCGCAGTGTCCTTCAAACCGTGCGCCTTAAAAAATGCCCTATCCTACCGTCATAAAAGCGAAATTGATGCTTACGGCACCGGGCGCCGGGTACTCGATCAACCGCGTCTTTGGATAAATAACACGGCGACAAGAAGATCTGAGACGGACGCTCGGCTCGCCGTACGCAGACCGAAGTGCCAGCGAATAGAAATAGCCCGTCTTCCTTCATGCTCGACGGGCACTTCGCCCTGCAGCGTCAGCGCAAGCGGATCGGACAGCCACACTGGCTCAGCGCTGGAAGTCATGGACAGACCCGAGATTGAGTCACTGCGTAAGTTCATCGAGCGCGGTGCGGCATTGCACCAGCCGTTGCGGGTCGCCGAGATTGTCGGCGATTAAACGGTCGCGATAGTGCATCTCGGCTCACGCGTTCAGTTGCGCATACAACTTGTCGTCCATCTACAGCGATGGATTCATTTCATCGATCTCCCGCTCGTTCAACGCCACACGCAGCCGTGGGCATGCCGGTTCCCCGACATTCTTCATGCTCTTGCGCAGATCGAAGAGGAGCGTGTCGGCGATTGGACCACCACGCGAGGTCAACACGAGCAGGTAAGGCGCTGGCGAGAAAACGGGGGCCCTTCCTTGATTGAAGGTATCGCGGGTCACTTGGATGCTATTCATGGCGACTCCTCGATTGCAGTCCAATAAAAACATCTTAGATGGGGCTAATGAAACACCTTTCGCCTACGCGAGCCGTTTTATCGGTTTCCGTGGACAGTCCGGCGCGCCACTTCGCCGGCAACCCGCCGGATTCGTAGTAAGCACGTCGCGCCCGTGGCGTCGGCGTCAGAATCACGGGTATCGACATTGCACACCAGCGAGGATCCGGAATGTCTGACAGATTTTCAGTCCGCCATTGCGGAGCAAAGCCGCCGATCGTGGCCGACTCCGCCGACGCGAAACCGCAAACGGATCAACGCAAGGCGACTCACACTGCCAAGCGTGCATCCGGCAATGGCCGATTGTCCGGGCTCAGCGCGAAGCCTGCCTACCGATCCGATGCAGCTCGCTGCCCCGAAGCAACCCGTCGCGACCGCGCCGCACCCCGGGCAGCGGCGCCGCGCGTGTTTGTCAACGGTACGCGAACGCCAGGCGAGCCACGCTTCAGTTTCGACATCCAAGACAATCCTTTCTGGCAAGCCAGCGAGAAGGACCTGAAATAACGGCATAGGGTCCGCCCGCTATGTCACGCCGTTTTCAGTCGATACCCGGGCCGTTACATTGACGAATGCACGCCGCTCCTCACGCGACGTCACGCCGAACTTCTCGTGATACGCGTTGGTAAAATGAGCAGCCGAAGAGAATCTGCACGCCAGTGCTGATCTGCCGGACTGATTTGCTGGTGCGCTGCCATGGGATCTTTGCCTTCGCCGGCCGCTGCTCAAGGTCATACTTCGACAGTATCGCCGCCAGATATTGATAGCACAGCCGCTCCTCCCCGATTGACCCTAACCCAATAGCCGGACAACTGGCCGGCGAGCGCCAGGACAGCCAACGGTGGCCGTGAAGGCCACCGTGCTGGCGTGCAGCATCCGTTTCACCTCGTTACTGTACGCAGGTAACGCGCGACGCAGCGCCGAGGGCAAAATCACGCGCAAATACAGCGTTAGTTGCGGCATGCCATAGGCACGCGCGGCCCCGACTTTTCCATACGGTGTCATCCGGATCGCACCGGCGAAAATTTTTGTTGTGTACGCACACGTATTGAGCCCAAACGCCAGCACCGTACAGTGATATCCGCTGCAGAAGAACGCATCGAGCCACTCGTGAGACCGCACGAACGCGAGGCCGTAGACACCGGTACAGATCAATGACAGTTTTACGTATAGCGGTATGCCGCGGATCCCGTACGTAGACACGCCCACCGGGATCGAGAGCCAGCGATTTGCCGACACGTGCACGACCAGCAGCGGCCCGAACAACGTGAAATCGATGGCCAGCGACGCGGCGATCAACCACGCGATCACCGCCCGGACGAACAACTGACGCCCGTCGCTATGCAGGTAGGCGGGCGGATATTGAGCCAGGATCTCGATCATCGCTGGGCCCGTCGCACGCCAATCGAATATCGGCGCTCAAGCCGATGCAGCATCACCAGGTATCATGGCCCATTCGCCAACAGTGCCGACGACCAGCACGACGTCGACACGCAAAGTCCTGCGCATGTCTGTGCGGGCGAGCGAAATCGCGCATTGTCCTGCACGCACAGTAACCGTGCAACGATAATAGCTAGTTTTTAAGAACGCAAATAACAGGATGACCCTATCACTGCGGGCCCGTCTCCGCGCATTGGTCATGCGCGTCACGATCGGGCAGAAGGACGTGTCACGGCGTGGCCGCACTGGCCACCAAGCACTTGCCGTGGCGTTCGCGGCAGCGCTGGCGCTGCACGCGTCGGCTTCGTGCGCCGGGACGCTCGCGTGCGCGACGCCCGACCGTGCGCACGGCCGCGCGACGATCGGTCTGGTACTCTCTGGCGGTGGCGCGCGTGGCTATGCGCACCTGGGCGTGCTCAAGGTGTTGGAGGAAAACCGCATCCCCGTGGATTGCATCGCCGGCACTAGCATGGGCGCCGTGGTGGGCGGCTTGTACGCGAGCGGCATGAGTGCGACAGACATGCAGGACCGGCTGGCAGGCGTGAACCTGACGGACATCGCATTCGACGTGCACCAACGCGCCGAGCTGCCACAATCGCAACGCGAAGACGAACAATCGTATGCCAACAGCCTGACACTGGGCGTCAGCAGCGACGGGCTGAAATTGCCACGCGGCCTGGTGCAGGGCAACCGGCTACAAGCGCTGTTGTCGGATTGGACCTCGACGTTGGCCGGTGACCTGTCGTTCGATAAGCTGCCGATCCCGTATCGAGCGATCGCGACCGAGTTGCGCAGTGGCCAGATGATTGTGCTAGATCATGGCTCACTGCCGCAAGCGATCCGCGCCAGCATGGCGATGCCCGGGCTGTTCGCGCCGACTGACGTCGACGGGCGCACGCTGGTCGACGGGGGCTTGGTCAGCAACCTGCCGGTGGACACGGTACGCACGATGGGCGCGGACGTCGTGATCGCCGTAGACGTCGGCTCGCCGCTACGTCCGCTCGATGCACTGGCGACGCCCGCAGACGTGATGCAGCAGATGATCGGCATCCTGATCCGGCAAAACGTCGCGCAACAACGCTCGCGGCTGGTCGCCGGCGACGTGCTAATCCAACCCGATCTCGGTTCCCTGACCTTCACCGATTTCGCGAATGCGGCACAGGCGATTGAGGCCGGCGAGGCGGCGGCCCGCGCGGCTCTGCCGCAACTACGGCATCTGGCGCTGGCGCCCGCCGACTACGCCGCTTACCGCCGCGCACACGCCGCCCCGCCACCGCGCCCGATACGCCTGACGCAGATTGACATCGAGTCGGTCGGCGCAGTGCCGGCCGCACGGATCCGCAACTATCTGCATGTGCGTCCGGGCGACCTTTACGATCCACACCAGCTGAACAAGGACCTGCTGACCTTGTCAAATTCCGGTGACTTCGAGGACGTCACGCAGAAGCTGGTCGAACACGGCGACGAACACCGGCTCGTGATCACGGCGCGACAAAAGTCATGGGGGCCAAACTTCCTGCTGTTTGGCCTAGGCTTGTCGAGCAGTTCAACCGATGAAGGCGGATTTCGGCTGCATCTGGGCTATCGCCGACCGTGGCTGAGCCCGGCGGGACTCGAGGGACGCGTGGACACCACGCTCGGCAGTGACTTGATCAGCGTGCATGGTGAGCTGCGCCAGCCGCTGTCCAGTGCATTCGGCTACTACGTGGCGCCATATGTCGAGTACATGAGCCGCTACGCGAACCTCTATAGTGACAACGTCCGCATTACCCGCTTCCATCTGCAAACCAAACGCGCCGGCATCGATTTCGGGCTGCCGCTCGCGCGACTCGGCGACTTGCGCATCGGGCTCGCGTATGCGCACGGCTTCACATCGCCGCTGTACAACCTGCCGCTGGACGAAAGCGGCACACAGCTGGCGTTCCCGGACGCCTATGGCCGGCAGTTAAGCATGCGCGCGCGACTGGTCATCGACCAACTCGACGACTCGCAGTTCCCCCGCAGCGGCTACTATACGGAGATCAAGGCCGAGCGTTCGCTTGCCAGCAGCGAGGACCGCATCACTGAGCTATACGGCAAGGCAATGGCTGCAGTCTCGTTCGAACGACACAGCGTCAACGTCAGCATCGAGGGTGGCAAAGACATCGGCGGCACTAACGTGATCAATCCGCTCGGTTTCACGCTGGGCGGCTTCCGACACTTGTCCGCGTATGCAGCCGACCAATTGTCCGGCACGTCGATGGCTTATGCTCAACTCACGTACATGAATCAGTTGGCTTCGTTCAACACCGGTCCGTTCCGCGGCTTGTTTGCAGGCGTCACGGCGGAAATGGGTAACGTCTGGAACGGCTTCAACGACGCGCTGGACAGCGGGCCGATGAAGCGCAGCGTGTCGCTGTTCACCGGGCTGACCAGCTCATTCGGGCCAGTCTATTTCGGTGTCGCGCTCGCGCCGGGGGGACGTCGCAATGTGTATTTCCAGTTCGGGCACGTCTATTGATCCGCGAGCGGTGGCAGTGGCTGTTAGCTGTTAGCTGTTGGCTATTGATTGTTGGCGCCTGGCACCAACGGTCCGAACATGTAGGCGCTCCTGTCACCGGCCAACTCGGTTTAAAGGGCGTGCCGCCGAGCGACTGAGGGGGCGCCACAACGATATAGCCACGGTGTGTTGCTGCGTTGCGGGCAAAATTGTCGAATTTTCGACTTACTCCCATGCCACCTTGCTGAATTGATATCCTCTGCCACGCACGGTCTTGATCCGTTGCGGGTTGGCCGCATCGTCGTGCAGCTTGCGCCGCAGCTTGGAAATACAGCCGTCGACCGTGCGATCCACGCCGTCAAAACCGATGCCGCGCAGCTGACGCATTAAGTCGTCGCGGCTCACGACCTCGCCGGCACAGCGCACCAGCGCCCATAGCAAGTCGAACTCGGCTGAGGTGAGATCGGGTACGCTGCCATCAGGCAGGCGAATGCTGCGCGTGGCGCGGTTAATCTCGAATTTGCCTAAGATGAGGCACTCCGGCTCAACACTCGTCTCGCCGCCGAGCTGCAGCCCGCGGCGCAGCAGCGCCTTGATCCGCGCAAGCAGCACGCGTGGCTCCACCGGCTTGTGCACATAGTCATCGGCACCGAGCTCTAGTCCCAACACCTCGTCGAGATCCTCATCCCGGGCCGTCACCATGATGATTAGCCCATCGAACTGTTTGCGCGCCTCGCGGCATATCTGGAAGCCGTCCTTGCCGGGCAGGTTCACATCGAGAATCACCAGGTCGGGCCGACGCGCGAGAATCGCGTCCAATGCGTCGTTGCCGTGCAGCACGATATGCACGTCATAGTCGTGCTTGCGCAGGTAGCTGGCCACCAGCGCAGCCAGGCGACTGTCGTCTTCGATCAGCAAAATGCGTGAAACCATGATGGAGCCGCTCAATGGCATGGATGTTTCGCGCGCATTCTACGATACAACTCGATATTTCTCTGCGCATTTCGAAAGGAATACCAGCCACTCGCGGCTAAGATCGATGTCGTCTTCACCGTTTCTTTTTCGTTGTTCCGTCTCCACCGTTTCATTACCGCGCCATGTCCGATCGGTCTTTCGCGTCCGCGCTGCCCGGTGCGCGCGAGCTCGTGCTGAACAGCCTCCGCGCATGATGCCCGCCTTTGTCAGGATGACTGGCGGCGCCGTCGCGCTATCTGGACGGCATAGCCCATTCCATCGCACGGATCAGGTGTGCCGCGCGCATCGCCTATCCCAGAGAGCGCGCCGCACACCGGTGGTGGCGGCCTCGAACTCCACGTGCGCTCGCTCGTGTAGTGGAACGAGACGACGCAGTGGCTCGCGCAATGCTTCACTCAGCCAACCACCGCGCTGGTGCGTCACTGCTCGGCGATGCTGGAACGCGTGCAACGGCCGTTCCTGGACCGCAGCTGTACGTCGGCGCGCTCCAGGACACCATCCGTCGTTGAACGGCCGTGCGCTGTTTCGCACTATGACGCAATAGTGGTAGCGTGCGCCCGAAGGTGCTGGTGGCGCGACTCACACACCGCGCCTGCAGCGCTCACACGTGGGCCGGCGCTAGCACGGCCCGCAACCGTGCTAGCGTATCGCTCACCCAATCAGCCTTGCACGCCATTAGTGACCGCCCATCGCCGCATGCATCGCTTGAATCAATCCAGTCGGGCCGGCTCTATGCGCCGCGCAAATCACGATTGCTGCATGGCATGCTGGCTGCTCACCGATCAATTCCCCGTCATTATTGTGTCCGCTACGGCTATCACCGGGGAGCCACTGAAGCGACTCGCATGGACAATAGGCGTCCATTATAGGAGCGGACAGTCTGCTATTACGCCTTGGGACGGTAGACGTCTATATCGTTCCGGACAATAATTGGTTGAAACGATCCGCGTAGTCCGTGTCGACCGCGCCTTGCTGGACCGCCGTGGGCACCACTTCGGCAGCCAGTTGTTTGAGTGCCTCAACTACGCGAAATGTCGTCTCCGCCACTTCATGCAACGGTGCGCCCGTCGGCTCTAAAATATTACGCATTCTCGGGACAATCTCGTAGACGGCCAGTGCGTGCAGCGCTCGCTCCAGCTGCTCGAGGCGATCTTGCTGATCGACGTCACGAGCCGCCGCCCGGACAAATGCATCGAGTTCGTCCTGTCGGGCGCCGCGCTCGCCCAAAGCGACTAGGTCCAAACGTAAGTCGAACATTTGGAGCATCCATGACACAAATTTGCGATGTTGGCGCTGGCGAAGCGCTTCGCACGGAAACAGCTCGGCCGCCATTGACCAAGCGAATAAGTCGCCGTTGTCCGCAGCCTCCGCATCGGAGATACGCAGCGCGACCCACAGTTTATCGCGTTGATCGAGTTGATCAAACGCCTCGGGCGCCACAGGCACCACCTGCTGTGCATACGCCCACTCTTCTAGCTTCCTGCGCACGATTTCCTGTTTCTCGTGCTGTCTCATCCGTGCGTCGACATCGAACAACGTGGTCCACGGCTGCGGCGATCCTCGATGAGGACAAGGCATGGTACGACAGTCGGCAAAATCGGCATGGGCTTCCCGCATCCACGACCTAAGGCGAGTACTCAACGGCGCCGCCGGCCGTTCCTCCAAAGTGGCTACTGTGTCGCCCGGCGTGGAGCGGAACGCCTCAAGCGGATTAAAATTGGTATCGTGGAAGAAATGTGGCAATACATTCAATCCCTCGTTACTTTGCTCGCTAGACGATCGCGTGGTCGGGCTAAGAGTCAAACTGGCCCGAGAGCGGCGGTGCGCGGGCCTCGGAATGTCTATTGACGATACGCCGCGGAGAATGGTACTTCCGTCGGGGTGGGCATTCCCATTCGTGTTGTCGGGGTGGGGCCCATGGAAGACAGGGAGCGACAACGTCCTGCTCGAATGCGACCTGCGCTTGTATTCATCGGACGGACGCTTCGCCGGCGCAGACAAACATGTTCTCGCATGAGCAGCGTCTGTCCAACCGTGTAGTTTCTCCGTGTCATCCTGCCTCTGCAAGTTTGTGGTTTCCGTGTGTGATAGCTCGCGCGAATTGCCGTCGCCAAGCGCAGTCGGTGCAGCATGCGCAGGCATGGCGTCGCCATCAAGCTCCGGTCCATCTGGTCTGTGGCGCTCTTCAACCTTGTCGTGTTCTCCGCGCTCATCCCGCAGGGAAGCATCGAGGCGCGATACGGTGAATGGTGCCCCCTCTGTACGATGCTCGGCCGACGCGCCCACGTCGCTGCTCGTTGTGCCGCCGCACCCCGCGGTTACTGCCAAAACCATGCCGGCGCCTAGCTTCGAAAGCAATCGACTTGTCTGTCGTGTCATTGTGTCCTCGCCATAAAAAATGCAGCTGCTGCATCGGGCTGCGAGCCTGTCACAATCGGAGGTGAGCAGAACGTATAGCGTCGGATAAGCGATCTAAAAAGACCGATGCTTCAGTGCGGCGAGTGATCGCAGCAGCACAGGCACGCGGCGCATCAAAGCGCGCGTACGCGTGCGAGGATCGCGAGGTAGTATTTCAGAGAGGGTGTAGGCAAGCCAATTTGGCTCAGTCATCCCGCACTTAAATTGCATTTTATTGTCGATAAATATTAGTTAATTATATCCATTTTCGTATAAACAGCTCAATTGCGCAAGATACTCGCTACGTTCGGACCGGGGCCACATCGACAGTCTCGTAACAAACACGGGCACACGCGCCGATGCAAAGTTGCTTGGGCCGCAGACATGCGACACGCTCACGCTGCTGGTGACCCGTTGCACAATACGTCCGCGCGCATCAGCAGCGTGCGCTCGGACAGCACCAACGCGTCATCGTGACATGCGTCGCGCACAAGATGGTCAGGTTTAGCAATCGCTCATGCAGCGCCTTGAGTGCCGAGCGCACTGACGCGCGCAGGTCGAAATCAGGCGCGGACAGCGGTTCGTCCAACAGCAGCATCACATGGTCCTGCGTCGGATAACTGGACGAGCTTGAGCACATCGGCCACGCGCCGCGCGACCTTCGCGTTCAACACGCCGCACTCGCAGCCGAACGTGACATTTCCAAACACTGTAGGTATGCAAAAGTGCATAGCTCTGGAACAACCTCTCCATGCTACGCTGGTGTTGCGCAACCGACAGTACGCCGCACTCCGAAAGTGCGTCGAGGATAGGCTGGTGCCCCTGCGCCGCTAGCATGGGATCGGTCCTGCTTAATAGTCGAGGGTTCATGGGCCGTTGCCTCGTCGCACGCAACGCCGACAGCCGTGCCCAAACCCCGTAGAATTGGGCAGGGAGCGTATCGGCCCGTCGCCGATGCGGCGCACGGCTGCCGCCAGACCATGCTGCTTTGTCAGGAGACGAAAACGTTCATATCCGAAGATCCAGCCGAAAGCTGCAACGGCGTCGATCCGGCTCGGCCGGGGCACACGCTGGCCGAACCGGACGATGTGCAACCGGGCCTGCGCGCGCTGGCCGGCTTCGTGCTAGCGCATCCTCGCCTATTCGTGCTGACGGGCGCCGGCATCAGTACCGCCTCGGGCATTCCTGACTATCGCGATGCGAACGGCGAACGTAAGGGCCGTGCACCCATTATGCTGCAAGCGTTCCTTCGCTCGCCGACGGCGCGCCGCCGCTACTGGGCCCGCAGCGCGCTCGGCTGGAAAGTGCTGGCCCAGGCCAAGCCAAGCGCCGCGCACCATGCGCTGGCGCGACTCGAGGCACTGGGTCACGTCGAGCAGCTTGTCACGCAAAACGTCGACGGCCTGCATCGTCGCGCCGGACAAGCCGGCACAATCGAGCTTCACGGCAACATTGGCCGTGCCATCTGCATGAGCTGCGGCCGCATGCATGCGCGTGCGGCCATCCAGCAGCGGCTCGAAGCGGACAATCCGGCGTTGCAAACGCTGTCGGCCAACGCAGCGCCCGATGGCGACGCCGATCTCGAGTCGATCGACTTCGATACGATCCGAGTGCCGGTGTGTGACCATTGCCAAGGCATGCTGAAACCGGACGTGGTGTTCTTTGGCGAGGGCGTGCCGCGCGAGCGTGTCGACACGGCGCAGGCCGCGCTCACGCGCGCCGATGCAGTGCTTGTCGTCGGCTCGTCGCTGATGGTCTACTCGGGCTATCGCTTCTGCGTGCAAGCGGCACGGGCCGGCAAGCCGATTGCCGCGATCAACCTCGGGCGCACGCGTGCCGATCCGCTGCTCGCGCTGAAGGTCACGCTGCCATGCGACCAGGCGCTGCTGTCATTGCTCGCCGCCCTGCCGTCTGCCAACCTGCGTAAACCCACGTAATCCGCCAACCTTTTTGCCTCGTTTGCGACATCTCGTCCATCCGATGACCCTACACGCGTGCGCTCGATAGGGATAGCGGTGCGACGCGGATGAACTGTATTTCTATGTCAAACATGGCAACGGCCTGCCGGTCCGGTTTAATCCGACGGTCACCGACCTGTTCGAAATTATGGACCTGGTCGAGCACAGCACCCGCTTGCTGCCGATTCCCGACTACACGCGGCTGTTCTTTCGACTCAAGTACGTGTAGGCGTACCGGCAAATCGCGTTCCATATTGCCCGCGAGGTGCCCAACGACGCCGCCACGCGTTCCGTACTGGCCACCGTCCGCGCCGCACGCGCCTGCGGCACTTGGCGATGACCTAGCAGGGCCACCATCCCAAGTTCGCGATCGCGCTGTCCCTGCTGAAAATGCATCCACGGTTGTTTTATGGCTTCGTGCGACGCGTCGCCTAGCGTCGTAGCACGATCTGTCGCGATTTCCGTTGCCCTGACGCGCGCACGCGCCGCGCGCCACCACGTAACGGTCACCGATACCTCGATCCGCGCAAAGCTCAGTCGCCCAGCGGCTTGGCCATCGCGACACGCAAATGCATCGGAAAGCCCAGCGCCTGTTCATGCGTGAGCACCGCGCGCATCTGCTCGCCCTGCAGCGCGATCGGCAACTCGGCGAAACCCTCGCTGCGGTAGAACGGCGCATTCCAGCGCACGTCCCGCAAGGTCGTCAGTAGGGCTTGCCGGTAGCCCTCGGCGCGCCCGACCATGCATGCATGCCGCAGCAATGCGCGGCCATGGCCACGGCGGCCGTAGGCAGGGTCGACGTCCATTTGACGAATATGGAATCCACCATCGAGTTCCCCGCCGAGCAAATAGCCGATCACGATCCGATCGTCGTACTCCACCACCCATAGCCTGCGTTGCCGTACCCCGTCGGCAAGCTCATCCTGAGTCAATCCGTGCGCAGCAAACACCGGGAACGCGACATGCCCACGCAGCCGCTCGCCGGCGCGACGCTCTATCGACAACAGCACAGAAAAATCCGCCGGGACGGCAAGACGAATCATCAACAAGCGCCTAAATAAACTTCCACAACAGCATCATATAACGCCCCTCGGTCCGATTTCTCCCCCGCTCCGCGGCCGACGACCAATGACCAGCAACCAGTGACCGACGACCCACAATCAGTAATCAGTAACTAATAACTTAAATCTAACGATCGACGAACAAGCGTGTTCAGGCGCGCGAACGGCGCACGCCGATCCGGCACTGGCTCACGTCCGCGCAGGCGACACCTTATCGCGCGGCATTGAGTTTGCGCCACAGTGTCGTCTTGCTGATGCCCAACGCCTGGCATGCTGCATCGCGATCACCATCATGGGCCTTTAACGCGGCACGGATCTCGTCCGCCTCGACATGGCGGCTACGTTCACGCAGCGTCGAGGCGGGCACGACGGGACCAGCCGGCGTGTCGAACAACTCGGGCGCGATCGTGCGCAGCACGGCCACGGTCAGCGCAACATCGTCCTCGGCCTCGGTATCGGCTAATTCGACCGCGATCCGCTCGATGACGTTCTGCAGTTCGCGCACGTTGCCGGGCCATCGGTACGCGCACAGCGGCGCGGCCACCGGCGCCAGTATTCGGGTTGCCTCGTTGGTATCCGGCACACGCACGGCCAGGCGGGGCTCGCGCCGCGCCGCCTGCAGCAGCCATTCCACCGCGAGCAGCATCACATCACCAGGACGCTCACGCAACGGTGGCAGCGCAATGCTCAAGATATTCAGCCGATAATAAAGATCAGCGCGGAATGTGCCCGACTCGATGCCATCGATCAACGCACGGTGCGTGGCGGCGATCACGCGGATATCGACGCGCACCGGCTCGGTCGAACCCAGACGCACCACTTCGCGCTCCTGGAGCACCCGCAGCAAACGGCTTTGCAACGGCAACGACATCTCGCCGATCTCGTCCAGGAATAAAGTGCCACGATGCGCGGCTTCGATCAGGCCCACCTTGCCCCCCCTGCGCGCGCCGGTGAAGGCGCCCTCTTCGTAGCCGAACAGTTCGCTTTCGAGCAGCGCCTCCGGAAAGGCACCGCAGTTGATAGCCACGAACGCGAAATCGCGCCGCGCACTCAGGCGGTGGATGCTCTGGGCGACCATTTCCTTGCCGGTGCCGCTTTCGCCGAGCACGAGCACGGTCGCGTCCGAGCGTGCATAACGACGCACCAGCACGCGCACGCGCTCGATGGGCGCGCATTCGCCGACCAGGTCGTCCAGATCGTAACGGGCGGTCAATTGCTGCGCACGCGGCCGTGACCGCAACGTGCGATCCAGCCGCTCTACCGCGCGCGACTCTTGGAACGTCAGCACGGTGCCGCCCTGCTCGCCGCAGGGGCCGGCGAGCGGGCCGCGATGCACGACATAGCTCACCCCACGGATGACGCTGAGCGTATCGCCGTCGGCGTCGGGCAGCGAATCGGCCAGGCACGGCGCCAAATCCAGCAGCGTGCGCCCCGCCGCCTGCGTGGCGCCGATACCGAGCGCGTCAGACAGTCGTTGGTTCATCGCCTCGACGCGTCCTTCGGCATCGAGCGCCACCACTCCGTCGCGCAGGTGCTGCAGCAGGTTATCCAGCCGGGCGCGGCGCAGTGCCTCGGCACGCGTGGCCTGCACGACTTCCAGCGCGGTATCGAAAGCGGCACGCACGCAGGCGCGAGAGTACAGAAATACCGCATGCATGCCGGCGTGGGCGGCAAGATCCGCGACCAGGCCGGGCCCGACCACCGCGCCAACGCCACGCTCACGCAAGTCCTGCACGCAGGCCTGCGCATCCTGCACCGACCGATACGAGCCGAGAACCACGTCAACGCCGTAGGCATGCGTGAACTGCCGGACCTCGTCAGGAATATCGCCGTGTGTAACCAGCGCGACCAATGCCGCGTCGCGCCGTGCCTGCGCCAGCGCATGCATCACGTCGAAACCGGTGGGATGGATCAGCACAACCGGCACGTTCACGCGCGCTTTCAAATACGCGCCGTTCGATCCACCGGCCACTACCACGTCCGGACGCATCGAGCCGGCCACATTGATCTCATGCACCGCGTCTTCGAAACCGCGCGAGACCACGCGCAGTTGCGCACGCCCGTCATACTCGCGGGCGATGTCCAGGAACAAGTCACGCAATCGACTTATTCCCATGGCCCACAAACGCGGGCGAGCGACCGCGTCTGGTTGTACGATGCTCAAAGCCCATTTACCCCAATTGGTGATACCGCAAATTGGTGATACCACATTATGCGCGTCGCATCTCATAAACGAAACGCCTGATTTCAATATTGAAACTCGGGCCACAACTGCCGAGCCGACGCAGCCCGAAAAATCAAGGCGTTGACGCTTTCATCGGCCATTGGCTCGGCACTTGCTTAAACGCCGTTGTTTTCCTGGAGCGACAATGAACCCACCCCCACCCCAGCCCGCCAGCGCGGGTGCCAAGTTCCGCGCCGCTGTTGCCCAAGCCCAGCCGCTGCAAGTGGTCGGCGCGATCACTGCCTATGCGGCGAAGATGGCCGAGGCTGTCGGCTTCAAGGCCGTCTACCTGTCCGGCGGCGGCGTCGCGGCGAATTCACTCGGCTTGCCAGACCTGGGCATCAGCACGATGGAAGACGTGCTGATCGATGCGCGCCGCATCACCGATGCAACCTCACTGCCGCTGCTGGTCGACATCGATACCGGCTGGGGCGGCGCGTTCAACATCGCGCGCACCATCCGCTCGTTCATCAAGGCGGGGGTGGCGGCCGTGCATCTCGAGGATCAGGTCGGCCAGAAACGCTGCGGTCACCGGCCAGGCAAGGAATGTGTGCCGACCAACGAAATGGTTGACCGTGTGAAGGCGGCGGTAGACGCGCGCACCGACGAGCAGTTCGTCATCATGGCGCGCACCGATGCCGCCGCTGCCGAGGGCTTGGACGCCGCGATCGAGCGAGCACTCGCCTATGTCGAAGCCGGCGCCGATATGATCTTTCCCGAGGCCATGCGCACGCTGGACGACTACCGTTGCTTCAAGGCCGCGGTCAAGGTGCCAATCCTGGCAAATCTGACCGAGTTCGGCGCGACCCCGCTGTTCACTGTTGACGAACTGCGCGAAGTCGATGTGGACATCGCACTGTACTGCTGCGGCGCCTATCGAGCAATGAACGCAGCAGCGCTGAACTTTTATCAAACTGTGCTGCGCGATGGCACGCAGAAGGCCGCTGTGCCAACCATGCAGACGCGCGCTGATCTGTATCACTACCTGGGCTATCACGCATACGAACAGAAGCTCGACGCGCTGTTCGCCGCTAACAACGCTAACAAGTAACGCTTGAGTCCGGAGACGAAACCATGAGCGAAGCAGACAACAACAAGCCGGCAACGGGCGCCTTCAAGCCGAAGAAGTCGGTCGCGCTGTCCGGCGTGGCCGCCGGCAATACCGCGCTGTGCACGGTCGGGCGCACCGGCAATGACTTGCACTATCGGGGCTACGATATCCTGGAGTTGGCCGGCGCATGCGAGTTCGAAGAAGTCGCCTACCTGCTGGTGCACGGCAAGCTGCCGACCGTGTCCGAGCTCACCGCCTACAAGGTCAAGCTCAAGGCACTGCGCGGGCTGCCGGCGAACGTCAAGGCGGTACTCGAATCCATCCCGGCGTCGGCCCATCCGATGGACGTCATGCGCTCGGGTGTCTCCGTGCTCGGTACCGTGCTGCCCGAAAAGGACGATCACACTCTGCCCGGCGCACGAGATATCGCGGACCGGCTGATGGCCTCGCTAGGCTCGATCCTGCTGTACTGGTACCACTACTCGCACAACGGCAAGCGCATCGACGTCGAAACGGATGACGACTCGATCGGTGGTCATTTCCTGCACCTGCTACACGGCAAGGCGCCGACGCGCTCATGGGTCGATGCGATGCACGTGTCGCTGAACCTGTACGCCGAGCACGAGTTCAACGCATCGACGTTTACCAGCCGCGTGATTGCCGGCACAGGCTCAGACATCTACTCGGCGATCACCGGGGCAATCGGCGCGCTGCGTGGCCCGAAACACGGCGGCGCAAACGAAGTCGCATTCGAGATCCAATCGCGCTACGCCACCCCCGATGAAGCCGAAGCTGACATCCGTCGCCGCATCGAAAACAAGGAAGTGATAATCGGCTTTGGCCACCCTGTCTACACGATCTCCGATCCGCGCAATAAGGTGATCAAAGAAGTCGCCAGAAAACTATCGAAGGAGGCGTCCAACACCAAGCTGTTTGACATTGCCGAGCGCCTGGAGACCGTGATGTGGGACATCAAGAAGATGTTTCCGAACCTGGACTGGTTCAGCGCGGTGTCGTACCACCTGATGAGCGTGCCCACCGCGATGTTCACGCCGCTGTTCGTCATCGCGCGCACGTCTGGCTGGGCCGCGCACATCATTGAGCAGCGTGTGGACAATAAGATCATCCGCCCGAGTGCCCACTATACTGGCCCGGAAAACCTGCCGTTCGTGCCGCTCGAAAAGCGGGTCTCATGCCGATGAATACCGCTTACAGAAAACCACTGCCAGGCACCGGCTTGGATTTCTTCGACGCGCGCGCTGCCGTCGATGCGCTGGCGCCGGGCGCCTACGACGGCCTGCCGTATACGTCGCGGGTATTGGCCGAGAACCTGGTGCGCCGGTGCGATCCGGCCACGCTTGACGCGTCTCTATCGCAGCTCATCGAGCGCAAGCGCGAATTGGATTTTCCCTGGTATCCGGCGCGTGTCGTCTGCCATGACATCCTGGGCCAGACCGCGTTCGTCGATCTCGCCGGGCTGCGCGACGCGATCGCGGCGCGTGGCGGCGATCCGTCACGGGTCAATCCGGTCGTGCCGACCCAGCTGGTAGTCGATCATTCACTGGCGGTTGAATGATCGGCGGCGATAGACAAGGACGCGTTCGAGAAGAACCGCGCGATCGAGGATCGCCGCAACGAAGACCGCTTTGACTTTATCAACTGGACCAAGAAGGCATTTCGCAACGTCGACGTCATCCCGCCCGGCAACGGGATCCTGCATCAGATCAACCTGGAGCGCATGAGTCCGGTCGTGCAGGTCAACGATGGTGTCGCCTTCCCCGACACGCTCGTTGGCACCGATTCGCATACGCCAATGGTTGATGCGCTGGGCGTAATCGCCGTTGGGGTGGGCGGGCTAGAGGCGGAAAGCGTGATGCTGGGGCGCGCGTCGTGGATGCGTTTGCCGGATATCGTCGGCGTGAAGCTGAGCGGCAAGCCTAGAGCCGGCATCACCGCCACCGACATCGTGCTGGCTCTCACTGAGTTCCTGCGTCAAGAAAAGGTCGTGTCGGCCTACCTTGAGTTCTATGGCGAGGGCGCTGCCAGTCTGACGCTCGGTGACCGCGCGACGTCTCGAACATGGCGCCCGAGTTCGGCGCCACCGCGGCCATGTTCTACATCGACGAGCAGACGATCCAGTACCTGCGGCTGACCGGTCGCAGCGACGAGTTGGTCGCGCTGGTCGAGCAATATGCGAAGAACACCGGCCTCTGGGCCGACACGCTGACACACGTGCAATACGAGCGTGTGCTCGAGTTCGACCTATCAACCGTGGTACGCAACATCGCCGGTCCGTCCAATCCGCACAAGCGCGTGCCCACCTCGGAGTTGGCCGCACGCGGCATCAGCGGCAAGGTCGAGCGCACGCCCGGCCGCATGCCTGACGGCGCGGTGATTATCGCGGCCATCACCAGTTGCACCAACACCAACAACCCGCGCAACATGATTGCCGCGGGTCTGCTGGCACGCAACGCGAACCGGCGAGGGCTGACCCGCAAGCCGTGGGTGAAAAGCTCACTGGCTCCCGGCTCAAAGGCCGTCACGCTGTATCTGCAGGACGCGCAACTGCTGCCGGAACTGGAGCAATTGGGTTTTGGTGTCGTCGCATACGCATGTACATCGTGCAACGGCATGTCCGGCGCGCTTGACCCGGTTATCCAAAAGGAAATCGTCGAGCGCAACTTGTATGCAACCGCAGTGTTGTCCGGTAACCGGAACTTCGACGGCCGGATCCACCCGTATGCGAAGCAAGCGTTTCTTGCCTCGCCGCCGCTGGTGGTAGCGTACGCGATCGCCGGCACGATCCGTTTCAATATCGAACGCGACGTACTCGGCCTCGACCGCGATGGTCACCCGGTCACGCTGCACGACATCTGGCCCAGCGATGACGAAATCGACGCGCTGGTTGCGGCTAGCGTCAAGCCAGAGCACTTTCGCAAGGTGTACGAACCGATGTTTGCGCTCAGCGTTGACGTGGGTCAGCAGGCCAGCCCGCTGTACGACTGGCGTGAGCGCAGCACCTACATTCGCCGTCCGCCGTACTGGGAGGGTGCACTCGCCGGGGAGCGCACGTTGCGCGGCATGCGCCCGCTCGCGGTGCTCGGCGACAACATCACCACCGATCACCTATCGCCCTCCAACGCGATCCTAGCTGATAGCGCCGCCGGCGAGTATCTCGCCAAGATGGGCCTACCGGAAGAAGACTTCAACTCGTACGCGACCCACCGCGGCGACCACCTGACCGCCCAGCGCGCGACGTTCGCGAACCCAACGCTGAAAAACGAGATGGTCTTGAAAAACGGCGAGGTCAAGATGGGTTCGCTCGCGCGCGTCGAGCCGGAGGGCAAGGTCATGCGCATGTGGGAGGCCATCGAAACCTATATGGCGCGCAAGCAACCACTGATCGTCATTGCCGGCGCCGATTACGGGCAAGGTTCGTCGCGTGACTGGGCCGCCAAGGGCGTGAGGCTGGCCGGCGTCGAGGCCATCGTCGCGGAAGGCTTCGAGCGCATCCACCGCACCAACTTGATCGGCATGGGCGTGCTGCCGCTGGAGTTCAAGTCCGGCGTCAACCGCATCACGCTGGGCATCGACGGTACTGAGACCTTCGATGTGATCGGCGAGCGCAAGCCGGGCGCCGATCTCACGCTGGTGATCCATCGCCGTGACGGCGGGCGCATTGATGTCCCGGTCACCTGCCGGCTCGACACGGCCGAGGAGGTCTCGATCTACGAAGCAGGTGGCGTGCTGCAGCGTTTTGCGAAAGACTTTCTCGAATCGGCGAAAGCGGCCGCGTGACGGAGCAACACTTTGATGGCTCACTCATCCCAAATTAAGATCCCCGCCACCTACATGCGCGGCGGAACCAGCAAGGGCGTGTTCTTCCGGCTGCAGGACCTACCCGGCCCCGCACAGCAGCCCGGTGCGGTGCGCGACGCGCTGCTGCTGCGCGTGGTCGGCAGTCCCGACCCGTACGGCAAGCAGATCGACGGCATGGGCGGGGCCACGTCGAGCACCAGCAAGACCGTGATTCTGTCCCGCAGTGAGCGCCCCGACCATGACGTGGACTATTTGTTCGGGCAGGTAGCGATCGACCGCCCGTTCGTTGACTGGAGCGGCAACTGCGGCAACCTGTCGGCGGCCGTGGGACCGTTTGCGATCAGCCACGGCCTGGTGGACGCGTCGCGCATCCCGCGCGACGGTATCGCCACCGTACGGATCTGGCAGGCGAATATCGGCAAGACGATCATCGCGCATGTGCCGATCGTGAACGGTGCGGTGCAGGAGACCGGTGATTTCGAACTTGATGGCGTAACATTCCCAGCCGCGGAAGTGCCGCTCGAGTTCATGGACCCATCCTCCGACGATGAAGGCGGCGGTTCGATGTTCCCGACCGGCAACCTCGTGGACGAACTGGACATTCCGGGTATCGGCGTGCTGCAAGCGACGATGATCAATGCCGGCATCCCGACGATCTTTATCGAGGCCGAAGCGCTCGGCTACAACGGCACGGAATTGCAAGACGCGATCAACGGCGACGCAGGCGCGTTGGCCAAGCTCGAGATCGTCCGCGCCCATGGCGCATTGCGCATGGGGCTTATCTCGTGCATTGACGAAATCGCGACGCGGCAGCACACGCCGAAGCTAGCGTTCGTGGCCCGGCCGGCCGACTACGTCGCGTCCAATGGCAAGCAGGTCGCCGCGTCCGACATCGACCTGCTGGTGCGTGCGATGTCGATGGGCAAGCTGCATCACGCGATGATGGGCACTGCCGCCGTCGCGATCGGCGCGGCGGCGGCAGTGCCCGGCACGCTGGTCAACCGCGCGGCAGGCGGCGGCGAGCGCCACGCGGTGCGCTTTGGACACCCGTCCGGCACGCTGCGCGTCGGGGCCGAGGCGAGCCGCGTCAACGGCGAATGGATCGTGACCAAGGCGTTGATGAGCCGCAGCGCACGCGTGCTCATGGAAGGCTCGGTGCGCGTGCCGGCCGATACACTGCTGCTGCGCTAGTGCGGCGCGGGCCTGTCTAGTTCGTGCGCCGGCGGTCTGCCGAGCGACACGGGTTCCGGATCGCCCTGCGGCAGTAACGAAGGCTGCGAATCGACATTCGGGAGCGGAACGTCGGGGCCTACCTCAGGTACCTAATCTGTCAGTACGTGGCACGCAGCACGCGGCACGTGCCACGCGGATTGCGGACTGCGACACGCTGCCTGAAACCTGGGCCGTGCTGTCTACCACAGCAACGTGCACCGGCTACACCGACGCACGGATGTGGGGCTCGCGCGATATGTAGGGAGGCACCCCCCATGTCCATCAATTGCAAGGCCGTGTGCGTGCAGCATGGCGCCCGCGCGCCGGCCGCGCGGATGATCAGGTTGACGGCACTGGCCATGCCGCTCGCGCTGGCAGCGGCGATATCGCGCCGCGCCGGCATACGCTGAACGCCAGCCCGGACGCCGGCCTACTGGCAACTCGCGATGCATCAGCGCTGCGCGTCGCAGAAGATCGCCGTCACGAGTGGGCCGACATGGTGGACGATCGCCGGACTGCCAGCGTGTTCGGCGCGGGCCTTGACTCGCTGGGTGGTTCCCATTACCACGACGCCGTAGGCCGAGTCGCCGATGGGTTTGCCCCGACCTTGCCGAAACAACGGATCGTCCTTCTGGTAGCCGACGACCGCAATTACCGAAAATCCAAAGGCGCGCAAGTCCGCGCCGCGTACCGGAAAGAACGCATTGACCGAGTTGTCTTCGACGCGTGACGCCTTCGGACCGATCAAGCCCTCGTCCACCAGCGGCGCAATGAAATCATGGGCACGCAACTGGCACGCCAGCGCATCATCGAGTGAGCGGCTGGCCATGTGCGTGCCGTCGGCCACGTCCGCGCAAGCCTGTCCGCATAGCGTGACGAACGCTACGCCGGCGAATAGGGTGCGGTAGCCGAGTAAGCGCATGATTCTGATCAATAAAGTCGTGCGCATGCCGCGCGTTCGTAAAGGTATACAGTTTACTCGAACCGGTACCTTACCGCATCACGCCCGCCAGTGTCGCGACGCAACGCATTGAAGCAGGTTCACGGCGGCACGTCATAGACGTACGTGGTCGTGTATGGCACCCATGCACCGGCACAAGCCACTACGCGCTGCTTCACGCGTTTACCGACTGCCACACTTTGAGCGGGCTACCATCGAGCCGGACGAGCGAGGCTATTCTCGCCCCACGATCCGGCAAGCGGAGAACCGCACAATCGATCTCGCTGCACCAAACGCTGGCCTCACCGCTGATCCTGCCGGCCTATCCGCATGGTGCACCCTATCATCGAGGCCCGTGCACGAGCCGACGACCTGCCCTTCCCCAACGCGGCCGCCGACATCTGAGCCAGTTCCTCGTGACTTACACGCTGCGCTGCCTCTCGCATCAAACAGTCTTCGCTCAGATAAATCAGCAGCGTACGCAGCAGGCTCTGCGTTGTAAAGCGACGCCCGGACTTCAAGGCCCCTAATGTTCTTGCCTGTTCCTCCCAACCAGCCGGCAACAGCCTAAATAGCGTCGACCAACCCGGTAGCCTCTCCTGCTCGCATTTGCTTTGCACGTCTCTCTCAGTATTTTTGTTTATCTAACCACATTTTCGCAGAAAGCTTTTTTGGTTAGCGCGTATGGGATTAAATCCCTCTCCAGACGCCGGATAAATTCACGCAAGCCAATCACAGCATCAGAAATCAGTGTTGCAAAAACGGAGAGGACCATAGAGTCTTATTCGACTTCACGAATGGCCGCACAAACTGGGCAGCGATGAGCCGCACATGGTGACCAAGCCGTGTTAAGAGCCGAGCCCAGTCATGAGTGCTGCCACATGCTTCCATAACCACGCGACTCGCTGGCCAGTTGGCGAAGAACGGCACGCGTTTAGCGCGTTTGAGAACTTTGCCATGGGTTGCACCGGACGCAAGATCGCGTAATGGATCTGATATACGCTCTCGGCAATGTCGATTCCAACTGATGTAAGCTTCATCTCGGACCATCCGGTTTGCCTGTGAAGACCCTCATGAACTTCCATTGAGCACTCTGATACCGTTGGCCCGTGAGGGCCCGCCACCTCGTTGCTGGCACCGCTCACGGGTGGGCGATGTTCATTTCAATTCCTCCGTGTTCACTTTTTGCGCCTGCTGGCTTTCCCATTTATCTAGCTTACAGGCTAGGGTGGAACCAATAATGGCCGTGGGTTCTGGCTTAAGCATTTCTCCGTGGCTACAGTGAACGTCATGAACCTCTATCCCTCCAAACACATACGGGTTCCACGCATCGGGTGAGACGAGCGTTTCACATCCAGCCTCTGCCACCGTGGCTCGAAACAATAGCGCATTACCGCCATACTGCGATGGAGAATAATCTCTAACGATACACAAGTTATTCTTTGCAATTTCCTCGGTGTTTTCCAATAATTGCTCATCCATCGCCGAAACTAATTCATTGCTATAGTGGTAGGCGAACACATCTCTAACCATCGCTTGGTCAAGTTGGTTTTCTTTCTCTGCAAAGGCGTTGCTGCCCACAAGAGGAGTGCTATCCAGTAACGCCAGCAACGCCACTTTTTCGCCTTGATGTTCGAGTCGAACAGCCATGCTATGTGCCACATTGCCACCAAAGCTCCATCCTAATAAGCAGTAAGGCCCTTTGGGTTGAACACGGCGCATGTGCTCAAGATAGTCTGACACCATCTCGTCAAGAGTAGACGCAAGTGGGCTTGTTCCATCGAGTCCGCGAGCCTGCAAGCCATAGAGGGGCTGATCCGGGTGAAGGTAACTGGACAACCCCATATAGCTCCAGCTCAAACCAAATCCGGGATGAATACAGAAAAGAGCAGGGCGGCTGCCTGTGGGTTTAAGAGGAAGGAGAACAGAAAACGAGTTTTCTTGAATCCCGTCACGTTTAACTAAATGGCGTGCTAAGCCTGCGAGGGTGGGAGTCTCAAATAGCGTGCGAATAGCAAGGTCAACCTCTAACGCTGTGCGTACACGATTGATCAGGCGCATCGCGAGTAGCGAGTGGCCCCCGAGCGCAAAGAAGCTGTCGTGCCGACCCACACGTTCGACACCCAATAGCTCGGCCCAGATCGCCGCGAGCGTCATCTCCAACTCGCCTTGCGGCGCTTCATACGCTTGATGCGCCAGCGCCGCGTCATCCGGTGCGGGCAGTGCACGCCGATCAAGCTTGCCGTTGGGTGTCAGCGGAAACGCATCCAACCGCACAAACGCACTGGGCACCATATACTCAGGCAGCCTCGCCGCCAACTGCGCGCGCAGTGTGCTCGCCAGTGGCTCGTCCGCTTCGGCCTGCACATACGCCACCAGCCGCTTAGCCGAGCCCTCCCCTGTTGCCAGCACCACCGCATCACGCACCTGCGGATGCGCCGTTAAACACGCTTCGATCTCACCCGGTTCAATCCGAAAGCCGCGAATCTTGATTTGGTCGTCGTTGCGCCCCAAGAACTCTAGATTGCCGTCCGGTAAATAACGCACCAAATCCCCGGTCTTATACAACCGTGCATCGGCTTCATCTGAGAACGGATCGCGCACAAAGCGCTCAGCGGTGAGTTCGGGCCGGTTCAGATAGCCGCGTGCCACGCCCGCGCCACCAATATACAGCTCGCCCACCGCACCCAGTGGCACTGGCTGGCCGTGCGCATCGAGCAGATAAACGCGCGTGTTCGCAATCGGCCGGCCAATCGGGAGGCTGGCGTTTGTTTCCGGAACGGACGTGATCTTGTAAGTCGTCGCAAACGTGGTGCTCTCGGTCGGACCGTAACCGTTGATTAGCTGCTCAGGAGGTGACTCGCGCATCACTCGCGCAACCAACCTCGCATCCAACACGTCTCCTCCGACAATCAATACCTTGAGTTGAGAGAAGGCCGTGTCCACCTGTGCGGCCATCTGATTAAACAAGCCAACGGTGAGCCACAAGATGCTGATGTGCTGTTCGCGCAAAGTGTGCGCAAACGCAGCGGGCATTAGCACCGTGTCATGATCGATCACCACAACGGTGGCGCCATTCAACAGTGGTGCCCACACTTCAAACGTGCTCGCGTCGAAAGCCGGGTTCGCTGCGAACGCCACACGATCACCGGTGCAAATGTCAACATAGTCATTGTTGATGACCAGCCGTGCAATCGCATGATGTGGCACCATCACGCCCTTCGGGGTGCCGGTCGAACCCGACGTATAGATCACATACGCCAGATGTCGGGCCGTCAGGCCCGCCACCGACGGATTCGTGTCCGGCAACGCCGGCAGGGTAGCCGGATCGAGCACCGTACACTCGGCCAACGCCGCCTCGCCCAACGCAGCGCGCCCGGCTGCATCCGCCAGCACAATGCTCGGTGCCGCATCGGTGAGAATGTGCGCCAAGCGCTCGCCCGGATAGCTCGGATCGAGCGGCACATACGCGCCCCCAGCCTTCAAAATCGCCAGCAGCCCCACGACCAGCGCGGCACTGCGCTGCACGCAAATCGCCACGCACGTGTCCGGCTTAACGCCCAGCTCGATCAACTGGTGCGCGAGGCGATTGGCTTGTGCGTTCAGCTGCGCATAACTGAACGTTTGATCTTCATAGACCAGCGCCGGCGCCTCGGGTGTGCGCTCGACTTGCGCTTCGAATAGTTGGTGCACGCACAAGTGCGACGGATAATCCCGCTGCGTCTCATTCCATATGTTAAGTAACAACTGGCGCTCCGCTTCGGGCAGCACCTGCAACTGCTGCACGGCGGTGTCGGGCGTCGCCTCGAGCGCGTCAGCCAAGCTTTGTAGCGCCTGCTGCATATACGCGCACACCCGCTCGGGCTCCAGCAGCGGCACGCTTTGGGCCGTTAGCCCCAACGACTGCCCATCATCGTCCACTGACAGCCCGATTGGGTAATGGGTGCGCTCCTGCGCGCTCAACAGTTCGACACCCGGTAGCCCGCTGCGCTCATCCGAGCCCATTGCATTGTGCCGGTAATTGAGCATCGCACTAAAGAGCGGCATGTCCGCCGGCACGCCGCTGCAGCGCTGCGCCAGCGCCAGCGACGCGTGCTCATGCTCGAGCAACGCGGCCAGCCGCGCATGCGTCGCATGCACGGCGGCCTGCACACTGCCATCCAAATCCACGCGCAGCGGCAGCATATTGATAAAGAGCCCCATCGCACGATCGGCGCCCTCACCCGCTTGCATGCGCCCAAACAACACGGTGCCAAACACCACGCGTTGTTGGCCGCTCGCGCGGGCCAGCACCTGCGCCCACGCCAAGTGACACAGACTCGCTAAGCTCACGCCCAGGCGCCGCGCATGCGCACGCAGCCGATCGGTCAACGCCGACGGCAGCATCCGGTGTGACTCGCTTACCTCACTGCCGTCGCGCTGTACCTGCGCGAGCCCAAACGGCAATGTCGGCTCCACGTCAGCGAGCAGCTCAGTAAAAAAGTGCTCGTGTTCGGCTTGGCTGACACCCAGACGCGCTTGCGCGACCAGGTAGCGGAACGGCTGCGCCGGTGGCAGTGCGTCGCCTCGGCCCTCGATGAACGCGCGCACCTCCGCGTGCATCACGTCCAGCGTCGAGTGATCGCTAATCAAATGATGCAGCCGCTGCGTGAGCAGCCAGCGCCCCTCACTATCCTGTGCAATCGCACAATGCAGCAGCGGCGCTTGCATCAGATCCAGCCGCGTGTGACGCGGATCAAAGCGCCGCGCCAATTGCTCCGCGATCGGCCCGTCAGCGGCGTCCAACGTCAGCTCGGTGACCGGCAGCCGCGCGTGGCGCCACACCACTTGCGCGGGCATGGACACGCCTTCCCACACGAGCGCGGTGCGCAAAATATCGTGGCGATCGATCACCTGCTGCAGCGCGTGCAGATACTGGTCAAGCCGCTCACGACTGTCGAAAGCCAACTGCACCATCAGCAGATACGGATCGCCTGTGCTGGCCAGCAGATGATGAAACAGCAGCCCGTCTTGCAGCGGCGACAGGGCATAAATGTCCTGAATATTAGCCACGCCACCGGGCACCTGCTCGACAATCTTGTCAATGTCCGCTTGCGTCAGCTCAATGAGCGGCAGCATCGACGGTGTAATCGCAGTTGTGTCGGGCGTGATCGCGTTGGGCGGCACCACCACGTCACGGCGCTGACCCAACGTCTGCGCCAACGCACTGAGCGTCGGTGCCTCAAATAGCGCCCGCACCGACACACTCAAGCCCCGACGCCGCAGACACTCAATGAGCTGCACCGCCAGCAGCGAGTGGCCCCCGAGCGCAAAGAAGCTGTCGTGCCGACCCACACGTTCGACACCCAATAGCTCCGCCCAGATCGCCGCGAGCGTCGTCTCCAGCTCGCCTTGCGGCGCTTCATACGCTTGATGCGCCAGCGCCTCGTCATCCGGTGCGGGCAGTGCACGCCGATCAAGCTTGCCGTTGGGCGTCAGCGGAAACGCATCGAGTCGCACAAATGCGCTGGGCACCATATACTCGGGCAGGCGCGCCGCCACCTGTGCGCGCAGTGTGCTCACGAGTTGCTCATCCTCTCCGGCCTGCACATATGCAACAAGCCGCTTATCCGAGCTCTCGCCTGTTGCTACCACCACCGCGTCGCGCACCTGCGGATGCGCCGTTAAGCACGCTTCGATCTCGCCCGGTTCAATCCGAAAGCCGCGAATCTTCACTTGCTCATCGTTGCGCCCCAAGAATTCTAAGTTGCCATCCGGTAAATAACGCGCCAAATCCCCGGTCTTATACATCCGCGCATCCGGCTCACCCACGAACGGATCGCGCACAAAGCGCTCAGCGGTCAACTCCGGGCGGTTCAGATAGCCGCGTGCCACCCCCGCGCCACCAATATACAGCTCGCCCACCGCACCCAGTGGCACTGGCTGGCCGTGCGCATCGAGCAGATAAACGCGCGTGTTCGCAATCGGTCGGCCGATGCTCTCAATCCATGCCTCGCCCCGTTGAATCGATAACCACGTCGAATAGGTGGTGCTCTCCGAAGGCCCATAAAGGTTACACAGACGTTGGATGGGCGTTTGCTCAAAGATTTGCTGAATGAAGCGCGCTGTCAGCGGCTCACCCGCCAGGTTAATCGTGGTGGCCGAAGATAAGTTAGCCCCATGCGTCAGCAGGGACTGCAGCGCGGAAGGCACCGTATTAATCAGGGAAACAGGCTGCGTCTGATGCATTAAAGCCAATGCGTCCTTGACCAAGTGAACGGTCGAACCTTGCGCGAGCGGCACAAAACACTCATAGACGGACAGATCAAAACTGATTGAGGTGGCAAATAGCGTATGCTGCGTCTCCAAGGGCGTAAAGGTTTGCACCGCCCAGCACAAGAAATTGACCGCTTGGGCATGTTCGACCATCACGCCCTTCGGGGTGCCGGTCGAACCCGACGTATAGATCACATACGCCAGATGCCGGGCCGTCAGCTCGGCGATCGACGGATTCGTGTCCGGCAACGCCGGCAGGGTGGTCGGATCGAGCACCGTGCGATGAGCCAAGGCCGCCTCACCCAGCGCCGCCCTGCCCGCCGCATCGGCCAGCACAATGTCCGGTGCCGCATCCGTGAGAATATGCGCGAGCCGCGCACCTGGATACGCCGGATCCAGCGGCACGTACGCTCCGCCCGCTTTCAAAATCGCCAATAGCCCCACCACCATCGCGGGACTGCGCTCCACACAGATCGCCACTCGTGCATCGGGCACAACACCCAGTTCAATCAACTGATGTGCCAAGCGATTCGCTTGCGCATTCAACTGAGCGTAGCTGAGCGTCTGCTCCTCATAGACCAGTGCTGTCGCCTGTGGCGTGCGCTCCACTTGCGCTTCAAATAGCTGGTGAATACATTGGTGTGACGGATAGTCTTGCTGCGTCGCGTTCCACGTCTCGAGCAATAACGTACGCTCAGCCGACGTCAGCAACTGAACACGCGTGACCGGATGCTGGTCGTCAGCGGCCATCGACTGCAACATCGTCTGCAAATACCCGACGTGTCGCTCGATCGTCGCGCGATCGAACAGCGCCGTCGCATAATTCAGCCAGCCGACAACCTCCCCATCTGCTTCATATAGGTGCAGGTCCAGATCGAACTTGGCCACGCCATCAGCCAAGTCCGCTGGCGTGACTTCCAGCTCCGGCAGATCCCACACGGCACGCTCGTTGTTTTGCCACGCGAACATCACCTGAAACAGCGGCGTATGCTCGAGCCGACGCGGCGGCTGCACAATCTCCACCACCTGCTCAAATGGCAAGTCCTGATGCGCTTGCGCCTCCAACGTCGTGCGCCGTACTCGCTCGAGCAACTGCGCCGGGCTCGGCGCACCCGACACATCCACACGCAGCGCCAGCGTGTTCACAAAGAAGCCAATCAGCGGCTCAATCTGAGGATGGTGACGATTGGCGCTCGGCGTGCCAATGACCAGATCGTCTTGCCCCGACAGGCGTGCGAGCACCGCGCTCCACGCCGCCAGCACCGTCATAAATAGCGTCGCGCCCTGGGCTTGGCTTAAACGCTTCAAGGCTCGCGTGGTGGGTGCATCAATCCGAATCGGCACCCGTGCCCCCGCAAACGATTGCTGCGCCGGGCGTGGCCGGTCAGTGGGCAGCGCCAGCAGCACCGGTGCATCGGCCAGCGCCGTGTGCCAGTATTCGCTTTGCGCTTGTAGCCGCTCGCCCGAGAGCCACTGTCGCTGCCAGGCCGCATAATCGGGATATTGGACCGTCAGCGCCGGTAATGGATCGGCCGGCTCACCGCAGGCGGCGCGATACAACGTATTCAATTCGCGCACCATCACGCTGATTGACCAACCATCCGACACGATATGGTGCTGCACGAGCAGCATTACGTATTCGTCGTCAGCCAACTGCATCCCGCACGCACGCATGAGCGGGCCACGGGCCAGGTCGAACGGCGCTTGGGCGGCCTCAGCACTCAGGCGCACCAACTGCGCCTGCGCATCCGGCACGCCACGCAGATCATGCCAGGCCATCGGCACCCTCACCTCGGCGGGCAACAATTGCACCTGCGGCTGACCGTCAACGCTGACGAACACCGAGCGCAGCGCTTCGTGACGCACAAACAGCGCATCCAGCGCTTGCTGCCAGGCTATACGGTTCAAGGTACCGCGCAGCCGCAGCGCCAGCAGAATATGATACGAGTCGCTCGCGCTGTCGAATTGCGCGAGGAACCACAGCCGTTGCTGCGCGAACGACAGCGGCAACGCACTGTCACGCGACACCGGCGTGATCACTGGCAGCACGGCGCTGTCCGTACGTTGCGCATCCAATGCCGCGGCTAACCCGGCCAGCGTCGGCGCAGCAAACAGCGTCGCCAGCGGCAATGCAATGCCCAGCGCAGCTACCCGGTTCATCAAGCGTACTGCCAGCAGCGAATGGCCACCGAGCGCAAAGAAGCTGTCGTGCCGGCTGATCCTCTCCACGCCCAGCAGCTCAGACCAGATCTCGGCCAACGTGATCTCGAGCTCACCCTGCGGTGCCTCATACGCCTGATGCGCGAACGCGTCAGCGTCCGGCGCCGGCAATGCCCGCCGATCGAGCTTGCCGTTCGGCGTCAAGGGCAATGCGTCAAGCCGCACAAATGCACTAGGCACCATATACTCGGGCAACGCGGCCGCCATATGCGTGCGCAAAGTCCCCGCTAACGCGTCATCGGGCTCGGCCACCGCATACGCGACCAGGCGTTTATCCTGGCCTTCGCCCACGACCAACACCACCGCATCGCGCACCTGCGCGTGTTGTGTCAAGCGCGCCTCGATCTCACCCAACTCAATCCGAAAGCCCCGGATCTTGACTTGATGGTCGTTGCGACCAAGAAATTCCAAATTGCCATCGGGCAGATACCGTGCCAAATCCCCCGTCTTATACATTCGCGCATGCGTCTCATTCACGAACGGATCGTGCACAAAACGCTCGGCTGTCAGCTCCGGGCGGTTCAGGTAGCCGCGTGCCACCCCCGCGCCACCAATATACAACTCGCCCACCGCGCCCAGTGGCACCGGCTGACCGTACCCATTGAGCAGGTAAATCCGTGTGTTCGCAATCGGCCGACCAATACTCTCGACGAAGGGCTCGCCCCGTTGAATCGATAACCACGTCGAGTAAATGGTACTCTCCGAGGGCCCATAAAGATTGCATAAACGCTGCACCGGCGTTTTCTCAAAGGCCTGTTTGATTAACGATGACCTCAAGGGCTCACCTGCCACATTAATCGTAACAACCGAAGATAGATCCGCTTGATGAGCGAGCAGCGACTGCAATGCAGACGGCACTGTATTGATCAGCGAGACTGGCTGAGTGTGATGCATTAACGCCAATGCGTCCTTGACCAAGTGAACGGTCGAACCTTGCGCGAGCGGCACAAAGCACTCATAGACGGACAGATCAAAACTGATTGAGGTGGCAAATAGCGTATGCTGCGTCTCCAAGGGCGTAAAGGTTTGCACCGCCCAGCACAAGAAATTGACCGCTTGGGCATGTTCGACCATCACGCCCTTCGGGGTGCCGGTCGAACCCGACGTATAGATCACATACGCCAGATGCCGGGCCGTCAGCTCGGCGATCGACGGATTCGTGTCCGGCAACGCCGGCAGGGTGGTCGGATCGAGCACCGTGCACTCGGCCAACGCCACCTCGCCCAACGCAGCGCGCCCGGCCGCATCGGCCAGCACAATGTTCGGTGCCGCATCGGCGAGGATGTGCGCCAAGCGCTCGCCCGGATAGCTCGGATCGAGCGGCACATACGCGCCCCCAGCCTTCAAAACCGCCAGCACCCCCACGACCAGCACGGCACTGCGCTGCACGCAAATCGCCACGCACGTGTCCGGCTTAACGCCCAGCTCGATCAACTGGTGCGCGAGGCGATTGGCTTGTGCGTTCAGCTGCGCATAGCTCAGTGTCTGCGCTTCATACACCAGCGCTGGCGCTTCGGGCGTGCGCTCAACCTGCGCTTCGAATAGCTGGTGCACACACCGATGTTTCGGATACACCTGCTGCGTCGCATTCCACGTGTTAAGCAGCAACTCACGCTCCGCCTCGGGCAGCACCTGCAACTGCTGCACGGCAGTGTCGGGCGTCGCCTCGAGCGCATCAACCAAGCTGTGCAGCGCCTGCTGCATATACGCGCACACCCGCTCGGGCTCCAGCGGTGGCACGCTTTGGGCCGTTAGACCCAGCGCCTGCCCGAAATCTTCCACCGACAGCCCGATTGGGTAATGGGTGCGCTCCTGCGCGCTCAACAGTTCGACACCCGGTAGCCCGATGCGCTCGTTTGAGTCCATTGCATTGTGCCGGTAATTGAGCATCGCACTAAAGAGCGGCATGTCCGCCGGCACGCCGCTGCAGCGCTGCGCCAGCGCCAGCGACGCGTGCTCATGCTCGAGCAACGCGGCCAGCCGCGCATGCGTCGCATGCACGGCGGCCTGCACACTGCCATCCAAATCCACGCGCAGCGGCAACGTATTAATAAAGAGCCCCATCGCACGATCGGCACCCTCACCCGCTTGCATGCGCCCAAACAGCACGGTGCCAAACACTACGCGTTGTTGGCCACTCGCGCGGGCGAGCACCTGCGCCCACGCCAGATGGCACAGGCTCGCTAAGCTCACGCCCCAGCGCCGCGCATGCGCGCGCAGCCGATCGGTCAACGCCGACGGCAGCATCCAGTGTGACTCGCTCACCTCACGGCCGTCGCGCTGTACCTGCGCGAGCCCAAACGGCAGGGTCGGCTCCTCAATGTCCGCAAGCTGCTCAGTGAAGAAACGCTCGTGTTCGGCTTGGCTGACACCCAGACGCGCTTGCGCGACCAGGTAGCGGAACGGCTGCGCCGGTGGCAGCGTGTCGCCTCGGCCCTCGATGAATGCGCGCACCTCCGCGTGCATCACGTCCAGCGTCGAGTGATCGCTAATCAAATGATGCAGCCGCTGCGTGAGCAGCCAGCGACCCTCACTATCCTGTGCAATCGCACAATGCAGCAGCGGCGCTTGCGTCAGATCCAGCCGCGTGTGACGCGGATCAAAGCGCCGCGCCAATTGCTCCGCGATCGGCCCGTCAGCGGCGTCCAACGTCAGCTCGATGACCGGCAGCCGCGCGTGGCGCCACACCACTTGCGCGGGCATGGACACGCCTTCCCAGACAAACGCGGTGCGCAAAATATCGTGGCGATCGATCACCTGCTGCAGCGCGTGCAGATACTGGTCAAGCCGCTCACGACTGTCGAAAGCCAACTGCACCATCAGCAGATACGGATCGCCTGTGCTGGCCAGCAGATGATGAAACAGCAGCCCGTCTTGCAGCGGCGACAGGGCATAAATGTCCTGAATATTAGCCACGCCACCGGGCACTTGCTCGACAATCTTGTCAATGTCCGCTTGCGTCAGCTCAATGAGCGGCAGCATCGACGGTGTAATCGCAGTCGTGTCGGGCGTGATCGCGTTGGGCGGCACCGCCACGTCACGGTGCTGGCCCAACGTCTGCGCCAACGCACTGAGCGTCGGTGTGTCGAACAACGCGCGCACGGATAGCCCGATTCCCCGGCGCCGCAGGCGCTCAATGAGCTGCACCGCCAGCAGCGAGTGGCCCCCGAGCGCAAAGAAGCTGTCGTGCCGACCCACACGTTCGACGCCCAATAGTTCGGCCCAAATCGCCGCGAGCGTCGTCTCCAGCTCGCCTTGCGGCGCTACATACATTTGATGCGCCAGCGCCTCATCATCCGGTGCGGGCAGTGCACGCCGATCGAGCTTGCCGTTCGGTGTCAGTGGAAACGCATCGAGTCGCACGAATGCACTGGGCACCATATACTCGGGTAGGCTCGCCGCTACCTGCGCGCGCAGTGTGCTCACCAGTGGCTCGTCCGCTTCGGCCTGCACATATGCCACCAGCCGCTTATCCGAGCCCTCACCGCATGCGAGCACCACCGCATCACGCACCTGCGGGTGCGCTGTTAAGCACGCTTCGATCTCACCCGGTTCAATCCGAAAGCCGCGAATCTTGACCTGCTCATCGTTGCGCCCCAAGAATTCTAGGTTGCCATCCGGTAAATAACGCGCCAAATCCCCCGTCTTATACATCCGCGCATCCGGCTCACCCACGAACGGATCGCGCACAAAGCGCTCAGCGGTCAGCTTCGGGCGGTTCAGATAGCCGCGTGCCACCCCCGCGCCACCAATATACAGCTCGCCCACCGCACCCAGTGGCACTGGCTGGCCGTGCGCATCGAGCAGATAAACGCGCGTGTTCGCAATCGGTCGGCCGATGCTCTCAATCAATGCCTCGCCCCGTTGAATCGATAACCACGTCGAATAGGTGGTGCTCTCCGAAGGCCCATAAAGGTTACACAGACGTTGGATGGGCGTTTGCTCAAAGATTTGCTGAATGAAGCGCGCTGTCAGCGGCTCACCCGCCAGGTTAATCGTGGTGGCCGAAGATAAGTTAGCCCGATGCGCCAACAGGGACTGCAGCGCGGAAGGCACCGTATTAATCAGGGAAACAGGCTGCGTCTGATGCATTAAAGCCAATGCGTCCTTGACCAAGTGAACGGTCGAACCTTGCGCGAGCGGCACAAAGCACTCATAGACGGACAGATCAAAACTGATTGAGGTGGCAAACAGCGTATGCTGCGTCTCCAAGGGCGTAAAGGTTTGCACCGCCCAGCACAAGAAATTGACCGCTTGGGCATGTTCGACCATCACGCCCTTCGGGGTGCCGGTCGAACCCGACGTATAGATCACATACGCCAGATGCCGGGCCGTCAGCTCGGCGATCGACGGATTCGTGTCCGGCAACGCCGGCAGGGTGGTCGGATCGAGCACCGTACACTCGGCCAACGCCATCTCGCCCAACGCAGCGCACCCGGCCGCATCGGCCAGCACAATGTTCGGTGCCGCATCGGCGAGGATGTGCGCCAAGCGCTCGCCCGGATAGCTCGGATCGAGCGGCACATACGCGCCCCCAGCCTTCAAAATCGCCAGCAGCCCCACGACCAGCGCGGCACTGCGCTGCACGCAAATCGCCACGCACGTGTCCGGCTTAACGCCCAGCTCGATCAACTGGTGCGCGAGGCGATTGGCTTGCGCGTTCAGCTGCGCATAGCTCAGTGTCTGCGCTTCATACACCAGCGCTGGCGCTTCGGGCGTGCGCTCAACCTGCGCTTCGAATAGCTGGTGCACACATCGATGTTTCGGATACACCTGCTGCGTCGCATTCCACGTGTTAAGCAGCAACTCACGCTCCGCCTCGGGCAGCACCTGCAACTGCTGCACGGCGTTGTCGGGCGTCGCCTCGAGCGCGTCAGCCAAGCTGTGCAGCGCCTGCTGCATATACGCGCACACCCGCTCGGGCTCCAGCGGCGGCACGCTTTGGGCCGTTAGCCCCAACGACTGCCCAAAGTCCTCCACCGACAGTGTCAACGGATAATTGGTGCACTCTTGGGCGCTGAGCAGCTCCACACCCGGTAGCCCGCTACGCTCATCCGAGCCCATCGCATTGTGCCGGTAATTGAGCATCGCACTAAAGAGCGGCGTGCCCGCCGGCACGCCGCTGCAGCGCTGTGCCAGCGCCAGCGACGCGTGCTCATGCTCGAGCAACGCGGCCAGCCGCGCATGCGTCGCATGCACGGCGGCCTGCACACTGCCCACCAAATCCACGCGCAGCGGCAACGTATTAATAAAGAGCCCCATCGCACGATCGGCACCGCTACCCGCTTGCATGCGCCCAAACAGCACAGTGCCAAACACTACGCGTTGTTGACCGCTCGCGCGGGCGAGCACCTGCGCCCACGCCAAGTGACACAGACTCGCTAAGCTCACGCCCCAGCGCCGCGCATGCGCGCGCAGCCGATCGCTCAACGCCGACGGCAGCATCCGGTGTGACTCGCTCACTTCACGGCCGTCGCGCTGTACCTGCGCGAGCCCAAACGGCAGGGTCGGCTCCTCAATGTCCGCAAGCTGCTCAGTGAAGAAACGCTCGTGCTCAGCTTGGCTCCCCCCCAACCTTGCTTGCGCGACCAGATGGCGGAACGGCTGCGCCGGCGGCAGTGCGTCGCCTCGGCCCTCGATGAACGCGCGCACCTCCGCGTGCATCACTTCTAGCGTCGAATGATCGCCAATCAAATGATGCAGCCGCTGCGTGAGCAGCCAGCGACCCTCACTATCCTGTGCAATCGCACAATGCAGCAGCGGCGCTTGCGTCAGATCCAGCCGCGTGTGACGCGGATCAAAGCGCCGCGCCAATTGCTCCGCGATCGGCCCGTCAGCGGCGTCCAACGTCAGCTCGATGACCGGCAGCCGCGCGTGGCGCCACACCACTTGCGCGGGCATGGACACGCCTTCCCAGACAAACGCGGTGCGCAAAATATCGTGGCGATCGATCACCTGCTGCAGCGCGTGCAGATACTGGTCAAGCCGCTCACGACTGTCGAAAGCCAACTGCACCATCAGCAGATACGGATCGCCTGTGCTGGCCAGCAGATGATGAAACAGCAGCCCGTCTTGCAGCGGCGACAGGGCATAAATGTCCTGAATATTAGCCACGCCACCGGGCACCTGCTCGACAATCTTGTCAATGTCCGCTTGCGTCAGCTCAATGAGCGGCAGCATCGACGGTGTAATCGCAGTTGTGTCGGGCGTGATCGCGTTGGGCGGCACCACCACGTCACGGTGCTGGCCCAACGTCTGCGCCAACGCACTGAGCGTCGGTGTGTCGAACAACGCGCGCACGGATAGCCCGATTCCCCGGCGCCGCAAGCGCTCAATGAGCTGCACCGCCAGCAGCGAGTGGCCCCCGAGCGCAAAGAAGCTGTCGTGCCGACCCACACGTTCGACGCCCAATAGTTCGGCCCAAATCGCCGCGAGCGTCGTCTCCAGCTCGCCTTGCGGCGCTACATACATTTGATGCGCCAGCGCCTCATCATCCGGTGCGGGCAGTGCACGCCGATCGAGCTTGCCGTTCGGTGTCAGTGGAAACGCATCGAGTCGCACGAATGCACTGGGCACCATATACTCGGGTAGGCTCGCCGCTACCTGCGCGCGCAGTGTGCTCGCCAGTGGCTCGTCCGCTTCGGCCTGCACATATGCCACCAGCCGCTTATCCGAGCCCTCGCCTGTTGCTACCACCACCGCATCACGCACCTGCGGATGCGCCGTTAAGCACGCTTCGATCTCCTCCGGTTCAATCCGAAAGCCGCGGATCTTCACTTGCTCATCGTTGCGCCCCAAGAATTCTAAGTTGCCATCCGGTAAATAACGCGCCAAATCCCCGGTCTTATACATCCGCGCATCGGGCTCGTCCACGAACGGATCGCGCACAAAGCGCTCAGCAGTCAGCTCCGGGCGGTTCAGATAGCCGCGTGCCACCCCCGCGCCACCAATATACAACTCACCGACCGCGCCCAGTGGCACCGGCTGGCCGTACGCGTCCAGCAGATAGATCCTTGTGTTCGCAATCGGCCGGCCAATCGGGACCTCACCGCTGAAGTCACGTGCACCACGCCATGCTGTGGCACAAACGGTTGTCTCCGTGGGGCCGTAGGCATTAAAGACCGTGCCTTGGTCGGCCAAGTCTCGAACCAACGTTGCACTGGGCGCTTCACCTGCCAGAATCAGTGTTAAGGACAGACCAAAGCTGGGCAAATCTGCGCCATGTTGAAGCAGTGCAGGCGGTAAAGTCGCGTGCGTAATCGCATGGCTTGCCAAATAGTCCCACAAAGCATGCCGATCCTGCCGGGCCGCCTCGGGTGGCAAATACAACGCTGCGCCGCTGCCAAAGGCCATCCAGATTTCGGATGCACTCGCATCAAAGCTGAACGACGCAAACTGCAACATGCGGCTGGCTGGCTGCACCCCAAAACAGGCGATTTGCGCCAGAGCAAGATTCACCACGCCCCGATGCTCGACCATCACCCCTTTGGGCATACCGGTCGAGCCCGATGTATAGATCACATACGCCAGATGCCGAGCCGTCAGACCCGCCACCGACGGATTCGTGTCCGGCAACGCCGACAGGGTGGCCGGATCGAGCACCGTGCGCTCGGCCAACGCCGCCTCGCCCAACGCAGCACGCCCAGCCGTATCCGCGAGCACAATGTTCGGTGCCGCATCAGCGAGGATGTACGCCAAGCGCTCACCCGGATAGCTCGGATCGAGCGGCACATACGCGCCGCCGGCCTTCAAAATCGCCAGCAACCCCACGACCAGCACGGGACTACGCTGCACGCATATCGCCACCCGTGCATCGGGCTTGACGCCCAGCTCGATCAACTGGTGCGCGAGGCGATTGGCTTGTGCGTTCAGCTGCGCATAGCTTAGTGTCTGCGCTTCATACACCAGCGCCGGCGCTTCGGGCGTGCGCTCGACCTGCGCTTCGAATAGCTGGTGCCCACACCTATGTTTCGGATAGTCCCGCTGCGTCGCGTTCCATGTATGCAGCAGCAACTGGCGCTCGGCCGGTGACAGCAACTCAAGCGTTGCAACCGGTTGCTGTGGGCAAGCCACCATGGCGCGCAACATCGTCTGTAGATACCCGACGTGCCGCTCGATCGTGGACCGGTCGAACAGCGCCGTCGCATACCCTAAGCTGCCGACAATCTCGTCGCCTACTTCAGATAAGTTCAGCTCGAGATCGAACTTCACGACCTCGTACTCGAGCTCAGCCGGCGTGGCCGTGAGCCCGGGTAGGCGCCACTCGCCTGGCTCATTACTCTGCCACGCCAACATCACTTGAAACAGCGGCGTATGATTCAATCGACGCGGCGGCTGCACAATCTCCACCACTTGCTCGAACGGCAGATCCTGATGCGCTTGCGCGTCGAGTGTCGTGCGCCGCACGCGCGCGAGCAGCTGGGCGATATCGGGCTCGCCCGACAAATCCACGCGCAACGCCAGCGTATTGACAAAAAAGCCGATCAACGACTCGATTTGGCGATGGTTACGATGGGCGCTGGGCGTGCCGATGACCACGTCGTGCTGGCCTGACAGGCGCGTAAGCACCGCGCTCCATGCGGCAAGCACCGTCATAAATAGCGTCGTGCCATGCTCAGCGCTTAAGCGCTTGAGCGCTTGCGTGGTCGATGCATCGATCTGCACCGGCACCTGCGCACCAGCAAATGACTGTTGCGCCGGGCGCGGCCGATCGGTCGGTAGTTCCAGCAGCACGGGTGCGTCCGCAAGCGTCGCGCGCCAATAGTCGCTTTGCGCCTGCAGCCGCTCGCCCGTGAGCCACTGTCGTTGCCACGCCGCATAGTCCGGATACTGAACTGCCAACAGCGGCAGCGGATCGGCTTGTGCCCCGACGCTTGCGGCATAGAGTGTACTTAACTCGCGCACGAGCACCCCGATCGACCAACCGTCCGATACAATATGGTGCTGGGTGAGCACACACTGATAGTTGTCATCGGCGAGCTGAACGACGCATGCGCGCATCAGCGGCCCGCGCATCAGATCGAAGGGCGCGCGCGCTTCATCGGCGACCAACCGCGACAGGTGCGCGTCGGCATCGGGCATCCCACGCAGATCATGCCAGTGCAGCGGCACGCCCATGTCCGCCGGCAGCAATTGCACCTGCGGCTGACCCTCGACACTCACAAACGTCGAGCGCAATGCTTCATGACGCGCAAACAGCGCATCTAATGCCTGTTGCCAGGCCGTTCGATCCAGCGACCCGCGCACGCGCAGCACCAGCGGCATATGATACGACTCACTGGCCCCATCGAGCTGCGCGAGGAACCACAGCCGCTGCTGGGCGAACGACAGCGGCAAACTACCTTTGCGCGAGACCGGTGTGAGCTCGGGCAGCGCATCGGTGCCTTGCTGCAAGTGGGCTTCGAGCGCCGCGGCAAACGCCGCCAACGTTGGCGTCGCGAACAAGGTCGCCAGCGGCACGTCAGCGCCCAGCCTTCTCACCCGGTTCATCAACCGCACCGCGAGCAGCGAGTGGCCCCCGAGCGCAAAGAAGCTGTCGTGCCGACCCACACGTTCGACACCCAATAGCTCGGCCCAGATCGTCGCGAGCGTCGTCTCCAGCTCGCCTTGCGGCGCTTCATACGCTTGATGCGCCAGTGCGTCATCATCCGGTGCGGGCAGCGCACGCCGATCGAGTTTGCCGTTCGGTGTCAGCGGCCACGCGTTGAGCCGCACAAACGCACTGGGCACCATATACTCGGGCAGGCGGGCCGCCACCTGTGCGCGCAGTGTGCTCACGAGTTGCTCATCCGCTTCGGCCTGCACATACGCCACCAGCCGCTTATCCGGGCCCTCACCTGTTGCTATCACCACCGCATCACGCACCTGCGGATGCGCCGTTAAGCACGCTTCGATCTCGCCCGGTTCAATCCGAAAGCCGCGGATCTTCACTTGCTCATCGTTGCGCCCCACAAACTCCAGATTGCCATCCGGTAAATACCGCGCCAAATCCCCGGTCTTATACAACCGTGCATCCGCGTCCTCTGAGAACGGATCGTGCACAAAGCGCTCAGCGGTCAGCTCCGGGCGGTTCAGATAGCCCCGTGCCACCCCGGCGCCGCCAATATACAACTCGCCGACCGCACCCAGTGGCACCGGCTGGCCGTGCGCATCCAGCAGATAGATCGTCAGATCCGGAATCCGTGTGCCAACCGGACTGCCCGCTTGCTCGCTATCTTGCTGCCGAAGTGGCCGATACGTCACATGCACGGTCGCTTCGGTAATCCCATACATGTTGAACAATTGCGGATGACGCTCGTCGTGCGTGGCATACCACGCCTGTAAGAGCGTCGGCTCCAGCGCCTCCCCGCCCAAGATCACATAGCGTAATTGATCGGATAAAGCGCTGTGTGCTTGGCTGGCCATCAACGCCTTAAACGCACTAGGGGTCTGATTTAATACGGTGACACCCTGCTCACAGATCAACGGGTAAAAAGCGTCGGCAGAGCGAGCAATGGGATGAGGTACGATGACAAGCTTGCCACCATAACGCAGTGCGCCCCACAGCTCCCAGACAGAGAAATCAAACGCGAACGAGTGAAAGAGGCACCACGTATCATGCTCGTTAAAGCCATACCACGGTTGAGTCGCCTCGAACAGCCGCACCACTTGGGCATGTTCGACCATCACGCCCTTCGGGGTACCGGAGGAACCGGACGTATAAATCACATACGCCAGATGCCGGGCCGTCAGCTCGGCCACCGACGGATTCGTGTCCGGCAACGCCGGCAGGGTGGCCGGATCGAGCACCGTGCACTCGGCAATCACCGCGTCGCCCAACGCAGCACGTCCGGCCGCATCCGCGAGTACAATGTTCGGTGCCGCATCGGCGAGAATGTACGCCAAGCGCTCACTCGGATACGCGGGATCCAACGGCACATACGCACCCCCGGCCTTCAAAATCGCCAGCACCCCCACAACCAGCGCCGGTGAGCGCTCAACGCAGATCGCCACCCGGATGTCTGGCTTGACACCACCCAGCTCGATCAACTGGTGCGCGAGGCGATTAGCTTGTGCGTTCAGCTGCGCATAGCTCAGTGTCTGCGCTTCATACACCAGCGCCGGCGCTTCGGGCGTGCGCTCGACTTGCGCTTCGAACAACTGGTGCACGCACAAGTGCGACGGATAGTCCCGCTGCGTCGCGTTCCACGTGTCAAGCAGCAACTGGCGCTCATCCGAACCCAGCATCTGAAGCGTTGCGACCGGCTGCTGGGGGCAAGCCACCATGGCGCGCAACATCGTCTGCAGATACCCGACGTGCCGCTCGATCGTGGATCGGTCGAACAGCGCCGTCGCATACCCTAAGCTACCGATGATCTCGTCGCCTGCCTCAGATAAGTTCAGCTCGAGATCGAACTTCACGACCTCGTACTCGAGCTCAGCCGGCGTGGCCGTGAGCCCGGGTAGACGCCACTCGCCTGGCGCATTGTTCTGCCACGCCAACATCACTTGAAACAACGGCGTATGATTCAATCGACGCGGCGGCTGCACAATCTCCACCACTTGCTCGAACGGCAGATCCTGATGCGCTTGCGCGTCGAGTGTCGTGCGCCGCACGCGCGCGAGCAGCTCTGCGATATCGGGCTCGCCCGACAAATCCACGCGCAACGCCAGCGTATTGACAAAGAAGCCAATCAACAGCTCGATCTGGCGATGGTTACGATGGGCGCTGGGCGTGCCGATGACCACGTCGTACTGACCTGACAGGCGCGCGAGCACCGCGCTCCATGCGGCAAGCACCGTCATAAATAGCGTCGTGCCATGCTCAGCGCTTAAGCGCTTGAGCGCTTGTGTGGTGGCCGCATCAATGCGCACCGGCACCTGTGCGCCGGCAAACGACTGTTGCGCCGGGCGCGGCCTGTCGGTCGGTAGCGCCAGCTGCACCGGCGCATCGGCCAGCGTCGCGCGCCAATAGTCGCTTTGTGCGTTAAGCCGCTCGTCCGTGAGCCACTGCCGTTGCCACGCCGCATAGTCCGGATACTGGACTGCCAGCGGCGGCAGCGGCTCGGCTTGCGCCCCGACACTTGCGGCATAGAGTGCACTTAACTCGCGCACCAGCACCCCGATCGACCAGCCGTCCGACACAATATGGTGCTGGATGAGCAGCACCACATGTTCCTCATCGGCCACTTGAATGCCGCATGCGCGCATCAACGGGCCCTGCGCCAGATCGAACGGCGCGTGCGCGGCTTCGTGACTTAAGCGGGCCAGTTGTGCTTGCGCGTGCGGCACGCCGCGCAGATCATGCCAGCGCAGCGGCACGCCCATGTCCGCCGGCAGCAACTGCACCCGCGGCTGACCCTCGACGCTCACAAACGTCGAGCGCAGCGCTTCGTGGCGCGCAAACAGCGTATCCAATGCCTGTTGCCAGGCCGCTCGATCCAGCGGCCCGCGCACGCGCAGCACCAGCGGCATATGATACGACTCACTGGCCCCATCGAGCTGCGCGAGAAACCACAACCGCTGCTGTGCGAACGATAGCGGCAAATGGCCTTCGCGTGAGACCGGTGTGATCTCGGGCAGCGTATCGGTGCCTTGTTGCAAGTGGGCTTCGAGCGCCGCGGCAAACGCGGCCAACGTCGGCGCCACGAACAAGGTTGCCAGCGGCACATCAGCGCCCAGCCCTCTGACCCGGTTCATCAACCGCACTGCCAGCAGCGAGTGGCCACCGAGCGCAAAGAAGCTGTCGTGCCGACCCACACGTTCGACACCCAATAGCTCGGCCCAGATCGTCGCGAGCGTCGTCTCCAACTCGCCTTGCGGCGCTTCATACGCTTGATGCGCCAGCGCCGCGTCATCCGGTGCAGGCAGCGCACGCCGATCGAGCTTGCCGTTGGGTGTCAGCGGCAACGCATCGAGCCGCACAAACGCACTGGGCACCATATACTCGGGCAAGCGGGCCGAGACATGCGCCCATAAGGTACTAACTAAGACCTCATCAGGCTTGGCCACCACATACGCTACCAGACGTTTATCCTGGCTTTCACCTGTTGCCAGCACCACCGCGTCGCGCACCTGCGAATGCGCCATTAAGCACGCTTCGATCTCACCCGGTTCAATCCGAAAGCCACGAATCTTGACTTGGTCATCGTTGCGTCCCACAAACTCTAGATTGCCGTCCGGTAAATAACGCGCCAAATCCCCAGTCTTATACAGCCGTGCATCGGCGTCCTCTGAGAACGGATCCGGCACAAAGCGCTCAGCGGTAAGTTCGGGCCGGTTCAGATAGCCGCGTGCCACGCCCGTGCCACCAATATACAACTCACCGACCGCACCCAGTGGCACTGGCTGTCTGTATGCATCAAGAATATAGATTCGCGTATTATCAATCGGCCGGCCGATATGAGGTAGCGTGTCTTCAGCGCTCAGTTGTCCAGAGGTCGCCACAACCGTGGCTTCAGTCGGGCCGTATTGATTGACCAATGTCAATCCCGCAGGCAATGCCCGCGTCACGCCAGGGAAACGCTCGCCTCCGGTGAGCAAATAACGCAGTCCGGCAGGCGTTCGTTGATCGGCCAACGCCATCTCAGCCAGTGGCGTGACCAGGAAAGCCACATCCAAAAGCTGTTGCTGCCACCATTGCAGCAAGGCGAGCACCTGTTCGCAAACCGCCTGGGAAGGAATAGACAACATCCCACCGCCAATTAAACTTGGCCAAAGCTCCCACGCACTGGCGTCAAATGCCATGCCTGCCATGAAGGCACTGCGACAGCCACTTTGCACGCCAAATTTACGGTTATGCCAAGCACAAAGGTTGGCCACATTGCGATGCTCGACCATCACCCCTTTGGGCGTGCCGGTGGAACCCGACGTATAAATCACATACGCCAGATGCCGGGCCGTCAACTCGGCTACCGACGGATTCGTGTCTGGCAACGCTGGCAGAGTGGCCGGATCGAGCACCGTGCACTCGGCCAACGCCGCCTCGCCCAACGCAGTGCGCCCGGCCGCATCCGCCAGCACCATGTTCGGTTCCGCATTACCCAGAATATGGGCCAAGCGCTCACCCGGATAGCTCGGATCCAACGGCACATATGCACCCCCGGCCTTTAAAATCGCCAGCAGGCCGACGACCAGCGCCGGCGAGCGCTCGACACAGATCGCCACTCGTACATCGGGCTTAACGCCTAGCTCGATGAGCTGGTGTGCCAAGCGGTTGGCCTGCGCATTCAGTTGCGTATAGCTCAGTGTTTGATCTTCATAGACCAACGCCGTAGCCTTGGGCGTGCGCTCAACTTGCGCTTCAAACAATTGGTGGACACACAGATGCGCTGGATAATCGCGCTGTGTTGCATTCCACTCGACCAGCAGCCGATGCCGCTCGTTGGCGTCGAGCAGGTCGATGCTGTCAATCGGTTGCGTGGCATCGGCAGCGAGCACTTGCATGAACCGGATAAACCGACGCTGATGTGCGCCGAGTCCCTCTGGGGTATAGCATGCAGGATTGGCATCAAAGTCAATCCGTAATTGATGGCTGCCTGGAGTCCAATAGACGCCCAGCATCAGGTCTTCGGCCGGACCATTGAGCAAATTATGGTTTGTCGCCGAATACCCACCAAACGACAGATCAAGATCAAACGGCATCACGTTGACCGTCGTACCAAATAGCCGCTGTCCGGACGGCATCCCAAGTTGACGCCGCAGTGCTTCGCTCGGGTAGCGTTGGTGCCGCAGTCCGCTTTGCATTTCCTGCGCGGCCTGCTGCATCAACGACGACAGGTTCATCCCTGGTCGCATTGTGAGCCGCAGTGGCAATGTATTGGACTTCATGCCAGGAATATGCCGGTCGGCACCGAAGCGGACCTTGACCGGAAGGCCCAATACGACGTCTTGCTCACCCGTGAATCGATAAAGATACGCGGCCATCGCCGCCGTCATAAATTGTGCTAGCCGACGAGCATCCGGCGCAGTGTCACCCAGCGCCTGGATGGCTAGGTAAGTTGTCTGACGCAGCCGCTGCTGTAAAACAGGGGCGCTGCGGCTTGCCAGCGTCGCAGGCTCAGACCAATTAGCGCAGTGCTTGAGCCAATATGCTTCGTCTTGTGCTCGTTGGGCGGATATCTGATATTGCGCATCGCTCTCTAATAGCTGTAGGATCGAGCCAAAATCACATTCCGCCGGCGTCGTTCCCTCGCATAGCGCGCTATACACGTATGCAACGCGTTGCGCGATCAGGTACCGACCATATCCATCCATCATGATATGGTGATAGCGCTGATACCACATCCATTGCGCGGGCGCCACTTTTAACAACGCATAGCAAAAAAGCGGTCCCTGCGTCAGATTGACCGGCTGCTGATAATCGGCCCGCATCCACGCCTGGGCCGCTGCCTGAGGATCGGCTTGCGCCGTGAGGTCCAGCACCGGCATCGACCATGCGGGTGTACCGATTCTCTGCCGCAGCCCATCATCGCTATCGATAAATTGCAAGCGCAGGGTGTCAGCTTCATCGATGACTTGACGCAATGCCGCTTCAAAGACGGCTGGCTCAATCACGCCTTCAATCACCGTGTACTGCGCAATGTTGTAGACGGGGCTGTCTGGATACAGTTGCTGCGCTAGCCAAATCTCCGTTTGGGCAGCGGATAATGCATACGTAGTGGACATGACGCTAGCGTCCATAACAAAGCTCCGATTCAGGCGATCGAGCGGCCTGATGTTTAATAGGTGTACGAATAGATATTAATGCGGTATTAAGAATCTATCGTTGCTCTTCAGGAACCACTACGGCTTTGATGACACGTCGCTTGCAATTTTTAGTCATTCACTGCGGCGATCGGGGCCACTTGTCGGCACGCGTCAGTGTGTCGTTCGTGTCACTTGATCGGCCATTGATCACACCAACACCAATTTATGTCAAGCTTTAGCGGAAACGCTGAGCATCACGCGCGTGAGACTGCGCGCGAATTGGCATTACAATCGGTCAAGCAAGACAGTTAAAAAGAACAGGGCAAGCCAGTACGTCGCACAGGCGCGGCGCCATTGGGTTCAGTACTGAAGTACTGCTTCATTTTCCCCTCCAGGCATCACTTTTATTTAGCCATACGGCTACGGCAATGCTCCCGTTCCCTGACCCATCAGCTCGACGTTAATTGCTTCACGTCGCGCAAACACTGTGCCCAGCTGTCAGGGTCATTGCGATGCTTAGCACCTGGTCGAAAGACTGTAAAGTGCCACCACTCAAATCCATTATTTTGCCTAAACGACAAGTCTTGAGCGAAAGAAATGATAAAGCCGAAATTTGCAACAAACAGTGGAAGACAAGCCATTGCGGTTCGCCACTGTGCCAACCTATCAGCGAGGCTTGGCACGCTCTTAGCTCAGACCGCTTGGGTAGCAAAACGCGTCGGATGCTGTTAAGCGTGAAGCCACCGCATCGTTGACATAACAGCGCCGCCCTTCGATACGCGTGCCACAGGCTTTGTATGAGTGGCAACATGATCTCAGCCCCCTATTGACTAACGTTCGCCTGCAGACCATCACAATCGCATCATCGTATTTTGCGCCCTACATCATTCTCACGCCCATCGATCATCGTGGGCGCTATTATTTCATCCGTCAGCGTACAGCGATCCTTTATGCGCGTGAGTCCTTGGCATTATCTTGCTAACCACTACACTTGCGGCTATCGGTATCATCTTTCCGATTCTGCCCCGCCTGCTGCGCGCGCTGAGCACCACCGAGCCAATCTTCACATGCTGCTGGTCACCTATGCGTTGGCGCAGTTGCTATGCCTACCCATACTCATGTTGTGGGTCTTCGTGCAGTGCGGCAAGCCGCTGTCGTCGCTCACACGCGAGGATCCGTAGCAGTTCAAGGCGTTTCTGGTTGATCCGCAGCCCATGAAACCGCCCGTCACGCGGGGCAGTCCAATCGGTCAGCATGATGAAGGAATTCATGAAAAAACAATCATCGCTGCACTATCGGTCACGGTCGCAGGCTGCGCATCCCAGAATCAGGTCAGCTCGCAGACGATGGCGCAGGCCGTCGCGCTACTCAGTTGCATGCGTAAGGTGCAGTGCGATGCGTGGTGGCAGCGTGCCCAAGTCTGGATATCCGAGCATAGCGCCTATCGAATCGCGACGATCACTGACTCGGTTATCCAAACGGAGGGTCCGTCGGCCACGCGTCGCGATCTCGCCTATGTGATCACGAAAACGCCGAACAACGACGGCTCAGCGGCCATCGGTTTTTCCGCGCAGTGCAGCAATATACTTGGATGCCTACCGAATCCGTGGGAGGCGGGCGCGAATTTCAAGCAGTTCATACGGTATGAACGCGCGATGCAGCCAGCGGCGCACAGTGACACGCCTAGCGCCAACGCGGCGGCGCCGATCCGCACGGCCCCTGGCACGTCGGTGGCACCACCTCCGCCCGTGCCCGCTGCAGCGCCGCCAGCCGCATCAGGCGCGCTCCACGCCGGGACGCCGCCGCGCGCCGTCCAGTGACGGCAGCCTCCCCCGGCGCCGCCCAACGCCCACAGCGCCGCCCACGCGTGCCCGACGATACCGTGTTCTATACTTGTGGGTAACACATCTCTGGTGGGTAACACACATCTTGTTGGCGCCCCACGATCCACGCGGGCGGCACATTCAATCCCGCCGCGGGCCCGCACCGCGCCGGCGCAAGGAGGGCATCCGATGGCTACCGTTGCACAGATCTTGAAGAGCAAGCCGGACACTACCGTGTACACGATCGACGCGTCCGCGCTCGTCTACGATGCAATGAAGCGCATGGCCGAGAAGCAGATCGGCGCGCTGGTGGTAACCGAGAATGGCAAGATTGTCGGCATCGTCACCGAGCGCGACTACGCACGCAAGATCGTGTTGATGGACCGCTCTTCGAAGGCCACGGCGGTGCGTGACATCATGACTCGCGACGTCCGTTACGTGCGCCCGGAGGACAGCGCGCAAGGCTGCATGGCATTGGTTACCGAGCACCGTATGCGGCACCTGCCTGTCATTGACGGGGGGCGGCTCGTCGGCATGATCTCGATCGGCGACCTGGTCAAGCACATCATCTCCGACCAAGCATTCACCATCCAGCAGTTGGAGTTCTACATCCGCGGCGAGCGCGCGTAGACTCGCGCACGTTGACCGGCTGATGAAATCGTCCCTCGCGCGAGCGCGTGTCAGTGTGCCCGTGCACCCTAGCAATGTGCGCGCCCGCACATAAAACGCTGAATTGCCCCTCTAAAATCGGCTAATTCACGGACTGTCACCATCGAGACCATGAGCGCCAGACTAAAAACGCCCCATGGCGTGGCGCCGGGCTTCATCAGACGGGAATCGGCGCGCAGCGGCAAGCATGTGCGCAATACACGCAGGATCGAGCCCCGGCTGGGGCCGGCCAAGACCCGCGCCGCCGATCCCCGCTCGCGCGCCGACTCGCCGGCAAGCGATGAGGGTTCCTACCACGCACGACAGCACGCGGCCGAACCAGTGTCCGCCACGGCGCGCTCGTTCGATACCGCGCCGGCATCGTTCGTTACGCCACCGTGGACCGGCTTGCAACGCGCTCCACTCGCGCGACGCCACATGGCCGCACTCGCCGCCTTGCTGGCACTGGGCGCCGGCGCTTTGGGGGTGATGCTCAGCCAGCTCTACCAGGACAGGACACCGTCCGAGCCACGCCGGTATGCTGAGGCCATGAATCGCGAGGCGCCGACACAATCCGACGCGAGCGCCAGCACCGTACCGTTGCTCGATGTCGCCGCGCTCGCCAACACTACCGGGCGCTTGAGTGCACAAGCGCCGCAGCAAGCCATCATGCCACCGCTTAACATACCGCCGTCGCCGCAAGCGCGCGCGCCAGCATCCGATACCGCAGCGCTTGCAAGCATGCAGCCAGCGCGTGGCGCCAACCCGGCGAGCATGGATTCGGGCACCGTGCAACGTGGCCTGCCGCGCACATTTCATGCGAGGACACGCAAAGCCATCCCCCCGGCCACGCAAGACACCGACGGGCACACCACACCGGTCGCCGCACATGCCGGCTTCCCGGAAACCGAGCCGCTTTCCATGCCACGCCAGGTGGCACACCCCGCGCAACATGCGGCGGCGGCCGCTGCGCCGGCCGAACCGATTCAGCCAATAGCCGACACGCCGAGCGTATCCCGCACCGAGGCACGCGCGGCAACCGACGCTTTAACGCAAGACGCGGTCAAGCCACTGCCGCCGGAAACCGCTCGCGTCGACCCGACTCAGCCGCCGGTCGTCTATGGTGGGCACACCACCCCCTCAGCCGCCGCGGCCGTGCCCCGCCCACCGGCGACTACCATGCCGTATGCCACCGAGGCAACCGGTCCGCATGCCCCGCCATCCGCCGCCGAGGCCACCGCGGCATTGACGGCCAAGGCCGTCGCGCTGCCGCAACCGGTCCAGCCCGCCGCCACGGCGACTCGTCCGGCGCTCGCGCAGCCACCTGCCGACACCGGCGCTCCGGCTTCAATCGACGACGAACCAGCGGCGCCGATCGACGATCAATAGCTACGGCCTGCTACACGGGCGGCCGCTCGCACTGCAACCCGGAGCCACGCGGCATCGGCGTATCGGCACATCACCGCGTGCCGCCCCCAGGGTACCGGCAGAATCCGGCAATCCTCGGTAAAGGAGCACCAAACGCGGCGGTGTGCATGCGACTGCCAGTACGTCCGCCCTGCCCGTGCGTCCGCAATGTGCGCTGATACGCCGCTCACGAGATCGCACGGCTGCTCGAACACGCCAGAACAACGGCCGGTGCGCTCGGTCGATTTCGTCGGCGACCATGACATCGATTACCGCACCGCTTATGCCGAGTGCCGTACTGGCGCCAACACACCTTCGCCATTCGCGGTACTGACGATTGCCACACGCAGCGCATCCGCCTGCGGCAGCACGTGATGGGCAAAGCAATGTGCAGTCGCGATCTTCGCGTCGCAGAATGCCGGATCCTGTGCCCGTGTGGCATGCGCTGCAAGCATCGCGCGCGCGAGCTGCCACCCGCATAGCACGATGCCGCACAGCCTCAGGTACGGCACACTGCCAGCATAAACCGCGTTCGGATCCGTCTTCGCGTGACGCAACACAAACTCGATCGACTCGGCCAGCGCGGCGCGCGCCGCCGCCAAGCGCTCGCGCATCGCGGCGAATACCGGCTCCTTATAATTGGCCAACTCGCGCTCGGTGAGCGCAATGTGCTCGCACAGCCCGCGAGCAACCGCGCCGCCGTCGTGCACGGTCTTGCGGCCCACCAGATCGTTCGCCTGGATAGCGGTCGTGCCTTCGTAAATCGGCAGAATGCGCGCATCACGGTAATGCTGCGCGGCGCCGGTTTCCTCAACGAAGCCCATGCCGCCGTGGACCTGCACCCCCATGCTGGCAACCTCAACCGACAACTCGATGCTCCAGCCTTTAACGATCGGCACCAAGAACTCATAGCGCCGAGCGTATTGCTGTCGCACCGAAGCGTCCGGATGCCGATGCGCGATATCGCAGGCGGATGCGGCAAAGTAGTTCAGCGAGCGAGCGCCCTCAATCAATGCGCGCATCGTCATCAGCATCCGCTTGACATCCGGATGTTGGTCGATCGTCACCGCCTGCTTGGCCGAGCCATCGACCGGGCGGCTCTGCACGCGCTCGGCCGCATACGCGGCGGCCTGCTGGTAGGCACGCTCGGCAATCGCCACGCCTTGCACGCCGACCGAAAACCGTGCCGAGTTCATCATGATGAACATGTACTCCAAACCGCGGTTTTCCTCGCCGACCAACTCGCCAATCGCCCCGCCGTGATCACCGAACTGCAGCACCGCGGTCGGGCTCGCCTTGATACCGAGCTTGTGCTCGATCGACACGCAATCCACATCGTTGCGCGTGCCCGGCAGGCCGTCACCGCCGAGCAGGAACTTCGGCACGATGAACAGCGAAATGCCCTTGACGCCCGGCGGCGCGTCGGATGTGCGGGCCAGCACGAGATGGACGATGTTGTCCGCCATGTCATGCTCGCCGTAGGTGATGAAGGTCTTCGTGCCAAACAGCTTATAGGTGCCGTCCGCCTGGCGTTCCGCGCGCGTGCGCACCAGCGAAAGGTCCGAGCCGGCCTGCGGCTCGGTCAAGTTCATCGTGCCGGTCCATTCGCCGGCGATCAGCTTGGGCAGGTAGCACGCCTTCTGCCCGTCGCTGCCGGCGGTCAACAACGTCTCGATCGCGCCATCGGTCAACAACGGGCAGAGCGCCCATGACAGGTTCGCCGCATTGAACATCTCGTTGCATGCGGTCGCAATGAGCTTGGGCAAGCCCTGTCCGCCAAATTCAGGCGGATGCACGACGGCCTGCCAGCCGCCTTGCGTGTATTGGCGATAGGCCTGCTTGAATCCCGGAGTCGTCGTAACCGCCCCGTCGGCCCATGTGGACGGCTGTGTATCCCCGGTACGGTTCAGCGGCGCGAGTACCCGTTCGGCGAATTTCGCGGCTTCCTCGAGCACGGCTTGCGCGGTTTCGAGCGTCGCATCCTCATAGCCGGGTAGGCGACTAACCGCATCAATGTCCGCCAACACATTCATCGTAAACAACATATCTTTGACCGGTGCACGATAGCTCATCGCCTGGCTCCTCAAACGTCGCAGCGTTGTCCACCGAACGCGCACGGCCTGCCGCTGCTTTGCCACCGTACGCGCCGATACGCGCGCGGCATCCGGTTTCGCGAGCAGCGGACGCAGGATACCCGAGCGTTCGGTAAGCCGGGCGACGGCGTGCGGATCCGCGCCGGCAAGAAAGCCTTTCACCAGAGAAATCGGCACGCTGGCAACGAGCGGATTCGCGGCCTCGAACGTGTGACGGACAGGAATCAGCACGGCGACAACGGCATGCCGGACCGATATTGTGTCACAAGCATCATGGCGGACCGCCGCCACCTCGCCCAACACCTGCGATAATGCCAGTTCCCTCCCGATATTGTTTCCAGGAGAAACGAAGTGACCGACCAGTCATCTCCTTCATCGAGCGGGACGCCACGGCGCGTCGCGTTTCTTGGGCTCGGCGTGATGGGCTACCCGATGGCCGGCCACCTCGCCAAGGCCGGGCTGGACGTGACGGTGTACAACCGCACGACGGCCAAGGCGCAGCAGTGGGTTGCCGAATACGGCGGCCGGTCGGCGACCACGCCTCGCGAGGCCGCACAGGGTGCCGACATTGTGCTCGCGTGCGTGGGCAACGACGATGACTTACGCAGCGTGACGCTGGGTGGGCAAGGTGCGTTCGCCGGCATGCCGCACGGCGCGGTGTTCGTCGACCATACGACCGCCTCGGCCAATGTCGCCAGGGCACTGTTCTCGATCGCCCGCGAACAAGGCCTGCATTTCATCGACGCGCCGGTATCGGGCGGACAAGCCGGCGCTCAGAACGGCAAGCTGACGATCATGTGTGGCGGCGACGCCACAGTGTTCGAGCGCGTCGCACCCACGTTGCGGCACTATAGCGTCGCAGTTACGCTACTCGGCGAATCCGGTGCAGGCCAGTTGACCAAGATGGTCAACCAGATCGCAGTTGCCGGCGTCGTGCAGGGGCTGTCAGAGGCCATTCACTTCGGGCAACGCGCCGGGCTGGACATGCCACGCGTGCTTGAGGTCATTGGCAAAGGGGCGGCCGCGAGCTGGCAAATGGACAACCGCGGCAGCACGATGATCGAAGGCCGCTTCGATTTCGGCTTCGCGGTCGAGTGGATGCGCAAGGACCTGGCGATTTGCCTGGATGAGGCCAAGCGCAATGGCGCATCGTTGCCCGTTACCGCGCTGGTTGATCAGTTCTACGGTGATGTTCAGGCACTCGGCGGGCGACGCTACGATACGTCGAGCCTGATCGTGCGATTGCGCAAGCTCAGCGCGTAACGCTTGATACGCGCGAGCGCCGCGACCAGATCGGCATTGCCAACCATGACGCCAATGCGCTAGCTCGCCATGTGGTAGCGCTTGGGCAACGTAAAGAACTCGACCGCGATGTCCTTCGCATCGGGCACCTGCATGATCGATGGCGCCTTCCAACCGTCGAACACGAGGTCTGCGTAAGCCCGGCCCCCACGCTGATTTATCGATTGTGTCCCGATAGATCCCGGCGGAACGCGTCAACGGCCGCACCCTCCCGCGCCCGTTTGAATACCGCATCTACGTCGAGCGAGAATCCCGGCGTCGCAACCGGCGGCAATTGAAGCGTCACCGGGCCGAGCGCCTGCTGCAGCATCGTGCCCCATGCGCCAAGCTTTTCTTGTCGTTTCCGGGCTTCAATCATCTGACTGACCTGCCACTTTTCACCCATACTGAGCCGCCCGCAAGCCGACTCCAGCCTAGTGCGGCCTTCCTGCTGCGCTTCTGCGTCTGAAATCTTGAGCTTGGAAAGCGACGGAATCCATTTATCATCGAACATATCAAGAAACGACTCGAACACGGTACAGGCGTCGTGACGAGCATAACCGTCCTGGTTGCCGAGCGCATGCGCTGGGTCTGCATTGGAATCCGACAGATCTATCATTTGTTGCAGCCGGTCGAGCATCTGCTGCAGCCGTCCCCAAGCGGGTTCGCCACGCTGGGCCAGGACATTCTGCATTGCCGCCGTCCGGGTCATGAACTGCCGCAGTGCGGGCGTCACATCGTGATTGATACCTTGTCGTCTCACATAACGCTCAATGTCATCGCATAAATCGTACAGCGTAGTCAGCGCTTTGGGAGGCGACGATGCGGAATCGGCACGGCCACCATTGGCCGGTGCGGCGCACTGCTGCACGGAGCACATAAACATCAACGTAAGCAATATGGCATCCTGATTTTCTGTCATTTCCTTCGCATACGCCGACGGGCTGTGGCGGCGACGTCCCGGTGTAATCCGGGATACGTTAGATAACGTTTCGAGCGCTGGGTGTGCGCTACGCACCCGCGGTGCGGCTTTGTCAGCAGCCTGCGACTCCTTGCGCGCCGCCGACGCACCCGATGACTTTTTCCCGGTGCGCAACGGCCAGCAACAGATAGACGAAAACACATTTAGCATCAGGCGCTCCCTCACGGCAATTCTTTAGTACACAGCGTACCGCACCTTCATGTCGGGAAGGCTGGCAATCACGAGCACCCGGCCTGCAGAAGCGAAGCGTGGGACAGTACCGATGCCCTCCAGGCGCACCGCCCCAACGCACTTCGTCATCGCGACACCGCAGCATCACGGTATCGCGCCGATATTGCGACATCAATTCATTGAGCCGTGCCTTCCGGTCAACATCCAGCGTCACATCGACAGCCACTAGCGCGTCGGTAAGTTGTTCGGGCCGGCTCCCACACGCCGCGTCACTGCACTATTTGTTTTGCATCCCTTATCATAAGAGTAACACTCCTGGCAAAGCTTGGCGGTATTAACTACCGTGAAGCGGGTATCGGGTCCGGGTCCGGCCCCATGCGAGTGTTGGCCGATCAGCAATCTGTCGGCCAGTGGTCAGTGGATTGTACGGCAACACCGCGAGCTAGTCCTCGGCGGCAAGCGGCAGTTCCATTGGATCCCGGAACAACGACACGGATGACACCGCGAACCGTACGTATGCTCGCGGCGTTGGCCGTGGTGGCCGCGCTCGCCGGCTCCGCATAGCTGTACCTAAACCGGCCGGGCCACGGCGGGCTACTATTCGAAATCGAACAACAACTCGACAAGATCGTGCATTTTGATAAGCGCGGCGTTGACTTCAGCACACTGCCGCTGGACGATACGCTGCGCAGCGTCAACGGCGACGGCGACGGCGACGGCGACGGCTCACGCCGGATTGTCGTGTTCTCCGATCCCTATTGCTCCTACTGCAAAACACTAGAGCACAGGCTCGCGGGACAGCCCGACGCCACCGTGTACACGTTTCTGTACCCAATCCTAACGCCGGGCTCGAAAACGATGGCCGCCCGGATATGGTGTGCCAGCAACCGCACTGGCCCGTGGTCAACATGGATGCTTGAGAATCGAGCGCAGCCGCCTGTTGCCGCATCCTGCGATGCAACAGCGGCAGTGCTCGCGCGTAACCTGATAGTGGGACACAAATTGCGTGTAATGGGAACACCCACACTGATCCTGTCCAACGGTCAGCGGATCAACCGCATGCCGTCGGCGGCCGAACTGGAACAGGCACTGGCGGTCGCCGGCGAGCCGAGCCACACCGCCTCCACCCGCTAGCGCCGCCCGGCGATACAGCCACCCAGCCTCGCAGTAGCATGGTGCACCATGGGACAACCGGCAACGGCGCGGCACGCGGTGGCCCTATAGTGGCCAACACGCAGCCATCCAGTACACCATGATCTAATCAGCATGGCCAGCGACAACGAGGCCGGCTTGCAACGGGATCAGCGCGCATGAGCCACGCTATCGCAGCGTAGCCAATGCGTTATCCAGTTCCTCAGCGCAGGTCGGGCGCACAACACGCGCCCGTTCCTGCCCGTCGCGCAGAAAAATCAACGTCGGCCACAGTTTTACACGAAACGACCGTCCCAACAGCCGTCCCGGCCCATCCTCGATCTTTAGGTGGCGCATCGCCTGATGGCGCCCAAGCGCCTCGGCGATCACTGGCTGCGCGCGTTGGCAGTAACCGCACCAGTTCGTGCCGAATTCGATAACCGTCACGCCGGCGAGCACGTCCAATTGCTCGCGGGCCGGCGCATCGGGTGTGTAGGGACATTGCTCCTCCATTCCACGCTCCCGCCATACATTGCATTCGCTACAGCATAGCCGCATTTAGCAAAACCTACAGTGGGAGGTCAGCCGGCTGCGTGGCGGGCCGGCGCGAGGACAGTCAACTGAATAGCCGGCTGGGCAGCGGGCCGGCGCAAGGGCAGTCAACTGGGCGGCCCGCTGGGCAGCAGGCCAGCACGAGGGCTGCCGACCAGGCAGCGGGCCAGTAGGAGGACATTCCCTATGCCGCAAGCCACACGAGCCGACAAGGGCACAGTGATTGCTCGGCCGCATTCGGGTTGCGGAGTCCGTGCACGATGCACGCGGCGCGACTACAATCCGCGGCTTGAACGGTTCAGTGACGTTTACACGACAGGAGGGATACACGATGCATGGAGTCGATCTCGATACCAGGGTTGAAACGTACACTGTCAAGATTCGCGGGACAGTGCAAGGAGTCGGATTCCGGCATSCCGCGGTGCGCCGCGCGCATGCGCTGCAGGTACGGGGCTGGATCGCGAATCACGACGACGGATCGGTCGAGGCAATCGTCCAGGGACCGGCGAACCAGGTAGACCTAATGCTGGAATTCCTGCGGCGCGGGCCGCCACGGGCCAAGGTGTCCGAGTTCATCGCAAACGAGGACTACTCGGAGCGCCGGTACGATCGCTTCGAGCAGCACTGAGCGCGGTGCCGGATCAAGCGCTTGCCTCTTGCCCGAACATCACTGTGCGGTCTTAGCCCGACCGCTTTGCGGCATGCAATGCGGCATCGGCCTCGTTGAGCGACACTTTGTGGCTGCGCATGCCGAGACGGGCTGCAGCCACGTCTACGCGAGCGCTAACGCGGATCGCGACGTCCTGTGCGTGCTGCGCATGAGCCAATTACGCGGTAGGTCCGGAAACGATTCGAACAGCGCCTTGCCTAGCATCTTAGCCATCGTCTTGCCGCTGTGGTCACGCACCAATCGGTTCCACATCCGCGCATTTATCTGCCGATCGACGACGAATAGGCCGAAGCCGAGGTGCTCAGCTACCAGTTCGCCCTGCGATGGCGATGCGACTTCCATCCAACCACCGGAACATTCATAGGATTGACAACAATTCGTCCAATGCGTCGCCCATTCACACGTCCGCGCATTTGATTCTTCGCGCCAAATTCCTATCGGCTATTGCCACACCTGTTCAAAGACGATTAAAACACTATGGATATGCAGCGTAATCGGACGGACAATTGCAGGTTTCCGACACGTTGCCGATCATGAGCCGGACCACCCGCCTGACGCCTTTGCTGTTGCTGTGCCTGCTGATCACCTATGTCGTCTGGGGCACCACATACTTCGCGATCTCAGTCGCCTTACGAGCAATGCCGCCGTTCATGCTGATGGCGTCGCGCTTCGCCGTCGCGGGCTTGTGCCTCGGCATCTTCGTGCTCGTGCGGGGCCGCGCGCGGGCGAGTTGGCGGCAGGTGCGCAACGGCTCGATGCTCGGCGCGCTGATGCTGCTAGGGGGCATGGGCGGCATTGCGGTAGCCGAGCAGACCATTTCATCGGGCGCGACCACCGTGATGATCGCCGCCATGCCGATCGTCGCGATCGTCTGGCAGCGGCTATTCGGCATTCGCCCGCGCGGCCACGAATTGGCCGCGATCGCCATCGGCGTGGGGGGCGTGCTGGTGCTGACGTCGGGCGCCGAGTTCCGCGCCAGCAGCATGGGTGCCGGCGCACTGCTGTTGGCGATCAGTTGCTGGTCGCTGGGCACTCAGTTGTCGCGCTCGTTGGACTTGCCGCCGCCGGCGCTGGCCGTGACGATCGAAATGCTCGCCGGCAGTGTGATGCTGGCAATAGCATCAGCGCTCAGCGGCGAGTCGCTTGCGGCCGTGCCGGGCGGCGCGCCACTCGCGGCGTGGCTATACTTAGTAACGATGGGCTCGCTACTGGCATTCTCCGCCTATATGTACTTAGCCAGTCGCGCCGCGCCGGTGCTGGCGACAAGCTACGTCTACGCCAATCCACCGATTGCGCTACTGGTCGGCGCGGCGCTGGGCAGCGAGCAGATTGCCCCGCAGACGCTGGTGGCCATCGCGCTGATTCTGTGCGCGCTGGCTGTGCTCGGCTGGGGAACGTGGCGCCAGCCGGCCGGCACCGCAAAAGACACGTGAGTTTTTTTGACGTGAGACAGTGCCATTTTTTCAAATGGAAAGGCAAAACGAAATGGAGCAACGGGTAAAATTCATCTTCGTCGCCGTGCTGGCGATGCTCTCGCTGATCGGCATGTTCGGCGAAATGGGTTGAGCTGTCGGATGAGCCCCGTTAAAGATGCAACGAGACCGGGCTAAACTTTCGAGCAGGTCGGCTCAGCCGCTACCAGCCTCAGTCGAAGTTCAGCGCCAGCGCGTGCGAGGCCATCGCCATATGGGCGACTTCGATGATGGCGCGGGCACGTTCGACATTGTCACGAATGATCTCGACAAGCCGCGCACCGATCGGGGCAAGCCGGTCGCGCAGCGCTTCCTCGCTCAAGTCGGCCGGCAAGTTGAAAATAACGAATTGCATCTTGGTCTCCGTTGAAACACCATGTAAAGATCATGATGCAACGCAATGCGCGTGCCAGGTGTAGCGATGATGTGCGGTTTCGTAAGCGGATGTGACAAGTGGAACGCTGCGACGTGTCACCCCGACCGTCAATAGGCCGCCGCCGGGCGCTTGCACGCGATCAGCGTCGATAGCATGCCGTCCGAGCGGTTGCGCTGCAGCGTGTCGTAGCCAGCGTCGCCGCACTGGACCTGCGCACGGGCATCGCAGGACGACCACCCTTCAGCAGACGAGCATTGAATTAATTGCGTCGGTCGGCCATCGCTGGTAAACAGCGGCTGTGACGATCCGCAGCTAGATAACAGCAGTAGCCCCCCGATCCATCGTGCTGCCTTCATCTCACCTCACTCAGTGTCGTGCGTCTTGTTCCGGCCACGCGCGTCGGTTCAGTGAAGGCTGAAATCGACACGGGTCGTGGCCCCCTTATCGTTGATCCCAGCAACTCACGCATCTGCTCGGCAGGCAACGATTTGGCCAAGCCAATGAAGTTGCGCCCCTTTTTGAAGTCCGCTGCCTTGTAGACCCGCGCAAGGTACTGTTCATACTCGTCGCGGCTCACCTCGATACGGGACGGATCGACGCTTTGTCCGTTGCTGGCGACGGCAGCTTACGGCAGCATGGTCCCCGTTCGCGCCAGCCGCAGGTGGAACGAGAACGCCTGCGCCAGGTCGTGCGGCGTGTGCCCTTGACCCTTGAGCGCATCGCGATAGTAATCGCGCAGCAGATCGCGGTACTGCGGATGCGCACATCGCTCGATGATCAGGCCGGCCCGCTCGCGCGGCGCCAGCCCACGCAGGTCGGCCAAGCCCTGCTCGGTAACCACGATGTCCACGTCATGTTCGTTGTGATCGCAATGCGGCACCATCGGCACGATGCTCGAGATCCGGCCGTCCTTAGCCACCGACTTGGTCGCGAATATCGCGCAGCCTGCGTTACGCGCGAAATCGCCTGAGCCGCCGATGCCGTTCATCATGTGGGTACCGCCAATATGTGTGGAGTTCACGTTCCCGTACAAGTCCACTTCAAGCGCGGTATTGACCGCGATCACACCCAGCCGGCGCACGATCTCTGGATGATTACTGATTTCTTGCGGACGTAGCACCAGGCGATCGCGATAACGCGCAAGCTCACGCAACACCTGGCGCTGCCGCGCTGCCGACAGCGTGATTGAGGAGCCGGACGCGAACGCCAGCTTGCCAGCATCTATCAAATCGAACGTGGAGTCCTGCAGCACTTCCGAGTACATTGTCATCGCTTCGAATGGCGAAGCACACAATCCGCCCAGCACCGCGTTGGCAATCGTGCCGATACCCGCCTGAAGCGGCGGCAGTCGCACCGGCAGGCGTGCGAGAGAGACTTCATGCTGCAGGAACTCGATTAGGTGTTGCGCGATACGCGTGGTGTCGCTGTCCGCCGGCAGCACGGCCGAGGAGCTGTCCTCGTCGTTCGTGATGACAATGCCCGCGATCTTGTCCAATGGGATATCGATCGTGGTCGTGCCGATCCGGTCACGCGGGCCGGCGATTGGCACTGGAGCGCGGTCGGGCCGGCGAGCCGGAATCCAGATGTCATGCAAGCCTTCTAGCTCCAGCGGCTGGGCTAAGTTCAACTCGATGATCACCCGTTTGGCCAGGATGGCAAAGCTAGCGGAATTGCCAACAGACGTGCTGGGTACGATGCCCCCGGACTCGGTAATGCCGGTGGCCTCAATAATGGCCACGTCCAACTGGCCGAGCAAATCGGCCCGCAGCATCTCGACCGTCTCGGACAGATGCTGGTCAACAAACAATGTGCGTCCTGAATTAATCTCGCGCCGCAACGTCGGGTCGGCCTGGAACGGCAGGCGGCGCGCCAACATGCCGGCCTCGCTCAGTGCCTTGTCGTTGTCGTGACCAAGCGAGGCGCCCGTCATCAACGTAATGCGAGGCCTCGTCGGCTCGGTGCGGGCGCGCTCGGCCAGCGCGAGCAACACCGCCTTGGGATCGCCGGCTCGCGTGAAGCCGCTGGTGCCCACGCGCATTCCATCGTGAATCAGGGCCGCCGCGTCGCGTGCGGAAATGAGGCGGTTGCGCAGGCTCGCGCATCGAATGCGTTCTTCATACATAGCGTTTCTGCTCCAACAATCTGACGAGGCCCTGATTGACGGGGATCTGCTGCGGCCACGCTCGATCTAGGCGGCGATTGGTCTGTGCGACAGCCCGCGGCGACATGCGACATGCGACATGCGACATACGGCGTGCGGCGTGCGACGTGCGGCAGAACCGACGCACTCCTTCGTCGCATTACGTCCCGCAGCCTACGCAACGGCACGCTGACGCGCGTTCTGCCCGCGTATACGCTGCTGCATACGAACCTCTATGCGCTGTCACGCCGTTTCGTCGATGCGTGCACACCGACCTGGCTGCCACTGCTGCGCGCATTGATACTTGAACGGGTCACGCACATACCGGAACGGATCACACGCGATATGAGATTGCTCGACGCGTACGACGCCGAGCGGCGCGATCCGCCGGCGAATCGAGCCGCGGACTTCATCCCGGCCCGGACCGCGCTCGCGGCTTAGCCGCCCAGCCATCGTAAGCAACGAACGCATCGACGACTCAGTAACTACCGCTACGCCGCGGCTGCGCGGCGGGCCCGCACCGCGCCAGCCAGCATCTCCAGCACCGGCTCGGTCTGCGCCCAGCCCAGGCACGCGTCGGTGATTGACACGCCCCATCGCAGCGGCACGCCGGGCTTCAAGTCCTGGCGCCCTTCGTCGAGATGGCTCTCGATCATCACACCGCTGAGGCGACGCTCGCCGCGCGACAGCTGTGCGGCCAAGTCCCGCGCGACGTCGGCCTGGCGCAGATGTGACTTGCCGGAATTCGCATGTGAGCAATCGACCATCACATGCTCACGCAGCCCCGCCGCCCTGAGCACCGCGCAGCTCTCCTCGATGGCGGCGGCATCGTAATTCGGCCCATTCTTGCCGCCGCGCAGGATCACATGCGCGTCACCGTTGCCGCGCGTCTCGAAGATAGCCGCCATGCCCATCTTCGTCATGCCCATAAATGCGTGGCTGGCGCGGGCGGCCACGATCGCGTCCGCGGCGACCTGCACGCCGCCGTCGGTACCGTTCTTGAATCCAATCGGGCAGCTTAAGCCTGACGCCAGTTGGCGGTGACTCTGGCTCTCGGTAGTGCGCGCCCCGATTGCGCCCCACGCCACCAGGTCCGCGATGTACTGCGGGCTGAGCAAGTCCAGGAATTCAGTGGCGGTCGGAAGCCCAAGACCGTTGATTTGCAACAGTAACTCGCGCGCGCGGCGCAGCCCCTCATTGATCCGAAAGCTGCCGTCCAGCCGCGGATCGTTGATATAGCCCTTCCAGCCAACCGTGGTACGCGGCTTTTCGAAGTACACCCGCATCACGATTAACAAATCCTTGTGCAGCCGGTCAGCGGCGCCTTTGAGCCGGCGCGCATAGTCGAGTGCTTGATCGCGGTCGTGGATCGAGCATGGGCCGACCACCAGAATCAACCGGTCGTCCCGGCCATTGAGCACATCGGCAATGCGCAGGCGGCTGTGCTCGACGAGTTGCTGCACCGATGCCGGCGCCGGCAACTCGTCCAGCAACAACGCCGGCGGGATCAACGGCCGCACGGCGCCAATGCGCACGTCATCGATGCGGGTCGTGTCCTGCGTGGTGTCGGCCACGCTCATCTCCTGATCGTGCGACGGATTATCGATGCGAGTCAAAATCGTCTCCAGGGAACTAGCGGCAAGACGACATTATCGCATTGGTGCGCGGCCCGTTGCCCTATCGCTACTGCATCGCGACCTTCAGTCCCAGCGAGATGAAGATCACGCCGATGATCTTCTGTTGCCAGCGACGCAGCCAATGCAGCTTTGCGACAAGGCGCGCCAATGGCCGCATCGCGACGACGAGCAACGTCGTGTACACCATGCTCATCGCGACGAAAATCAGTCCCAGCACAGTGAACTGGACAAACGTCGCGCCGCGCTCCGGCTGCACAAACTGTGGCAGGAAGGCAAGAAAGAACAGCGCAGTCTTCGGATTCAGCACTTCGGCCGGCACGGCCTGAAGGAACGCCTTCAGCGGCGAAATCTCACCCGCTGCAGGCGCCGGTGCATGTCCGTCAGCGGTTTTTTTGCGCAGCGCGCGCACGCCTAGGTACAGCAGGTAGGCGGCGCCGACCAGCTTGACGATGTTGAACGCCAGCGCCGACGTCATCAACAATGCCGATAGGCCCACGGCGGCAAACACCGTATGAATGAAATCGCCGGCCGCCAAACCCAGCCCGGTCAGCACGCCGGTCTTGCGCCCGCCCTGCACCGTGCGCGTGAGCACCAGCAACACGGCCGGCCCCGGTATCAGGAACAGGCCGAGCACGACCACGACGAAGGTGCCCAAGGTCGAAAGTTCAAACATCGCACGCTGCCCCCGCCGCATCCGACAAGTCGAAAATCTTCGCCGCCGCTTCCTTCGGCACCACCAATACGTGGCCGTTGGCCTGTGGCATCAGGTCCATGAAAGCCAGTACGTCGCCGGTCTCCGCGACTTTGACACACGGCAACTCGCCGCGCAGGATGCGTGCAAAAGGGTTATTTGGGTCATAGGACATCGCGGCTTTCACTCCGGGTCGTAGGCATGTAGAACGCAAGCGTAGCCGAGTTCCACCTGTTCCGTCATCTAGGCCGCCGCATGGCATGCCCGTCCAGTGCCATGTTTGACACTCTACACCTACGTTCCGCGCCTTGTTTTGCGCTTATGCCGACGTCCACGTCCAGCCCCGGTCCCAAGCCCAGATTAACGCCAACGCGCCGACAACGCATGCCCTACGGCCCACGCTATCAGCTGGTCTCGTGCTCCGGCGTCGAGTTCCGATGGGTCGACAGATCCGCGCCGGTGAACTCGTTCTGCGCGTCCAGGCACAGGCCAACACACAGGCGGATCAGGCCATATACGACGATACCGCCCGAGATGATTGCCGGGATAGCCGCCGCAAATATCAGCAGAAAAAAGAACTTGACCAGCGCATTGACCTAATTCTTCTTGCGTACCGTGCCCAACTCAAGGAAGGCAAAGCCCGCGTACATCGTAAGCACCATGCCGGCGCACGCCCAGCGCAGCTGCTCATCATCGTCGAGACGTGGCCCGTGCGCGGCGGTCAGTGACATGATCCAGCGGGAAAGCGGTCGTATGTTTGACCACCTCCATCGCGAAACTCGCGCTCACATCGAGCAGCTCGGCGGCCTTGATCAGCCGCTTGTATACGTTGTCATAGCCGGCGATGTCAGGCACCACCACTTTCAGCAAGTAATCGACGTCGCCGGTCATCCGGTAAATTTCCACGATTTCCGGGATTGCCGTCACCCCCTTCAGGAAACGGCTCGTCCATCCGTCGTTGTGCTGGCTCGCGCGGATTGTCACGAATGCGGTCAATCCGAGATTAAGTTTGGTCGGATCGCACAACACAACTTGCCGCTGAATCACGCCGTCCTCGCGCAGTTTCTGTATGCGGCGCCAGCACGGCGTCGGCGACAGGTTCACCGCCTTGGCAATGTCGTTCAATCCGAGGGATGCGTCGTGCTGCAGCAACGACAATATTTTGGCATCTATCTTGTCCATGGACGGGTTAATGTTAGAAAATTTTTCTAGTTCCATCTATCACCGCGAACAAATTTGCAATCCTTTTTCACGCCCTCGATTATATGATTGTCTTTGTCATGCACACGGCCGCCGGCTTGAGACACGTCGGCTCGTTGAATCAAACCTATCGACTCGAGCGCTGCCCATGAAAATCCTGTTCGGCGCGTTTACACGGCACCCGGCTTCTGTCGGCGAAAGCTATTTGCAACACATGAGAGCGTCGTTCTCATTTGGCGGCCCGATGCTGTTGGCCGCGTTCGCTGCGCTCGTGCATGGCTTGTTTCCGTTTTTGTTCGTCAAGACGGGCAGCACAACCGTGTCCCGGCTCTACGAGCGCATGGTGCTCCACCGGTCGGGCGGTGCTCTCCGGCACCAGCCGATATCCGGCCAGCCGCCGCACGCCTGAGCCACGCCTGTGCCGCACTCGCGCCACCACGCGGCACAGCCCCAGGCAGGCCGCGACGTGACCCCGGCCCGGCGGGCTGGCACGCCGGATTCGCGCGACTGTGCCCTCCCGACTGCCTGTTGAGGCACCTATGGGCGAGTCACCGTCATTGCGCGTCTCGTATAAAATCACACGGTCGTGACAAACCGCAAGTAAACCTTCGCCAAGAGTGGCTCGTTGCCGGGCAGATGGTGGAACCACGCCCGTTGTGCATCGCGTCCATGTAGCAGGATCAAATGTCCAGCCAGTCGCGAACGCCCACGCGCGGGTCAGCGACTACAATAGGGTCGAACTAGCGTCGGGCCGCAACGATTGTCAAGGGATACTGAAGATTGACAAGCCTTTGGAGCTGCGCAAGCGCTGTGGCGACGACAACTTTCCCTCACTGCTCTTCTCGACGTGCATTGACGACCCGAAAACCGGCTCGGAAATGACCTTACCGAAAATACGATCGTTGTGCAGGAGCCTGATATCCCGGCCGCGCACTGGCTTCGGATGCGCACCCGGCCCATCGGAGCGGTGTTCTGACGGCTGAACAACAAGCTATTCGGTTCCGTAAGGCGCATCGACTGACCACCACGGCCGGGCCGTCATCTGCTGGAGCAGGTGGACGCGCACGGCAAAGTAGTCGATGCCGTGCGCTTCGAGGTACGCTGTGCATTCATGCGCGCCCACGCCACGCGCCGTCCACAGCAGTCCGCGCAGTGAAGATCAGAAGCCCATCGTGAAGAACACCGACCCCATGTCCTGCGCGACGGCCGCACCACTTGCGAAGCGACGGCGGTATCCGATATCCAAGCTTGACGCTTTCACCGGCGTCGCGAATCGGCCACCGACACTAATCTCGCTCCATTGGCGTGTCGACTCCGCGCCGACCACGAACGGATCGAATGCTGACACGCTGGCCGACACCGGATCATTGCTCCTGCTCAATCGTTGGACATGCTTGACGCCCGCCGAAATGACCGTTTGATCTGTGAAGCGCAAGTGGCTGCTCAGACCCACTGTGCCGTATACGTTCCCGTCGGTACGAGCACTGAAACGAACTGGGAACTGGCCGGACGTCTCAGTGTAGTCACCGAGCTTTGTGCGCAAATAGTCAATGCCCAGGTAAGGCATGATGCTGGCGTTCCGTACGGCGAACACGTAGCCACCCTGCGTCGATACTGCGCGCTGTGCAACCGTTGTGTCGCCTTTGGACCGATCCACGCCGGAGGCAGTCAGGTAAGACCGGTCGATGGATAAGTCGCCTTGCTGGTAACCCAACGCGACGCGGGCAAACACGCCCGGGCGAGTACGGGTTCCGTACTCGGCGAATAACCCGAACAAGCTGGCACGGTTACGCATTGTGTCGTTGCTTACGTCAAAGCGATAGCTCGGCGCCTGGTAGCCCAAGCCGGCAATCCAGTCGTCGTTGATTCGGTATGCCGCACTGAATTCGCCCTGCCAGTTTGCACCGTTCACTTTGCCCGCATTGTGGCTGTATAGCGCACCAGCCGAGATGCACACGCCGTATTGGTCGAAGTTGCTGCAACGCATGCTATCCTGAACAAACGTTTGCACCGCAGATTGCAACACGGAACTGTACAAGGTCGCGTTGTTTAGCGAGTCGTTTAGGTCGAGCAAGCCCACAATCCCAATCTTGCCTTCATCGTCACGCGCAATGAATGGCTGTGCACGTCCGTTAATGAAGCCTTCACCCACCACAATGGTGCCGTCTTCCGACATGCGCTCGGCGCTGTGAAGCACGTTGCCCTCCAGCAGAGAGTACGAAGCGATCATTTCACGCAGACGATCGTCGGGCGAAGGCTTGTCGTCGATCAATGCTACGGCCTCGCGCGGCTTCGAGTCGACGGCCGCGCTCTCTTGCTGCGCCGGTTCCTCTTTTACTTGATTCGACGCTTCCTCTTGCTGGTGTGCCTCTTCCTCATGGACCTGCGCCAACGCTTCCTCCTGTTGACCTACTTCCTGCTGCTCTTGGGCTACCCGCTTCTCTTCCGGCTGCTCTTGAACTACCCGCTTCTCTTCCGGCTGCTCTTGAGCTACCCGCTTCTCTTCCGGCTGCTCTTGAACTACCCGCTTCTCTTCCGGCTGCTCTTGAGCTACCCGCTTCTCTTCCGGCTGCTCTTGAGCTACCCGCTTCTCTTCCGGCTGCTCTTGAACTACCCGCTTCTCTTCCGGCTGCTCTTGAGCTACCCGCTTCTCTTCCGGCTGCTCTTGAGCTACCCGCTTCTCTTCCGGCTGCTCTTGAACTACCCGCTTCTCTTCCGGCTGCTCTTGAACTACCCGCTTCTCTTCCGGCTGCTCTTGAACTACCCGCTTCTCTTCCGGCTGCTCTTGAGCTACCCGCTTCTCTTCCGGCTGCTCTTGAACTACCCGCTTCTCTTCCGGCTGCTCTTGAACTACCCGCTTCTCTTCCGGCTGCTCTTGAGCTACCCGCTTCGCTTCCGGCTGCTCTTGAGCTACCCGCTTCGCTTCCGGCTGCTCTTGAACTACCCGCTTCTCTTCCTGCTCCTTTTGATCCTGCAACAACTTTTCGACTACCCGCTTCGCTTCCTGCTCCTCTTGAGCTCTTCGCCGCGCTTCCTGCCTATCTAGAACTGACTGCCGTGCTCCCTGCTCTTTTTTCTGCTTCTTCTGCGCCTTTTTACTTAGCCCTGCCGGTTGCTCAGAATTGGAAGAACCCGATACGTGCAACTTGTTTTTCCTTTCTTCTGTAGCATTTACGTCCGTGCTATCTACTGCGAAATAGACGACCGCGCACGACATAATCGCGCGCAGCACGCGGTTTGATGAAAATAAACGGATACGTTCCGCACATTGACCGGGAGTGAATTTTAATTTCATATCTTCAAAAAACGTCAATTTATTATTAAACTAACAAGTTAATAATTCTAAGAATACACAACAAGACTTTTCCTGCTTCGCACAAGCAGCAAGCTGGCTCTTTCACGCTGTCCTTCTATAAGCCGTCGACGGATGACCCCCGGCACTCTAACGACTTACTGACGATTTGCTTACAGTGACTGCGCTATAGGGTAAGAAAATGTCGGATAAGGACCTGGAATGATCTTCTCAGTCTCGAAGACGTTGAGCGCCATCTGACTGATGCCGACTACAAACCCGCGTAATAGATTTGACTTCAACATTAATTACGGATTTGCAGAAAAGCAAATGCCGAAATGAACAGATACGACGGCGATTGCGCTTGTCGACGCTCCGACCTGATCTTCGCCGCTATACTGCTTAGCAAGCCCAGTAACGTCGCCGTCTAACCAATGAAGCAGGAAACGGTCTGGAGTTGGACATGGCGCGAGGGTAGCATGACGCAGAAAAACTATTTCAACATGCACTTCGGCGCTGACCACACGGTGACAACGACATCACGCTCGGACGTGATGTGCGAACACGAGTGCACGCAGTTCTCCACAGATTTTGTGAACGTCCCTGTGAATATCCTCGGGACAAGCGGCGCAAGTGCTTGAGCCCGCGGCATTTGTTTCCCACCGCGCAATAACGGGCAACGAGCAGCTGACCTTGAGCAGCTTGTGCCAGCCGGCACCGCTGTCGCGCCACATCGGCTGGCTTGATGTCACCGACCCAAGCGGCACATGCTACTTCGGGGTGAACGGATAGTGCTACCTGACAGCGAATGAATAGCGGCCATGCGTGCGGCACCCGTCCAAAGCGACAGCCACCAGTTCACGGCATAAACACCAGGCGCCATTGCATCGAGCGCGATCGAGACGCGCTCGTGAGCTGCCGGCTCGACGACCGAGTGGGACATGCACAAGCGCAAGTGGCGCAGCGGCAAAAACAACACGACGAGCCACAGACACGCGAGCCGAGACCGGCAAGCGAAGATCGTTCTCACGACGAACTCTCATTGAATTGAATGACACCGCTCAGCATCCGACGGGTGTCGCAGCCACCAACGTTCAAGCATACGCCGGCTTATTCACAAATTTTGTTTGCAACGATGTGGACAACCATTGGATACACATGCTAAATGCCTGTCGCACCAACAGAAAACGGGGCTGCTACGGCTTGGTGCAGCGGCGTGCGGTACCGACGCAATCGCCGCTGCAATCAGGACAATAGTGACGCGCGGCCAGGCCGGCGCCACGCCATCCTTCACTGCTGCATGGCACAGGCGTGCCGATCGACTCGCCCCCCTCCTGCGCATAGAACACCGGCTCGCCGGCCAAGCCGCGTGCAATCATTGAATCGATTTCCACGTCGCCGAACGCCGCCCGTAGCGCATCCACGAATACTGCCACCTGCGGCATCGAGCGGCGCATGGGTTTGCCGGGCATTGCGGCACCTCCGGGAAAACGCCACTTGCGCCAATACCTGTATAAATATACAGTATACGAACGCAAGGAGATAAAGATGGACGATGCATTTTTCTCGGAACGGGCGTTCGATCGCGCCGCCGCCGATTTGCGGCGAATCGTGCATGCGATCGCCGGCCGATATCGGGTCCGCGGCGAGCCGCTGACATGGCGGCGCCTTCACGACATCGAAGCAGAGGCGCTGTCCGACCTCGGGCTGAGCTGCCGCCACGACGCCTCGTTGCTTGCCCTGTTCTCACCATCGCTGGAGCACGACTTCCCGCACTCGGACGAGGTGGTGTGCGTGTCAGGCGCGCAACGCGTGCCACTGATTACGTGGTTCGTGTTCGACGTCTATGATCTGATCGCGACGCCGGCGCCCCGGCCGCCGCAAGTCCAATACAAAACGGCCGCAATGTCGTAGACCGTGCAGGCGCGTCGGCAGCCAGTGCCAGTATTGGTATTGGTGTCAGTATCAGTGCCGATGCCATCAGACGGCACACCGGTGTTCCGGTACCAATACAGTGAGTCGATCAAAGGGACGCCGCTCCACCAATACACATACACTCGCAGTCGGACCACGCTTGCCTGGCATTGCCCTATAAAAGTGCGCGCGACGCTCGTGCCATTGCTCTACCTGGTGTGTATCGCGATAGCCGCGCTGGCTTGCGCGGAGATGGCCCCGGATGACGGTCCGGCTTATGGCGCCGAACTCGAAGGCTTCGGCTAACCGGCGGCACGGCTTGAACGGTATCCCGAACTGGCGCGTGCCAACCGCGACGCTGATCGAATTTGAGTATCTCGGCCACACGCACACATGCAGGATCCACCGGCCTTCCACCAGGCACTGCTCGATTGGCTAGACCGTACGAACCGG